>NZ_DASQNP010000077.1:0-14380 GCF_035644915.1 Streptomyces sp.
CCGACGGGCATGCGGTCATCGTGCTCTCCGAGGGCCGGCTGCTGAACCTGGGCAACGCCACCGGGCATCCGTCGTTTGTGATGTCCAACAGCTTCGCCAACCAGACGATCGCCCAGATCGAGCTGTTCACCAAGCCCGACCAGTACCCGGTCGGGGTGTATGTGCTGCCCAAGCACCTGGACGAGAAGGTGGCCCGGCTGCATCTGGAGGCCCTGGGTGCCAGGTTGACCACCCTCCGCCCGGAGCAGGCCGCCTACATCGGTGTGCCGGTCGAGGGCCCGTACAAGCCCGACCACTACCGCTACTGATGACCGGGACGAGAGAGCGGGCGAGGGACCCCTGGTTGCCGCACCGGCTGCTGCTGACCGAGCGGGACGCTCTGCTGCCGCTGCTGCGCCGTACGCCCGCCGACGAGTACGAGCGCCACACCGCCTGCCCGGGATGGACGGTGCGGGAGCTGCTGGCCCACTGCTCCGCGGCACTCCTGCGCATCGTCGAGGGACGCCTGGACGGCGCCTTCACCCCGGAGGCCAACGCGGCCGACGTGCGGGAACGTCGCGGCTGGTCCATATCCCGGATCCTGGACGAGCTGGAGGAGGGATTCACCGAGGCCGGAAAGGTGATCGCCGCGTCCGACGGGGAGCTGGACGTGATCGCACTGGGGGAGTGGGTGCATGCCGGTGACGTCCGCGACGCCCTGGCACAGCCCGGCGCCTACGACGGCCAGGGGGCGGCCGAGGCGCTGGACATCCTCACGGTCGTCAGCCGCGTCCGGTCCACCCCGCGAGTGGAGGCGACCATCAGCGACGGCTCCGCTTCCCCCCGGGGCACCCTGCTCCTGGGCAATCCGGTCGACGGGCGGCCGCCGGCGCGTCTGGAGGCGGACCTTCCGACCCTGATCCGCCTCTACGCGGGCCGGCCTGTGGTCGGCGCACGGTACGTGCTGAGCGGGGCCGAGGAGAAGGAGCTGGTGATCTACCGCTGAACACCGGCGGAACCGGAAGAGGAGGAGTACGGAAACGCGGTGATGACCGGTCGCCTTCACCCAAGAGGCGACCGGTCACGCCGTTCGTACGATCTGGAACGCCTCGGCGAGCCGTCCCGGAGGCAGCCCGCCCGCGCGGGCGTGCTCCGACAGCCAGTCCCTGAGCAGTCCGGCCAGATCCTCGAAGTGCGCCGTCTGCGACGTGTGGATGCGCAACGCCTCCACCTTGCGGTCGAAGACGGCGGTGACGTCGATGTACTGATTGGGCGTCGGACCGGTCATCAGCCAGGTCTCCGGGACGATCCACGGCCGCAGTCCCTCGTGCTTGAGCAGGGACGGGTGCGCGAAGGGATTGCGGGCGTCGGGGTAGACGGCCCGCAGGGCGGCCTCACCGACGGCCCGGTGGTCCGGGTGCAGGTCGGCGACGCGCGCCCAGTTGATCTCCGGACTGGGAATGATGACGCGCTGCGGTCTCACCTCACGGATGACCCGGCACAGATCGCGGCGCAGCTCCACACTCGGTTCCACCTTGCTGTCGGGGTAGCCGAGGAACCGGACGTCCTGCACTCCGCTGAGTTTGGCGGAGTGCACCTGCTCGGCCCGGCGGAGATCCGCCATGGCCTGCCGCGGCAGACGTTCGTCGTATCCTCCCGCGTCGCCGTCGGTGACGATGCAGTAGGTCACCTGGGTGCCGCGTTCCGCCCACTGCATGACGGTGCCGCTCACACAGAACTCGATGTCGTCGGGATGCGCGGCCACAACCAGCAGGCTGTCGGGCGCACTCCGTGCGGCCGCGCCGAAGGTGAAGTCGCTCATGCGGTCAGCCTGTTGCGTGCCGGCCGCTTCGGCAAGCGGTGGCGCATGGCCGGTTCGCGCCATGGCACTTTCGCGTCACATAAAAATTTGATAGATTCAAATTATTGATTCCGTCTGGTGTTGGTGTGTTCGGAGGTGGTCGTCATGTGCAGGATCTTCGGCTCGTTCGCTGCCGCGGCGGCAGCCCAGGACCTGGCGGTCGTCGCCAGTCGCCAGCGGCACGGCGGACCCGACGCCCACGGGGTGAGGAGGGGGCCCGGCTGGTCCCTGGGCTGCAACCGCCTCGCCGTCACCGACCCCTCCGGCGGTTCCCAGCCCTACCAACTGGACACGGCGCCGGGTGTCGTCGCGGTCTTCAACGGCGAGCTGTACAACCACCGCGAACTCCGCCGGCACCTCCGCGGACGCGGGCACGTCTTCCCCGACAACTGCGACGGCACGCTGCTGCCGGCCCTCTACGCCGAATACGGGCCGGCTTTCGCCGGTCTCCTGGAGGGCATGTTCGCCGTCGCCCTGGTCGATCTGCGCGCTGCCGGCCCCCAACTGGTCCTCGCGACCGACGACCACGGCATGAAGACGCTCTACTACCACGCCGCGCCGGACGGCGGCGTGTGCTTCGCCTCCGAACTGCCCGCGCTGCTGGCCTTCCCCCAGGTGCCCACCGAGCAGCGGGAGGAGGCGCTGGACGAGTACCTGACGACCCGCACCTGCCTGGGACAGCAGTCCGCGCTCCGCGGAATCCGCACCCTGCCCCCCGGAGCCACCGCGGTGGCGACCCGGGGCCGGGGTCTGCGCGTCCACCGCCGGCAGCCCCGCGGCGGCGGGCGTCCGCGCGCGGACCTGCTGGGCGTCCTCCGCCACGAGGTCCGCCGCCTGGCCCGCGCCGACGTCCCGGTCTGCGCCATCACCAGCGGAGGCCTGGACTCCAGCCTGGTGACCGCACTGGCCGCGGAGCACTCCTGGGAGGTACGGGGGGAGCCGCTGCACACCTTCCACCTGACCTACAAGGGCCGGTGGCCCGGAGACGAGGACGGGTTCGCCCGAGCCGTCGCCCACCGCAGCGGCACGGTCCACCACCAGATCGACGCGGACCCGGCCGAATTCGCCGAGTTGCTGCCACGCACCGTCTGGCACCTGGGGCAGCCCAACGCCGACCCCATCACGCTCAGCACCTACGCGCTGTTCCGCGCCGTCCGCAGCGAGGGCTTCACCGTCGCCCTCACCGGTGACGGCGCCGACGAGCTCTTCACCGGGTACGACAGGATGCGCGCCGCCCTGGCCGCACCGGCCCGGGCCGACTGGGTGACCCCCTACGTCACCTCGCTCGCCGCGGTCCCCCGTCCGCTGCGCGAGTCGCTCTACACCTCCGACTACCGCGCCTTCCTCGCCGACCGGGGCACGGCCGAGCAGCGGATCATCGAACAGTTGCGGTCGGCGACGGACGACCGGCACACCACACTGACGACGTTCGAGACCCTGCAGAGGCTGCCGGCGTACCACCTGCGCCGCCTGGACCACCTCAGCATGGCCTGGGCGGTGGAGGCACGGATGCCGTACCTCCAGCCGGCCGTCTCCGCACTGGCCCAGCGGCTCCCGTCCCATCTGCGCAGGGGCAAGAAGGCACTGGCGGCGGCCGCGCGGGGACTGCTGCCCGAGGCCGTGCTCCGCCGCCCGAAGCAGCCCTTCCACCTGCCCGTCGAGGCGATGCTCGTCCGCGGCACCCCCCTCATGGCCCTGGCCCAGGACATGCTGTGCCCCGGGCACCTCCGCCGCGACGGGCGCCTGTGCGAGCGCGGCGTCCGCGACCTGTTCACCACCCACCTGCGGGAGCCCACCCCGGTGACCGCCGCCGCGCTGTGGGCCCTGCTGGTCCATGAGCTGTGGAGCGAGGAACTGCGTGTCCTGCGTGCGACGCTGCCCCGCCCCGAGTCCTTCGCCGGGATGGCCGCATGAGCGTCCATCTCGCCATGGCCGAGGGCGCCCCGGGACCGACCCTGGTGCTCGACGCCGAGGAGCTTCCCGGGACGGACGCCGGTATCGCCGCCGTGCTGCGCGAGGCACGCCTCTTCCTGGGGCACGCCGAGTACGGCCCGGTCCTGAAGTTCGCACTCGTCCGCTCCTCCCCATGGCCCGGGTACGACCTGGACTACCGCTTCGTCCAGGGCCTGGCACGGGACCCGGGGGAGTTCTCCTTCGACAGCAGTTGCGGACACTCCCTCCTGGCCGCCGTGGCCACCAGGGCCGCGGGCCGGCCACTGCGCGTCCGGGTCCTCAACACCGGGGACTCGGTGGTGTGCGAACGGGCCCGGGACGGCACCTACACCCTGCATTTCCTCCCGGACACGGCGCCGCCGCTGCCGTGGTTGCTGCCCACCGGCCGGGCCACCGACGCCCTGGTCACCGACGAGGGGGTGCTGACGGGCTCCGCGGTCCGGTTCGGCAACCCCTATGTGTTCGTCGCCGCGGCGGACCTGGGACTGCGCGGGGCCCGGACCCTGTTCGGGGCCGGCCCCGACGTCCTGGCGCGCCTGGAGCGGCTGCGGACGGCGGCGCGCGCGATGCTGCGGCTCCCCGAAGGCAGCCTCCTGCCCAAGATCGCCGTGCTGGCGGCCGGCCGGCCGGGACTGCTGACCGCCCGGTCCCTCACCGAGCCCGGATGGCACCCCGCCTTCGCGCTCACCGGGCTCGCCTGCCTGGCCGCGGCCGTCGCCATCGACGGAACGATCCCGCACCGCCTGGCACGTTCCGCCGGGTGCGGGCCGAGCCCCCTGGCCGTCGAGACCCCCTCCGGGACCGTGTCGGTCACCCTGGAGACCTCCGCCCCGTCCGGCGGGGACCCCCGGCGCCTCCGGCGCGTCAGCGTCGGAGGCAAACGTGTTCGAGTACTGGAGACGGGCCTCCGGCTGCCGTGGCGCATCCACGCCACTGCGTGAACCTGCCTCTTCCGCACGCAGATCTCCTCCGCGTCGTCTGTCAGGATTTTCGGGAACATTCAGCCGAGCGGGGAGAGCTGGACGGTATGAAATTCGAGAATCTGCGTGTCGTCGTCACCGGCGCCTCCCGTGAGTTCGGGCGCGCCCTCGCCATCGGGTTCGCGCACCTGGGGGCCGAGGTGTTCGTCTCGGCCCGTACGGTCGAGGCGGCCGAGCGCACCCTGGCGGACGTCATGGGATCGGCCCGCGACCGTATTCACGCCTTCGGCTGCGACCTCAGCCGCCCGGCGGAGATCCGGGAATTCGCTCGGCAAGTGGGTGAGTACACCGACCGGATCGACCTGTTGGTCAACAACGGGGCGCGGTGGCTGGACGGCACCGAGCTCGACGACGCCTCGGACGCCCAGATCGTGGAGACCATCGAATCCACCGCGGGCGGCACCGTATTGATGGTCAAACACTTCCTGCCGCTGCTGCGCGCGTCCCAGCGGCCGGACATCGTCAACATGGTCGCGGTCCGCGGCCCCGACCTGGCGGGAAGGTCGACGGCGCACGACGCCTTCTACGCCGCGAAGAGCGCGCAGGCGGGATTCGCCGACATTCTCTCCCACCGGCTCCGGCCCTCCGGGGTCCGCGTTTTCTCGCTCTACCCGCCCGACTTCTCCACCTCCGACCCCCGGTCCGTGGAATGGGAGGGAATAGGCGGGGACCCCGACGAGAAACTCACCACTCAGGCGCTTTTCGAATGCATCGTCTACGCGATCGAGCAGCCGCGGGACTGCTTCATCCGCTCCTTCCACTTCGAGCCCCGCTAGTCAGCAGGATCAAGGAGGTCCGCCCATGAGCAGCCCGCTCTGGATCACCGCGACCCCGCCCGCCTCCCACGGCGAGCTCCACATAGGGCACCTGGCCGGGCCCTATGTCGCCGCCGACGTGCTCAGCCGCTACCTGCGCGCGGACGGCCGGTCCGTCCTCTTCGTCACCGGAACCTCCGACCACAACAGCTCCGTCGAGCTGCGTGCCCTGCGGGACGGACGCAAACCCCAGGAGGTCGCGGAGGGGTACCGCCAGGCCATATGCGCGGATCTGCTGCGCGCCGGAGTCGAGTTCGACCTGATCACCGAACCCCGCTCCTCCGCCGAATACCGCCAGTGGGTGCAGAACCTCTTCTCCCGCCTCCGCGCCGACGGCGTCATCGCCCCCCGCACCCGGCTGATGCCCTACTGCGAGCCGTGCGGACGCTGGCTGTACGGAGCCCACGCGGCCGGCGAGTGCCCGCACTGCGGGCAGCCCTGCACAGGGGGGATCTGCTACGCCTGCGCGCGGCCCAACGACTGCGGTGAACTCCTCTCCCCCCGCTGCTCCCTGTGCGACACCCCGGCCGCACTGCGCCGCTGCCGCCGTCTGTACCTGCCGCTGGAACCCTTCCGCGACCAGCTCGCCGACCACTGGCGGACCAGCGACCTCCCGCCGCGGGTGGCCGCGCTGTGCGAAGGGCTCGCCGAGGACGGGCTGCCCGACATCGCCGTCTGCCACCCGGCCGACTGGGGACTGCCGGTTCCCGGCGACGACTTCCCCGACCACCGTCTCGACGTCTGCTTCGAAGACGTCGCGATGCACCTCTACGGCTGCTGGCCGGACCACCGGACGACGCCGGAGGAGACCGTCCATTTCTGCGGCGCCGGCCACGTCTTCTGCCAGGCCGTCCTGCTGCCCGTGCTCGTCATGGCCCAGGGGGTGAAGCTGAGGCACTCCTTCTGCGTCAGCGAATCCCTCCACATCGAGGACAGCCGCACCGGCCGGCGTTCCGCCGTCTGGGCCCTGGACCTGCTCACGGAATTCGGCTCCGACACCCTGCGCCGCCATGTGCTGCAGACACGGCCGACCGGCAGGGCCATGCCGTTCAGCCGCTCGGACCTGGAGCGGACGCGCCAGTTACTGGACGCCACCTGGAACGGCTGGCTGGGCAGACTCTTCGCCACGGTCCGGGAGGAGTCCGCCGGCCTGGTGCCGGACGCCGCGCCCGGGGGAGCGGGCTGGACCATCCTCCACGAGCGGATGCTCCGCACCGCCGGGGAACTGCGCGAGGCCTACGAGCCGCAGTCGTTCGACCCCCGCCGCGCCGTCGCCCTGCTGGACGAAGTCGTCCGCTCCGCCGACGACTTCGGCCACATCAACGCGTACGAGCGGCACCGCCCCGCGGGGTACGGCTCCTGCACGCCCGCGATCGTGGCTCAGCTCCAGGTGGCCGGAGCGCTGGCCGCCTGGGCCCGCCCGGTGATGCCGGAGGGAGCCGACCGCCTGGCGGCCGCGCTCGGGCTTCCGGCAGGGCGTGCCGTCACCGCCGACGCCCTCACCGCACCCGCAGCCGACACCCGGTTGTCGCCACCGACGGGCCCGATCTTCGGGTTCTGACCCTTCGCCTTTGGCTGCCTCCCATCGGGCTCCGGAGCTTCCACGCCTCGGGGCCCGTCTGTTTGCCGCGTGCCGTCCCGGTCCCCACGGCGGCGGCACGCGCCCCGACCGTCGAGGAGAACACATGTCCGCCACCAGCGCGCGGCCGCTCCGTGTCGCCATGCTCAGCGTCCACACCTCACCGCTGCACCAGCCCGGCACGGGCGACGCGGGCGGGATGAACGTGTACATCGTCGAACTCTCGCGGAGCCTGTCCCGGCTCGGCGCCGAGATCGACGTCTTCACCCGGTGCCGGGGCGAGGGCCTGCCGGCGCGGGTGCCCCTGGCTCCCGGGACGACCGTGCGCCATCTGCACGCCGGCCCCTGTCGTGCCGTGGCCAAGGAGGACCTGCCCGGCACGCTGGACGACTTCTCGCAGGCCCTGCTGCGCGCCGCGGCCGAGGACGGCCGCCCCTACGACCTGGTCCACTCCCACTACTGGCTGTCCGGGCAGGTGGGCCGGAACGTGACCCGGCGGTGGGGGGTTCCGCTGGTGCACACCATGCACACGCTGGGCCGGGTGAAGAACGCCTCACTCGCCGAGGGCGACCGCCCCGAACCCCCGGAGCGCATCCTCGGCGAGCACCAGGTCGTGGACGCCGCGGAACGGCTGGTGGCCAACACCGCCGACGAGGCGGAGGCCCTCCAGCGGCTGTACGGGGCTGCTCCGGCCCGCACCGACGTCGTACACCCCGGAGTCGACCTCCG
The DNA here is from genome assembly GCF_035644915.1 of Streptomyces sp. Lineage (GTDB taxonomy): Bacteria > Actinomycetota > Actinomycetes > Streptomycetales > Streptomycetaceae > Streptomyces. The sequence goes on from NZ_DASQNP010000077.1 coordinate 7,897, forward strand.
TACCTTCCACCCCGGTGCGGGCCGGCAGGCCGCCCGCCGGCGCCTGGGCCTGCCGCAGGACGCCTTCATACCGCTGTTCGTGGGGCGCATACAGCCCCTGAAGGGGCCGGACGTGCTGATCGAGGCCGTCGGGGAACTCGTCCGTCTGGATCCCGGGCTCGGCGAACGCCTGGTCGTCCCCGTCGTGGGCGGGCTGAGCGGCACGGGGCTGCGCGCCCCGGACCGGCTGAGGGAGCTGTGCACCGCGCTGGGTGTCGGGGACGTGGTCCGTTTCGAGGCGCCGGTGGGCCAGGACGTGCTGGCGCACTGGTACCGCGCCGCCGACGTCCTGGTGGTGCCCTCGCGCAGTGAATCGTTCGGCCTGGTCGCCCTGGAAGCCCAGGCCTGCGGGACTCCCGTGCTCGCCGCCGACGTGGGCGGGCTGCCGACCGCCGTGTGGGAGGGCGTGTCGGGCCTGCTGGTCCGGGGCCACCGCCCGGAGGATTACGCCCGGCGGCTGCTGACCCTGGCCCGGGCTCCGGAACTGGTGAAGGCCATGGGACAGGCCGGCGTCCGGCACGCATCGGGCATGGCATGGGATCTGGCCGCGGCCCGGACGCTCGCCGTGTACCAACGGGCCGCTGAGGCCGTGGGGCGGAGGTGGGCAGGGGCGGCGGCACGCCCCTGCCCGAGCGGGGCCCTGTCCCTGGAGGCGCCAGGGGCCCGCCGGCTCAAGGGAGAGAGCCGCTACCAGGAGAGTACCATATTTTTTGCCGGATCAAATATTGGCTCGGGCGTGGGCGGCTGATTCACCGGAGGATTTCAGCCGTTTCCTTTCCGGCGTCCTTGACAGGCTTGTGTCATGGCGTGTGTGCGACGCGAACGAGCCTGGAACCGACAGCGGTGAGGCGGGATCATTTAAGCGTCCCCCTGAGGAGCTCCCGGCGGCACGGGAGAGGGGTAGACGAGCAAACCCGTACATCACCCTGGAGGACCTCCATGCCTTCGTACAGCGAGATCGTTTTCGCTATGCGTCGCCTGGCCGTCGCCACGGTTCTGTGCGCATCTGTGGCCGGCTCCGCCGCACTGGCCGCCCTGCACGAGCAGTCGATCGGCCTCCCCGACGCGGTGACGGCGGCCGACATCGACTGGCCGCCGACCGCAGCGTACGGCGGCGACATCGACTGGCCGCCCCTGCCCCCGCAGGGCTAGCGACAGTCGGGGCACTCGCCCTTGAACACCAGCTCGGTGCCCGTCAGGCGCCAACCGTGCAGGCTCTTGCGCGAAGGCGCGGGAGCCTGCACGTCCACGTTCACCACGCGTCCGCAGCGCGTGCACAGCGCATGGTGATGAGGGTCGGACATCATCTCGAAAACAGCGGGCAGACCGGGACGGTCGAATTTGGTCACCAATCCGGTCTCAAGAAAGTGCTTCAGCATTTCGTAGACCGCCTGGCTGGTAAGAGTCCCCAGGCGTTTACGCGCGGCGGAGGCGATTTCCTCCACCTCCATGTGGTCGTTCTCCTGAAGTACCTGGAGAACTTCCAGGCGCGGCCCGGTCACCCGCAGGCCGACATCGCGCAGCTGCTGAATCGCCGCCTCGCGCTGCTCCGGCAGTACGTCGCGCTTCATGTCTCCGCCAAGTGGTCCGGCCAAAAGTTTGTGTCCATCGTACATCTTGGCCGGACAGGTGACGGGGGCTAATCGAGCCAGCCCAGCCGGGTCGCCTTCACCCCGGCCTCGAAGCGGCTGCTGGCGCCCAGCTCCTGCATCACCTCGGAGAGCAGACGGCTGACGGTGCGCAGGGACACGCCCAGGTTGCGCGCGATCTTCTCGTCCTTCATGCCGGTGGCCAGCATGCGCAGCGCCGCGCGCTGCTGCTCGGTCAGCCCGTCCCCGCCGCGCTCGGCGTTCTCCTCCTCGCCGAACGCCGACGAGGTGTGCCAGCAGTACTCGTACACGGCCAGGTACGACCGCACCAGCGCCGGCCCCCTGGCCAGGATCGCTCCGGCGGTGTGGTCGTCCGGGTTCGCCGGAAGCAGGGCGAACTGCTGGTCGCCGAGGATCATGTTCATGGGCACGACGGGGGAGAGCCGGACCTCCACGCCGACCTCGACCTGGTTCCGGAAGAATTCCGCGAGTGTCGGCACGGACGCGAACCGCTGGTTGTAGATGACCCGTACGCGCACTCCCTCGTCCACCATCCGCTTGTCCCGGCCCAGCGACCGGTCGAGCGTGCTGGTGTCGATGGCGCCCGGGTGCATGGAGACGATGGAGTCGTGCACGACGTCCAGCATGTCCTCGACGACCTGCTGGATGCGCCGGTAGTCGGTCAGTACCTCGACCTCGACCTCGGAGTCGGTGACGGAACCGGCCCGTAAGAAACGGCCGGCCAGCGTCTCCAGCATGGTGTAGGCCTGGTCGGCCTGCCGCAGCCGTTCGCGCAGCATTCCCTGCTCCTGCTCCAGCAGGCGCAGGAAGGCCACCTCGGGGGCGATGACGGTGACGGCGTCGTCGGCGTCCTCGTGCCTCCAGCCGGGATTCGCCTCCAGACCGTCGGTGTGCAGCGATGCGGTGGCCACGATCAGACCGAGCCGCTCCAACTCGTCCCGGTGCCGGGCGGCCTCGTGCGCCTTCAGACCCAACTCGTCCGCCACCGCGGTGAATCCCGCGGCTCCGCGTGCCCGCAGCGCCTGGTAGAGGCGGAGTGCGACGTCTTGTGAACCGGCGCGTCCGCCAGCACCAGATCTGGACACGTTGCGGTAATCCCCCCTCGCCCGTCCTTACCGCACTCCATGCGACCCGCACTTGTCCCAGGAGAAGGCCTGTCTCCGGCCATTCCGCGGCCTCGGTCACCCCATCATGCGCCAGGGCGGCAAATCAAGAGCACATGTTCGGTCACGGAGTCGATCCGATGACGGCAGCGCTGGGCGACGCACATGCCCGCCTCGCGGATGTCACGGGCCAGCCGCTCCGGATCGACCAGCCACTTGTGCGTGGTCAGGGTCCGCAGATGGACGCCCCGGGGGGTGGAACAGCGGCAGTAGTAGGTGATCCGCTCGCTCATGTCGGCCAGGTCGAAGACCTGTCTGGCCACGACCGTCTCGGTCACCCCGTCGAAGCGCGGCACCCGGAACGCGAACGCGCGGCGCGGACGTTCGGCCAGCCGGGCCGGCGCGTGGTCCGGGAAGTCCAGGGCCAGGAGCCCTCCCGTGCCCAGGTGGGAGGCTATCTCGCGCAGAAGCGCCGGGCGTGCGTGGGGAGGCACCGCAGTGATCATCGCTCCGGCCAGCACTGCCAGTTGGTACCGGCCGCGCAACCGCAGTTCGGTCAGATCGGCCCGCACCGTGGTCACCAGCCGGTCGGTGCGGGGGCCGATCCGCCGGGCCCACTGCCGCAGCCGCAGCAGACTGGGACCGTCCCGGTCCACGGCCACCACGGCGAAACCGTGCCGGGCGAAGGGGACGGCCAGCCGTCCTGCCCCCGACCCCAGGTCGAGCACGGGGCCACCGGTGGCACGGACCAGGCCGAGGTAGCCGACTATGTCGGCGCTGTACGGCCCCAACAGGGCGTCGTGCAGCCACAGGGTGTCCGGCCCCTGGGCGGACACGCACTCCAGGCCGGGCAGCCACAGGGCGCCGGAACCGTCCTCGGCGGACAAGGACGGCAGGGTACGGGCGCCGCCGTCGCGCTCCAACTCCGGAAGAGCCGCGTGAACGCCGTCATCCGAGAGATCGAGCAGGGCCGACACGGTGGTGCTCGTCTGCGTGTCCATCGCTCCTCCAGGGTCCTCGGCCGTACCCCTGCCGTCCAGGAGCGGCGCCCGTGCCGCCGGGCCCGCGCCCCGGAGGAAATCGTGACCCGCGGCCGACTCCGGGTGCTACCCGGAGTCGCTGCGTGTCCACGCGATGGCGTGGATCTGCCACCCCGGAGGAGTGACCCGTTCAGAAGGCGCGTACGTAACGCGCGCTGCCGGAGGACTCCTTCGCCGGGCGGAAGCCGTGCCGCTCCAGGAAGGGCAGAGCCGGATCCCGGGGAGAGTGCAGGGAGATCCACTGGTGGTGGGCTCCGGCTCCGTACTGCTGCTCGCTCAGCGCGGCCAGCAGTGCGCTGCCGATGCCCTCGCGCCGGCGCTCCGCGGTCACGCACAGGCAGTACACCTCACCGGCCCCGGCCTCGGCGACGCCGCCGGCCGCCACGCCCAGCACCTGCCCGTCCGGCTCCACCGCGACAAGCCATCCCTGCCACCCCGGTCCGCTGCCGGGCGCACCAATTTCCGTACGAATGCGGGACAGCGAGCAGTAGCGGCTGACGAGGCGTTCCACCTCGGCTTTCCCGAGCAGTTCCAGGTAACTGTCCCGTAGTGAGTCGGCCATCACCCGGGACACCGCGGAGGCCTCGGACACAACCGCCGACCGCACTTCCACCTGGCCCATGACGCTCATCCCTCCTGTGGGCGAAGTCGCCCGGCAGCGGTACACGATAGCCCCGTTGACGGTGATGCATACAGGCCTTCCGGGAAGAACTTAACAAGGCCTTCATGATTCGAGTGATCTCTTTTCGAGAAAGTTCCCGAACCGGTCCTGCAGTTCTACGAAATTACTTAGTAAATCAGTAGGCGGATAACTAGATTGAGCAGCACGCCGCAAGTACGGGAATGACCGTCGCGCTCATCACCAGGATCGTGAGTGCGCCGCACGCGGCCGCACAGCGCGGTCGGCCCGGCGCCAGAATGCGGCGCACCCGCAGTGCGGCGGACAGACCCCCCAGCGCGAACGTTCCCTGCGGGACCTGTCCGGCGGCCGTCTCGTACAGGGCCACCACGAGCTCCTGGCGTGTGCACCGCCGCAGCACACGGTCGTCGGCCGCCATCTCCAGCAGCAGGGGAACCTCCCGGCGCAGGCTGCCTCCGAGCGGAAGCCACCGGTAGGCGGTGCCGAGGGCCTGCGCCGCGATGAACAGCAGATGGTGTCGCCCGGTCAGATGGGCCCGCTCGTGCTCCACCGCTGCCGACAACTGCCTGGTGTTCAGGGCGCGTACGGCACCGGAACTCACCACGATCTCCGGCGGCCGGCCGGGCAGGCAGTAGACCGCCGGGATCTCGTGGTCGAGGATGGTCACACCGAGTTGGGCGGACCGCCGTCCGACGAGCCGCAGTATCTGCGCGTGCCGGATGCGCGATCTCCGGGTCCGCATGCCCTCGCGGATCAGGGCCCCGCCCGGAGGTCCGACGGCCGCGGCCGCCGAGACTCCCACGACCGCCGACAGGTACCAGTCGGCCGGCGTGCGCTCCGAATCGGCCGCACACGCCAGGAGAAGTCCCAGCGCGTCCTGCGCCCCCGCCAGGAACAGCAGCAACTGAGCCAGGACGAGTCCCCCTGAGAACGTCAGCGCGCCCGCCAGAGCCAGCCACACACCGATGGCGAGTCTCGGCGCGTGGTGGGTCCAGCGGGCGCGGGCGAGGAGGAGCGGCGCGACCACTCCGGCGCCTGCGGCGATTCCCAGCGGAGGCAGCAGGTGGTGGATCACAGGGAACCTTCCCGCCCGGTGGAACGGAGTGCCGCCCTGAGCGCCTCGACGTCCTCGGGCGACATGCGCTCGACGAAACGCATCAGTGCGGCCTGACGGTCCTCGGTGTGCCCCAGGGCCTCACGCATCAGACCGGCGGTGTACTCCTCACGGCTGTAGAGCGGCTGGTACATCCAGGCTCGCCCCGCCTTCTCACGGCGCAGCATGCCCTTGCGGTGCAGGATGTCCGCGACGGTCATCACCGTGGTGTACGCCACCGGCCGGACCAGGTTGATGTCGTCAACGAGTTCGCGGACGGTAGCCGCTCTGCGCCACCGCCAGAGCCGATCCATGATCTCGGCTTCCAAATCGCCCAGCCGGCGCACTCTTCCCCCTCCTGCGGCCCCGCGGTCGCGGCCGAGCCACATCGTACGGCCATACCCTCCGGTCACGACCGGACGAGCCGCGCGATGGCTCGCGATGCCTCACTCACCTTCTCCCGCGCCGTGTCCCCGCCGCGTCCGATGGCCTCGCTGACGCAGCAGCTGAGGTGCTCGTCCAGGAGTGCGAGGGCGCAGGACTGGAGGGCCGCGTTGGTCGCGGACACCTGGGTGAGCACGTCGATGCAGTAGGCGTCCTGCTCGACCATCCGCTGCAGTCCGCGCACCTGGCCCTCGATCCTGCGCAAGCGCCTGAGGATGTCGTCCTTGTGCTTCTCGTAACCGGTCATCGGTGCCTCATCTCATGAGAATCCAGCGGGGAACGGCATGGGTACGAGGACGGGGCCGGGGCGGTGTGCCCCGGCCCCTGGGTGTGGTGCGGACGTCGGTTTCCGGGCGTGGTGGTCAGGCTTCGGCGCGGAAGGTGCGCAGCCGCAGGCTGTTGGTGACGACGAAGACCGAGGAGAAGGCCATCGCGGCGCCGGCGATCATGGGGTTGAGCAGGCCGGCGGCGGCCAGCGGCAGGGCGGCGACGTTGTAGGCGAAGGCCCAGAACAG
>NZ_DASQNP010000078.1:0-38682 GCF_035644915.1 Streptomyces sp.
CGGGGCGTGTCGGGAGTCGGCGGGCGTACACCCGGGTCCACCTCCAGCACGTGTGCCCCCGCGCCGTTGCCGCCGGCCCACAGGGGGCGCGGCCGGATTCCGGGGGAACAGCTCCCGCACCGGGGCGCCGTCCACCGCGGACCGCACGTGCCCCTCCGTATCCGGTCCGTGCCGGACGTCCGTCCTCCGGGTCCTGCCGGAAGGGACCGGCCCGCCGGCCGAGGCGGTGGCCCGCCGCGCCGGCCCGTCCTCCGCCATCTGCCACCGCGCGTTCCGCCCCGCCTCCGCGGACGCCACCGTTCCGTCCGGCCGCCGGAGGTGACGGCGCGGGAGCGGCGCCCCGGGGACAATGGACCCTCGTCCCGGAGCACGGCGCAGAGCGGTGCCCACCCCACGACAGGAGAGCAGGCACCGTGTCCCACGAGCCCGGAGTCCCCGCCGACGGCGGACGCCGTACGGCCCCGCGGCCGGACGCCGGGCTGCGGGCCGACTGCGCCCGCTGCTTCGCGCTGTGCTGTGTCGCGCTGCCCTTCGCCGCCTCCGCCGGCTTCGCGCTCGACAAGGCGGCCGGGCGGCCGTGTCCGAACCTGCGGGAGGACTTCGGCTGCGGCATCCACGCCCGCCTGCGCCAGGAGGGGTTCTCCGGCTGCACCGTCTTCGACTGCTTCGGCGCGGGACAGAAGGTCTCCCAGGTCACCTTCGGCGGGCGGGACTGGCGCCGCGAACCGGACACCGCGCCGCGGATGTTCGCGGTGTTCCCCGTCGTACGGCAGCTCCACGAGCTGATGTGGTACCTGGCCGACGCACTGGGACGGCCCAGGGCCCGTCCCCTCCACCGAGAGCTGCGCCGCGCGCTGGAGGACGTCGACCGCCTCACCCGCGGCAGCGCCGGGGAACTCGCGGAGCTGGACGTGGCGGCGGTCCGCCGCGACGTCGACGAATTGCTGCTGCGCGCCAGCGAGCGGGTGCGGGCCGCGGTTCCGGGCCGCCGGAGGAACCACCGCAGGGCCGACCTCGCCGGAGCCCGGCTCAGGGGCGCCGACCTGCGGGGCGCCGACCTGCGCGGGGCGTGTCTGATCGCGGCCGACCTCGGCGGTGCCGACCTGCGGACGGCCGACCTGATCGGGGCCGACCTCCGGGACGCCGACCTCGGCGGCGCCGATCTGACCGGAAGCCTCTTCCTCACCCAGGCCCAGGTCAACGCGGCCAGGGGCGACGCCCGGACCAGGCTTCCCGCGGGGTTCGCCCGTCCCGCGCACTGGCCCTCCTCCCCGCGGCGGGGACCGGAGGGAACCGGCCACGACGGGCCCGGCCGGAAAGACCGGAGCGGCCGGGGGAGGCGGGGGAACCGGAGGGGCGCCTCCTCGTCGTGACGTGTTCCCCGCGACCTGCGGGCCGCGGGGGTGACCCGCGCCGGAACCGGGCTCCTCCCCCCGCGCCGTAACCGCCGCCCCGGCCGGGCGTTCACCACTGTGCCGCCGTCCCCCGGTCGTGGGAGGGCGGCGGGGAACGGGGCGGGCGGCCACGGGCCGCGGAGGGAGGGGACGATGCGCTCGCGACGGCGGGGAGCGGCGGACGAGCCGGTGGTGTCGGAGAGCGAGAGGACGCTGTTCGGCGGGCGGCTGGTGTACGACACGAGCTGGGCCGCCTACGAGGAGACCCGGTACGCGCTCGGTCTGCGCACGATGATCGCGACACTGCCCAGGCTGCTGGGGATGGCGGTGGGCCTGTCCTGGCGGGCCGACCGGCGGGCCACGGTCGCGGTGGCGGTCGCCGAGACCGGCCGCGGGGTGGCGCAGGCCGGCGGCCTGCTGGGCGTCAACGCCCTCCTGGCTGTGCTGCTGGCCGGCGGTGACCTCCCCGACCGGCTGCGTCAGGCCCTGCCCGTGGTGCTGGCCGTGGCGGGCGCGGCCGCGGCCGGGGCGCTGTGCTCGGCGGCCTCGACCCGGTTCAGCGGACCGCTCCAGCCGAAGGTGGAGCGTCTGGCGCGGGAGATGTACCTGGAGCGCGCCTACCGGGTGGAGCTGGCGGCGATGGAGGACGAGGAGTTCCACCGGCTGCTGGAGTCCGCCCAGTACGGGGCCGCCTCGGCGCGGCGGATGACCGACAACTGCGTCGCCGTCGTCTCCGCGATGCTCTCCCTGGTGGCGGCGGCCGGTGTGCTGACCGTGCTCCACCCCCTCCTGCTGCCGGCGCTGGTGCTGATGGTGCTGCCCGGCGCGTGGGCGACGCTGGTCATCGCGCGCCGCCGCTACCGCTCCTTCCACCGCTGGCTCCAGCACACCCGCGCCTCGCTGCTGCTCTCCTCGCTGCTGACCGACACCGACGCGGCGGCGGAGGTGCGCGTCCACGGGGTGGGGCCGTTCGTCCTGGAGCACTTCCGCGGCATGTCCCTGGCCGGGGAGGAGGAGCAGACGCGGCTGGCGCGGCTGGCCGCCCGTACCGAACTGCTGGCCTCGGCCCTCACCGGACTGGTCGCGCTGGGTGCCTACGCGCTGCTCGGCGCCCTGCTGTGGACGGGGGTGATGGCCCTGGCCGCCGCCGGCACCGCCGTGGTGGCGATCCGCACCGGAACGGGCGCGCTGGAGGGGCTGGTGCGGCAGATCAACTACCTGCACGAGGAGTCGCTGCACGTGGCCGACCTGAACCGGCTGCTGCACGAGTCGGCCGAGCGGCAGATCCCCACCGGCGGCGCACGGCTGCCCGCCGACGTACGGGAGATCCGGCTGGAGGACGTCGGCTTCGCCTACCCCGGCACCGACGGCGCCCCCGCCCTGCGGGACGTCAGCCTGACCGTTCCGCTCGGCGGCGTGGTGGCGCTGGTCGGGGAGAACGGCTCGGGCAAGTCCACCCTGGTCAAGCTGTTGTGCGGGCTGTACGCGCCACAGCGGGGCCGCGTGCTGTGGTGCGGCGCGGACGGCGGTGCGGACGTCTGCGTGGACGCCGCCGAGGCCGACCGGCAGGAGGTCTTCGCCCGGTTCGCCGTCGTCGCCCAGGACCACTACCGGTGGCCGATGACCGCCCGCGTCAACGTCGCCGTCTCCGACACCCGGCGGCCGATCTGCGACCGGCGGGTGGCCGAGGCCGCCCGCCACGCCGGGGCCGACTTCGTCGAGGACCTGCCCCGCGGCTGGCACACCCTGCTCTCCCGCACCTTCAAGGGCGGGCACCAGCTCTCCGGAGGCCAGTGGCAGCGCCTGGGCATCGCCCGCGCCCGTTACCGCGACGGCGAGATCCTGGTCGTCGACGAGCCCACCGCGGCCCTGGACGCCAAGGCCGAGGAGAGGGTGTTCCGGCAGCTCAGGGAGCTGGCCGACGCCGGACAGACGATCGTGCTGATCACCCATCGGATGGCCTCCGTCCGCCATGCCGACCTCGTCCACGTCCTCCACGAGGGCCGCCTGGTGGAGTCCGGCTCCCCCGCCGACCTGCTGGCCAGGCCCGGCGGGCACTTCCGCGAGCTGTACGAGACGCAGGCGGCCGCCTTCGCCCCGCCCGGCGGACGCGTCCCCGCCCAGCCGGCCCCTCCGGCCCGGCGGGAGGGGCCCGGTGCTCCGGTGACCTGACGGTTCCTCGGGCCGTTCCCGGGGAACGCGTCCTGCCACCGTCACCCGAACGGGACGAGGTGCCCGGTGGGGTCGGTTCCCTCCCGGCGGACGCCACCGGCCCCTCCCCCACCGGACACCGGGCGGCGGAGCGGCTCGGACGCCCTCGGACACCGAACGGCCCCTGCGCCGGCCGACCGTCCTCGTCGGCCGCGTCGCCGTCGTCCCCGGACTCGCCCACGGCGATGGCGGGTGCCCGACTGCTCGCCGTGCCGGCCCTCTGCCCGGCCATGGCGGTCGCCGTGCTCCTCGCGGTGCCGGCAACGGCCCGCCGGTACGCGATGAAGGGCCGGCGGGACACGCGTCGCTCGCGGCCGTGTACGCCGACCGCGTCCCGGACGCCGGCAACCGCACGCTGGACGCGGTCCAGCTCCCTGGGAGAACGGACGCCGGTGGGACGCCCCCGGCACCGCGCCCCGGAACCGGGCGCAAGGGTCCGCCGGGCGTCTCCCCGTCCGGTACGGCTGCCGCCGTGCCCGGCACACGGCCGGCGACGGGCCCGGGGGAAGGACGGTCGTTTCCCGCCATCCGTCCGGGTCAGCACAACCGTTTCGCCGTCTCGATGATCTTTCATCGTGCCCGCACCATGGGGGACGACCACAACTGCCAGGGGGATAGGACGAGATGACGAGGTTCTCGGTCAGCGTGGTGATACCGGTCTACAACGCCGCGGACCACCTCGGCGAGTGCCTGGAGTCGCTGGTGGGCCAGTCCATCGGCTTCGACCGGATCGAGGTGCTCGCGGTGAACGACGGTTCCACCGACGGCAGTGGGGAGCTGCTGGACTCCTGGGCGGCCCGGCACCCCAACATCCGGGTGTTCCACCAGCCCAATTCCGGGGCCCCCGGCGGGCCGCGGAACCGGGCGATCGACGCCGCCACGGGCGAGTTCCTCTTCTTCGCCGACCCGGACGACTACCTGGGTCCGGAGGCGTTCGAGAGGATGCTGGCGGCGGCCGAGCGCAATGGCTCCGACGTGGTGCTCGGCCGTATCCGGGGGGTGGGGAGGAACGCCCCGAAGGCGGCCTTCGCACGGAGTGTCGAGCGCGGCGACGTCCACACCACCGACGTGGTGTGGAGCCTCACCGCGCACAAGCTGTTCCGCCGGTCGCTCGTCGTCGACAACGGGCTGCGCTTCGCCGAGGGCGTGCGGCTGGCCGAGGAGCAGCCGTTCGTCGTCCCCGCGTACTTCCTGGCGCGGGCCATCTCCGTCGTCGCCGACTACGACTGCTACTACCTCGTCGAACGGGACGGCTTCGGCCACCTGACCAAGCAGGTGCCGGAGCCCGAGCCCTTCTACTCCGCGGTACGAGCGGCCCTGGAGACCGTCGTCCGCCACACCGGGCCGGGAGCGCGGCGCAACAGGCTGCTGCGGCGCTGGGTCCGGCTGGAGATCCTCAACAAGTTCGGCCCGCGGTACGCGCACTGCTCCGCTGACCTGCAGAGGCGCTACGCCCGGATCGCCGGGGAGCTGCTGGAGGAGTTCGTCCCGGAGGAGGTCGTCGAGGCACTGCCGCCCGTCCTCCGCCATCGCGCCCGGATGCTGCGCCTGGGCCGGGTCGAGGAGCTCGTCGCCCTGTCCCGCCACGAGCACCTGGACTGGGCCGAGCTCTGCCGCGTCGCCTGGCTGCCCGACGGCCGGCGGTTCACCGTCGACATCCGCAGCGGCCTGTACCTCGGGGATGATCCGGAGGGCGTCCGGTACCGCATCCTGCTGCGGCAGAAGGACGGCCACGAGGTGGCGGTGCCCGCCGGGCCCGCCTCCGCGACCGGGTCGCCGCTGGTGCGGCGCCTGACCGTCGATCCCACGGTGCTCCACCCCGCCGTGTTCTGTCCCGGCGCGTGGCAGCTCGTGGTGCGGGCCGTGGTCCCCGGCGGCCGCCACCACGACATGCCGATCCGCTTCCCCAACGGGTACGTCCCGACGAAGGCCGGGGCGCGCAGGGTGCTGGTGACCGGCACCCGGCCGATGCTCGTCCGGCTCCGGCACAACGCGGCCGACGGGGCCGTGCTCACCGCCGCGCACGGGCGGGCGGTGGCCGGCGCCGTCCGGCGCAGGATCCGCAACCGGCCGTGAGGCAACTGCCGCGCCCGGCCGCCGCCGGACGCTTGTCCCGCCCTTCCCGGGGTAGACGGGTGGGTGCGTCCGGGACGCCACCAGGTGGAGTCGCAGACAGGCGCCCGGTCGCATCCCTGTCGGCGGCCGCCGGATCTTTCTCCCCCCGTCCGGTCGGCCGCCGCATCCCGCCCGGGGCCGGGTGACCGCTCCCTCCCTCACGGGGCATGCCCGGGGAGCCGTGGGGAACCGGAGGAAGCCGGAGGGAAGGAGCCACCGTGCCGAACCGGGACACCGGAAGTCGGCAAATGCTCGCCGGCCTGCTGACCGCCAGCCATCTGCTGCCCCTGGAGCTGGTGCCCGCCGCCGTGAACCGGCACGCGGCCGCCGCGGGGCTCACTGAGGTGCGGATCTACCTGGCCGACCTCCAGGAGTACGTGATGCGCCTGCTGACCGGGGCCGGTCCGGACGCCGGGCAGGGCGCGGACGGCGACGAGGCGGAGCTGAGGATCGAGGGCACCGTGCCGGGCCGGGTCTACCAGCACGGACGTGTCCTGCCCGCCGCCGGCTCCGGGCCGGGCGGGTACCGGTGGTGGGTGCCCCTGCTGGACGGCACCGAGCGCCTGGGCGTGCTGCGGGTCACCACCGCCGCCGACGACGCCCGCACCCACGAGGACATGGAGCTGCTGGCCTCCCTGACGGCGTTGATCGTGGCCAGCAAGAGCCCCCTCAGCGACTCCCACGCCCGTCTGGTGCGCACCGGGGAGATGAACGTGGCGGCCGAGATGCAGTGGCACCTGATGCCGCCGAGGAGCTACGCCGACGGCCGGGTGGTGATCAGCGCCACCATGGAGCCGGCGTACCAGGTCAGCGGTGACGCCTTCGACTACGCGATCGCCGGGCCCGTGGTGCACCTGTCGATCTTCGACGCCATGGGGCACGACACCGCGGCCGGCCTCACCGCCCACCTGGCCATGGCCGCCGGCCGCAACCACCGCCGGCAGGGCGCCTCCCTCGCCGAGACCGGGGAGGTCATCGAGGGGGTGCTGATCGAGCAGTTCGGCCAGACCCGGTACGTCACCGGTGTCCTGGCCGACCTGGACACTCGTACCGGCGAGTTCACCTGGGTCAACCGCGGCCACCACCCGCCGGTCGTCATCCGCGGCGGACGCTGGACCACCCTGCTGCACTGCCCGCCCGCCCATCCGCTGGGCACCGGGCTGGGCCTGAGGAGCACGCTCTGCCGCGAGCAGTTGGAGCCGGGAGACCGCGTGGTGTTCTACACCGACGGCATCACCGAGGCCCGCGGCCCGGGCGACCGCGAGTTCGGCCTCACCCGCTTCGTCGACTTCCTCATCCGCCACCACACCGACGGGTTGTCCGTCCCCGAGACCCTGCGCCGCCTGGTCCACGCCGTGCTGGAGCACCACGGCGGCCGGCTCCAGGACGACGCCACCGTCCTGTTCTGCGAGTGGCTCGGTCCCGACACCGACGCGCTCGGCCCGGCCGCCGCCTCGGTCGGCGTCCGGCACTGACGGGGCGCGCCGTCCCTCCGGGGAGGGCGGCGCGGGCTCCGTTCCCGTCCCGCGCGCATCCCCTGGAACACGCCGGTGGCGTGGCGGCCGGGTGCCGCCACGCCACCGGGTGTGGGGGGAGTGTGGTCTTCTGGGTGCCGGGGTCAGGAGGCGGTGCAAGCGCCCAGGCGGGGCGCGGTCCAGTTGCCGTTGGCCATGACCGTGAAGCCGAAGCTGGTGGAGGAGCCGGCGGCCAGGGTGCCGTTGCCGTTGGGCCGCATGGTCATCACGCTGCCGCTGGAGTCCCAGGAGGGGGTGCCGTTCCAGGTGGTGGAGATCCGCTGCGGCGGGGTGATGGTGACGGTCACCGACCAGTTGCTGATGGAGCTGCTGCCGGCGCGGACGGTGACCTGGCCGTTGAAGCGGTCGCCCCAGCGGTTGGTCTCCTGGTAGGTCACGGTGCAGGAGGCGCCGCCACCACCGGTGGTCCCGCCCGTGGTGGTGCCACCCGTGGTGCTGCCCGTGGTCCCGCCGGTGGTCCCACCCGTGGTGGTGCTGCCGGTGGTGCCGCCCGTGGTGCCGCCGGTGGCGCCGTTGAGGACGGCCAGGACCGCGTCGTAGGCGGGCTTCTTGTTGTAGTTGCCGTCGAACAGCAGCGGGGTGTCGGAGGAGCGCCAGGAGTACTTGTCGGTCACGCCCCAGACGGTGATGCCGGTGCAGCGGGCCACGGCCAGGCAGGCCTGGACCACGCCGCGGTACTGCTCGGCCTGGGACTGGCCGGAGCCGGCGATGTCCAGCTCGGTGAGCTGGACGTCCACTCCCAGGTCGGCGAAGTTCTGCAGGGTGGTGTGGTAGTTGCTGGGCACCGGGTTGCCGCTGTTGAAGTGGGCCTGGAAGCCGACGCAGTCGATGGGCACGCCGCGGGCCTTGAAGTCCTTGACCATGTTGTACACGGCCTGGGTCTTGGCGTGGCTCCAGTTGTCGGTGTTGTAGTCGTTGTAGCAGAGCTTGGCGGCCGGGTCGGCGGCCCGGGCGGTGCGGAAGGCCTCCTCGATGTAGCCGTTGCCCAGCCGCTGCTGGAAGACCGAGTTGCGGCGGGCGCCGCTGGAGCCGTCCTCGAAGGCCTCGTTGACCACGTCCCAGGAGTGGATCTTGCCCTTGTAGTGGGCCATCACCTTGTTGATGTGGTTGTTCATCGCCGAGCGGACCTGGTCGGCGCTGCCCAGGCTGCTGACCCAGCCGGGGAGCTGGGAGTGCCACACCAGCGTGTGCCCGCGGATCTTCATGCCGCGGCCCTGCGCGTGGCTGACGATGCGGTCGGCGTTGGAGAAGTTGAACGAGTCGCGGGAGGACTCCACCGCGTCCCACTTCATCTCGTTCTCGGCGGTGACGGAGTTGAACTCCCGGTTGAGGGTGGTGACGTAGGCGGACTCGCCCAGCCGGTTGGCTGCGACCGCGGTGCCGAAGTAGCGGCCCTTCTCCGCCGCCGCCGCACCCAGCGTGGAGGCGGCGGCGCCGGCCGGGCCGGTCAGGGCCGTGACGGTGCCCGCGGCGGCCACCGCCAGGGCCGCGCCCACCACCAGCGCGCTGCGCAGCGGGGACCGCGGGCGCCGGCGCGCTCTGCCGGGCTCCTGCGGGGTGTGGGGGGTGTCGATCATTGCGTTCCCTTCGTCCGTGGCCCGCCCGGACCGTGGGGGCGCCCGGGCGGGCGGAGGTGGGTGCCCTTCGCGGCTCGGTGACCTGTGCACCCGGCGGGGAGGACGCTGGGTGGCAGGTCCATGGCGATCGGCAACGACCGGTATGGAGTATGGGTCCGCCCTGAGCCACCGTCAATGTTTCTTTCCGGAAAAATTCCGGAGAAGGATTCTCGTCTGCTTCCCTCGCTCTCCCTGATCCAACTATGGCTTCACCTCAACTCAATGATCAATGATCATGACTTCAAGGAAGGTCAACCGGAAAAGTTCCGGGATTTTTTCGGGATCGAATGTGGCACTTTCCGAACGCATCGCATCCGCCGGGCTTCCGGCCCCGGACACGGCTTCCAGCGGTGCCGACCTCCTGCCGCGAACCCCCGATGTACGGAATCCTCGGGTGCCATGACGAGACGCACAGCAGGCAGACGACTCCGCGGATTCCGCACGCGTGCCTGGGCCTGGCCGACCGCCGCCGGCCTCGCCCTGACGCTCACCTGGTCCACCCTCACCTGGAGTCCGCCGGCCGGGGCGGACCCCGCCGACGACGCACTCAAGGCCGCCATCGACCGCGTCCTCGCCGACGAGCGCCTGGACGGGGCCGCGGCGAGCGTGGTCGTCGGGGAGGCCGACACCGGCCGCGTCCTCTACCGGCACCGGGCCGACGACAGGCTGATGCCCGCCTCCAACGTCAAACTGGTGACCTCGGCCGCCGCGATGGAACTGCTCGGCCCCGACCACCGGTTCCGTACCGAGGTGCTGTCCGACGGCAGGCGCCGCGGGCCGGTGCTCCGGGGCGACCTGTACCTGCGCGGCACCGGTGACCCGACCATGCTCGCCGAGGACTACGACCGGCTGGCCGAACAGGTCGCGGCCACCGGGATCAGGCACGTCACCGGCCGCCTGATCGCCGACGACACCCGCTTCGACGACCAGCGCCTGGGCCGGTCGTGGGCCGCCGACGACGAGTCCGCCTACTACTCGTCGCAGATCTCCCCGCTGACCGTCGCCCCGGACACCGACTACGACGCCGGCACGGTCTACGTCCGCGTCGTCCCGGGTGCGGAGCCCGGCGACAGGCCGAAGGTCACCGTCACCCCTCCGACCGACTACGTCACCGTCGACGTGCGCGGCACCACCGTCGCGGCGGGCGAGCCCGACACCCTCTCCGTCGAGCGCGAGCACGGCCGCAACACCATCGTGGTGAGCGGGAACATCCCCGTCGGGGCGGACCCCACCACCTCCTGGACCAGCGTCTGGGAACCCACCGGCTACGCCGCCGCGGTCTTCGCCGACGCGCTGGCCGCCCACGGGGTGCGGATCTCCGGCGGCACCCGCCTGGGCAGGCCCACGCCCCCGAGCGCCACGGTCCTCGCCGGCCACGACTCGATGCCGCTCGCGGACCTGCTCGTCCCGTTCATGAAGCTCTCCAACAACAACCACGCCGAGGTCCTCGTCAAGGCCATCGGCCACAAGACCTCCGGCCGGGGCACCTGGAGCACCGGGCTGTCGGCCGTCGCCGACTACCTGGAGAAGGAGGGGATCGACACCGGCGCCCTGCGCCAGGTGGACGGCTCGGGCCTGTCCCGGCTGAACAACATGTCCGCCGGGCAGCTCGCGCGGCTGCTGACCGCCGTACGGGACGCGCCGTGGTTCGACCGCTGGCGCGCCTCCCTCCCGGTGGCCTGCGGCCAGGACCGGATGGTGGGCGGCACACTGCGCTCCCGGATGTGCGGCACCCCGGCCGCCGGCAACGCCCGCGCCAAGACCGGCTCCCTGACCGGTGCCTCCGCGCTCTCGGGGTACGTCACCGACGCCGACGGCCGCGAGCTGGTCTTCAGCGTCGTCCTGAACAACTACCTCGCCCCGTCCGTGAAGGGCATCGAGGACGCCCTCGTGGTAGCCCTGGCCTCGCACGGCGAGGACGGCGAGGGCGGTGGAGACGGCGGAGACGGGCGGAGCCGCGGGGAAAGCGCGGAGAAGAGCGGCACGGAGACCGCCGCGCCCCGCTTCGCCCCGGCCGGCGCTCCCCCGGCCGGGCTGGAGTGCTCCTGGGCCAAGCCGCGGAACTGCTGACCCGCGCCGGTGCCCCGCCGCGCCGGCCCCTGGGGCGCGGCGGGGCACCGGCCCTGGTGCGCGACCCGCCCGGCGGCACCGCGGGCACCGCCGGGCGGGTCGTCTCCGGCCGCCCGCCGTGTTCCGCCGGAGCGCGGGGTACTCGTACCGGACGCGTACCGGACGCGGCACCCCTCCCGGAAAGGGCATCAGCACCATGACCGAACCGGCCCGGCAGCCCCCCGTCCCGCAGCCACCGTCCCGGCTCCTGACCCGCCGTTCGACGGTGATCGGCGCACTGATCGGAGCGGCGGTGACGGCCGCGGTCGACGAGATCGTCTTCCACCAGCTCCTGGCCTGGCACCACTTCTACGACCGCTCCACCCCCGCCGTCGGGCTGCTCTCCGACGGTCTGCTGCACACCGCCGAACTGCTCGCCCTGGTCGCCGGGTTCACCCTCTACGCCGATCTGCGCCGCCGCGGCGCCCTGTCCCCGGCCCATACCCGGGCCGGGCTGTTCCTGGGGGCGGGCGGCTTCCAGCTCTTCGACGGCACCGTCGACCACAAGGTGCTGCGCACGCACCAGGTCCGCTACGGCGTCGACCTGCTCCCCTACGACCTGGCCTGGAACGCCGCCGGCCTGGTGCTGCTCGGCGTCGGCGCGGCCCTGGCCGTACGCGCGGCCCGGCCCGCCTCCCGGTCCGCGGGGCCGGCCCGGTGACCTGGGCGCACCTCCACCCCGTCGGCCCGGGTCCCGACCCGGTGGCCCTGTTCGCCGCCGGGGCCGCGCTGTCGGCGGTCGCCGGTTACCTGCTCGCCGCCGCGTGGCTGCGCCGCCGCGGCGACGCCTGGCCGTACGCGCGGGACCTCTGCTTCACCGCCGGCGGCACCGCCCTGGCCGCGGCCGTCTCCGCGGCGCCGCCCGGCGGCCCGTTCACCGCGCACACGGCCCGGCACCTGGTCGTCGGCATGGCCGCCCCGCTGCTGCTGGTCCTGGCCCGTCCGCTCACCCTCGCGCTGCGCGTGCTGCGCCCCGGACGGACGCGGCGCGCCCTGCTGGCGGTGGCGCACTCCCGGCCCGCCGGATGGCTGGTCTTCCCGCCGCTGGCGGCGGTGCTGGACGTGGGCGGCCTGTGGGTGCTGTACCGCACGCCGCTGTGGGCGGCCACCCACGACCGGCCCGTCCTGCGGGCCGTGGTGCACGTCCATGTCCTCGCCGCCGGGCTGCTGTTCGCCTTCGCCGTCTGCCGGCTGGACCCGGTGCGCCGCCGGTGGGGCCCGCTCTGGCGCGGCGGGGCGCTGCTGGGCGCCGGGGCCGCCCATGCCGTACTCGCCAAGTCCCTCTGTGCCGCGCCTCCGCCCGGCACCGGCTTCACGGCGGCCGACCTGCACACCGGGGCCCGGCTGATGTACTACGGCGGGGATCTGGCCGAGCTCGCCCTGGCCGCCGTCCTGGCCGTCCAGTGGTACGCCGCCACCGGCCGCGCCCTCGCCCGCGGCCGGACGCCCCGCCCCACGGCGGTGTGAGCCGCCCGTCCGGAACCCACCGGTCCCCGCCGCGCGGTGCGTCCGCATCCGACGGCCGTTCGGATGCGTGTACGCACGGACGGCGGGTACGCGAAGGACACAACCCGCAGGGAGTCACACAGCAGTCGGCGAGGTTCACCGCGCCGGCACCACCGGCGGCCGGTGCGTCCGTCCCCGATTGATCGGCCGCCGGCTCCTCCCGCCCCGACCGGCCCCCAAGAGAGCCGTGACACCACCGACTCCGGCTCTCCTTGGACGAGGAGGCCGGGCTCCGGGAGAAGGACGCACCACCCGGCGGGTTCCGCGCGGGAGGCGGCCGTCACCGGACGGCCGCCCCGAGCGCGGGCCACCAGGGACCGGTCGGCAGCCGCACGGTTCGGACGCCGTCGGTCGGTCGGGGGACCGACACGCGCCGACCGCACCCCGCGGGTGACGGAAGGGGCTGAATGCAGCAGGCCACCGAGCAGCGGGCCCGCGGCGGGGTCAGGGTGGGAATCCCCAACCCTGCAAAGGAGATTGATCCCCCATGCGTCATCTCGCCCGCATGTCCGCGATCGGCACCGGCGTGTGCTGCGCCCTGTTCCTCGGCTCCCCCGCCATCGCCGCGGAGAGCCCCGGAACGAGCGTCCAGATGTGCTCCGAGCACACCACTCCCGGCATCTTCGGGGGCCTGCTCCCGACGCCGGGCAACCAGACGAGGGGCTGCATGTCCAGCAGCGTCACCACCACCGACACCGCCGTCACCACTGCCGTCCCCCTCGCCCCCGCCGCGAGGTAGGCGGCGCCCCGGGCGGGTGTCCGGCGGTCCGTCCGCCGGGCACCCGCCCGTCGTCCTTCCGGGTCCGCTTCACGGGCGGCGCCGGGGCTCCCCGGTGCCGCCCGACTCCGCGCCACCAGCGGCCCGTTGGAGCCCGGCGCGCCGCCTGCCGCATGGTCCGGCCGCCCTCCGCGGGGGTACGGTCGTCCCGTCGCCGGACGAGACCGGCGGTCCCCGTACCGGAACCCCGTCAGGAAGGAGCCGTGGAGATGCCCGGTCCCGCCCCCGAGGGCGAGGGGGCCTACCCGCCCGCTCCCTGGAGGTTCCGGGGGCAGTTGTGGGTCGGCGTCCTCCCGGCGCGCCACCGGCTGCACGTCCCCGCGGACCTGCGCCCGCTGGGCTCCCCCTCCCGCCTGGTGGTCGGTCTGGTCCGGTACCGGGAGGGCACCCTGCGCTACGACGAGCTGGCCTTCGGCCCCCTGGTGCGCCGCGGTCGCCGGGCCGGGCTGCTGATCGACCGCATCTGGGTCAGTGACGCCACGTCGGTGCGGGGCGGGCGGGGAATCTGGGACCTGCCCAAGGAACTCGCCGAGTTCGCCTGGACGGACCGCTCGGTGCGCGTCACCGACCGGGACGGCCCGGTGGCCGAACTGGCCTTCCGGCCCGGCCGGCTGCGGCTCCCGCCGGTGCCGCTGCCCCTGCCGGGCTTCTCCGGCTCCGCCGGGCGGCGGCTGTTCATCCCCGGCCGCCTGGTGGGCGCCCTCCGCCGGGAGACCGTGGAGGTCGTCTCGTGGTCGGAGCGGCTTCCGGCCCTGGCGGACACCACCGCGCGGCTCTCCGTGGCCGTCCGCCCCTTCCGCATGACCGTCCCCGGCCCGGTGCGCTGCTGACGGCCGGGCCGCCGAAGCCCGGAACGGGCCGGTCCGGGGCCGCCCGCACCGCGGTCCTCACCGGCTGCCGCCCAGTTCGAAGAGCAGGTACAGGAAGGCCGCGACGAGGTGGCCCGCCACCAGGTAGACGAAGAGCCTGACGACGAGACCGCGGGGGAACGTCCGCTCCTCGTTCACGTGGTCCGCGGGCCGGGGGCGCTGTTCGGACATCGGGTCGCCTTTCACAACTGGCCGGAGCCATCGGGATCGGGGATCGGTCGGGGCCTCACGGGACGCGGCGGGCCGGTTCGCCGACGCACAGGTCGGCGACGGTGCTGCGCAGCAGCGTGTGGACGAACAGCAGGTCGACGCCCTCGGGGGACGCCGCCGCGATCCGGTGCGGGGTGAGCGAGTCGAAGTGCGCGGAGTCCCCGGGCCGCAGGACGTGCTCGGCCTCGCCCAGCACCAGCCGCAGCCGTCCGTCCAGCACGTGGATCCACTCCTCGCCCGGGTGCACCCGTACCAGGTCGCGCTGGGCGCTGTGCGGCACGTGCACCCGCAGCGCCTGCATCGCCCGGCCCGACCCGCCGGCCTGGCGGTAGGTCCACCCGTCCGCCGTGACCGCCTCCGCCCGGTCGGCCCGGACGACCGGATCCCGCTCGGCGGCCGTCTCGCCCAGCAGGTCCGACACGGTCGTGCCGTAGATCCGGGCGAGCGCGAGCAGCGACGGCAGCGACGGCTGGCGGCGGCCGGTCTCCAGGCGGGACAGGTACGCGGGAGAGAGGTCCGCGCGCCGGGCGGCGGCCTCCAGGGTCATCCCGCTCCGCCGCCGCAGGTCGCGCAGCCGGGAGGCGACCTGGGGCGGCAGTCCTGCGGACGTACCCTCGGATGGGGAGTTCACAGGACGATTGAGCCAGGGTTTTTCCCCAGGGGCAAAATTTTTGCCTCCAAGGCAAAACAGGGAGGTGGCCCGGCATCCGCGCCGACCGGTTGCGGCGGTGTGCGAAGGGGCGCGGCGTGGAACACACCCCGGGTGACCGATCAGGACATCCCGGATGATCCGGACGCCCTCTGCGACGTGGACATCGATGTGGACATCGCGGTGGTGGGCGCGGGCGCCGCGGGGCTGTCGCTGGCGCACCGGCTGGCCTCCGCCGCCGGCCCGCACGGCGCCGCCCCCGCCGTGGCCCTCGTCGAGGCGCCCGACGGGCCGGCGCGCACGCCGGCCCGCACCTGGTGCTTCTGGGAGACCGGCGACGGCCCGTACGACGAGGCGGTGCGGGCCTGCTGGAGCCGGCTGCGCGTGCGCGGTCCGGACGGACGCGTCGCCGAGGCCGAACTGGGCGGCACCCGCTACAAGATGATCCGCTCTCCGGACTTCACCGCGCTGGTGGAGCGGCGGCTGGCGCGCCTGCCGCGGCTGCACCGGGTGACCGCGGCGGTCGACCGGGTGCTGGACGACCCGGCCGGCGGCGCCGTCGTCCACGGCGCGGACGCCTCGGGCCGCCCGGTGCGGGTGCGCGCCCGCTGGGTCTTCGACTCCCGTCCGCCGCGGCGGCTGCCCGCCGCGCGCAGCACGCTGCTCCAGCACTTCCGCGGCTGGTTCGTGCGCTGCGCCGCCGACGCGTTCGATCCGGCGACCGTGGAGCTGATGGACTTCCGCACCCCGCAGCCCGCGCACGGCCTGTCCTTCGGCTACGTCCTGCCGCTGGGGCGCCGGGAGGCGTTGGTGGAGTACACGGAGTTCTCCGGGGCGCCCCTGCCCCGGGAGGCGTACGAGCGGGCGCTGCGGCACTACACCGGGCGGGTGCTGGGACTTGAGGGGGTGTCGGTGGTGGACACCGAGCAGGGCGTCATCCCCATGACGGACGCCGTCTTCCCGCGCCGCGCCGGCCGCCGCGTCTTCCGCATCGGAACGGCCGGCGGGGCCACCAGGCCGGCCACCGGCTACACCTTCGCCGCCGTCCAGCGGCAGAGCGACGCGATCGCCGACGCCTGGCGCCGCGGGCGCGTCCCGGTGCCTCCCCCGGCGCACTCCGCCCGCCACCGGGCGATGGACGCGGTCATGCTGCGGGCGGTGGACACCGGGCGGGTGGCGGGGGCGCGGTTCTTCAGCGAGCTGTTCCTGCGCAACCCCGCGGACCGGCTGCTGCGCTTCCTGGACGGCCGCTCCCGGTGGTGGGAGGAGGTGGCCATCGGGATGAGCACCCCGGTGCTGCCCATGCTGCGCTCGGCGGTGGAACTGCCCCTGCTGCGGCGGCGTGACGCCCCCGTCCGGCGGCCCTGATGCCCTTAGGGTCGCCGTGTCCGCTTCTTCCCTCTTTCTCCCCTGTGTCCTTCTCTCCTCCTGCCGTCCTGCCGCTCCCCTTCCGCGCGGCCCGTACCCCGGAGTGTCCCGCCATGCCGCTGTCCCGACCCGGACGAACGTCCCCCGCCGCCGACGGCCGTCGCGCGCCCGCCCGGCGCGGGCGCGACCGCCGCGCGGTCGTCCTGCGCCCGGCGCCGGGGCGACCGTCGGCGGGGGACGATGCCCTGCGGGTCGCCGTCGTCGGCGGGGGCATCGCCGGGCTCGCGGCGGCCACGGCGCTGGCCGAGCGGGGCGTGCGGGTCGCCGTCCACGAGCGGGAGCCGTACCTCGGCGGCCGGCTGGCCGGATGGCCGGTGACGCTGGCCGACGGGTCCGCAGCGACGATGAGCCGGGGCTTCCACGCTTTCTTCCGCCAGTACTACAACCTGCGCGGCTTGCTGCGACGGGTGGACGGCGGGCTGGGGATGCTCTCGGGGCTGCCGGACTATCCTCTGGTCCACAGCGGCGGCGCACGGGACGGCTTCGCGCGGGTGCCCCGGACACCGCCGTGGAACGCGCTCTGCTTCGCCGCCCTCAGCCCCACGTTCACCTGGCCGGGGCTGCTGCGCATGGACCCGGTGGCCGCCCTCCCGCTGCTGGACGTGCGGGTGCCGGAGGTGTTCGAGCGGCTCGACGGCACCAGCGCCGCGGACTTCCTGCGCGGCATCCGCTTCCCCGAGGCCGCCGGGCACCTGGCGTTCCGGGTGTTCTCCCGCAGCTTCTTCGCCGACCCCGGGGAGCTGTCGGCGGCCGAGCTGGCGCTGATGTTCCACATCTACTTCCTCGGGTCGAGCGAGGGCCTGATCTTCGACGTGGCCCGCGAGCCGTTCCCCGCCGCCCTGTGGGAGCCGCTGGCGGACTACCTGCGCGGCCACGGCGCCGAACTCCGCACCGGAACGGCCGTGGAGTCGGTCTCCCCCACCCGCCGGGGGACGTACGAGGTGCGGGCGGCCGGGAGCGGGCCCGAGCGGTTCGACGCGGTGGTCCTGGCCCTGGACGCGGCGGGGCTGCGGCGGCTGGTGGACGGCTCCCCCCGCCTCGGCGGCGCCGCCTGGCGCGGACGGATCGCCCGGCTGCGCACCGCCCCGCCGTTCCTGGTGTCGCGGCTGTGGCTGGACCGCCCGGTCCGCCCCGGGCGGCCCGGCTTCCTGGGCACCGGCGGATACGGCCCGCTGGACAACGTCAGCGTGCTGGAGCGGTGGGAGGGCGAGGCGGCCCGCTGGGCGCGGCGCACCGGCGGCTCGGTGGTGGAGCTGCACGCGTACGCCGTCGCGCCCGGCGCCGACCGCGCCGCCGTGCAGCGGCGGCTCGTCGCCGAGCTGCACCGGGTCTACCCCGAGACGCGGCGGGCGCGCGTGGTGGACGCGGTGCACCTGTGGCGCGCGGACTGTCCGCTGTTCGCGGTGGGCTCCTTCGGCGACCGTCCGCGGGTGCGCACCCCCGACCCGGGGGTGGTGCTCGCCGGGGACTGCGTCCGGGTGGACCTGCCGGTGGCGCTGATGGAACGGGCTGCCACCAGCGGCTTCCTGGCGGCCAACGCGCTCCTCGAACGCTGGGGGGTGCGGGGTCAGACGCTGTGGACGGTGCCCGTGGCCGGACGGTCGGCGGGGCTGCGGGCCCTGGCGGCGCTGGGACGCTGAGCCCGGGGGCGCACCGGGCCGGCGGTGCGCCCCCGGACGGAGGCGGTCAGCCGGGGAAGCGGCCCGTGCTGCGCAGCCGCCACCGCCGCTCGGCGTAGGCGAGGTCGTCGCGCCACAGCCGGGCCGCCGCGCGGCGCACCAGCGGCCGCAGCAGCGGGGCCGCCGCCCGGGCCAGCGCGAAGCCGGGCCGGTCGGAGGTGGCGAGCACCGCCTCGGTCACCGCGGTGCGCGGCCGCCCGCGGTCGTCCTCGCCCAGCGGGGTGGCGTGGGTCTCCACCACCGATCCCGCGCCCTCCCCCTCGACGATGCGCATCACCACGGTGCGCGGCTCGGGCGCGGTGAAGACCGCCCGCACCGGAACCGCGCCGCGCGAGGCGACCTTGAAGGTCACCCGGACCACGAAGCGGTCCTCCTCCGGTCCGGCCGGGTCCGCGGTGGCGGCGGGTGCCTGAACGACCGTCAGGTCCGCGAAGGAGTACGGGTGGAACCAGGCGCCGTGCCAGGGGTCGAGGCGGTTGGCGACGACGTCCTCCGGCTCGCACACGCCCTCGGTCTCGGTCACCGCCCACAGGGAGGCGGCCCGCGGCGGCCTGGCCGGGAGCACCGGGCGCTCCCGCGGCTCCTCGCCGCCGGCCGCGTCCAGCCGGACCCAGGCCAGCACCCCGTCGTCGTGCGCGGGGTACGGCTCCCAGCCGGCGGCCCCGCGGCCGTCCAGGGACAGGCCGTGCCAGTGGCAGACCAGCCGGCCGCAGTGCACGGGGCTCTCGCGCAGGGGCGCCCCCAGGTGGGGGCAGGCGCCGGGGCCGGCGACCAGGCGCCCGGCGGCGTCGCGCCAGGCGACGACCTCCGTGCCGGCGACGGTGCGCCCCCGGGCGCGGCCGGGGCGGATTCCCGCCGAGGGGCCCAGGACGTACCAGTTCCCCGAAGGCCGGGCGGCGGCCCGTTTGAGGGCGGCGGCGATGACGGCGGGGGACGCCTCGCGCCAGGTGGGCCGCTGGCCGGCCCAGTCGGCCGGGGCGGCCAGGCGCAGCGGCAGCCCGCGGCGGAGGCGGAGGACGCGGCGGGGCGGGCGGACGGCCCGCCGGGACGCGCCGGGCGCCTGGTCGGGTGTCGTGTCACGGGTCATGGCAGGGCGCTCCTCCCAAGGGCCGGGCGGGCGGCGCCGGCCGTGCGGCGCGCGGGGGCGGGCAGGGCGCGGTGCCGCAGCCGGACGGCGGCGAGACGGGCCAGGCCGTCCAGGGCGACGGCGGCGCGGTGGCGGCCGGGCACGGCGACCCGCCGGTGCAGCACGGCGTAGTCGGCGGTCTCGATCCGCGCCAGGATGCCGCCGTAGAGGATGAACGCCGTGCGGATGCAGGGCCGTGCGACGGGGTCGAGCATGGCGATGCCGGGGTGGGCGTCGCGGTAGACCGACCGGGTGTGCGCGGCGACCTCGCGCAGCGCCGCGCGCACCCGGGGGTGGCCGCGGCCGGTGTCGCGGCACCAGTGCAGCAGTTCGCGGTCGACGCGGTGCCGGGCGAGGACTTCGGCCGGGAGGTAGACGCGGCCGCGGTCCAGGTCCTCGCCGACGTCGCGCAGGAAGTTGGTGAGCTGGAAGGCGATGCCGAGGGCCGCCGCGTGGGGCGCGGCCTCCTCGCGCGGGGTCACGGTGCCCAGCACGGGCAGCATCTGCAGGCCGATGACGGCGGCCGACCCGTGCATGTAGGCGTACAGGTGGCGGTAGGTGGGGTAGTCCGTGACCTCGGTGTCCATGCGCATGGAGGCCATGAAGTCGTGGAACAGCCGGTGGTCGATGTCGTAGACCGAGGCGGTGTGGGCGAGCGCGCGGAGGACGGGGACGGGGCTGTCGGCGCGCAGGCCGGTGCGCAGCTCCTCGTCCAGCGCGGCCAGGGCCCGGGCGCGTTCCCGGGGGGTCCGGGAGCCGCCGGTGTCGTCGACGATGTCGTCCGCCCAGCGGGCGAAGCCGTACAGGGCGTGCACGGCGGGGCGCCGGGCGGGCGGCAGGAGGCGGGTGGCCAGGAAGTAGGTCCGGCCGTGCCGGGCGTTGAGCCGGCGGCAGACGGTGTACGCCTGGCGCAGGGACGGGTCGGTGACGCCCGCGGCGTCCAGCTCCCGGGCCGTCATGGACGCCTCCCGCCCGCGGGGGTGGCGGCAGTGTCGGCCGTGGTGCCGGCGGCGGCCCGGCGGGCGGTGCGGGCGGAGGTGGGGCGGGGGCGCGGGGGCGGGCCGGTGATCCGCTGGGCGGCCAGCTTGCCGGAGATCAGCACGGTGGGCACGCCGACGCCCGGGGTGGTGCCGCAGCCGGCCAGGACGGCGTTGTCCACGCCCCGCACCAGGTTGCGCGGCCGGAAGGGGCCGGTCTGCCAGAAGGTGTGGGCGGCGGAGAAGGGGGTGCCCGCGGCGTGCCCCTGGGCGGCCCAGTCCTCGGGCGTGACCAGGCGCTCCACCTCGACGGATTCCCCCAGGCCGGTCAGTCCCCGGCGTTCCAGTTCGGCCACGACGCTCTCCCGGTAGTGGGGTGCCAGCTCCGGCCAGGGCAGCGGGCCGGTCGCGGTGTTGGGGCAGGGTGCCAGGACGTAGTGCAGGTGGCGGCCCGGCGGGGCCAGGGCGGGATCCGTGGCCGTGGGCCGGGAGACCAGCAGGGAGGGGTCGCTCATCAGGCGCCCGGTGCGGGTCAGTTCGGTGAAGGTGCCGCGCCAGGCGGCGCCGAAGAAGAGGGTGTGGTGGGCCAGTTGGGGCCAGGTGCGCCGGGTGCCGGCGTGGAGCACCACCGCCGAGGGCGAGTGCCGCAGCGGCAGGAGCCTGCGGGGGGCGCGGCCCAGCAGGCGGTAGGTGACGGGCAGGTCCGGGGTGAGGACGACCGCGTCGCAGCGGATGCGGCGGCCGTCGCCGGTGCGCACGGCGACCACCCGGCCGGCCGGCCGCTCCAGGTGCGTCACCTCGCAGCCGTACAGCAGCTCGGCGCCCGCGTCGCGGGCCGCGCCGGCCAGGGCGGCGGGCAGGGCGTGCATGCCGCCGCGGGGGAACCAGACACCGGCGACCGTGTCCATGTAGGCGATGACGGCGTAGGCGGCCAGGGCCCTGGCCGGCGGCACCCCGGCGTACAGGGACTGGAAGGTGAAGACCCGGCGCAGGCGTTCGTCGGACAGGAACCGCCCCACCTGCCCCTCCAGCCGTCCGAAGCCGCCCAGGGCCGCCAGCCGCGCGAGGTCGGGGTGGAGCAATTGGAGGGGGTGGTCGAGGTTGCGGTCGATGAAGCGCCGCACCTGCGCTCGGTACAGGTGCTCCAGCCAGCGCCGCAGCCGCAGGTAGCCCGCCGCCTCGGCCGGTCCGGCGAAGCGGCGCACCTCCTCCTCCATCGCCTCGGCGTCGGTGTGCACCTCCAGGCGGGAGCCGTCGGCGAAGTGGGCCCGGTAGGCGGGGTGCAGGGGCGTCAGCTCCAGCCGCTTCGCCATCGGTTCGCCCACCGCGGCCAGGGCCTCCTCGACCAGGTGGGGCATGGTCAGGACGGTCGGCCCGGTGTCGATGCGGTACCCGCCGGCCTCCAGGCGGCCGGCCCGGCCGCCGGGTGCGGCGGCGCGCTCGACGACCGTGACGCGGCGTCCGGCGCCGAGCAGGTGGAGGGCCGCGGCCAGTCCGGACAGTCCCGCGCCGACGACCACGACGTGGTCGGTGCGCCCGCCGACGGTCCTCATCGCGCCCCCGTTCCCGTGGCCGTGCGGACCACGGCGGCCAGGTGGCGGACGACGACCGGGTCGTCGCAGGTGCGGTAGAGCTGGCGCAGGGCCAGTTCGCTCAGCCGCTCGATCCTCTCCTCCACGGCGGCGCGCACCCCCAGGCCGGTCAGGACCTCCCGGAAGCGCGCGAGCCGCTCGGGGGACAGCGTCCGGTCGCCCAGGCTCTCGCGCAGGACCGCGCGGGCCGAGGTGTCGCCCAGCGCCTCGGCGCGCGCCAGGGCGAGGGCCACCAGGTAGGTCGTCTTGCCCTCGCGCACGTCGTCGCCCGCCGGTTTGCCCGTCTGCCGTGGGTCGCCGAAGACGCCGAGGAGGTCGTCGCGCAGTTGGAAGGCCAGTCCCGCGTTGTGCCCCACGAAGCGCAGTGCGCCGACGAGTTCGGCGTCCGCGCCGTGCAGGGCCGCTCCCAGGTGCAGGGGGCGCTCGACGGTGTAGAGGGCGCTCTTGAGGTAGGCGACGCGCAGCGCCGTCACCGCCGAGGGCCTGCCCGTGGCCTGGGTGTGGAGGTCCAGGAACTGTCCGGCCACCATCTCGGTGCGCATCGCCCGCCACAGCTCCTGCGCCTCCCGCCGGACCGGGCCGTCGGGGAGGGCCTCGGTGAACAGGTCGTCGGCCCAGGCCAGCGCGAGGTCGCCGGCGAGGGTGGCCATCGACGTCCCGTACGTCTCGGGGCGGCCGAGCATGCCGTCCCGCCGGTGGCGCTGGGCGAAGTCGACGTGGAGGGCCGGGCGACCGCGGCGCAGCGCGGAGTCGTCCATCACGTCGTCGTGGATCAGGGCGCAGGTCTGGAGCAGTTCCAGGGCTCCGGCGATCCGCAGCACGGCGTCCGCCTCGTCGCCGCGGGGGTCGCCTCCGGCGGCCCGCCAGCCCCACCACAGGAAGGAGGCGCGCATCCGCTTGCCCCCGCGGAGCACGAACCGCGAGATGCCGTCGGCCAGTTGGGCGCGGAAGGTGTCGTCGACGCCATCGGCCTCCTCGCACCGCTCGGTCACGTAGCGGCGCAGGGTCTCCTCCACCCGGGGGCGGACCTCCTGATCGTCCGGGCCGCCCGGGCCTCCGGGGCCGGTGCCGCCGCTCCGGCCCTCCCCCGGCCGCTCCGGCCCGGGCGGCCCGCCGTGGGGCCGGGAGGAGGAGCCCGGGTCGATCGTGGCCATCGGGCGTCTCACGCGGTGTTCCGCCTCGGGTGGAGAGGGCTGGCGGGCGGCCGCACCGGCAGGGCCGCGGGCGGAGTACGGCTGACGAGCATCGTGGCCCTTCCTCGTCACCATCGGGGTCTCGGGTCGGGTGGAGGACGGCGGCGGGCGGGTGCCCCCCGGCGGCGGCCGGAAACCTCCGCGGAACCTCTGTGACAATTCTTAAGAAATTGTGCATATCAGACATGCGTCGCCGGGGAGGCCACGGTGCGCGACCCGCCATCGCGCCGCCATCTCCACCCGATCGACGCAGGACCGCGGAGCGCCCCGCCCGCGACGGGCGCCCCTGCCCCGGCGGCGGCGTGGTGCCGCGGCGGCTCCAGGGCGGGGCCGGCGTCGTGGCCGGCGTTGCCGACGATGGTCAGCCACCGGTGGCCAGGCGCGGGGGAGGTGTTGTCGCGGCCGACGACGGAGGGGTCGCGGGGCGCCTCCAGGCCGCGTTCGGCGGCGGCGGTCAGGGCCCCGACGCAGGCGATGCCGTTGCGGACGCGGATCGCGGCGGGGCGGGGCGCGCCGGACCGTTCCCACGGCCGCCCACCATGGGCCACGGCCTGCCACGGAGGTGTTGACACACGTCAAGCGCGAGAACCAGAGTTGCGGACGCGATGTGGACCACCGGTCCAAACGGTCCTCGGAGAGAACGGGAAACACCATGGGCAAAGCGGTGACCGGCGTCGCGGTGGTCGGGTTCGGCTGGATGGGACGCGCCCACACCCAGGCCTACGCCCGTCTGGGACACCACTTCCCGGAGCTCGGCGTGCGGCCGGAGCTGGTCTCGGTCGCGGACGAGGTCCCCGGCCGGGCGGAGGAGGCCGCCGAGCGCTACGGGTTCGCCACCGCGGTCCGCGACTGGCGGGAGGTCGCCGCCGATCCGCGGGTGCGGGTGGTGAGCATCACCGCCCCGAACTTCCTGCACCGCGAGATCGGCGTCGCCATGGCCCGGGCCGGCAAGCACATCTGGATCGAGAAGCCCGTCGGGCTCACCACCGCCGACGCGCGGGCGGTCGCCGACGCCCTCGCGGAGGCCGGGCTCCAGGGCGCGGTCGGCTTCAACTACCGCCACGCGCCCGCCGTGTCCGCCGCCCGCGAGATGATCGCCTCCGGTGAGCTGGGCACCGTCACCCATGTGCGCATCCGGCTGTTCAGCGACTACGCCGCGCACCCCGAGTCCGCGCTGACCTGGCGGTACGAGCGCGAGCGCGGCGGCAGCGGCGTGCTGGGCGACCTGGCCTCGCACGGCGTGGACCTGGCCCGTCACCTGGTGGGCGAGATCGATTCCCTCACCGCCGACACCGCGATCTTCCTGGCCCGGCGGGCCCGCCCCACCGGCGCCACCTCCGGCCACGCCCGCGCCACCGGCGGGGAGATGGGGCCGGTGGAGAACGAGGACTACGTCTCCTGCCTGCTGCGCTTCTCCTGCGGCGCGCGGGGCGTCCTGGAGGCCAGCCGGGTCTCCGTCGGCGAGCAGAACAACTACGGCTTCGAGATCCACGGCACCAGGGGCGCGGTGTTCTGGGACTTCCGCCGCATGAACGAGCTGGGTGTCAGCACGGGGAGCACCTACCAGGACCAGTCCGTCAGCACCGTGTACGTCGGCCCGGGCCACGGCCACTACGCCGCGTTCCAGCCCGGCTCGGCCGTCGCCATGGGCTACGACGACCTGAAGGTCATCGAGGCGTACCTCTTCCTGCGGTCCGTCGCCGAGGGGAAGCCGTACGGCGCCACCCTGGCGGACGCCGTCCGCAGCGCCACCGCGCTGGACGCCATGGCCGCCTCCGCCGGGAGCGGCACCTGGGTCTCCCTCGGCGACGGGAGCTGACCGCGCGCCGACGGCCGGGGCCCCACGGGTCTCACCACTGGTGGAGGCCGCGGCCCGCCAGCGTCAGGAACGCCTCGCCGACCGCCTCCGAGAGGGTGGGGTGGGCGTGGATGTGGCGGGCCACGTCGGCCGGCTCCGCGTCCCAGCCGACGATGAGCTGGCCCTCCGCGATCAACTCCGAGACGTGCGGTCCCACCAGGTGCACGCCCAGCACCGGGCCGGAGGGCTCGGCGACGACCTTGACCATCCCGCCCTGCCCGTGCACCAGGCCCTTGGCGACGGCGGTCAGCGGCACCGTGTTGGTCACCGGGGTGACGCCGCGGGCGCGTGCCTGCTCCTCGGTCAGGCCCACCGACGCGGTCTGCGGGCTGGAGTACGTCACGCGCGGGACGGCCGCGTGGTCCAGGGCGGGCGGTGTCAGGCCCGCCAGGGTCTCGGCGACGAGCAGCCCCTCGGCGAAGGAGGCGTGCGCCAGGGCGGGTGACGGCGGCGGCAGCAGGTCGCCGACGACGTGGATGCCGGGGGCGGCGGTCTCCAGACGCGTCCAGTCGGCCGGGGCGACGAAGCCGCGGTCGTCGGCGGCGAGCCCGGCGGCGGCCGGGTTCAGCCCGTCGGTGACCGGGACGCGGCCGACCGCGACCAGCAGCCGCTCCGCCTCCAGGGTCACGGTCTCCCCGCGGGCGGTGCGGACGACGGCGCGCACACCCCCGTCGTACACGCCGGCGTCCAGCAACCGGGCGCCCGTCAGCACCTCGATGCCGCGTCTCTTCAACCCCCGGGCCAGGTGGCGGCCGACGTCGGCGTCCTCCTGCGGAAGCAGCCGGTCGGCCGCCTCGACGACGGTGACCCCGGCTCCGAGGGAGCGGTGGAGGGAGGCGTACTCCACCCCGATGGCGCCTCCTCCCAGCACCAGGACCGAGCCGGGCGGGCCGGGCACGAACAGCGCCTCGTCGCTGGTCACGATCCGCTCGCCATCGGGTTCCAGGCCCGGGAGCGTGCGAGGTCGGGAGCCCGTGGCCAGGACGACGCCCCGGCGCGCGGAGAACTCCTCCCGCCCCACCCGGACGGTGCGCGCCCCGGTCAGCTCGGCGCTGCCGCGCACCACGCGCACGCCCGCACGCGACAGGTGCCCCTCCACGCCCTGGTGGTTGCGGGAGACGATGCCGTCGCGGGTCGCCGTCAGCGCGGCCCAGTCGACACCGTCCACGGTGGCCTTCACACCCCACCGCTCGCGCGCCTCGGCGATGCCGTCCACCAGTTCGGCCGCGTGCAGCATCGCCTTGCTGGGGACGCAGCCGCGGTGCAGGCACGTGCCACCGACCAGGTCGCGTTCCGCGAGGACGACGCCGAGCCCGAGGGCGGCGGCGCGCAGGGCGGTGCTGTAGCCGCCCGTGCCGCCGCCGATGACGATCACGTCCGTCTCGTTCATGCCCCCACCCTCCGGCGGATCGAAGCATGAAGTCCAAGGCAATAATCTTCTCGGAGCCATGAATTTCCCTCATGGCGGCATGGCCTCACCGGGGAGGGCCGGAGCATGAGCCTCCGCCAGATGGAGTACTTCCTCACGGTCGTGGAGGAGTCCTCCTTCACCCGCGCCGCCGAGCTGCTGCACGTCACGCAGTCGGCGCTGTCGCACCAGATCAGGGCCCTGGAGCGGGAGACCGGCGGCGCCCTGCTGGAGCGGCTGCCGCGCGGGGTGCGGCTGACGCCGATGGGCCGCGCCTTCCTGCCGCACGCCGAACGCGCCGTCCACAGCGCCGCGCAGGCCCGCCGGGCGGCACGGGCCGCGGCAGGCGCGACGGGCGGGGAGCTGCACGTGGCGACCGTGCACGCGATCGCCGTCGGGCTGCTGCCGGAAGTCTTCGCCGACTGGAGCCGCGAGCACGGCGGCGTACGGCTCGTGCTGCACGAGTACGCCACCGTGGAGGAGCTGCGCGACCGCCTGGAGCGCGGCGTCGCCGACCTGGCCGTCGGCTACCGGCCCAGGGGCTGGCGGGGACCGGTGGTGGGCGTGGGCGAGGAGGAGATCGTCCTGGTCGTGCCGCGCGGCGACCCGCTGGCCGGGCGCCGGACGGTGGCACTGGCCGAACTCGCCGGACGGCCATGGGTGCGGTGCGCCATGGAACCCCTGGTCGACGGCCGCCTCCTGTTGGACGTCGCCTGTGAGAAGGCCGGGTTCACCCCCCGTACGGCGGTGCGCACCGAGCACACCTCGACCGCGCTCCGGATGGCCGCGGCGGGCACGGGGATCACGCTGGTTCCCGCCCACCTCACCGCGGGCGTGGACTGCGCCACCGCGCGCCTGGACCCGCCCTGGCGCCGTGAGGTGACGGTGTTCTCCCGCGTCCCCCTGGCCGGCGCGGCGGCGGCCTTCGCCGGCCTGCTGCGGCAGCGGTCCGGTGCGCCGCTCCCGGCCGGCGCGCGGGGCAGGGGCGCCGGACGCGCCGCCGCCCCCGGCTGCTAGCGTCCACGGGCATGGACGACGGCGTGTACGTGGGCAACGCGGGCAAGGACGCGGCCCTGGACCGGGGCTGGCTCCTCGGACACTTCAAGGACCCCGGCGACCCCCGGCACAGCGAGGACGTGGAGATCAAGTGGGGTGTCCACCCGCGCGGCGACCGGCGGGCGCGGTGGGTGCGCGGTGAGCGGCGGACGGCCCTGCTGGTGCTGATCAGCGGCCGCTTCCGCATGGAGTTCCCCGGCCGCGACGTCGTGCTGGAGCGGCAGGGCGACTACGTGGTGTGGGGACGCGGGGTCGACCACTCCTGGTACGCGGAGGAGGAGTCGGTGGTCCTGACGGTCCGCTGGCCGTCCGTCCCCGGCTACGCGGTGCCGCTCGAGGACGCGGAGCCACTGCCGTCCTGACGCCGGGCCGCCGCGAGCGGGCCGGGCCCCGGCATGCCCCCGCGGCTCACCCCTCACCGGGCGGGCGGCCCAGCGGGCTGTCGTCGAGGCGGGCCAGCAGATCGGCGGGGTTCTCGTAGACCGCCACCGCCCCCGCCTCCAGCAGCTCCTGCCGGGTGATGCCGCCGGAGAGCACGCCCAGGCAGGGCACGCCCGCCCGCTCGCACGCGGCGACGTCCCACACGGTGTCGCCCACGAAGACGGCCCGGTCCGCACCGACCCCCGCGCGGGAGAGCGCGGAGGTCACCAGGTCGGGCGCCGGTTTGCTGGCCTCCACGTCGTCGGAGCTGGTCGCGGCGGTCACCGCCTCGTCCGCGCCCACCGCCCGCCGCATCGCCTCCAGCTCGTCGCCGTGCGCGGAGCTGGCCAGGACGACCGTCCAGCCGCGGTCGGCGCAGGCCCGCAGCAGCTCGGCGGCGCCGTCCAGCGGGGCCAGGCGCGGCCAGTACTCGGCGTACAGGGTCCGGTGGGCGGCGCTGACGGACGCGGCCTCCTCCGGGTCGTGGTCCTCGCCCAGCAGGCGGGCCAGGAGCTGGTCGCTGCCCATGCCGATGGTCCGGTGGATCAGGGCCATCGGCACCCGGCGGCCCGCCTGCCGCAGCGCCTCCCACCAGGCCACGGTGTGGAGGTAGGTGCTGTCCACCAGGGTGCCGTCCACGTCGAAGAGCACGGCCCGTCCCGTCCCGTCACGGCTCATCCGCAGTCCTTCCGCCGGTTCGCCCCCCGTCCGTGCTTCCCGGGTACCCCGGCGGTCCCGCGGGCATGGGGTCCGCGTCACCCGCCCGCCGCACGGGCAATGCGCCGGGCGAGTTCCCGGGAGTACTCGATCAGCTCGGGCGGCCCCTCGACGGTGTAGGGCACCCCGACCATGGCGAGCGTGATGGCCAGCCACTCCCAGGAGTCGGCGACCGTGACGTAGCGGCAGGTGCGCTCGTCGAGCGCCTCCAGCGACCCCGCCTCCGCCACCAGCCGTTCGGAGACGACCTCGACCGGGGCGTCGAAGCGCACCACGCCCCGGTGCCGGCTGATGGGGAGCCGGGCGGACGCCTGGACGAAGCCCACCGCGCCGTCCGGCGGCAGGTCGCGCGGGGTGAAGGTGGTGCCCGGCACGGCCGGTTCCGCGATCCGGTCGATGCGGAAGGTGCGCCAGTCCCGGCGGTCCAGGTCCCAGCCGAGCAGGTACCAGCGCCTGCCCAGCAGCACCTGGCGGTAGGGCTCGACCCGCCGCTCGCTGCGCTCGCCGCTCCGGCTGGTGTACGTGAACCGCACGTCCTGACGGTGGTGCGCGGCCGTGCCCAGCAGGTGGAGGGTGCGCAGGTCCGGTGCGGGCGCGGCGCGGGAGGCGATCTCGGTGGAGGCCAGCACCGCCTCCATCCGGTGCCGCAGCCGGGAGGGGAGCACCTGCTCCAGCTTGCGCAGGGCGGCCTCCGCCGCGCCGCCGTCGTGGTGGGCCTGCGCCGACGCGGCGAGCCGCAGGCCCACCACGACGGCCACCGCCTCCTCGTCGGTGAGCAGCAGCGGCGGCATGGCCCGGCCCGCCACCAGCCGGTAGCTGCCGCCCGGGCCGGGCGAGGAGACCACCGGGTACCCCAGGTCGCGCAGGCGGCCGATGTCCCGCCGCAGGGTGCGCGGCGAGGTGCCCAGGCGGGCGGCCAGCTCGGTGCCCGGCCAGGCGCGTCCGCTCTGGAGCAGGGAGAGGAGTTCCAGCATCCGCCCGCTCGGCCCGCCCGCGCCGTCCGTCGTTCCGTTCACGCCTTTGAGACTGCCAGGAGATGCGGCCGGAATCCGGCCGCATCCCCTCCTAGCGTCGGCGGCATGGCACAGGACCACATCCGCGTCACCGGAGCCCGCGAGCACAACCTCAAGGGCGTCACCGTCGCGATCCCCAAGCGGCGCCTCACGGTCGTCACCGGCGTGTCCGGGTCGGGCAAGTCGTCGCTGGTGTTCGACACCATCGCCGCCGAGTCGCAGCGGCAGCTCAACGAGACCTTCACCTCCTTCGTGCGCAACCGGCTGCCCCGCTACGGCCAGCCCGACGCGGACTCCATCGAGAACCTGTCCGCCGCGATCGTGGTGGACCAGAGGCGGCTGGGCGGCGGGGCGCGCTCCACCGTCGGCACCGTCACCGACATCTACTCCCTGATGCGTCTGCTGTGGTCGCGGGCGGGCCGGCCGTTCGTGGGCTACTCCAACGCGTTCTCCTTCAACGACCCGCAGGGCATGTGCCCGAGGTGCGCGGGCCTGGGCACGGTGCGCGGCATCGACCTGGACGAGCTCCTCGACCGCCGCCTCTCGCTCAACGAGGGCGCCATCCGGTTCCCCACCTTCCACGTCGGCGGGTGGATGTGGCGCACCTACGCCGACTCCGGGCTGTTCGACAACGACAAGCCGCTGGCCGACTACACCCCCGAGGAGTGGGAGGCGTTCCTCCACGGCGCCGACGCGACCGTGCGCCTGCCCAGCCAGGGCGGACCGGTGCCGGCGAAGTACGAGGGGCTGCTGGAGCGCTTCACCCGGATCTGGCTGCCCAAGGACGCCGAGTCGCTCAGGGGCCGCACCCGGGAGGCGTTCGAGCGGGTGGTCACCGAGGAGACCTGCCCGAAGTGCGACGGCGCCCGGCTCTCCCCCGAGGCCCTGTCCTGCCGGCTGGGCGGGCGCACCATCGCCGAGTGCGCGGCGCTGGAGGCCGGGGAGCTGGCGGAGTTCCTGCGCGGCCTGGAGGTGTCCGACAGCGCGCCGGTGGTCGCCTCGCTGCTCGCCCAGGTGGAGCGGCTGGTCGCGATCGGGCTCGGCTACCTCACCATGGACCGGCCCACCTCGACGCTGTCCGGCGGGGAGTCCCAGCGGGTGAAGATGGTCCGCCACCTGGGCAGCAGTCTGACCGACATGACCTACGTCCTGGACGAGCCCAGCGTCGGCCTGCACCCGGCGGACGTGGCCCAGCTCGTCGGGATGCTGCGGGACCTGCGGGACAAGGGGAACACCGTCGTGGTCGTCGAGCACGACCCGGACGTGATCGCGGCCGCCGACCACGTCGTCGACATGGGCCCCGGCGCCGGGCAGAACGGCGGCGAGGTCGTCTACCAGGGCGACGTGGCCGGTCTGGCCGCCGCCGGCACCCCCACCGGCGTCCATCTGGGGAGCCGGCCCCGGCTCAAGGACGCACCCCGCACGCCGAGGGGCTTCGCGGAGATCCGCGGCGCCACCCGGAACAACCTGCGCGGCGTGGACGCGGACATCCCCCTGGGGGTGCTGACGGTGGTGACCGGGGTCGCCGGGTCGGGCAAGAGCACGCTGGTGCACGGCTTCCTGCCGCGGGTGTGCCCGGACGCCGTCCTGGTCGACCAGAGCCCGATCCGCGCCTCCCGGCGTTCCAGTCCGGCCACCTACACCGGAATCCTGGACCCCATCCGCGCCCTGTTCGCCGCCGAGAACGGGGTGAGCGCCTCGCTGTTCAGCCCCAACTCCGAGGGCGCGTGCGGACGGTGCGACGGCCTGGGGGTGGTCTACACCGACCTGGCGTTCCTGGACCCGATGGTGAGCCTGTGCGAGGAGTGCCGGGGCCGCCGGTTCACCGACGAGGTCCTGCGGTACCGCTGCCGCGGGCTCTCCATCGGCGACGTGTTCGAGCTCAGCGCGCGGGAGGCCGTGGAGGTCTTCCCCGAGCCCCGCATCGGCGGGGTGCTGCGGCGGCTGGTGGACGTCGGGCTGGACTACCTGTCGCTGGGGCAGCCGCTGAACACCCTCTCGGGCGGGGAGCGCCAGCGGCTGAGGCTCGCCGACGAGCTCGACCGGCACGACCGCACCTACGTCTTCGACGAGCCCACCACCGGCCTGCACCCCTCGGACACGGCCGGCCTGCTCGCCCTGTTCGACCGGCTGGTCGAGGCCGGCGGCACGGTCGTCGTCATCGAGCACAACCTGGAGGTGATGGCCCGCGCGGACTGGATCGTCGACCTGGGCCCGGGGCCGGGGCGCCGCGGCGGGCGGGTCGTCTTCCAGGGCCCTCCCGGGGAGCTGCTGCGCACCCCGGACGCGGTCTCGGTCACCGCGCGCCACCTGCGCCGGGCCGTGGGCGCCCCGCCGGTCCGGTGACCCCGGCCCGGCCCGCCGGACCGGCGGGACGGCCCTACGCGGTCCCCTCCCCGGCCCGGTCCCGGTGGGAGGTCCAGGCCGCCAGCGTGCGGCGGCTGGTGAAGCGGCGGACGCGGCCGGTGAGCGGGTCGGTGAACTCCAGCGTCCTGGCGAGCAGTTGCAGGGGGCGGCGGAAGTCGTCCGGGGCGCGCTCGACGAGGCGGGGGTAGAGCGGGTCGCCCAGGATGGGGACGCCCAGGCCGCTCATGTGCAGGCGGAGCTGGTGGGTGCGGCCGGTGAGCGGCACCAGCCGGTAGCGGCCGAGTCCGCCGCGGTGCTCCAGGAGCTCGATCCGGCTCTCGCTGTTGGGCTCCCCCGGCACCTCCCGGGCGGCCATGGTCCCGCGCTCCTTGACGATCCGGTTGCGCACCGTGCGGGGCAGCTCCAGCTCCGGGTCGTACGGCGCGACGGCCTCGTACTCCTTGCGCACCAGCCGGTCCCGGAAGAGGTTCTGGTAGGCCGCGCGGTGCTCCGGGCGGACGGTGAACATCACCACGCCCGCGGTGAGCCGGTCCAGCCGGTGGGCCGGGCTGAGCGCGGGCAGCCCCAGGTCCCGGCGCAGCCGCGCCAGCGCGGTCTCGGTCACGTGCCGGCCGCGCGGCGTGGTGGCCAGGAAGTGCGGCTTGTCCGCGACGACCAGGGTGTCGTCGCGGTACAGCACCTCCACGGCGTACGGCACCGGCACCTCCGGGACCAGCTCCCGGTGGAACCACAGGTACGCGCCCGGCACGTACGGGGCGTCGGGGGCGACCGGCCCGTCCACGCCCCAGACCCGGCCCTCGCGCAGCATGGCGTCGACCAGTGCGGGGGCCACCGCGGACAGCCGGTCGACCAGGTGCTCCCGGACGGTCGTCCAGGGGCCGGTGGCGGGCAGCCTGAGGCGGACCGGGTCTATGCCGTGTCGCTGGGGCAGGGGGGAGGGCGGTACCGCGCGTCTGTTCCTCATCGCGGGCACCAAGCCTAGGCCGCCCCTGCCGGTCCCCCGCGCCGTCCCCGCCCTCCCCGGTGCGCGACCGGAACGCGGCGGGAAGGGGGCGGGGGCGCGCCGCCGTAGGATCGGGGCTGCTCGCACCCGCCCGGGAGGTAACCGGTGTCCCCTCAGACCCCTCGCATCCTGACCGACCTCGACGACTGCGCCGCCCAGGCGTCCCGGGACCAGGGCGGTGCTCTGTGGCGGCTGACCGAACGGGACCGGCAGCTCGACGCCAACCTGGTGCGGCTGCCTCCGGGGGCGTCCGTCGGCGAGCACGTCGAGAACGATCTGGACGTCCTGCTGCTCGTGGTCGACGGCGGCGGGGAGATCGAGGACGGTGCGGGCGGCCGGCAGGCGCTCGCGCCCAAGGCCGTGGTGTGGCTGCCGCGCACCTCGCGGCGGGCCCTGCGGGCGGGTCCGGAGGGGCTGGTCTACCTGACCGTCCACCGGCGGCGGCCCGGGCTGGCCGTCCGCGGCCGTGCGTCGGCCGGGGAGCGGGTGCCGGCCGGAGGACTCGCTCCCGCCGGGGACGGCGGTGGCGAGCCGCCGTGCCTGCTGGACCGGGTGTGTCCGGCGTGCGGCCGGATGAACGAGCGGGCGGGTGTCGTCGCCTGCGAACGGTGCGGCGAGCCGCTGCCGTCCGCGCCGCCGGCCTGAGCCGCCGGGCCGCCGGGGCTTTCCGGGGGTCGTCCGGGCCGTCAGGTCCGCTGGCAGGAGTACAGGACCAGCAGCAGGACGGCCGTACCGGCCAGGCTGACCAGCAGGGAGCCGAGGCATCCGGTCCGGTTGGAGAAGAAGACGAACACGGTCACCGTCTCAGGGGTCGTCGTGCGGGTGCCCCGGCCGCCGCCGGAGCACCGGGCCGGTGGTCGTCACCGCCCGCGGTCACGCGTGCCCCGAGCTGCCCGAGAAAAGCATCCGGGCCAGCTCCCCGTCCAGGGAGGGGCGGATCTTCGCCGAGCACGTCCCGCCGGTGGCCTCGTCGACGACCTCGATCACGCACCGGGCCTCGTGGATGGCCTTGGGCCGGTCGGTGGAGGCGCGGCGCGCGACGCGGTCGAAGAACTCCCGGGTGCTCATCCGCGTGCCGGAGTCCGGCTCGTCGGGCGCCTGCGCCACCCTGCGCAGGTGCTCGCCCACCTCGCGTGGGAGCTGGGCGGCCAGTTTCTCCGCCACCGTCGCCGGGACGCGTTCGGCGAGGGTCTCCAGACTGGCCCGGGTGGCCGTCTCGGCCGCGCCGGTGCTGTCCAGCCGGGCACGTGCCTGGACCTGGCCAAGGAAGGTGTCGTACCGCATGGTTCACCCGTCCCTTCTCGGCTGACCCGGCACCGGTACCCGGGCGCGCCGGACGGAAACCGGCGGCTCCCGTTCCGGTTCCGGCCGTGCCCGGCACCGGAACCGGAACGGGAACGGTGGCGGATCAGGGGCTGGTGCAGAGGGTGGCCGGAACGGCGGGGGAACCGGTGGCGGTGAAGCCGAACGTCGCCGAGGCCCGGGGAGCCACCCGCGCGCTCCAGCCGGTGCCGGTGACGGAGACGGAGTTCCCGGAGCGGGTGAGCGTGCCGTTCCAGACGCTGTCGATCGTGAGGTCGCCCGGCAGCGTCCACTCCACCCGCCAGCCGTCGAGGGGCGCGTCACCGTTGTTGCGCACCGTCACCTCGGCCTGGAAGCCGCCGGACCACTGGTTGACGATCCGGTAGTCGGCGGTGCACCGCGCCTGCCCGGGGCCGTCGGGGGCGTCCGGGTCCCCCGGCCCGGTGTCGGCGTAGGTGAGCCCGTGGCCGAAGGGGAACAGCGGCTCCTTGCCGTCGCCGTCGTTGATCGGCTGCTGGCTCGCCGACCGCATCCAGGTCATCGGCAGCCGGCCCGTCGGCGCGTGGTCGCCGTAGAGCACGTCGGCCACCCCGGCGCCCTCGGTGCCCGGCAGCCAGGCGGCGAGCAGCGCGTCCCACTCGCCGAGCCGGTCGGCGATGTCCAGCGGCCGTCCCGAGACGAGGACGACCACGACCGGCACCCCGGAGGCCCGCAGCCGGGAGAGGGTGGCCAGGTCCTCCTGGTCCAGGCCCATCGCCCCGGGCCGGTCGCCCTCCATCTCCGCGTACGGGGTCTCGCCGACGACGGCCACGGCCACGTCGTAGGAGCCGTCGATGCCGTTGCCGTGGCGGTCGTAGGTCACCCTCGACGGGTCGGACGCC
Source organism: Streptomyces sp. (assembly GCF_035644915.1). Taxonomy (GTDB): domain Bacteria; phylum Actinomycetota; class Actinomycetes; order Streptomycetales; family Streptomycetaceae; genus Streptomyces. The sequence continues at coordinate 35,013 of NZ_DASQNP010000078.1, forward strand.
ACCGAGCGCATGCCCTGGAGGATGGTCGTGCCCGGGGTGATGTTCCCGCTCCTCCCCTGCCAGGTGATGGTCCAGCCGCCGCTCTGGTTGCCGATGTCGTCGGCGTTCTTGCCGGCCACGAAGACCTTCGCCGACTTGCTCAGCGGCAGTACGCCCCCGGAGTTCTTCAGCAGCACCTGGGAGGCGCGCACCGCCTCGCGGGCCAGTTGCCGGTGGGCGGCGGAGCCGACGGTGGAGGTGTAGGAGCGGTCGGTGTAGGGGTTCTCGAAGAGTCCCAGTTCGAACTTCTTGGCCAGGATGCGGCGGTTGGCGTCGTCGATGCGCGCCATCGGCACCCGTCCGGCCCGGACCTCGCCGCGCAGCAGCTCGATGAACCTGCGGTAGTCGTGCGGCACCATGACCATGTCGATGCCGGCGTTGACCGCGTCCCGGACCTCGGTGGCGGTGAAGCCCTCCCGGCCGTCGAGCTGGTCGATGCCCGCCCAGTCGGAGACCACGAAGCCGGTGAAGCCCAGCTCGCCCTTGAGGACATCGGTGATCAGGTAGCGGTGGCCGTGCATCTTGACGCCGTTCCAACTGCTGTAGGAGACCATCACGGAGCCCACGCCCCGCTCCACCGCCTCCCGGAACGGCGGCAGGTGGACCGCGCGCAGCTCGGCCTCGCTCAGCTCGGTGTCGCCCTGGTCGTCGCCCCCGGTGGTGCCGCCGTCGCCGAGGTAGTGCTTGGCGGTGGCCAGGATCGAGCCGGGCGCGCCGAGCGAGGCGCCCTGGAGGCCCTCGATCAGCGTGGTCATCGCGCCGGGCAGCTCGGGCTTCTCGCCGAAGGACTCGTAGGTGCGTCCCCAGCGGTCGTTGCGCGCCACGCACAGGCAGGGCGCGAAGGTCCAGTCGACGCCGGTGCCGGAGACCTCCTCGGCGGTGGCCCGTCCGATCCGCCGCACCAGGTCGGGGTCGCGGGTGGCCCCTAGCCCGATGTTGTGCGGGAAGATCGTGGCGCCCCGCACGTTGTTGTGGCCGTGCACGGCGTCCACGCCGTAGATCATGGGGATGCCCAGCGGGGCGGAGAGCGCGATGCGCTGGAAGGAGTCGTACATCTCCGCCCACGCCTGGGGGGTGTTGGGGGTGGGGACGGAGCCCCCGCCGGAGAGGACGGAGCCGATGCGGTAGGTCGCCAGGTCCGACGGCGGGTTCAGCGCGCCGCGGTCGACCTGGGTCATCTGGCCGATCTTGTCGTCGAGCGTCATCCGGGACAGCAGGTCCTCGACGCGGTCGTCCACCGGCAGCGTCGGGTCCTCGTAGGCGGGCGGCGCCTCGGCCGACGCCGTCGTGGGCGCGCTGTTCAGGCTGCACGCGACCATGAGGCTCACGGCGGCGCCTGTGGTGAGCCGCCGCAGCCTGTCCCGCATCACGGTCCGTCCGGTGGTCCCTTTCGTCGTCCGTCTGGTCACGGTCTCGTCCTTCCGGTGGGGGCGGAAACTTGCGGCCCGGGGTCTCCACCGGCCCGGCCCACGGCCGCCGGGCCGGTCCGGACGGGTCTGCGCTTCTCGCACGGCTCCGGACGGGGCTGGAGTCGGCCGTCCGGCCCCGGCGGAGGAGACACCGGGGCCGGACGTGGAACCGGTTCGGCGGCACGCCCTCATCGCGCCGCCGAACCGGGTGTCCCCGGCCGGGACTCCAGGCGCGGTGAGTCCCGGACGGGTGGTCGGGGTCACGGGCGCAGCGGCGGCTCCGCGTTGCGCACCAGCTCCAGTGCCTGCTCCGGGAACCACTCGCCGGCCGGCGGGTCGACCGTGCCGCGCGCGGGGTCCTCCGGTCCCTCGGTGCCGCGCAGGCACTCGCCGTCCGACTCGCCGGGGATCTTGATCCACAGGCGGGCGTCGTGCAGCGGGTCGCCGGTGCGGGTGGTCGGCCGCTCGCCGAGGCCGCGGTCCGGCGGGTTGCACCAGTCCTGCGGGTCGGGGTACTGGTCGGTGTCCGGGTACCAGGGGCCCCGGCCGTTGCGGCTGGTGTCGGTGACGAAGTGGGGCTGGTCGGCCGGGTCGGCGGTGACGTGCTCCGCCAGCCACGCCCGGGCGTCGTCCTCGTCCCACCACTGGTTCGGGCAGGAGGCCGGGTCGCCGCCGCCCAGGGTGTACTCCAGGCAGCCGGAGACCAGCCGGCCGTACCGGGCCAGTTCGTCGTCGGTCCGGTAGTTGGAGGCGTTGAGGTAGAAACCCCGGGTCCTGGCGACTCCCGCCTCGACCAGCCGCGGCACGATGGAGTTGACGCTGTGCCAGTTGCTGTGGCCGGCGTCGAGGTAGACGGTCGTGCCGGGCAGGGCGGTGAGGGTGTCGACGGCGTGGCCGACCTCCTCGTAGCGGGCGGCCGTCAGGGTGCCCTCGGCGTCGTCCTGGCCGCAGTCGGAGGGCAGCAGGGCGAGGGAGTCGGGTTCGAGGACGACCAGCGCCCTCCGCTCGCCGATGCCCGCGGCGACCTCGTCGATCCACGCCTTGTACTCGGCGGTGTCGGCGGCGCCTCCCGCGGAGTACTGCGAGCAGTCGCGTCCGGGGACGTTGTAGAGGGCCAGCACCGGCAGGGCGTGCTCGCGCGCCGCGTCCCTCACGACGCGGCGGACCTCGTGCCGGACGCGGCCGTCGTCGCCCTTGCCGTCGAACCAGACGGCCTGGGGCGTCGCGACCATCCGGGCGATGCCGGCGGCGTCCTCGTGCTCCCCCGCCCGGACCAGCGCCCTGATCTGCTCGTGCGCGTCCGGGTTGGCGGGCGGCACGTACAGGCGCGTCTGCCCCGGTCGTCCTCCTCCGGCCGCCGGTCCGGGGGCGTCGGCGGCACCGGCCGCCCCGGAGGGGGCGGCGAGCAGCGTCAGCACGGCGACGGCCCCGGCGCCGACGGCCACTCCTCTTCTCCGTCTGTGCACGTGTCCTGGCTCCTGACGTGAGCAACGTGGCGGAACGCTCCGTCGAAGGTCGGCCCGACGACCCATGGGAGCGCTCCCAAACCCGTTGCCCGACCTTCCTCCCGTCAGCGCCGCACGTCAAGCCCCCGCGTCCCGGTTTTCTGCACCGGCCCCTCCGCCGCGCTCCGTGCGTCCGGCCCTCCATTGCACGGGCGAAGCGTGAAGATTTCCAGGGAAGCGTGAAGATCCCGCCGGGGACGGGCCGCATCGCACCCGGAACACCGGGCGCGGCGGGCGGCGGTCCTCCTCTAGAGTCGGGGTATGGCTGCAGACGAGGGGAGCGTGCGGGTCGACAGCTGGATCTGGTCCGTACGGCTCACCAAGACACGTTCGACGGCCGCCGCCGCCTGCCGCGGCGGCCATGTCCGCATCAACGGCGAACGCGCGAAGCCGGCCCAGCCGGTGCGCCCCGGGGACGAGGTGCGACTGCGCCACCTGGGCCGGGAGAGGATCGTGATCGTCAAGCGCCTGGTGCGCAAGCGGGTCGGGGCGGCGGTGGCGGCGGAGTGCTTCGTCGACAACAGCCCGCCCCCGCCGCCGCGCGAGTACGCCGCCCCGGTCGCCCGGCGCGAGCGCGGCGCCGGCCGGCCGACCAAGCGGGAGCGGCGCGAGCTGGAACGGCTGCGCGGTCGCTGACGCCGCCCGGGGCGGGCGCGGCCGGGACGGACGCGCGCCCGCCGGCTTCCGCACCGCCCGCCGCCGGCGCGGGGGCCCGGG
>NZ_DASQNP010000079.1:0-19777 GCF_035644915.1 Streptomyces sp.
CACCCCGAGGCGGCGGGGGACGCCGCGCTGATCGTCAGCGAACTGGCCGGCAACGCGCTGCTGCACGGCCGCGTGCTGGGGCGGCTGTTCCGGGTGCACCTGATGCTGACGGCATCGGTGGTGCGCATCGAGGTCAGCGACGCGCGCGGCGAGTGCCGTCCCGAACTCAGGACCCCGGCCGACGACGAGCAGTTCGGCCGGGGTCTGCTGATCGTGGACGCCCTCGCCGTGCGCTGGGGCGTGGCCCCGCGCACGGTCGGCAAAACGGTCTGGGCCGAGGTCGGAGTCCGCTGATCCACCACGGTGTCGGCCCGCCGTCCGGCCGGAGGCGGGGCCTCACACCAGGCGGCGCGCGGTGGCCCAGCGGGTGAGTTCGTGGCGGTTGGAGAGCTGGAGCTTGCGCAGCACCGCCGAGACGTGGCTCTCGACCGTCTTCACCGAGATGAAGAGCTGCTTGGCGATCTCCTTGTACGCGTAGCCGCGCGCGATCAGCCGCAGCACCTCGCGTTCGCGCTGGGTGAGGCGGTCCAGGTCCTCGTCCACCGGCGGGGCGTCGGTGGAGGCGAAGGCGTCCAGGACGAAGCCCGCCAGGCGGGGGGAGAACACCGCGTCCCCGTCCGCGACGCGGAAGATGGCGTCGATCAGGTCGGCGCCCGTGATCGTCTTGGTGACGTAGCCGCGCGCGCCGCCGCGGATGACGCCGATGACGTCCTCGGCGGCGTCCGAGACGGACAGGGCCAGGAAGCGCACCGGGTGCTCGGGGTCGGACATCAGCGCGGTGCTGCGCCGCAGCACCTCCACCCCGCCGCCGCCCGGCAGGTGGACGTCCAGCAGGACGACGTCGGGCCGGGTCGCGGCGATGACGGAGACCGCCTGGTCCACGTCGGCGGCCTCGCCGACCACGTCCACCCCGGTCTCCTCGGTGTTGCCGATCTCGGCCTGGACGCCCGTGCGGAACATCCGGTGGTCGTCGACGAGGACGACCCGGGCCCGGCGCCGCGGCGCGTCCTGTGCTCCGTGTGCCGTCTGCTCCGTCATGCCGCACCCCTCACTGTTCGGCCCTCTCCATCTCCAGCTCCACCACCGTCCCGCCGTCCGGTGCCGCACGCAGGGTGGCCGAGCCGCCGTTGCGCCGCATCCGGCCGATGATGGACTCCCGTACGCCCATCCGGTCCGCGGGCACCGAGTCCAGGTCGAAGCCGGGGCCGTGGTCCCGTACGGAGATGAAGACCGTACGCCCCTCGACCTCCGCGAAGACCTGCACCGGGCCGCCCTCGCCACCGTACTTGGCGGCGTTGACCATCGCCTCCCGCGCGGCCTGGAGCTGCGCCCCCAGCCCCTCGTCCAGCGGGCAGTCGCCGACGCACACCACCTCCACCGGCACCCCGTGGTGGTCCTCCACCTCGGCCGCCGCCGCCCGCACCGCCTCGGCCAGGGTGTCCGGCTCCTCCTCCTCGTCCTTGCCCGTGCCCGCCGGCTTGTAGAGCCAGGCCCGCAGCTCGCGCTCCTGGGCGCGCGCGAGGCGGGCCACCTCGCGCGGGTTCTCGGCGTTGCGCTGGATCAGGGTGAGGGTGTGGAGGACGGAGTCGTGGACGTGCGCGGCCACCTCGGCCCGCTCCTGGGCCCGGATGCGCATCAGCCGCTCCTCCGACAGGTCCTGCATCATGCGCACCAGGTACGGGCCCACCAGCAGCGCGGTGCCCACCAGCACGGCCAGCGACGCCTGGAGGACCATGCCCAGGTGGGGCCCCAGGCCCCGGGTGACGGCGAACCCGGTGACGCCCAGGCCCACCAGGAGCGCCCCGGCCGCGCTGCGCACGACGGGCAGCAGCCGTCCGCGGCGGCTGACCTCCACCCAGTGGGCGCGCCGGGCGTTGTCCGCCTGCCGCCAGACGACGGCGACGCCGACGCCGACGAGGATCAGGGGCCACACATAGGCGTTCGCCGGGCCGAACTGGAGGTTGGCGCCGAGGACCGCCGCCCCGACCAGCAGGGCCAGCACGGCGAAGAGCTGCCCCGTGTCGGGTCTGCGGACGGACAGCCGCCTCCGCTTCCCCGCCCCCGGCGCGGAGGACTCCGCGGCATCCTTCTTGGGCGTCTTCGGCGTCTTCGGCGCGGCCTCGATCCCGCCCGTCCCCAGCGGCACGACGAACCAGAAGGCGGCGTACAGCAGGACGCCCAGGCCGTTGGCCATGAACAGGGCCAGGAAGACGATCCGCACCCAGGGGACGGGCACCCCCAGGTGCCCCGCCAGCCCGCGCGCCACACCGCCCAGCAGCCGCCCCTCGGCGCTGCGGTAGAGCCTGCGCAGCGGCGGGGGCTCGACGGCGGGCGGTGGGGAGGCGGTGGTCATGCCACGATCGTCACACGAGCGCGCCGCCCGGGACATCAGGGTCGGCCCTGATCCGCCCCCGAGAACTCAGGGGCGCCTCCGGGTAGGTCCCCGATGCCGGGCGGGCCGCCCGCACGTCACCATGGACCCCATGAAGGAAGCCCAGCCGTCCGGCGGCGAGCCCGTGCCGGAGCCGGAGGTGAGAGCGCGGCTCACCCGCAGCAGCCGCCACAAGGTCGTCGCCGGGGTGTGCGGCGGTCTGGGCCGCCACTACGACCTGGACCCGGTGGTCTTCCGGGTGCCGGCGGTGGTGCTGTCGGTGGTCGGCGGCCTCGGCCTGTTCCTCTACGGCTTCGCCTGGCTGCTCGTCCCGCTGGAGGGCGAGGACGAGAACGAGGGGCGGCGGCTGCTGTCGGGCCGGGTGGAGGGCACCGCGCTGAGCGCCGTGCTGTGCGCGCTCGTCGGCTGCGGGCTGTTCCTGGCCTCGCTGGGGAACGACAACAGCGGCACGCAACTGTTCTCCGTGATGCTCGTCGGGGCCCTGGCCGGCGCCGCCCACTGGTCGCAGCAGCGGCGCCGCGCGACGGCCACCGAGGCCGAGGGCAAGCCGGTGGACCCGGTGACGGCCCAGCTCGTCGCCGAGGCGCCCCCCGAGGCGAAGGCCCCGCCCGTCCCGGCCGGGCCGTCGTGGTGGCGCGAGCCGCTGACCAAGGACGGGCAGGGCGGCAGGCCGCACGACACCGGCTACCTGTGGGGGCCGGAGGACGCGGCGGACGCCGGGCCGTGGACGGGTTCCGGCGTCCGCGGGCCCGGCCCGTCCCGTCCCGCCGCGCGCCGCGAGCGGGCCTCCATCGGCGGCCTGGTCTTCCTGCTCGCGGTGGCCGCCGCCGTGACCGGCACGGCCCTCGCCTGGCCCGCGCAGCCGCTGGGTCCCGCGCTGGCCGTCGGCCTGGGCTGCGCGCTGGGCGTCTTCGGGCTGGGCACGGCGGTCAGCGCCTTCTACGGGCGGGTGGGCGGCGGCACGGTCACCGCCATCGTCTGCACCGGGGTGCTGCTGGCCGGCGCCCTGGCCCTGCCGAGGGACATCACCACGAACTGGGCGGACTCCGCCTGGCGCCCGGCGACGGCCGACCGGATCGCCGCGCGGTACCACCTGGGCACCGGCAGGGCCACGCTGGACCTGTCCGCGGTGGAGTTCGAGGAGGGGCGCACCGTCCGCACGACCGTGGACGTGGGCGCCGGCGAGGCGCGGGTCGTCGTGCCCGAGGACATCGCCGTCGACCTGGACGTCAGGGTGGGGGCCGGCGGCTACCGGCTGGCCGAACGGCCGGGGGCCCCCGGCGCCTGGGGCACGGAGCACGGGGGCGGGCTCGGCCTGCGGGACCGGCGGACGCTGCCCCCGGCCGGCGGGGGCGAGCCGGACGGCACCCTGGTGCTGCGCCTCGACGTCGGCGTGGGCGAGGCGGTGGTCGTGCAGCACCCCGAGGAGGTGGCGAGGCGGTGAAGCGGCACGCGTTCGAACCGGCCAGGCTGCTGCTCGGCCTCGCGCTGCTGGGCATCGCCCCGGTGCACGTCATGGCGGCGACCGGCCGGTGGGACGTCCCGCCGCACGTCCTGCTGCCGCTGCTCCCGGCGGCGCTGCTGCTGGCGGGCGTCACCGGAGCCGCCACGCACTTCGCCCGCCGCGGCGGGCGCCGGACGGCGGGGGCCGTGCCGCCGTACCCGGACGACGTCCCGCCGCTGGAGGACCTCCCGCTGGACGAGCTGCGGCGGGGCTACGAGGGCACCCGGCGCGCCCCCTGAGGGACGCCCCGCCCCGGCGCCGGCACCGGGCGCCTACCGGCGGCCGGCGCGGCGGGCCGCCAGGGCCGCGTCCAGCGAGAGCGTGGGCGCGCCCGCCAGCAGCAGCGGCGTCCAGGCCATCAGGTACGCCAGGTCCTGGCTGTAGTAGTACGGCCCGACGTTCCAACTGATCGTCAGCCAGAAGCTGAGCGAGATCAGCGCCCCGCCGAGCGCCGCCAGCCGCGTCCACAGCCCGAGCAGGGCGCCCAGGCCGACGGCCACCTCGCCCAGCGAGATGGCGTGGCCGAAGGTCTCCGGCGCGCGCAGCGCCAGGTCGAGCAGCCACGGCGCGGCGGCCCCCTGGACGCTGCCGAGCAGTTCGCCCAGGGAGCCGGGGCCCGCATCGGCGATGAAGGCGGGGTCGGTCAGCTTGTCGATCCCGGCGTAGAGGAAGGTGACGCCGAGGAACAGGCGCAGCGGCAGCAGCGCATGGCGCGCGGCCGTCTCCCGCACACCGGCGGGACCGTCCTGCGGGCTCCCGGCCCGTCCTCCTCTGCCGCCGCCTCCCGGGCGATCCGTCACCGTCATCCGTACCCCACCTCTTCCGCGCACGTGTCCGGCGTCCGGACCGGTTTCCTACCCGGCGCGGACGCGCGGCGCCCCTGCCGGGCAGTACGCGGCGGAGGCGGGGGGCGTTCAGTCCGTTCAGTCCAGGACGTCGATGAGGTAGCGGTTGGTCTCGGCGCCCGCCGCGGTGATCACCTGCACCTCGACCCGGCCGGGCTCGACGTCCACCGGGACGGGAACGGTCAGCACGGTGTCGGCCGGATTGGCGAAGCCCCCGGTGACCGGGACCAGCGGCACGTGGACGTGGACGGCGCCGATGCGGACCGTCGTCCGCGCCAGCCGGTCCGGCTCCTCCGCGCCCGGCGGCACGAAACCGGAGCCGCGGATCTCGATGTCGTCGCCGGTGCGGATCGGTGCGTCCAGGTCGCCGGCCTCCCGGGAGCGGACGACCGACAGGATGACGGGACGGCCGCCCTCGGCGTACTTCCCGGCCAGGTACGTCACGGCCGAGACCACCACCAGCAGCGCCGGCCCCCACGGCAGGTCGGGCAACTGGTCGGGCCGGCCGGCCAGCCGTACCGCCGCGAAGACCATCGCGGCCCCGCTCACCAGCACGTACTGCACGTCCGCGAAGGAGCCGCGGCCGCTGTCGTCGGTGAGCAGGTCGGCGGCGCGCGGCCGGTCGGCGCGCACCTTCTGCAGTTGCTGCGTCCGCACCCGCAGGGCCACGGTCCGCCGTACGACGACGGCCACCGCGCACGTCAGGGCCAGGACGGTCAGCAGCCCGGCGCCGCGCCCGAGGTCCAGACCGGCCAGCAGGCGGCGCCGCTCGTCCGCGCCGTCGGCGGCGGCCAGTTCGACGGCGAGCACCAGCACGGCGTAGCAGGCCAGCAGCGTCCAGGCGGCGGCGACCGTGCGGGAGGTGGACAGCCGGTTGTCCTCGCCGATGAGCGGCGCCAGCACCCCGCCGCGCTCCCGGTGCAGCCGGGCGGCGGCGGTCAGCGGCACCGCGGCGGCCAGCGCGGCGAGCAGTCCGGCCGTCCGAGCGTCCGTCCAGCCGGGGCCGTACGCCGCGGTGAGCGCCTGGCCCGCCACCAGCAGCCCGACCGCGCACCAGACGGCGACGACGGTGCGCCGCCACAGCCGCCGCAGCCGGAAGCCGGCCTCGGCGCGGGTGTGCTCGGCCAGGGCCCGGGCCGCCTGGGTCAGCTCGTCGGAGACCCACTGGCGGGACGCGCCGGGGGAGTGGGCGAGCGCGGCGGGCACGCCGCTGCCCGCCGCGAGTTCGTCGCGCCGCCGCCGGAACGCGGCGAGCGCCCGGCGGCGTGCCTCCCGGACGCCGTGCGGGCAGCCGGCGCAGGCGCAGCCCCCGTCGTCCGGCGGCCCGGCCGAACCCGCCGGACCTCCCGTCGGCGGCGTTCCCGCCGCACCACCCCGCGCCGTGTCCACGGCCACCGCTCGACCCCCACCTCTCCCCGGCTCTCCCGAGCCGCCAACTCACCCGCGACGGGAGGGAATTGTGCCCTACGGAGAAGGGGTGGGGCGCGGTGTTCCCGGCCCGTGGACACCGGTTCCCGGAGGTGGCGCGGCGGTGCGCCGCGCGCCCGTTGACCCGGACGAGTGAGGCGGTGCGCCACGGGGCGGGGTGGCGGGGAGCGGCCCTCTCGGTCGTCCCCGTCAGTCGTCCTCGGCCGGGGCGTCGCGCGCGGTCAGGGCCGCGGCCCACAGCGGCAGCAGCCAGTGCGCCGCCAGCAGGACCACCACCGTCCCCGCCAGCGTCCGGACGGAGACCTGCGCGTCCCCGCCGCCGTACGCGAGGAACACCCACAGCAGCGCGGCGCCCTGCACCCCGAGGAAGACCCGGTGCGCCAGGGCGAAGGCCCGGCCGCGGTCGGCGAGCTGCCGCTCGTCCAGCACCCGGGCGCGCAGCTCCAGCAGCCCGCGGGTGGCGAGGTTGAGCATGCCGGTGACCAGGCACCACGCCACGGTCAGCACGAGCAGCGCGACGATCCACAGGGGGCCCGGCCGGCCGTCCTCCAGCCCCAGCAGGGTGGCCAGCCAGGCGGCGGTCAGGGCGACGTGCGCGGCCACCAGACCACGGCGCCGCGCCCTGGTGGCATGTACGCGCTGGTGGCGCGTGTCGTTCATCAGCCTCAGCATGAACCGGTCGTAACGCGTCGTCGCCTTCACGGCTGCTTCCTCCCGTAGACCTCGTCGGTGAGCGGGCGGAACGGCTCCAGCGAGAACAGCGCCTCCACCGGCAGCTCGAAGAAGGCGGCGATCCGCAGGGCCAGGTGCAGGCTCGGGTTGTACTCGCCGCGCTCGATGTAGCCGATGGTCTGGTAATGGGCGCCGACCGCCTCGGCCAGCCGTTGCCGGGACACCTTCCGTTCGGCGCGCACCACGGACAGCCTGTTGTGCACCTGCTCGCTCATGTATAAGAAGTACTACATCGTTGAGTGCATTGACAACAGCGGGACGGAAAGGGGAGCGGGACGCGAGCCCTCCCCCGGGAGCCGGGAGGGCCCCCGGATACGCTCGCGCCCATGGAGGCACTCATCAATCTCTTCGTCGGCCTGCACATCATCGGCATCGGCGCCCTGCTCGGCGGCTTCATGACCCAGATGAAGGCGATGGGCGCCGGCGAGGCCCGCATCAACCCGGCGATGCTGCACGGCGCCCTCACCATGCTGGTGACGGGCGTGGCGCTGGTGGGGCTCAACGAGGCCGACGGTCAGACGGTCAACCACATCAAGATAGGCGTGAAGCTGACGCTGCTGGTGGTGATCCTCGGCCTGGTCTACGTCAAGCGCGACGAGGAGAGGCTGCCCGCGCCGCTCTTCGGCACCATCGGCCTGCTGACCATCGCCAACATCTTCATCGCCACCATGTGGACGTGAGGCGCCCGGCCCGGACCGCCGGGGCCGGCCCGGCCGGGGACCGGGCCGGGGATCAGGCCGGGCGGACCGCGCTGTGGAAGGGCATGGTGTCGATCGACTCGTAGCGCACCTGGGCGCCCGGCCTGGGTGCGTGGATCATCTGGCCGCCGCCGGCGTAGATGCCGACGTGGCTGATGTCGTCGTAGAAGAAGACCAGGTCGCCGGGGTGGAGCTGCGACCTGGCGATCCGGGTGCCGGCCTCCACCTGGTCGTAGGTGGTGCGGGGCAGGGAGACGCCCGCGCTGCCCCAGGCGGCCCGGGTGAGGCCGGAGCAGTCGTAGGAGTGGGGGCCGGTGGCGCCCCAGACGTACGGCTTGCCCACCTGCGCCTCGGCGAAGGCGAGGACCTTCTCCGCCCGCGTGGCGTACGAGCCGTCCACCGCGCCGCCGTCCGTACCGGCCCCGCCGCCGGTCTCCGTGCCCGCCCCGGTGCCGGTGCCGGGCCGCGGTGACCGTGCGGCCTCCCGCCGCTCGCGCTCGGCCTCCCGCTCCTTTTGCTCCTGTAGCCTCTCGCGTTCGGCAGCGGCGGCGGCCGCCTTGCGGCGGGCCTCCTCCTGCCGTCTGCGCTCCTGCTCCGCCAGCCGCGCCCGCTCCTCGGCGGTCAGCTTCGACAGCAGCCTCCGCGCCTCCGCCAGCTTGCTCTGGACCTTCTCCTTGCCGGCCTTGAGCTTCTTCTGCGACTCGGTGAGGTCGGCCAGGACGGCGGTCGCCTCCGCCCGCTTGCGGCCCGCTTCCCGCTGCTTCTTCCGGTAGTCCTCGACGGCCCGCTGCTGGCGGTCCGTCATCCGCTCCAGCAGGTGCTTCCGGGCGAAGAAGCCCTGGGGGTCGGAGGAGAGCAGCAGCACCGCGGTCTCGGAGGCGCCGCCGGTGCGGTACCGCGCGGTGGCGTAGCCGCCCAGCTTGCGCCGCGCCTCGTTGAGGCCGTCTGCCTGTGCGGCGACCTCGTCGAGCAGCCTGTCGGCCTTCTCGCGCTGCCGGTCGGTCCGCTCCTTCGCCGCGTTGTACTTCTGGGTGGCGCTGCCGGCCTCCCGGTACAGCGCGTCGACCCGTTCCTTGGCCTCCTCGATCGAGGGCCGCTCCGCGGGCCTGCCGGTCCCGGGGTCGGCGTGGGCGGGGCCCTGGGAGAGCAGGGTGACGGAGGCGAGGGCCGCCGTGGTCACCCCGACCGCCCCGCGCCGGGAGGCGGGGGAGCGCAGGAGGGGGGTGCGCGGCTTGCGATGGGACGCCAAGACGGCGCTCCTTCCGTACCACCGCCTGCCGGGCGCCCGGTGGGACGGGCCCCTGTCCTCGGCGGAGGCAGCCCGTGCCGACGCTGTCGCCGGCGAGGAGGCCGGGCCGCCTGACGGTGCACGCTAGCCACCCCGTGAGGCCCCTGTGAAGACCGGTGGTCGTTATATCCCGAAACCGGTTCGTTATCGTTCCGTTATGAACCGGTTCAGGGCGCCACGGAGGTCACACCGAGCCCCGGGCCCCGACGAACAGGGCGGCCACCAGGGCGATCAGCAGCAGCAGGGCCAGTACGAGCACCAGAACGGCGAGCAGCCGCGACAGCCCGACCAGGACACCCGCCGTCACCCTGACGCCCCTGTCCACCTGGACCGTGCGGGCGACCCTGCTCCTGAAGAGGTGGGCCAGGACGAGGGCGACGACCGCCAGCAGCAGGGCGGTGGCGCACCGCGGGCCCAGACCGGACAGGGTGGTCTCCAGCTCGCTGCTCAGCGACTGCATGGTCCGCCAGCCCATGAGGTTCTCCACGGCGCGTGCCGCCGACACGGCGGCCAGCCCGGTGAGCACGGCGGACACCACGGCCGCCACCAGGGCGCCGAAGGGCAGGGCGAGGTACCGGACCTCCGGCGGCGGACCCTCCCGCCGGCGGCCGGACGCGGGCCCCGCGGTGGCCGGCTGCGGCCGCCGGGGCGGCGCCCGCCCGGACGGCGGGGGCGCGGGCGGCTGCCCGGACGGGTGGGCGCCGGACGGGTGAGCTCCGGACGGCGGGCGCGCGGGCGCGGGTGCCGGCGCGGGCTCCCGGCGCGGCGGGGGCGGTGGCTTGGGCGGCGGCCGGGGCGGCTCCAGCTTCGGTTCCGGCGCGGACGCGGGGGCGGGCGCCGGTGCCGGGGAGGGCGGCCGGGCGGGCCCGGACACCACCTCCGCCCGGACGCGGACGGCCGCCTCGCCGGTGGTCCCCTTGAGCACCACGGTCCCCTCCAGCGGGCCCGGCCGGGAGGTGTCCACCGAGACGTCCAGCCCCCCGGGCGCCTCCGCCACGTGGATCCGGTCGTCCTCGGACCGGGGCGTGCAACTGCGCGCCAGGGGAGGGCCCAGCAGCCGGACGGTCCGGCGGGGCGCGGAGGAGCGCTGCGGCACCCGGCCGAAGTCCAGCACCCTCGGCGAGGGTTCCGGCGCGACCTCGCCCAGCGCGCGGCCCGCCTCGTCGGCGATGGACCTGATGTCGTTGCGGGCCAGGGCCGCCAGCGCCTCGTGGGCCCCCGCCGCGATCTCCAGGTCGGGGCTCTCCATGCGGAAGCGCAGCTCGGCGATGGCCCCGCGCCGGGTGTAGGCGTTCGGACTGGTGACCGCGGCCCGCAGGTCCTCCGGGAGCGGCGCCGGATGGATCCTCCGCCGGCCGCTGCGGGCGACGTAGACCTCCCCCTGGAGGTCCACGGTGCGGCCCGGCGTCTGGTGGGGGTTCTCCTCGCGGACGCGGTCGAAGACGTACTCGTACAGCTCGTCGAGGGAGATCCGGCCGTCCTCGTCCAGGTCCGCCTCGCCGGTGGCGAGTCCGTTGACCAGCGCGCCGGTGAACACCGACGGCCGCGGCTTGGCGGCCTGGGCCAGCTCGCTGCCCTCGAAGGCGTACTCCATCGAGTTGGACGCGGTGATCACAGCCCAGCCGCGCCCGCCGCCGAGCTTCTCCCCGGAGAACGCGTCGAGCACGTTGACGTCCCCGGACGCCCGTACGCCCATGCCCTGGGAGAAGGCGCCGCCGTAGCAGCAGTCGAGGAAGAGCACGATGCTCCGCGCCCGGCAGGTGGCCATGCACCGCCGTACGAAGTCCGCGGAGACCGCCGTCGAGGCCAGCCGGCGGGGCGCGGTGTTGGTGGCCGCGAAGAACAGCTCGCCGGAGGGGTTCTTCAGGCCGTGGCAGGAGAAGTGCACGATCAGCGAGTCGCCCGGGCGGCGGTCCGAGAAGAAGTCCTCGATGTGCATCGAGATCGCGTGCGAGGGCTGGTTGCGCACCACCCGCACGTCGAATCCGCCGATCCGCGCGTCGCCGAGGATCCGGGCGAGCGCCACGGCGTCCTGCGCCGGCGACACCAGGCGGCGCAGGCCCTCGTCCTGGTAGTCGTCGTTGGCGATGATCAGCGCGTGCCGGGAGCCGCCGCTCATGGCCGCACCCCGGACTGATCGGCGGAAACGCCGTCGGAGGTGCCGTCGGAGGCGTCATCGGTGGAGGCGTCGGCGGCGGGCGCGTGGCGCCGGACGAAGAGGTCGAAGGACTCCGCCACCTGGGACGGCGAGGCCTCGGAGATCTCCAGCACGTCGTCGTCCATCACCAGCCGGATCGACGGACGCGTCTCGTGCCGGCCCAGCCAGCCCCGGACCACGGTGACGATGTCGCGCAGCGCGGTGACCGACGAGCCCAGGGACACCAGCAGCGCCCCGGCCTCCACCACGCCGAAGGCCCGCGAGCCCGGCGGCGGCTCCGCGCCCGGGAGGGGACGCACGTCGTCCACGTCGAGTTCGAGCAACTCCTGCCGCAGCCGGCCGGCCAGCCCGTCCAGCCGCTCGGCGTCCGCCCCTTCCTCGGAGAGGAAGAGCTGTACCTGGGTATCCACCGGAGGCCCCCTCGTCTGGGCGGGGCGCGGCACGGACCGGGCGTGGTGCCCGGTTCACGCCACTCGTCCTCAAGTGTCCCTCGTCGTCGGCCGCTCCGGCAAAGAGCGGGCGGCGGGCGGACGGCCGCCGCGGGAGCGGCCGGTCAGTCGCGGGAGCGGCGGCCGGGCCGGAGGAAGGGGTGGCGCACCACGACCGTCCCCACCCTGGAGGTGCCGGTGACCCGCAGCACCGGCATGCCGGGCGCGGGCGGGGCGGAGGCCCGGTTCCGCACGGAGCCGAACCCGACGTTCAGGTCGTGGGTCCGGACCGACCAGCCGTGCGGCACGACGATCCTGACCTCGCCCATCCCGGCGTCGATCTCCAGCCACACCTCGCGGTGCGGGCACTCCGCCCGCGTGAAGTCGAGCTTGATGTGACCCATGCCGCTCCTGGCGACGATCCGCTGCGGCACCACCCAGTGGCCGTCCTGCCGGATGTGTCCGGCGGCCGTCTTGAGGACGAGCGTCTCCTCCGGCCCGGCGGCCGGGGCCGGTGCTCCCGGGGCGGGCAGGTCCGCGGTCAGGGCCTCCAGTTCGCCGTACGTCCTGGCGGTGAGGGCCTTCTCGATCCGCTCCTCCAGTTCCTCCAGGTCGATCCGGCCGTCGCCGGCCGCCTCGCGCAGCCGCTCCACCACCGCGTCGCGGTCGGCGTGACCGGCGCGCAGCCCGGAGTCGGGGCGGGGACGGGGGGCGGAGGCATCGGTCATGCCGGTCATCCTACGAGCGGAACGCCCTCCGGGGGACCGGGCGGCCTAGACTCGTACGACGATGAGCAGCCTCTTCGACGACAGCTTCCTGGCCGACCTCGAGCCCTCCGCGGACGAGGAGCCGCCGCCTCCGCCGGAGGACGCCTCCGCGCCGCCGGAAGAAGACATTCCGGACGATCTCTTCGCGGGCGCCTTCGCGGGGGCCGGAGCGCACGACGCCCACTACCGGGACGGCGCGCCCAGGCCCGTCGTCGATCCGGACGCGCTGCTGGAGGGGCTCAACGAGCAGCAGCGCGCGGCCGTGGTGCACACCGGCTCGCCCCTGCTGATCGTCGCGGGCGCCGGGTCCGGCAAGACCCGGGTGCTCACCCACCGCATCGCCTACCTGCTGGGCGCGCGCGGCGTGCACCCCGGGCAGATCCTCGCGATCACCTTCACCAACAAGGCCGCCGGGGAGATGAAGGAGCGCGTCGAGGAACTGGTCGGCCCCCGCGCGCAGTCGATGTGGGTCTCGACGTTCCACAGCGCGTGCGTGCGCATCCTGCGCCGCGAGAGCAAGAAGCTCGGCTTCACCTCCAGCTTCTCGATCTACGACGCCGCCGACTCCCGCCGCCTGATGGCGCTGGTCTGCCGGGACCTGGACCTGGACCCCAAGCGCTTCCCGCCCAAGTCCTTCAGCGCCCAGATCTCGAAGCTGAAGAACGAGCTGATCGACGAGGAGGACTTCGCGGCACAGGCGAGCGACGGCTTCGAGAAGACCCTCGCCGAGGCGTACGCGCTGTACCAGGCACGGCTGCGCGAGGCCAACGCCCTGGACTTCGACGACATCATCATGACGACGGTGCACCTGCTCCAGGCGTTCCCGGACGTCGCCGAGCACTACCGCCGCCGCTTCCGCCACGTGCTGGTGGACGAGTACCAGGACACCAACCACGCGCAGTACACCCTGATCAGGGAACTGGTCGGGATCGACGGGGACGGCACGGACGGCGCGGCCGGCGACGGGCGCGCCGAGCTGTGCGTGGTGGGCGACGCCGACCAGTCGATCTACGCGTTCCGGGGCGCCACCATCCGCAACATCCTCCAGTTCGAGGAGGGCTACCCGGACGCCACCACCATCCTGCTGGAGCAGAACTACCGCTCCACGCAGACCATCCTCAGCGCCGCCAACGCCGTCATCGAGCGGAACCAGAACCGCCGCCCGAAGAACCTGTGGACCGACGCCGGCGCCGGGGACCCCATCACCGGCTACGTCGCCGACACCGAGCACGACGAGGCGCAGTTCGTCGCCGAGGAGATCGACCGGCTGACGGACGAGGGGACCGCCAAGGCGGGCGACGTCGCCGTCTTCTACCGCACCAACGCGCAGTCCCGCGTCTTCGAGGAGGTCTTCATCCGCGTCGGGCTGCCGTACCGGGTGGTGGGCGGCGTGCGCTTCTACGAGCGCAAGGAGGTCCGCGACGTCCTGGCGTACCTGCGGGTGCTGGCCAACCCCGAGGACGCCGTGCCGCTGCGCCGCATCCTCAACGTGCCCAAGCGCGGCATCGGCGAGCGGGCCGAGGCGATGATCGAGGCGCTGGCGCTGCGGGAGAAGATCACCTTCCCGCAGGCGCTGCGCCGGGTCGACGAGGCGTACGGCATGGCGGCCCGCTCGGTGAACGCCGTCAAGCGCTTCAACGCCCTGCTGGACGACCTGCGGACGGTCGTGGAGTCCGGGGCCGGACCGGCGACCGTGCTGGAGGCCGTCCTCGAACGCACCGGCTACCTCGCCGAGTTGCAGGCGTCCAACGACCCGCAGGACGAGACCCGGGTGGAGAACCTCCAGGAACTGGCCGCCGTGGCGCTGGAGTTCGAGCAGGAGCGCGGGGACGACCCGGGCACGCTCGCCGAGTTCCTGGAGCAGGTCGCCCTCGTCGCCGACTCCGACCAGATCCCGGACGAGGACACCGAGGGCGCGGGCGTCGTCACGCTGATGACGCTGCACACCGCCAAGGGCCTGGAGTTCCCGGTCGTCTTCCTGACCGGCATGGAGGACGGCGTCTTCCCGCACCTGCGCACCCTCGGCAACACCAAGGAGCTGGAGGAGGAGCGGCGGCTGGCGTACGTCGGCATCACCCGGGCGCGCGAACGGCTCTACCTCACGCGCGCCACCATGCGCAGCGCCTGGGGCCAGCCCTCCTACAACCCGCCCTCCCGCTTCCTGGAGGAGATCCCGGAGCAGTACGTGAAGTGGCGGCGCACGGGTACGGCGGCGGGCGCGAGGACCGGCGCGGGAGCCGGCGCCGGGGCGGCGGCATCGGTGGCCTCGTCGCTGTCGGCGGCGGCGTCGGCCGTGTCGCGGCGGCGCGGACCGAGCGGCTTCGCCACGAACCGGGCCAAGGACCGTCCGGTCGTGTCGCTGGCGGTGGGGGACCGGGTGACGCACGACACCTTCGGGCTCGGCAGGGTCCTGGCCGTGAAGGGCAGCGGGGACAGCGCCGAGGCGACGATCGACTTCGGCGACGAGAAGCCCAAGCGGCTGCTGCTGCGGTACGCGCCGGTGGAGAAGCTCTGAGGCGCCGGGTGTGAGGCGCTGAACGTGAGGCTCCGGGGCGTCGGCCCCGGAGCCCCCGGTCGGCCGGTTGGTCAGTCGGTCAGGTCGGGTCGGTCAGGTCGGGTCCAGGCCCTTGGAGCGGAACCAGGGCAGCGGGTCGACGGCCGAACCGCCGCCCGGCCGTACCTCGAAGTGCAGGTGGGGACCGGTGGAGTTTCCGGAGTTGCCGGAGTAGGCGATGATGTCGCCGGCCTTGACCTGGCCCGAGCGGATCCTGGTGCTGCTCAGGTGGCAGTACCACGTCTCGGTTCCGTCGGGCGCGGTCACTATCGCCATGTTGCCGTAGGCGCTGTTCCACTGGGTCCGGACCGTGCCGTCGGTCGCGGCCATGACCGGGGTGCCGTAGCTGACGGGGAAGTCGATGCCCGTGTGCAGGGACATCCAGTTGATGCCCGCCTGCCCGTAGTACGCGCTGAGTCCGTGCTGGGCCACCGGCAGGGCGAACTTGGGGCGCATCGCCTCCCTGCGCGCCGCCTCGGCCTCCTTGCGCCGGCGTTCGGCCTCCTGGCGCTCCTTGAGGTCGATGCGCTCCTGGGTGCGGCTGGCGCGGTCGGCGAACCCCTCGGCCTCGCTGGAGAGCCCGGCGAGCTGGGTGTCGAGCTTGCGGTTGGCCACGGAGGTCTTGATCGCGGAGGTGTCGGGCGCGGCCTGGACGGGGGCGTCCTCGCCCTCGTCGCCGATGTCGCTGACGGAGGCGGCGGCCACGGCCGTGACGCCCATGACGCAGACGGACGGCACGGCGACGGTGAGCAGCGCGGAACGCTTCGGCCGCGCGGAGCGGCGGCGGCGCGAGCCGGCCGGGCGTGCGGAGGGCGGTGCGGACCTCACCGGCCGTTCCGCCCGGCTCCCGGGATCCCCGGGGGCTTCGGGAGCCCCGGCGCTCGCGGTGTCCTCCGGGGCCTCCGGGAAGTCCGGGAGCTCCGGCTCGTTCGTGCCGTCGGGGGAGGTGCGGGGGGAGCCGCCGGGGGAGTGCGCCTCGGGGGCGCCGGGCGCGTCCGGCGCCTCGGGCACCTCGTAGACGGCCGTGTGCTCGAAGTGGCCGGGGTACTCGCCGGGGTGCTCGGAGTACTCGGGGTGTTCCGGGTGCTCGGCCCCCGGCTCGGGCCGTGCCTCGGGCACCACGGTGGGATAGGCGCCGGAGTCGTCCCAGGCGGTGGTGTCGTAGGCGCCGTACGCGGGGTACTGGCCGGTGTCCTGGCCCCAGGTCTCGTCCGGAGGGGCCGTGGTCTGGGCCGGGATGTGGGCCCAGGTGGCCGTGTCATAGGTGTCGTGGGCGCCGTACGCGGGGTACTGGCCGGTGTCCTGGCCCCAGGTGTCGTCCTGGGGGGCCGTGGGGGGCGCCGGCGTGCTGCCCGGGAGAGAGCCGAAGAGCGGATCGCCGTCCCCGTACGTCTCCCCCAGGGGGGCGAAGGTGCCGGTGACGTAGCCGTACGAGGTGTCACCGTACGAGGTGTCCTGCTGCCCGTGGACGCCGTACGAGGGCTGCTCGTAGGGCTCGTAGGGAGAGCCGTAGGGGCCGTACGAGGAGTCGGCAGCGGGGTCGGCGGGGGTCGAGTCTCCCGACAGGTGACGGTCGTTCACCACCAACTTCTCTTTCGCCTCGGCGACAGGGGCGGAGCAGTGCGGCGACTGTACCCGGCGGTACTCGGCGGCGACAATCTGCGGCAGGTTTCGGGCAGCGCGGAAAAGGGCATTCGGACGCCTTTCGGCGGACTACGGACCGGTAATTGGCCCGATGTTCGACGGGCGTTCGATTTGGCGGGGGTGGGCGGTGGGGGCGTCGACGGGCCCGGCGGCGGCCCCGGCCGCTTCAGGCGGCCCCTGCGGAACCCCCGGCGGCCGGTCCCGGACGCGTTCCGGCGGCCAGCTCCGCGCGGATCGCGGCGGCCACCTCCCAGTGCCCGGGGAGCGCGAGGTGCCCGAGGCCGCGGACCCGGATGTTGCAGGACTCCAGGTCGGGGTGGTCGATGCGGGCGGTCTCGGCCGGGACCATGAGCTGGTCCAGATCGCTCCAGAAGGCCACGAAGCGCGTGCGGCAGCCCGGCGCGGGACCGGCCAGCTCCTCGATCACCTCGGAGCCCGGCCGGAGTTGACGCACGATCGGGTGCGCCGACATCAGCGGCGCCACGCGGGTGCCGGAGTGCGGGGTGCCGAGGGTCACCAGGGTGCGGACGCGGGCGTCGCCGCCCATGCGCTGGGCGTAGTAGCGCGCGATCAGGCCGCCCAGACTGTGTCCGACCACGTCGATGCGGTCCCGGCCGGTGGCCTCGCAGACCTCCTCGACGTACTCGGCCAGCCGCTCGGCGGCGCGGCGGATGTCACGGGTCAGCGGGGAGTAGTTGAGCGCGCAGATGTCCCGCCAGCCGTTGCGCACCAGCGAGCGGCGCAGCAGCGTGAACACCGAGCGGTTGTCGACGAAGCCGTGCAGCAGCAGCACGGGCGGACGTGCCTGTCGCCCCCGGCGCCCGGTGCTCCCGGCCGGAGTCCTCCGGCAGCCGTCCTCCTCCTCGGTCACGGGTGCCGGGGTGTACCGCTCCTGCGCGATGCCGACGGGGTAGAGCAGGGTGCGTCCGGCCAGGAAAGCGGCCTCCAGCGCGGCGGCCCGCAGTCCGCGCGGCGCGAAGGGGATCAGCGACAGCGGCAGGGCGCAGGGGGACGAGCCGGATACGAAGGGCAGCATCCTCGTCACCCTCATGGCCGATGACCTCCCCTACCGGCGCACAGCGGACATATCCGTTCGTGTGCCCCGGTGGACAGCCATGATGCGGCCATGATGCAGGCCGTTCACCGATCGGCCGGGCGCGCCGGGGGCGGGAGCGAGGGCGGCGGGGGCCGGGCGGACCGCGTCACCGCGCCGTGCGGCTGACGGCACGGTGACGCGGCGATCTCGCCATGGCTCCCCGACGGGCCGGGACGTACGCCGGGTCGTGTCGCGATGCCTGGACGTGACGCGTGTCGGAGTGGGCCCGGCCGGGCCGGGGCCTGTCGTCCCGTGTGTGATTTCCCCCTCCCCCCGTACCGCGAAACGGACGAGTGCGGGATGCTGGCGATAACGTTCGTTCACTGGCAACCGCTCGCTGGAACCGACCGGACGGGCGGACCGGGCCGCAGGCTTTCTAGGAGGCAGTGATGGGTGTGTCGGGTCCGATCCGCGTGGTGATCGCCAAGCCGGGTCTCGACGGCCACGATCGCGGCGCCAAGGTGATCGCGCGGGCGCTGCGCGATGCCGGTATGGAGGTCATCTACACCGGCCTGCACCAGACGCCCGAGCAGATCGTGGACACCGCGATCCAGGAGGACGCCGACGCGATCGGCCTGTCCATCCTCTCCGGCGCGCACAACACGCTCTTCGCCCGGGTGCTGGAGCTGCTGCGCGAGCGCGACGCGGAGGACATCAAGGTCTTCGGCGGCGGCATCATCCCCGAGGACGACATCCCCCCGCTCAAGGCCCAGGGCGTCGCGGAGATCTTCACGCCCGGTGCCCCGACCGGCGAGGTGGTGGAGTGGGTGCGCTCTCACATCGGTTCGGGCGCGGTGGCGGCCTGACGCGGAGCGGGACCGCCGTCCCCGTCCGGGACGCCCCCTTCCGGGACACGTCCTTCCGAGTGCGGTCCCTCCGGGTGTCCCTCCGGAGTCAGCTCCGCGAGCATCGTGGCGCGGAGGCGGAGCGTGGCCACCAGCCGCTGGAACGCCTCCGCCCAGTAGCCGCCGGCTCCCGGTGAGCCGTCCTCCGGCTCGTCCGGGACGGCGGCCAGCGGGGCGAGGCGGTCGGCCTGGGCCGGATCGAGACAGCGCTCGGCCAGGCCCATCACCCCGCTGAAGCTCCACGGGTAGCTGCCCGCGTCCCGGGCGATCTCCAGCGCGTCCACCACCGCGCGCCCCAGCGGCTCGATCCAGGGGACCGTGCAGACCCCCAGCACCCGGAACGCCTCCGACAGGCCGTGGGCCGCGATGAACTCCGCCGCCCACTCCGCCCTCTCCCGCGGCGGCAGCACGGCCAGCAGCTTCGCCGGATCGCCGGGGGCCGCCGCCGTCGGGGCGGAGGGCTTCCCCAGCAGGGCCCGCGCCCAGGCGGCGTTCCGCTGGCGCACGGCGGCCCGCGCCCAGGCGGCGTGCAGGTCCGCCTCCCAGCCGTCGGCGACGGGCAGGGCCATGACCTGGGCGGGCGTACGGCCCCCCAGGTGCTCCGTCCAGCCCTCCAGCGGGGCGGCCTCCACCACCTGGGACAGCCACCACGACCGCTCGCCCCGGCCCGAGGGCGGCTTGGGCACCACACCGTCGCGCTGCATGCCCGAGTCGCACTCGTACGGCGCCTCGACCACCAGCCGGTCCGGCCGGCCGGTGCGGTCCAGGGCGACGCAGGCGCGGGCCCGGACCGCCATCCGCGCCGCGAGCGCGGAGCCGGGCAGTGCCGACAGCAGCTCGGCGGCGGTGGCCCGGACCGTGCGGCTGCGGTCGGTCAGCGCCTGCTCCAGGAAGGGCTCGTCGTCCGCGGACAGGCCCTCGCGCAGCGAGTCCAGGAACATCAGCCGGTCCTCGGCCCGCTCCGCCGACCAGGTGCCGGCCAGCAACGCGCGGGCCGCCGCGGGATCGCGGCGGCGCAGCGCCACCAGCAGCGCGGACCGCTCGGCGAACAGACCCTCCTCCCACAGCCGCCGGACGGCGCTCCCGTCCAGCACGTCGGTCCCGTCCGGCAGCACCTCGCGACCGCGCCCGGCCCCGCCGCGCAGCGCGAACCTCCACTCCGGGTTGAGCCGGGCCAGCCACAGCGCCCGGGGCCCGCCCAGGGCCAGGGCGTGCGCGCGCAGGTCCGTCCGCGCGCGGGCCGCGTCCAGCAGGGCGGGCAACTGCTCGGCCGGGGCGCGGTAGCCGTGGGCGCAGGCGGCGGCCAGCCACTGGGGGAGCAGCTCGGCGAGGTCGGGCGCGGTGCCCCGGCGTCCGCCGCCCGCGCCGGGGCGGCCGGTGAGCAGCAGCGCCAGCCGC
>NZ_DASQNP010000080.1:0-56703 GCF_035644915.1 Streptomyces sp.
GCGCCGCCGCCGCGGGCCGCGCCGCCGTCGAGGAGGAGTACGCGATCGCGTCCGTGACCGACCGGCTGGAGGAGCTGTACCGGTCCGCCGTCCGGCCCACCGCCCGGCCCACCGCCCGGACCGGTGCGCGGTGAGGGGCCACCGGCGGCCGGGCCCGCCGCGCCGCCCCCCGTCACCCGGCGTCCAGCGCCTCCCGGAGCAGACCCGTGACGCGCTCCAGCCCGGCCCGGCGGCTCAGCCGCCGCTCGACGTACTCCCGTCCCCGCGCGCCCAGTTCGGCGCAGCGCTCCGGGTCGGCGGCCAGCGAGCGGACCGCCGCCAGCAGGGCCTCCGGGTCCTCGGGCGCCACCACCACCCCGGCGCCCGAGCGCTCCACCTCCCGCGCGGTGCCGCTGCCGGCCGCGACGGAGGCCACCACCGGCCGGCCGGCGGTGAAGTACGAGGTCAGCTTGGACGGCAGGCTCATGTCCAGCACCGACGCCTTCTGGGTGACGGCCAGGACGTCCGCGGCGGCCAGCACCTCGGGGAACTCCCCGGCGTCCGCGGGCGGCAGGAAGGACAGCGACCGGACCCCCTCGCCCAGCGCCAGCAGGGCCTCGCGCCGGTGGCCGTCGCCCATCAGCACGATCCGCGTCCCGCCGCCCTCGTGGTCGGCGATCCGGGCGGCCTCCACCAGGACCTCCAGCCCCTGCTTGAGCCCCATGTTGCCCGAGTGGAGGACGACGGTCTCCTCCCCGGACCAGCCCAGCCGGGCCCGGGTCCGCGCGCGGTCGCCGCTCGGGGCGCGCACGTGCGTCCAGTTGGGCACCACCCGCACCCGCTGGCGCGGCACGCCCATCGCCACCACCCGGTCCGTGAACGACTCGTGCACCACCCCGACCACCGCCGCCGCGCGCAGCACCCGGCCCTCCACGCTCCCGGCCAGCGCCGCGACCCGGCCGCCGCCGCGTATCCCGCTCTGCCCGGCCGCCGCCCCCATCAGGTCCTGGACCACCACCACGTGCGGCACGCCCGCGCGCCGCGCCAGCCGGGCGCCCAGCACGCCCCCGGCCAGGCCGGGCATCTGACTGAGCACCACGTCGGGGCGGACCCGGGGCGGTGCCAGCGCGCCGTGCGCCAGGAAGCTCGCCTCGAACAGCCCCCGTCGCACCGCGGTCTGGCGGGCCGGTACGGTGTGCCGGCGGCGGTGGACCGCGACCCCCTCGCGGCTCTCGCGCATCCGCCACCTGCCGCGGTAGTCCTCGTGCACGCGCCACGCCGGATAGTGGGGCATCCCGGCGAGCACGTGGGTCTCGGCACCCGAGGCGGCCAGGTGCTCGGCGATCTGCGTCGAGTACGGTCCGATCCCGGCGTGCTCCGGCGCGTAGTTGGTCGAGACCACGAGCACGCACCGGCCCGCGAAGAAGTCCTGCACCGTCGTCCCCCCTCCGAAGTTGCGGTCATCGTAGGCGTCCACGGACGCCTGCGGACCCGGAACGGGCGGGGACGCGGGCCCGAACACGATCCCGCCCACCCCCGCCCCGCCGGCCGCGGGGCCGGCCGGGGGACGGGAGGAGGAGACCCGGCCATGCCCGAGAGGGAACCGGCCCGCCCCGCCGGGCACCCGGAGCGCGGGGAGCCGCGCGACGCCGTCGCCCTGTGCCTGTGCGCCGTCCTGCTCGTCCTGCTGCTGCCCGCGCTGGTGCTGTACGGGCAGGACGTCCGTACCGGCGCCGCGCTCGCCCTGCAGTGCGTGGTCGTCGCCCACACCGGAACGGCGCTGGCCCGGGTGCTGACCGACGCGCGGATCCGGGTCGTCGCCCTCGGCTTCTGGCTCTTCTGCTACGTCTGGCTGGGCCTGGCGCCGCTGGCCATGCTCGCGACCGACTCCTACCCGTGGGGCTTCGCGATCGACACCGGCACCGCCTTCACGGCCGTGGTCGTGGTGGAGACCGGGCTGCTGGCCTACAGCGCCGGTTCGGCCCTGGCCGGGCGGCGGCCGGACCGTGCCTCCACCGTGCTCGAACCGCTGCTCGCCCGCCGGGTGGCGCCGCCGCGCGTGCTGCTGCTGTGCGGGATCGCGCTGCTGCTGGCCGCCTATCTGATCCCCGCCCAGGGCGGCCTGTCGGTGTTCTTCCAGAGCCGCCAGGCCGTCAACGAGGCGGCGGCCCAGGGGGCGCCGAGCGCGACGGCCAACCAGGCCCTGGCCGCGTGGGTGCTGTCGGTCCCGGCGTTCTGGGCCCTGGCAGCGCTGGTGCACGTGCCCCGGACCGAGGGCGGCGACCGCACCCTGCGCGGGCTGCGGTGGATCCTCCTGCCGGTCCTGCTCGCGCTGAACGCCGTGGTCAACAACCCCGTCAGCCAGCCCCGCTTCTGGGCCGGGACGGTGCTGCTGACGCTCCTGTTCAGCACCGCCGCACTGCGCCGGCCGCGCGCCTTCCGGGCGGGGGCGGCGGCCGTCACCGCCGCGGTGCTGGTGGTCTTCCCCTACGGCGACTACTTCCGCACCGACGAGCGCGAACCGATCGAGGTGGTCTCGCTCGCCGAGCAGTTCACCTCCAACGGCGACTACGACGCCTTCCAGCAGATCGCGACGGGAGTGGACTACGTGCGGGAGGACGGCCACGCCCCGAGCGCCGCCCTGGGACCCCCGCTGTTCTTCGTGCCGCGCGACAGGTGGCCGGGGAAGCCCGAGGACGCCGGCATCCTGCTCGCCCGGCACGCCGGGTACTCCTTCCAGAACCTCTCCTCGCCCGTGTGGGTCGAGAGCTACATCTGGGCGGGGCTCCCCGGGGTCGCCGCGGTCCTCGGCCTGCTGGGAGCCGCCAGCCGGCGGATCGACGGCATCCGGCACCGGCTGCGGGGACGCGGCGGCACCCTGGCGGCGCTGGTCGTCCCCGCGTTCGGCTTCTACCAGATCATCCTGCTGCGCGGCAGCCTGATGTTCGTCATGGGGCCGCTCACCCTGCTGCTCGTCGTGCCGCTCCTGATCAGCGGCGGACCGGGGCGCCGGGCCTCCCCGCCGCCCTCCGCGCCGCCACCCGGGCCCGAATCCGGGCCCGCACCCGAACCGGAACCCGTACCCGTACCCGCGAACACCGCACACCGGACCAGCCCCCCACCCCTGCCCACAGGAGAAGCACGCACGTGAGCGCCTTCGACCACTCACCGCAGGAGCCCGACCAGCTCCGCGACCAACTGCGCCGGCTCTTCCGCCACCGCGCCGTCATCGCGCTCGGCCTGCTGCTGGGCGCCCTCGTCGGTGGGGCCGTCTCCACCCTCGGCGGCGAGGACTACACCGCCACCGGCGAGGTCGTCGTCCGGCCCATCGGCACCGCACCCCCCGACGGCGGCGGGGTGTCCGCGGACAAGCAGCTCAGCATGGGCACCGAACGGCGGATCGCGCGGAGCGCGGCGGTCGCCGACCGCGCCGCCGAGGCCCTGGGCGGCGGGAACGACCCGGCCGGCCTCCTGCGGGGGCTGCGGGTGAGCACTCCCCCCGAGACGCACGTCCTGGAGTTCGAGTACACCGCGGACTCGCCGGAACGGGCGGCGCAGCGGGTCAACGCCTTCGTCCGGGCCTATCTGGAGCACCGCGAGGACGCCGCCGCCCGGCGCATCGACACCACCGTCACCAGGCTCACCGAGGAGCTGAAGCCCCTCCTGGACCGCCGCGGGGAACTGGACCGGCGGATCGCCGGCGCGCCCGGCGGCTCCACCGGACAGGCCGCCGAGTCCGAACGCGAGGTCCTCACCGCCCGGATCGCGGACCTCCAGGGGCGCATCACCGGCCTGAAGTCCCTGGACACCACCCCCGGCGAGGTGGTGCGCGAGGGGGAGGCGCCCGACGCCCCGTCCGGCCCGGGGACGGCCGTGCTGCTCGTCGTCGGCGCGGTCGTCGGCCTGGCCGCGGGCCTGGTGGCCGCCTGGATCCGCGCCCTCCTGGACCCGTGGGCGCGGTCCGCGGACGAGGTGCGCGGCGCGCTGCGCGCGCCGGTGCTCGGCACCCTGCCGCGCCGGCGGGGCGGCGCGGGCACCCCGGAGGCCGGGCTGGAGGTCGGGCCCTCCCGCGACGGCGACCGCGCCGAGACGTACCGGACGATCGCCCTGCGGATGCTGCGCCACCAGCGGCTCGCGGAGCCCGGCAGCCTGCTGGTCGTCTCCCCCGGGGAGGACGCCGAGGCCGCCGCCACCGCGGTCAACCTGGCCGCCGCCCTGGCGGAGACCGGCCGCGACGTGCTCCTGGTCGAGGCCGACCCGCGCTCGCCGCGGCTCGCCGGGAGCCTCCCGGTACGGGGCGCCGGACGCGGCACCGGCCGGGGCGCCGACCGTGGCGCCGACCGGGGACAGTCCGCGGGCGACTGGCCCGGCGGCGCCCGGCTCGCCGTGGACGCCGGCACCGCCGGGGCCCTGACCCTCCTGCCCGGGCGCCGGGTGCCCGACGCCGCGCGGGCGCTGAACTCCCCGGCGCTCGCGCGCCTGCTGACCGGACCGGACGGCCGGGACGAGTACGTCGTGGTCCTCACCCGGCCGCTGCTGTCCCACGCCGACGGCACGGCCGTCGCCGGACTCGTCCGGGGCGTGCTGGTGGTCTGCGACCCGGACGCGACCCGCAGGGACGACCTGGAGCGGGTGCGGGAGCTGGTCGCCTCCGCCGGCGGGCACCTCCTGGGCGCGGTGCTCCACCACGGCGGCCGGAGCCGCCGGTGGCCGGGCCGGGGTCCGGACCGCACCGGCGACGGCGCCCCGGACACCCCCGGCGACCTGCCGGGCGACCCCGAGGACACCATGCCGCTGAAGCAGGCCGCGCCGGATCCGTCCGGCGCCCGGCCCGACACCGCCTACGGCTCGTACGGGCGGTACCGGCGCACCGGCGACGACACCACCCTGCGCGCGTGACCGGCGTCCGCCCCGCCGCCGGCACCGCGCCCGGAGCCGGGACGCGGGAGGTCACCGCGACCGTGCGCGGCGGCTGGTTCGGCTTCCTGGGCTCCGGGGTGAACGCCCTGTTCGGCTTCCTGCTGGTCGCCGTCGTCACGCACGGACTCGGCGCGCACGGCACCGGCGCGGTCTTCGCCGGCGTGGCCGCGTTCACCATCCTGAGCAACGCCTGCAAGCTGGGCGCCGACACCGCGCTGGTGCGCTTCGTCTCCCGCGACCTGGAACTCACCGGCGGTGCGGGGGTGCCCGCCCTGCTGCGCACCGCGGTGCCGCCCGCCCTGGCGGCGAGCACGGCGGCCGCGGCGGCGGTGCTCCTGACCCCCGCGTCGGCGGCCTGGCTGCTGCCCGGGCTCCCCGAGGACCGGGCACTGGCGGTGGTGCGGCTGTTCGCGGTCCTCCTGCCGGTGGCGACCGTGTCGCTGGTCCTGCTCGGGGCCACCCGGGGCTACGGCTCGGTGGTGCCCTTCGTGGGCGTCGAGCAGATGGGCAAGCCCGTGCTGCGGGTGGTGATCGCCCTGCCCCTGGCGCTGCTCGCGCCGAGCGTGTTCGCGCTGTCCGCGGCCTGGCTGGCGCCGGCGCTGCTGGGCGCGGTGGCCGCCTGGGCGGCGCTGCGCCGGGCGCGCGCGGCGCACCCCGGCGCACCGGGGGCACGGCCGTCCGCCGGACCCGGCGAGTTCTGGTCCTTCGCCGGGCCGCGTGCCCTGTCCTCGGTCTTCGACATCACCTCCGTGTGGATCGGGGTGATCCTGCTGTCGGCGCTGGGCACCAGCTCCGAAGCCGGTGTCTACACCGCCATCGGCCGTCTGGTGACCGCCGGCACGCTCCTGCAGCTCGCGGTCCGGCTGGCGTTCGCCGCGCAGCTCAGCCGGTTGCTCGCGGGCGGCCGGACGGCGGAGGCGGGGCACCTCCACCGGCTGTCCACGCGGTGGATCGTGCTGTTCTCCTGGCCGCTGTTCACCGCCCTCGCCGCCTTCCCCGGCACGGTGCTCTCCCTGTTCGGGCCGGGCTTCGACGAGGGCGCGGCGGCCCTGGCGGTGCTGTCGGCGGCCTGCGTGGTCAACGTCGGGGTCGGCAACGCCCAGACCGTCATCCTCATGGCCGGCCGCAGCGTCTGGAACCTCGCGGTGGCCGGCACCGGCTTCGCCGTCCAGCTCGGCCTCGGCGTCTGGCTGGTGCCGCGGTACGGGGTGCTGGGCGCGGCGCTGGCCTGGGGGCTGGCGATCGTGGTGGACAACGTGGCCTCGGCGCTGCTGGTGCGCCACCGGCTGGGCTTCAGGACCGTCGACCGCGGCTACCTCCACGCCGCCGCCGTGGCCCTGGTGGTGGTCGCCCCGGTGGTGTTCGGCGTCCGCGCGCTGCTGGGCGACACGGCCGGGGGAGCGGTGCTGGGTAATGCTTTGGCCATGTGCGCCTTCGGGCTGGCCCTGTGGCGCTATCGTGTGCCGCTGGGGGTGGGGGACTTCTTCCAGGCACTGCGCAAGGGGAACGGAAAGAAGTCGCGATGAACACGGGGTGGCCACTGCGCGTACCACGCACCGCGTGCACTTTCCCTCCTCCCGGTCCGTTCCTGTTCGCTCATGTGTTTCCAGGGGGGAATCCATGCGCAGAAGAAGACCCGTCAGAGCCCTGCTCGCAGCCGCCGTGATCGGCCTGTCCCCGCTGGCGCTGGCCGCGGGACCGGCCCAGGCGGCCGGCGAGCCCACCCTGACCGCCGACCCGCTGGACACCTGGCAGACCGACGGCATCGTATGGACCCTGGCCTACGCCAGGGGCGTCGTCTACGCGGGGGGGACGTTCGAGCACATCCGCCCGCCCGGCGCGCCACCCGGCACCGGTGAGCTGCCGCGCAAGAACTTCGCCGCCTTCGACGCGGTGACCGGCGAACCGCTGCCGTGCGCGCCGGAGTTCACCGGCGGAACGGAGACGGTCCGGGCCATGAAGGCCTCGCCCGACGGCTCCGTGCTCTACATCGGCGGCTCCTTCGGAAGCGCCGGGGGAGTGGGCCGGTCCAACACCGCCAGCCTCAACACCGCCGACTGCACCATCGGCGACGCCTGGAAGCCGGCGGTCTCCTCGGTGGTCCGGGCCATCGACGTCACCGACACCGCCGTCTACATCGGCGGCCAGTTCACCACCGTCCAGGACCAGACGCGCGAGCGCGTCGCCGCCCTGACCCCCGACAGCCGGCTGCTGCCCTTCGAGGTCACCGTCCGGGGCTCCTCGATCTCCAACGACCCCACCCCGGGCATCAACGCCATCACCGTCGCCCCGCAGCTCAACAAGGTCATCATCGGCGGCCGGTTCACCTCGGTCAACGGCAGCCTGCTGAACAGCGTGCACGGACTGGTCGGCCTGGACGCGACCACCGGGCGGATCACCGACACCTTCACCGGGTGGATCCCCCGCCGCTCCGCCGTCAAGGCACTGGTCAACGACGGCACCAACTTCTACCTCGGCGCCGAGGGCACCGGCGGCGGGGTCTTCGACGGCCGCGCGGCCGGACGGCTGTCCGACGGCGCGATGCTGTGGAAGGACACCTGCCTGGGCGCCACCCAGGCCGTCGTCCCCCACCAGGGCGTGCTCTACAGCGGCTCCCACGCGCACGACTGCGGCTCGACCCCGGGCGGCTTCCCCGAGCACCAGAACCGCCAGCACCTGCTGGCCCAGTCGATCGCCGACAAGACCATCCTCCCGTGGTTCCCGGACACCAACGGCGGCATCGGCGAGAAGGTCGGCCCGCGCACCATGGTCGTGGCGGACGGAATCCTGTGGACGGGCGGCGAGTTCACCACCGTCAACGACCAGCCCCAGCAGGGGCTGACCCGCTTCGCGGCGGCACCCGACACCGGGGCCCCGCAGGTCCCGGCCTTCAGCGGCACCAGTGACGCGCCGGGGAAGATCACGCTCAGTTGGCGGGCGGCGTGGGACCGCGACGACGGAGTCCTGACCTACCGGCTCTACCGGGACGGCGAGTACCTGACCTCCATCGAGCAGGACTCCCGCTACTGGGACCGGCCCACGATGAGTCACACCGACACCGTGGAGCCCGGGACGACGCACCGGTACTCGCTGGAGGTCACGGACGGCACCAACCTCTCGGGCCGCAACGGCCCCCTGTACGTGACCGCCGACAGCCTGCCGTGAGCCGAGGAGAATCCGGATGACGCACCGAGTGGGCTACGCGCCCGGGGTCTACGACCTGTTCCACGTCGGGCACCTGAACATCCTCCGGCACGCCAGGAGCCGGTGCGACTACCTGGTGGCGGGCGTGGTGTCGGACGAGATGGCCGAGCGGGCCAAGGGCCGGGCGCCGGTCGTCCCGCTCACCGAGCGGCTGGAGATCGTGCGCAGCATCCGCTTCGTGGACGCGGCGTTCGTGGAGACGGTGCCCGACAAGCTGGAGACCTGGCACCAGGTGCGCTTCGACGTCATCTTCAAGGGCGACGACTGGCGGGGCACGGAGAAGGGCGACAGGCTCGAACGGGACTTCGCCACCGTCGGGGTCGAGGTCGTGTACTTCCCCTACACCGTGCACACCTCCAGCACCCTGCTGCGCCGGGCGCTCGACGGGCTCGTCGAGTCCGCCTGAGGCGCTCCGCGCTCCGCCGCCCCGGACCCGGCCGGACCCGGGGCGGCGGAGCGCCTCAGCGGGCCGGAACGGACAGCTCGCGGTACCACTTCACCAGGAACGCGACCAGGAACAGCGCCTGGACGGCGAGCAGCGCGCAGTACAGCACCGTGAACACCCCGCGGTCGCCGAGGAAGAGGAACACCGCGCAGAACGGCCCGTAGTCCACCGGCAGCAGGGCGATCGACCGCAGGGTGGAGGGCGGCGCCGCGGCGGCCGGCCCCCCGGCCTTCCGCTTGAGCTGCTCGGTGAGGACGCCGCCGAAGAAGATCAGCACGGCGGTGAACTGGAAGGCGACCGGCACCAGCAGGTACCGGGGATCGGAGAAGTCGAAGTGGCGGTAGAAGGAGACCAGCACCGCCATGTGGAGGGCGAGCATCTTCGCGCAGTCCACCACGTGGTCCAGCCACTCCCCGGCCGGGCTGCCCCGTCCCGTCAGCCGCGCGAGCTGCCCGTCGGCGGAGTCCAGCGCGAAGCCCACCACCAGGGCGGCGAACACTCCCGCCCCCAGGGCGTACGACGGCGGCAGGACGGCGAGCAGCCCCACCCCGGTGAAGGTGCACACCGCACTGGCCACCGTCACCTGATTGGGCGTCATCCGTGCGCCGTAGGCCGCCGCGGCCAGTAATCGGCCGGCGGGCCGGTTGACGTACCGCGAGTACAGCGACACCCCCTTGCCCGGCTTCTGCGCCGCGGACAACCGCCCGATCGCGTACCGGAACCGACCCATCGCCCCCACCTGACCCCCACGGAACACGGAATTCCCCGACATGACGTTCGAAGGAGCAACATCATGGCAGGCGAACCCCCCTCCCGAGCAGTGGACGGCCACACCCGCCGGACGCTCCTGACGGCGGGCACGGCCACCGCGCTGGCGGCGGGCCTGGCGGGCTGCGACGCACCGGGCGCGGCACCGGCGGACGCGGCCCGGGCGGTCCCGGCCGTGACCGGCCGCAGACCCCGGGGGAAGGACACCGTCGACGTCGTCGCCGACTTCGGCGCCCGGGGCGACGGGCGGACCGACGACAGCCGCGCCCTCGCCCGTGCCTACCGGTACGCGGCCGGCCGGGTGTGGGACGGCATCGGCCGCACCGTCGTCCACCTGCCGGCCGGCACGTACCTCGTCCGCGAGCCCAACGCCCTGATCGACGCGGCGGAGGGCCGGCTCAAGGCCAACGGCCTGCGGTTCACGGGCGCCGGAAAGCGCATGACGCAGATCCTCTTCGCCCCGGACCGGGCCGAGGACGCGTACCTGTGCCGCAACGAGAACTCCTGGGCGAACGTCGCCTTCGAGCGCATCGGGTTCCGCTCGGGCACCCCGGGCGCCTCCTTCTTCTACTCGTACTCCACCGGCCAGGCCCAGGACTACCGGTTCACCGAGTGCGAGTGGCTGGGGGAGTGGACGTACGGCCTCGCGCTCGACGGCAGCAACACCAACTCCGAGATGCGCTGGGACGCCTGCCGGGTGGGCGGCGCCTACCGCAGGGCGTTCCTGTACTCCGGGCTGTCGCGCCGGTCGCGGAACCCGGAGCAGCAGGACCAGTTCCTCAACTACTGGTTCAACGACATGAAGGTGGAGTACGAGTGGGGCAACTTCCTGGAGTTCCCCTACGGGGGCTCCATCACCTGCCGGGGCGGCTCCTACATCGTCACCGGCCGCCGCCCGCGGGACACCGCCGACTACGGCCGCACCAGCACCTTCTTCCGCTTCCCGCGCGAGGAGCACCTGGACTCGGTGCAGCGCTTCCACGCCGAGGACATCCGCTTCGAGATCCGCCACCCGGAGACCGTGGTGATCGACTGCGCCTGGGACAGCGGAACGGTGCACTTCAACGACTGCGACGACACCTCCAACTCCTTCAAGTCCTTCGCCCCCGGGTCCCGCCCGCACCGCTACCGCCTCACCGCGAACGGCCCGCTGGTGCGCTACGACTCCTGCCGGCTCTCCGGACGGCACCTGTTCCGGCCGGACGGGGAGGGCGGAGGCCGTCCGGTCGTCCGCTACGACATGTGCGCCTTCGCCGACCACGGACCGGAGGACTTCGCCGAGGGGGCCGCGGACCGGGTCCGGTTCGTCGACTGCCTGGGCCGCTGACGGCCGGATTCCCCCATACGGGGCGGACCGCCGTCCGGGACATGCCACAATCCAGACCACGACCGGCGGGGGCGAGGAAGGGAGAGACGTGCGGGGCGGAGGCGGCTGGTGAGACTGCTGCACACCTCGGACTGGCACCTGGGACGGAGCTTCCACCGGGTGAACCTGCTGTCCGCCCAGGCGGCCTTCGTCGACCACCTCGTGGAGACGGCGCGCCGGGAACGGGTCGACGCGGTGCTCGTCGCCGGGGACGTCTACGACCGGGCGGTGCCGCCGCTCGCCGCCGTCGAACTCTTCGACGACACGCTGCACCGCCTCGCGGACCTCGGCGTGCCGACGATCATGATCTCCGGGAACCACGACTCGGCCCGCCGGCTGGGCGTCGGCGCCGGGCTCATCGAGCGGGCGGGCGTCCACCTGCGCACCGACCCCGCCGCCTGCGCCACCCCCGTCGTGCTCTCCGACGCCCATGGCGAGGTCGCCTTCTACGGGCTGCCCTACCTGGAACCGGCCCTGGTGAAGGACGCCCTCGGGGTGGAGCGGGCGGGCCACGCGGCGGTGCTGGGCGCCGCCATGGACCGGGTGCGCGCCGACCTGGCCGCCCGTCCGGCCGGCACCCGCTCGGTCGTCCTCGCGCACGCCTTCGTCACCGGCGGCGAACCGTCCGACAGCGAGCGGGACATCAGCGTCGGCGGCGTCGCCTCCGTACCCGCCGGGATCTTCGACGGCGTGGACTACGTGGCGCTGGGCCACCTGCACGGCTGCCAGACCCTCACCGAACGCGTCCGCTACTCCGGATCGCCGCTCGCCTACTCCTTCTCCGAGGCCCACCACCGCAAGTCGATGTGGCTGGTCGACCTCGGGCCCGGCGGGGAGGTGGCGGCCGAGCGGATCGACTGCCCGGTGCCCCGCCCGCTGGCCCGCATCCGCGGACGGCTGGAGGACCTGCTCGCCGACCCAGCCCTGGAGCGCCACGAGCAGGCGTGGGTGGAGGCCACCCTCACCGACCCGGTCCGCCCGCGCGAGCCGATGGCGAGGCTGGCCACCCGCTTCCCCCACGTCCTCACCCTCGTCCTGGACCCCGAACGCCCGCCGGAGGACCCCTTCGTCTCCTACGGGCGGCGGCTGCGCGACCGCACCGACCAGCAGATCGTGGAGGGCTTCGTGGCCCATGTACGGGGCGGGCACGGCCCCACCGACGACGAGCGCGCCCTGCTGGGCGAGGCGCTGGACGCCGTGCGCGCCGAGGAGGCCCGCACGGAGGCGCCCCGATGAGACTGCACCGGCTCACCGTCACCGCCTTCGGGCCGTTCGGCCGCACCCAGACCGTCGACTTCGACGAGCTGTCCGCCGCCGGGCTGTTCCTGCTGCACGGCCCCACCGGAGCGGGCAAGACCTCCGTGCTGGACGCCGTCTGCTACGCCCTGTACGGGGGCGTGCCCGGCGCCCGCCAGGGGCCCGGACAGCGCCAGTTGCGCAGCGACCACGCCGATCCGGACACCCGCACCGAGGTCGTCCTCGACCTCACCGTCGGCGGGCGGCGCCTGGAGGTCACCCGGCAGCCCGAGCAGCTCCGCCCCAAGAAGCGCGGCACCGGCCTGACCCCCGAGAAGGCCCAGTCCTGGCTGCGCGAGTACGACGCCGCCACCGGCACCTGGAAGGCCCTCAGCCGCTCCCACCAGGAGATAGGCGAGGAGCTGACCCACCTGCTGGGCATGAGCCGCGAGCAGTTCTGCCAGGTGGTCCTGCTGCCCCAGGGCGACTTCGCCCGCTTCCTGCGGGCCGGGGCCGAGGACCGCGCCAAGCTGCTCGGCCGGCTGTTCGACACCCATCGCTTCGCCGCCGTCGAACAGCACCTGGCGGAGCAGCGCACCGCCGCGCAGCGCCGCGTCCGCGACGCCGACGAGCGGCTGCTCGCCCTGGCCCACCGCATGCGGCAGGCCGCCGGGGACCCCGGCCCGGGCGGCGACCCCTTCGGCGACCTCTCGCCCGGCGACCCGGGCCTGGCCGACACCGTGCTGGAGTGGGCCGCCCTGGCCCGCTGCGCCGCCCGGGAACGGCGGGACGCCACCGCCGCGGCCCGCCGCCTCGCCGAGACGGCCCACGCCGCCGCCCAGCGGCACCTGGAGGAGGTCCGCGAGCTGGACCGCCGCCAGCGGCGGCACGCCGCCGCCCGGCAGCGCGCCGCCGCCCTGGCCGACCGGGCGGAGGAGCACCGCCGGGACCGCACCCGGCTGGAACGGGCCCGCGCCGCCGAGACCGTGGCGCCCGTCCTGGACGAGCGCGAGCGGGCCGAGGCGGAACTCCGCCGAGCCACCCGCGCGGAGGAGCGGGCCCGCGCCGACCTGCCCGGCGACCTGGCCCAGGCCCCCGCCGAACGGCTCGCCGAGCTCGAACGCGCCACCCGCCAGGAGCTGGGCGCCCTCGGCGCCGCCCGCCGCGCCGAGGAGCGCAGCGCCCGGCTGGCCGCCGAACTCGCCGCCCTGGACCGCGATTCGGGCTCGGACGAGGAACTGCTGCGCGAGACGGAGGAGTGGCTGGCCGGCTGGGAGACCGTCCGCGCCGCCCACCAGCGGCGCGTCGACGCCGCCGCCGAGGCCGCGCCCCGCGCCGAGCAGCTCGCCCGGCGCCTGGACACCGCCCGTCGCCGCCTGGCCGCCGCCCGTCGCCGCGACGACCTCACCGCCGAGGAGACCGCCGCCCGCGCCGAACTGCTGGCGGCCCACGAACGGGCCCTGGCCGCCAAGCAGCGCTGGCTGGACGTCAGGGCCCGGCGGCTGGACGGCATCGCGGCCGAACTCGCCGGGGAACTGGCCGACGGCACACCGTGCATGGTGTGCGGCTCGCCCGACCACCCCGACCCGGCCCGCCCCGGTGCGGAACACGTCGACCGGCACGCCGAGGAGACGGCCCTGGAGCACCACCGGCGGGCCGAGGAGGCGCACCGGCGGGCCGAGCGGCGGCTGGACACCGTCCGGGAGAGGCTGACCGCGGCCCGGGAGGAGGCGGGCGAGGCGCCCACCGCCGAACTCGCCGACGAGGTGGCCGCGTTGGAGGCCGGCCACGCCGACGCGCGCCGGGCCGCCGCCGACGCCGCCGACGCCCGCGCCGCCCTGGAGCGCGCCGAACGCGAGTACGAGAGCAGGCTCGCCGCCCGGCAGGAGGCCGAACGCCGTACGGCCTCCCGCGCCTCCACGCGCGACGCGCTGCTCAGGGAGCGCGCCGAACTGGAGGAGCAGCTCGCCCGGGCCCGGGGCGGGGCCGTCTCCGTCGCCCACCGCGCCGGCGAACTGGAGCGCCTCGCCGGCCTGCTGGCCACCGCCGCCGAGGCGGCCACCGCGGCCCGGGACGCCGCGCTGCGGCTCAAGGAGGCCGACGCCCGGCTCGCGGACGCCGCCTGGCGCGCCGGGTTCGACACCCCGCAGGCCGCCGCCGACGCCCTCCTCACCGACCACGAGCAGCGCACCCTGCAACACCGCCTGGACGAGCGGCAGGCCGAGGAGGCGGCCGTGGCGGCCGAGCTCGCCGATCCCGAACTGGCCGACGCCGCCGCCCTCCCGCCCGCCGGGGTCGCCGCCGCCGAGACCGAGCTGGCGGCGGCCGTCGCCCGGCTGAACGCGGCGTCCGCCGCCGACACCGAGGCCCGCGGGCGCTGCGCCGAACTCGACCGGCTCTCCGCCCGCGCCCTGGCCGACGCCCGCGCGCTGGCCCCGCTGCGCGAGCACTGCGACCGGGTGGTCCGGCTGGCCGGCCTCACCGCCGGCACCTCGGCGGAGAACGAGCGCAGGATGCGCCTGGAGTCCTACGTCCTGGCCGCCCGTCTGGAACAGGTCGCCGCCGCGGCCAGCACCCGGCTGGCGCACATGTCCGGCGGCCGCTACACCCTGGTCCACTCCGACGCCCGCGGCTCCGGGCGGGGCCGTTCCGGTCTGGGCCTGCACGTCATCGACGCCTGGACCGGCAGCGAACGCGACACCGCCACCCTCTCCGGCGGCGAGACCTTCTTCGCCTCGCTCGCCCTCGCCCTCGGCCTGGCCGACGTGGTCACCGAGGAGGCGGGCGGGCTGCGCCTGGACACCCTCTTCATCGACGAGGGATTCGGCAGCCTGGACGACCAGACGCTCGACGAGGTGCTGGACGTGCTGGACTCCCTGCGGGAACGCGACCGCAGCGTCGGCATCGTCAGCCACGTCGCCGACCTGCGCCAGCGCATCCCGGTCCAGTTGGAGGTGGTCAAGACCCGCACCGGCTCGGCCATCCGCCACCGGGTACCGAGGACCGGGTGACGGCCGGGCGGTGCGCCGTGGTGCCGGTGCACCGCGCCCCCTGACCCCGCCGGCGCTCCACCGGCGTTCCACCGGCGCCGCCGGGCCCGCGCCCGGCGACGGTCGGCGGAACGACTCGGCAGGAACGATTCAGCAGGTCAAGCGGCCGGCGTGAGGAGGACGGGCAGCGACTGGTGGCCGTTGGCGATGAACGACTGCTGGGGAACCAGCTCACCGGGCTCGACGGCCAGCCGGATGCCGGGGAAGCGGTCCAGGAGGGCCGGAAGCGCGATGGAGGCCTCCAGCCGGGCCAGGGGCGCCCCGAGGCAGTAGTGCACCCCGTAGCCGAACGCCAGGTGCTCCCGCTCGGTGCGGGTGAGGTCGAAGGCGTCCGCGTCCTCGCCGTTGAGGGCGGGATCACGGCCGGCGGCGCCGAACGCCAGGATGATCGCGTCGCCCTTGCGGATCCGTACGCCGTCGAGGTCGATGTCCTCCACCGCGTACCGCAGGGGCATGTGCATGATCGGTCCGTCGAGGCGCAGCGTCTCGTCGATCACGTCGTCCCAGGTGGCCTTCCCGGAACGGAGCAGGGCGAACTGGTCGGGGTGGGTGAGCAGGGCGAGGACGGCCTTGGCGATGAGGTTGACGGCGGTCTCGCTGCCGGCGCCGATCATCAGGATGAGGGTGCTGATGAGCTGTTCCTCGTCGAACCGGAAGTCCCCGTCGCGGGCGGCGATCAGGTCGCTGGTCATGTCCTCGCCCGGCTCGGCGCGCTTGGCCTCCGCGAGCGCGTGCATGCAGGCCCACAGGTCGGCGTAGTCGGCCCGGGCCTGCTCGGGGCTCGCGGCGGTGTCCAGGACGGCGTCGATGGCCCGGAGCGTCCAGGCGCGCAGGTCGTCCGGGACGCCGAACAGGTCGCAGATGACCTCGGTGGGGATGCGGTACGCGAACCGGGCGCGCAGATCGACCGGTTCCCCCGGCGGGACGGTCTCCAGCTCGGCGATCAGCCGGTCGACGATCCCCTGGACGCGGGGACGCAGCGCCTCGGTGCGGCGGGGGGTGAAGGACGGGGCGATCATGTTGCGCAGGCGGCGGTGCTCGGCGCCGTAGCTGGTGAAGGCGCTCACCACGCGCACCCACACGTTGAGGGCCCAGTCCTGGGGTATTCGCTCCAGCTCGGGCCAGTGCTGCCGGGGGTCGCGGGAGACCCGGCGGTCCCCCGCCAGCCGTTTGACGTACTCGTATCCGGTCACCGACCACGCAACCACGCCGCCGGGGAGCTCCACCCGCGTCGCCGGCCCCCTGGCACGGAGCCGGGCCGCCTCGCCGTGGAGGTCGCGGCCGGTGGGGTCGAGGACGTGGACGTCCCGGGCGGGGGCGTCGGAGACGAGGACGTCGGGGGATTCCATGGCTGGCCTCCGGAGGTCGGATCGGGCGTGACGGACGCGGGCGCGGGCACGGACCCGGGTGCGGGTGCGGACTGGGGCACGGGTGCGGAGAGTGCGGGGAAGGTCACGGGCAGCGCCGACAGGCTACGGTGAAAGGGTCCGTGACGCCAGGTCAGATCCGCGGCCGGAACGGCCAGTGTCAGGTCGGGCAGCACGTCGAGCAGCGTCTCGATCGCCACATCGGCGATGATCTCCGACAGGCCCTGGGCGGGGCACACGTGCGGGCCCGCGCCGAACGCCAGGTGCGCGTGGTTGGCGGCCCGGCGGTCCACCGTGAGCTCGCGCGCCACCTGGGAGTTGGCGGCCTCGTGGCTGATGAGCACCGGCACTCCCGGGGGAATTCGCAGGCCCGCACCGGAGTCGTCGCGCAGGTCGTACTCGCCGACGGCGTAGTGGAAGCAGAAGTTCGCCATCGGGGACCGCTCCCACAGCACCTCGTTGAGCGCGTCGGAGACGGTCAGGCTGCCGCCGGAGAGGTCGCCGGCGAAGCGGTCGTCGGTCAGCAGCAGCATGATCGCGCTGGAGATCCAGGCCGACTGCGGAACGGTGCCCGCGCCGATGAGGACCACCAACTGGTGGAGCATCTCCTCGTCCGACAGCCGCAGCGGATGGTGCAGCAGCCAGGAGGTCACGTCGGCGCCGGGGGAGCGGCGCTTGTCGGCGACGAGTTCGGCCAGGCAGCGGGCCAGGTCCTCGCTGCCCCGCTGGGCGATGGCGGGCTCGGCGTCGATCATCTGGCCGCAGGCCACGGCCATCCGCTCCGTCTGCTCGTCGGAGCAGCCGAAGAGCTGGGTGAACACCAGTGCCGGAACGCGCTGGGAGTACTGGGAGACCAGGTCCGCCGAACCGGCCGGGCCGAACTCGTCGATCAGCCTGGCCGCGCTGCGCCGCACGAAGGACCGCAGCCGGTAGGAGTCGACCCGGGCCAGGGCGTCGTCGACGGTCTTGCGCAGCCGCAGGTGGCGGTCGCCGTCGGCGAACAGCAGGCTGGGCCGGAAGCCCATCAGCGGGACGACCTCGTTGTCCATGGGGATCCGGCCCTGGACCAGGGCGGTCCAGCGGCGGGCGTCCTTGCTGAACTGGGAGCTGCGCAGCACCTCCAGCGCCGCGGTGTAGTCGGTGACCACGATGGCCGGGACGCCGGGGGCGAGTTCCACCCAGTGGGCCGGTCCCCGGCGGCGGAGTCCGGCGTAGGTGGCGTCCGGGTCGGCGGCGAACCCGGGGCCGTACAGCGCGGGCAGGCCGCCGGGGGCGCCACCGGGGGCGTGGTGGGCCGGGCAGCCCGGCGGCGGGACGGCGGCCGGGCCGGGAGGCGGGGTCGTCACGGAAGGTGCTCCTGGTAGTAGGTGTGGACGTGCTTGACCAGGGCGATCAGCGCCCGCGCGGCGGAGGCCCGGTCCCGTGCGTCACAACTGATCAGGGGGGTCTCGGGTTTCAGGTCGAGGGCCTCGCGGAGTTCGTCGTCCGGGAAGGAGGGGGAGTCCGGGAAGACGTTGAGGGCGACCGCGTACGGCAGGCCGTGCCGCTCCACCATCTCCATCGAGGCGAAGGAGGAGTCCAGGCGCCGGGTGTCGGCCAGCACCAGGGCCCCGTAGGCGCCGTGGACCAGTTGCCGCCACACCGGCGCCACCTGGGTGAAGCGCTGCTGGCCGGGGGCGCCGAACAGGTACAGCACCAGGTCCGGGGCGAGGGTGAGCCGGCCGAAGTCCATCGCGACCGTGGTGGTCTTCTTGTCCTCGATGCCCCGCAGGTCGTCCACCAGGGCGCCGGCCTGCGTCATGACCTCCTCGGTCCGCAGCGGCTCGATCTCGCTGACCGTGCCGATCAGCGTGGTCTTGCCGACCCCGAACGGCCCGACGACCAGGAGCTTCGCGGTGGTCTCGACGGTGTCGCGCACATAGATGCCGCTGTCAGAGGATGTTGTTGAGACCATCCAGAACCTTCTCCAGGACGTCGAGGTCGGTGGGCCGGGCCATCGGCGGGGGCTTGCGCGCGACCACGTGGCCGCTGTCGATCAGGTCCGCCAGCAGGATCGTGGTGACGGACACGGGGAGCCGGACGTGGCCGGCGACCTCCGCCACCGACAGGTAGCCGCCCTGGCAGAGCCGGACCATCTTCTGCTGCTCCGGCTCCAGTTCCCCCACGGGCCGGTCGCCGGTGGCGGTGACCAGGGTGACCAGGTCCAGGGAGTGGGTGTTGCGACTGGGCTGGTGACGGCCGCCGGTGATGACGTACGGTCGGACCAGATCCGTGCGCACGCGGCGGGGGGTCATGTCGGGCTGCCGGTGTCGTGGCGGGGCTCGCTGGTCATCTGGCCGCCGAGCTGGGCCACGAGCTGGTGCATCCGGAAGCTGATCGCCTCCACGTCCGCGGAGCCGGAGGTCGCGGTGGTCAGGAAGCTGCCGTCCCCCGCGCGGATGGTGATGACGTACCCGTCGCGGAACTGCGTCAGGCTCTGCTCCCAGGAGTCGGGCTCGGACCGGCACAGCCGCGCGCTGGCGCTGGAGGTGGCCTGCACCCCGGCCAGCGCCGCGGCCATCTGCTCGGCGGTGTCCCGGTCCAGGCCCGGGGTGCACGCCCGGACCAGGCCGTCCCCCGACACCAGCAGGGCGTCGTAGACCTCGGGCTGGTCCATGAGCTGTCCCAGCATCCAGGCCAGCTTCTCGTTGTCGAAGATCATGTCTCGCTGTTCCCTTCGGACCCTTCGGGCGTCGACGTGGAGCGCTGGGCGGCGCGCGCCGCACGGGCGAAGCCGCCCAGCGTGGCCGCGGACTGCCGCGGCGAGTGACCGGGCGCCGGCGGGGCGGACCGCGCGGCGGGCTGCTGCCCGAGCGGCGCCTCCACGGCGTACCGCCGCCGCTTGGGCAGCCCGCCGGCGGTCGTCTCCCCCGTCGTCCCCGCCGGTGCCGCCGCCGGTACGGCCGCGGGGCCGGACACGGCGGCTCCCGGCCGGGGGACGTCGGGGCCGGCGGTGGCCACCGGCTGGGTCGGCGTGGAGTCGGTGAGCAGCGCGCTGGGCAGGAACGCCACGGCCCGCACCCCGCTGTAGGGGGACTTGGTCACCGACACCTCGAACCCGTACCGGGCGCTGAGCAGGCCGATCACCGCGAAACCGAACTTCGGCGGATCGCCGAGCCGGGTGATGCTGACCGGTCCCTCCCCCGACAGCAGCCGGGTGGCCCGCTCCCGTTCGCCGGGCTGCAGGCCCACGCCCTTGTCGTCCACGACGACGGACAGGCCGTTGTGCGCGCGCTCGAACTGGACCAGCACCTTGGTGTCCGGGTGCGAGTAGCGGGTGGCGTTCTCCAGCAGCTCGGCGAGCGCGAGCACCAGTCCCTCGACGACCCGTCCCACGACGGCGCGGTCGCCCTCGTCGTGGAAGACCTTGACGCGCTGGAAGTCCAGGATGCGGCTGACCGCGCCCCGCACCACGTCGCTCAGCGGGGTGGCGTTGTGCTGCCGGCCCGGGTAGGAGCCGCACATCACGGTGACGGCCTGGGCGCGGCGCAGGATCTGGGCGGTGGCGTGGTCGACCACCTGCAGGTCGCCCAGCACCTCCGGCGAGTCGTGCTTGCGGAGCATGTCGGTGACGGCCATCTGCTGCTTGTTGGCCAGCGCCTGGAGCGTGCGGGCCACGGACAGCAGCGTCGTCTGGGTCATCTGCGCGGTGCGGCCCTCGGCGTCGGTGAGGGCGTGTACGACCAGGGTCCGGAGGTCGTGGAGGTGGCGCGCGAACTGCGTCCCGGCCAGCTCCGCGGGGACCGGCGGAAGGTCCGGCACGGGCTGCTGGTCGCTGACGGCCTGGACGGCCGCCGGCAGGGTCACCCCGGCCAGGCGGGCCAGTTCGGCGTCCCGGGCGAGGCTCCCCGAGCGTGCGTCGGACAGTTGCGCCCGCAGCTCGCGGATCCGGCGTGACTGGCGCACCGCCACCGGCGTGAGGGCCACAGCCAGGCCCGAGCCGAGCAGGCTCGCCACGGTCGTTATATCGGTCATCAACTTTCCTCGCGGACGCATCGGTGCGGGAAGGAATGGTCCGGCCGTCGGGTGGGGGCCGACCGAAAGGATCACGGTTCGCGTGCGACAGCAGCGTAGGCGTGCGACGGATGTGGGGGAGGGGAAATGGTCAGCTTGCCGCCGTACCGGTGACCACCCGGTACGACGGCGTACGGAACGGCGGCACGGCGGTGGGCGCGGGCCGTCCGCCGCGCCCGCGCACCCGCCCCCGCACGGCGGCAACGGAAGGGAAACACGGCGGCAACACGGGGGTGGTGCAATGGATTCGGGGCTTCCCGCGGACGTGTGATGGGGATCGTGCGGAGCGCGGCCGGTGCGGTGGGAGCGAAGGCCGGAAGGAAGCCCGGACCCGTGGGGGCGCGCGGTTGCGTCTGCGCGCCCCCACAGGGGTGTCACGCGGTGCTCAGAGCGCCGACAGCTCCGCCACCAGGTCGTCCAGCCCCAGCGACCCCAGGGAGAGCGCGGCCATGTGCCACTTCTTGGCGTCGAAGGC
The DNA here is from genome assembly GCF_035644915.1 of Streptomyces sp. GTDB lineage: Bacteria > Actinomycetota > Actinomycetes > Streptomycetales > Streptomycetaceae > Streptomyces. The sequence continues at coordinate 20,864 of NZ_DASQNP010000080.1, forward strand.
GTCCCCGTGGGCGGCGCGGGCCGCCTCGCGGCCCGCCAGCCAGGCGCGCTCGCCGAGCTTGTAGCCGATCGCCTGTCCCGGCATGCCCAGGTACCGCACCAGCTCGCTCTCCACGAAGTCGGCCGGGCGCCCGCTGTGCATGCCGAAGAACTCCTGGGCCAGGGCGGGGGTCCACCGCTCGCCGGGGTGGAAGGGGGAGTGGGCGGGGATCTCCAGCTCCAGGTGCATGCCGATGTCCACGATGACCCGGGTGGAGCGCATCATCTGCGCGTCCAGGTAGCCCAGCCGCAGCTCGGGGCTGTCCAGGAAGCCGAGTTCGTCCATGAGCCGCTCCGCGTACAGCGCCCAGCCCTCGGCGTTGGCGCTGACCATGCCGACCGTCGTCTGGTAGCGGGAGAGCCGGTCGGCGACGTAGGTCCACTGGGCGAGCTGGAGGTGGTGGCCGGGAACGCCCTCGTGGTACCAGGTGGTGACCAGGTCGTAGACGGGGAAGCGGGTCTCGCCCATCGTCGGCAGCCAGGTGCGCCCCGGCCGGGAGAAGTCCAGCGACGGCTCGGTGTAGTACGGCGCGGCGGCGCTGCCCGGCGGGGCGATCATGGACTCGACGCGCCGGACCGGCTCGGCCAGTTCGAAGTGCGTGCCGTCCAGCTTCTCGATCGCCTCGTCCATCAGCTCCTGGAGCCACACCCGGGTCTCCTCCACGCCCTCGATCGCCCGGCCGTGGGTGTCGAGGTGGCGCAGCGCCTCCCAGGGGGTCGCGGCACCGGGCAGGACCTTCTCGGCCTCGGCGCGCATCTCGGCGTGGATGCGGTGGTACTCCTCCCAGCCGTACGCGTACGCCTCCTCCAGGTCCAGGTCGGTGCCGTTCCAGTAACGTGCCCAGCGCCGGTACCGCTCGCGGCCCACGGTGTCGGGGGCCCCGGCGACGGCCGGGGCGCAGGTGTCGCGCAGCCAGTCGCGCAGGCCCGCCACGGCGCCGGTGGCCTCGGCGGCGCCCTTGTCCAGCTCGGTGCGCAGTGCCTCGGGCCCGTCGGCGGTGAGGGCGGCGAACCAGCTCTTCCCGCCGCCCTCGCCGATCCACTCGCCGAGCTGTCCGATCACCGTGGTCACCTGGCGGGGGCCGGCCGGCAGCCCCTTGGCCAGGCCCGTCTCCAGCGCGGCGCGGTAGCCCTCCAGCGCCGCCGGCACCGCCCGCAGCCGCCGGGCCAGGGCCGCCCACTCCTCGTCGGTCCCGGTCGGCATGAGGGTGAAGACGCTGCGCACCGAGTGCAGCGGGGAGTGGATGTTGCTGACGGCGCGCAGCCCCTCGCCGGCCTCGTGCACGGCGAGTTCGGCGGTCAGCCGCTCGCGCAGCAGGCGTGCGCACCGCCGCTCGACGTCACCGTCGCCGCCGGGACGCCGCTCGGCGTCGGCGAGCCGCTCCAGGGTGGTGCGGCACAGGTCGGCCCGGGCCTCCTGGCCCTCCGGGGAGAAGTCGGGGAGCCGGTCGGAGCCTTCGGGGAGGCCGAGGTAGGTGCCGAGGATCGGATCGAGTTCGACCAGGGCGTCGACATGGGCGTCGGCGACCTGCCGGGGCAGGGGCGCGTTCTTCGTGGCATCGGACATGGGGCACATCCTCGTACGGCCGCCCCCGCCGCGTCATCGCATATCCGCCCCGCGCCGCCGGCGGCTCACGCCGCCGGGCCGGGCGGCAGCAGCGGGCCGCACGTCCACTGCTGGAAGATCAGCCGCGTCTCGACCCGGGCCACCTCCCGGCGCGAGGTGAACTCGTCCACCACCAGCCGCTGGAGGTCGGCGGTCCCGGCGACCGCCACGTGGACGAGGTAGTCGTCGGGGCCGGTCAGGTGGAACAGGGCCCGCGACTCCGGCAGGGCCCGGACGCGCTCCACGAACGGACCGATCAACTCCCTTCTGTGCGGCCGGACTTGGACTGACAAAAGGGCCTCAAGGGGCCTTCCGAGTTTGGCCGGATCTATGCGCAGCGCATGGCCGAGGATTACCCCGCCGCGGCGCAGTCGTGCTACGCGGTCCAGACAGGTCGAGGGGGCGACGCCGACGGCGGCGGCCAGCTCCCGGTACGTGGTCCGGGCGTCGTTCTGCAGGAGGCGCAGAATCTCCAGATCGACCGGGTCGAGAGCGACGGAATCGGACATTCGCCGAACGTAGCACGGCCTTTCCCCGCTCCGGGCCGGTGGTTGTTCAGCATGGGGCCATGAACCAGGACAGCATGGACACGACACGCGCGGTGCGATCCCGCTCGCTGGAGACCGAGGCCGTGCACGCCGGGCGCGAGGACCTCGCGGCCCTCGGCCTGCACGCCGCCCCCCTGGACCTGTCCACCACCTACCCCTCCTGCGACAGCCGCGCCGAGGCCGCCCGGCTGGACGAGTTCGCCGCCACCGGCGCCCGTCTGGAGGGCCCGCCGGTCTACGCCCGGCTCGACAACCCCACCGTGGCGCGCTTCGAGGAGGCCCTGGCCCGGCTGGAGGGCGCCGAGGCGGCCGTCGCCTTCGCCAGCGGCATGGCGGCCCTGAGCGCGGTGCTGCTGGTACGGGCCTCGCAGGGGCTGCGGCACGTCGTCGCGGTGCGGCCGCTGTACGGATGCAGCGACCACCTGCTCACCAGCGGACTGCTGGGCACCGAGGTCACCTGGACGGACCCGGCCGGGATCGCCGACGCCATCCGGCCCGACACCGGCCTGGTGATGGTGGAGACTCCGGCCAACCCGACCCTGGCCGAAATGAACCTGGACGCCGTGGCGCACTCCTGCGGCTCGGTGCCGCTGCTGGTCGACAACACCTTCGCCACCCCCGTCCTGCAGCGCCCGGTCGAGCACGGCGCGCGGATCGTGCTGCACAGCGCCACCAAGTACCTGGGCGGCCACGGCGACGTCCTCGGCGGTGTCGTCGCCTGCGACGAGGAGACGGCCCGGGACCTGCGGCGGGTGCGCTTCGCCACCGGCGGCGTCCTCCACCCGCTCGCCGGCTACCTGCTGCTGCGCGGCCTGGCCACCCTGCCGGTGCGGATGCGGGCGCAGTCCGCCACGGCCGCCGAACTGGCCCGGCGCCTGGCGGACGACCCCCGGGTCGCCCGCGTGCACTATCCGGGGCTCGGCGGCGCCATGGTCTCCTTCGAGGTGCACGGCGACCCGCACCGGGTGATCGCCGGAGTCCGGCTGATCACCCCGGCGGTCAGCCTCGGCAGTGTGGACACCCTCATCCAGCACCCCGCCTCCATCAGCCACCGCATCATCGGCGAGGCCGACCGCCGCACCGGCGGGATCAGCGAGAAGCTGCTGCGCATGTCGGTCGGCCTGGAGGACGTCGAGGACCTGTGGCACGACCTCGACGCCGCCCTGGGCGCCGCGGACGGCACCCGGAGCGGCGTCACGGGCCACAGCGCGGCTCTCGGCGCGGGGCTCAGTGCCCGCCCGTCTCCGCGGGAGCGGGGGCCGCAGCGAGCCGGGCGGTGATCACCAAGGTGCCCTCCTCGACCTGGTAGTCCAGCGGCAGCCCCAGGCCCCGCATCGCCGCCACCATGCCGGTGTTGTGCGCCTGCGTCACGGCGTAGACGCTCGCGGAGCCCGCCTCGGTCGCCATGGCCACCAGGCGGCGCAGCAGCTCGGTGCCGATGCCCCGGCGCTGCCAGACGTCCTCGACGAGGAGGGCCACCTCGGTCTCGTCGCCGTCCCACAGCAGATGGCCGAGCGCCACCAGCTTCCCCGAGGCCGTCTCGGCCGCCAGGGTGCGCCCGAAGCGCGGGCTGAGCAGGTGGTCCAGGTAGCGGTCGGCGTCCCGCACCGGGCCGTGGTAGCGCGAGGACAGCGTCCGCGCCGAGCACCGCCGGTGCATCGCGCGGGCGGCCTCCGCGTCACGGGTGTCCGCCCGCCGCACGGTGATCTCGTTCCCCTCCGGGAGCGTGAGCGTCTCGCGGCGGCGCGGCACCCTCGCCCCCGTCCTCTCCCCGGAGGTGGCCGCGTCCAGCCGGGCGTCCAGCTCCACCAGGGCGCGCGCCCGGGCGAACTCGGTGGGGGTGAAGGGCAGATGGGGGCGTTCGACGACGATCGCCCCGCCGTGCGGGTCGCGCAGCCGCAGCACCGTCTCCTCCAGCACGCCCTCCTCCGGGACCGGCCGTCCGTCCACCCGGGCACCGGGCAGGTGCGCCGGCACCGAGCGGATCGTGCAGCGGCCCAGCAACTGCCGCAGGGCGAGCGGGAGTTCGGCGGTGTCCAGGGCGGTGCGGGTGGCCAGGGCCAGCACCCGGGCGGGGACGTCCACCAGGTCGTGGGCGTCGGCGTGCTCCAGCCAGGTGTCCCGGCCGCCCGCCGCGGCCGCCGCCCGGGTCAGTTCGCCGGCCTCCAGCGTCCGGGGCGCCCGCAGCAGGAACTCGTCCACCGTCACCTCGCCCAGCGGATGGGTCTGGAGGCTGAGGACGTCCACCCGGTGGCGCGCCAGCGCGGTGCACAGCGCGGCCAGCGAACCGGGCTCCTCCCGCACGGTGGTGCGCAGCCGCCACAGCACCGGCTGGTCCTCGCCGGGGCGCCCGTGCGCCGCGGCGCCGGGGGCGGTGGCGTCCGCCGTCCCGTGCCCGCCGGACCCGCCGGGCCCGTCGAACTGCCCGGGTGTGGGCGGGGGATGGGGGCGGCGCCGTGCCCACCAGGTGTGGATCCCGACCGCGGCCAGCAGCGCGGCGGCCGACAGGACCAGCAGGACGGGGCCGTCCGGCCCGTGCACGACCGTCTTGGCGATGCTGTCCGCCACGGTCACGGCCGTGAACAGCGCGGCCAGTTCGATCAGGTCGTGACGCCAGTGGTGGGGGCCGCGGGGCGTGCGGCGGGTCGTACGGCAGTCCGTGCGGCGGTCCGTGCGGTGCGCGGGGGAATCAGTCATGCCGGCCACTCTCGCGGACCGGTGTTGCCTGATCACGAACGGCCTGTGACCGATGGGTAAAGCGCCTTCCGGTGCTTCTGGGGTCCATGCGCCTTTTGTCGGACCGGTCGGCGGGTCCGCGGCCGAAGCCGCCGTCACCGGACGAGCCGCCGCAGCGTCACCCCGCACCACCGGGCGTACAGCCGCTGGAACAGCGGGACGAGCGGGCCGGCGGCCCGCGCCCACCACAGCGCGGGACGGCTGAACGCCCGCACCTCCAGCCACACCGCACCGTCCGGCGCCCACTCCACGACGAACGCCTCCTCGCCGCTCTCCGGGTGCCCCGGCAGCGTCCCGTAGCCGAAGCCGGCCCGCCGCCCGCCGTCCTCGGACCACACCACCCGGCACGGGGCGCGCAGCCGCAGCCGTCCGGCGCCCAGGCCCACCACCACGCGCACCCCGGGCTCGGCGCGCGGCGCGGAGGCCGTGATCTCCACCCCCATCGCCCGGTGCATCCGCCAGGTCAGCACGGCGTCGGCGGCCGACCGGAAGACCGCCTCGCCCGAGCCCAGGCGGGTGCGGACCCGCAACCGCCCGAAACCCGCGGGGAGGGCGGAGAGGTCACCGGCGCGCGTCGCCCCCGCCCCGGCGTACGTCAGACCGGCCCCGTGGCCTTCGCCATCGCTCATGGGCGCCAGCGTAGGCGCCCGGGGGCCCGCGCGCCGACGGCTGCTGTCCCACCTGGCCGTGGAACCGGCAGCCCTCGCCCGGCGGCACGTTCCCCGCTCGCCCCGGGCCTTGACGAAGACCCGCTCGGGGTCGGACGTGCCGTCTCCCGGAACGGTGCGGGGCCGCCGAACGCAGTTCCCGGCCCAGCGGCGCGCCCGGAGCGACGTGCGCAACGGCACCCCGGCCGCCGGCGACCGCACCCGCGAACGCATGACGGCCGAACCGCCGGTGGAGCGGCCGCCGTCCCGGGGCTGCGGACGGCACTACGGGCCGGACCCGCGCCCGGTCCGGCGCCCGGTGGGACGTCCGGTCCGGCGGTCAGGCCGGGTCCGGCTGCCGGTCCTCGGCCCGGTCCTCGGCCCGGTCGGCGGACCGGGCGCCCGGGACGGCCGGGGCGGACGGGGCGGCGGAAGGGGCCGGGTCGGCCGGGCGGCCGACGGTGTCCAGGATGACCCGCGCCACCAGCGCCGGATCGTCGTTCATCGGCACGTGCCCGCAGCCCGGCAGCCGCACCAGCCGGGCGCCGGGGATCGCGTGCTTGGCCCGTACGCCCTGCCGGGGCGGCAGCAGCCGGTCGCGGGTGCCCCAGGCGATGGTGACCGGTACGCCCGGGACGTCCGCGTCGTACACCTCGTTCCCCGCCCGCCCGGCCGCCAGCGTCGCCTCGAAACCGGACGCCTCGCGCAGCGCGCGGGTCTCGGCGGCCACGGCCCGGGGCGAACGGCGTCCGGGACGCGCGTAGATGGTGCCGGTCAGCGCCGCCCGGCCGACCGCGCTGCGGGCCATCTGCTCCACCACCGGCTGCGGCAGCACCCGTGCGCCCGCCCGCATCCCGGCCAGTACGGCGAAGGCGTAGCGTCTTTCGGGCTCGGTCCAGAAACCGGCGGGGGAGAAGGCGGTCACCGAGCGGGCCTGACCGCGGCGGCCCAGCTCCAGGGCGAGCAGCCCGCCGAGGGAGTTGCCCACCACGTGCGGGCGCTCCACCCCCAGTTCGGCGAAGAACGCGGCCAGCATCGGCACCACCGTGGCCTGGTCGTGCGGCAGGCCGTCCGGCAGTGCGGGGGACTCGCCGAAGCCCGGCAGGTCCAGGGCGATGACGTCGTGGGAGGCGGCCAGTATGCCGGTCACCGGCTCCCACGCCTGCCGGTGGTGGCCTATGCCGTGCAGCAGCACCACGGGCTCTCCGGAGCCGTGCCGCTCGTACGCGACCGTGAACGCCGGGCGGTCGGCGGGCGAGACGCGGACGAAGGAAGCCGGTGAAGCCATGGAACCCTCCTGCGGGGGACGTCGGACAGCGGGTCGCCTGTTCGTAGACACGATGTCAGCGACCGGCCGCCCGGGGAAGGGCGTGCGGGGCTCCCGGCGGGTGCCGCCGGGGTGCCGGGTGGGATGATCCCGGGGTGAACGACAGCGCGTCCGACGCCACCGACGTCTTCGAGGAGCACCGGCCCGTCCTGCTGGGGGCGGCCTACCGCATGCTCGGCCGGGTGGCCGACGCCGAGGACGTGGTGCAGGAGGCGTGGCTGCGCTGGTCCGCCGCCGATCGCGCGGCCGTCCGCGAGCCCCGCGCCTACCTGCTGCGGACCACCACCCGCCTGGCCGTCGACCGGCTGCGCCAACTCCGCTCCCGGCGGGAGGCGTACGTCGGCCCGTGGCTGCCCGAACCGCTGGCCACCGACTACCGGCGCACCGTCCCGGACGGCGCCGAGCGCGTGGTGCTCGCCGAGTCCGTCTCCCTGGCCGTGCTGGTGGTCCTGGAGTCCCTCTCCCCCCTGGAGCGGGCGGTGTTCGTGCTGCGCGAGGCCTTCGGCCTGCCCTACGGCGAGATCGCCGGGACCCTGGACCGGAGCGAGGCCGCCGTACGGCAGCTCGCGGCGCGCGCCCGCCGGCACGTCGCCGAACGCACCCCGCGCTTCGAGGTCGATCCCGAGCAGCGGCGGAGGCTGACCGAGCGCTTCCTGGCCGCCGCCACCGAGGGCGACCTGGAGGGCCTGCTCGCCGTCCTCGCGCCCGACGCCCGGCTGGTCGGCGACGGCGGCGGCAGGGCCAAGGCGCCGCTGCGGACCATCGTCGGCGCCGACAAGGTGGGCCGCTTCCTGGCCGCGATCGCACAGACCCCGGTCCCCGGCCTGGAGATCGTGCTGCGCGAACTCAACGGCGGGCCCGCCCTGCTGGCCACCTCCGAGGGCCGCCCGTTCGCCGTCTTCGTCCTGGAGGTGGCCGACGGGCTGGTGCGCTCCGTCTACCTCGTCTCCAACCCGGACAAGCTGGCCCACCTCGCGCCGTGACGGCGGCGCCGGGGACGGACCGGCCGGCGCCGCGGTCACATGAGGTTGCGGGTGTGCAGCGCGGAGAGCTCGGCCGCCTCGTCCGGGGGGAAACCGAGGTGGACCAGGCGGCGCTGCCGTCCCTCGTCCATCTCGGCCCGGAGTCTGCGCACCGCCTCGAAGCCCCGGGCGACGGCCTCCGGCGTCCACGCGCCGGCGGCGAGGACCACCAGGGAGTCGAAGACGTCCTGGTTCAGCCCGGCGGTGTCCACCAGGGCGTCGTGGCGGCGCTCCACGGCGGCGCGGAGCCTGGCGCGGAAGGCCGGGTCGAGGGTGCTCCGGTGGTGGAGGTGGGCGACCCCGAAGGCGACGTGCCGGGCCTCGTCGCGGCGCGCCAGCGCGGTGATCCGGCGGGTGACCGGATCCGGGGCGTGCCGCTCCAGGAAGCCGAGGAGGTTCAGGAAGCTCCCCTCGCCGAGGACCGACAGCAGGAACGAGGCCAGCGAGAAGTCGGCCTCGGCGAGCAGGGTGCCCAGGGACTGCCGGCCCCCGGCGGAGGAGGTGCCCATCCGGCCGCCCCTGAGGAGGGCGCGGCGGGTGAAGACCTCCATGTGCCGGGCCTCGTCGGCGGCCTGGACGGCCAGGAGCTGGAGGACCTCCCGGAAGTGCGGGTGGACGCGCGCCAGCAGCCGGGCGGGCACCACGAGGGCGGCCTGCTCGTTCTCCACCAGGTAGGTCATCACCTGGACGACGGCCCGCTCGACCTCGTCGGGCAGGGTGAAGGGCGCGTCCCAGTCGACCGCCCGGGCGGGGTCCCACTGCTCCGCCGCCGCGCGGGCGTAGAGGGCGGGCGCGACGTCGGCCCACACGTGCTCCCGGTCCACCAGGTCGAAGGGGCCCTCCGGCCCGCCGCTCTCGACCAGCGCGCCGCGTGCCGCCAGGCCCCAGGTGGGCGAGGGCCGCGCGAGGACCCGGCCGGGGGCGGCGTCCCCCGCCCGTTCCGCGTCCGACCAGCGGTCGAGGTCGAAGCGCCCGCGGACGATCCGGGCCCGTACGCCCGCCCGCGCGTCCGCCCGCGCGGTGCGGTCCCCGGGCTCCGGCGTCCGGAGCCGGTGGCCGTGGCGGCGGCACCACGCCCGGAGGTGGACGAGCAGCGCGGGGTCGTCCCCCGCCACCCCCAGCTCCTCCCCGGGGCGCAGCCCGCACAGCGCCCGCCGCACCAGCAGGTGGGCGCCCTGCTCGAAGCCCAGCCGCCCCAGCCGGAGGACCGGGAGGTCCGGTCCGCTCACGGCGCGTACTCCCCGGCGGTGATCCTCCCGGCGGAGTCGTAGAAGCCCGCCTCGTCGACCGCCGCCTCCAGGAGGGCGTATCCGGTGGTGCGCCCCGGCCGCCAGGCGGTGAGCCCCTCCAGGTCCAGCAGGGGACGCGCCTCGGGGTCCGCGGCGGACATCGACAGCAGCAGCCTCCCGAACTCCTCGACCGGCTCGCCGGGGGCGGCGTCGGTCACCGTCATGACGCAGTGGTCGTACGGCGCCGACTGCGCCAGCACCCTGACGGCACCCGGCGGGACCGTGCCCTCCCGGCCGAACAGCAGGTGGTTGGAGTCCAGGACGCACGCGGCGTCGGCCTCGCCCGCGAGCAGGGCCCGCACCGCGTCCCGCTCGCCGCCGAGGTGGTCGCCGTGGAGCCCGGTGCCGGTGTCGAACCGGCGCACCGTGACGTCCCTCCCCGGCCGCAGGCCCGCCCGGCGCAGCAGGGACAGCGGCAGCAGGGTGGCCTGCGGCGAGTCGACCGCCCCCACGGCCACCGTGCCCTCCTTGAGGTCCAGGAGGGTGGTGTGGGGCGCGTCGTGCCGGACGAGGACGAGGGAGGTGAGGTCGCGGTCGGTGTCCCTCATCACCAGCGCGCGGACCCGGCACCCCGCCGCCCGCGCCATCCGGGAGGCCCGCACCCAGGCCAGCGGCGAGTTCCAGGCGGCGTGCAGCCGTCCCGCCACCAGGTCCTCCACCTGCCGCTCGTAGTGGGAGTAGAGGACGAAGTCGAAGGGCAGCCCCCGGGCGCGCAGCCACGCGCGGAAACCCGCCCAGATGGTGACCACCTTCGGGTCGTAGGCCACGGCGCCCATCACCAGCGTCATGCCCGGACCTCCCCGCCGAACAGCGGGAGCCCCAGGGCGATCCGCCCGACGAAGTCGTGGAGCGCCTCGGTCGTCGGCGCCATGACGCGCGCCGCCAGCGAGTCCCGGAAGGGACGCTCCACCCCCAGCTCCCGCCGGAAGGCGGCCCCGCCGCACAGCCGCATCACCCCGTCGGTCACCTCGCAGGCCGCCTCGGCGGCGACCGCCTTCACCTGCAGGACCCGCTGCGTCGCGTCCGCCCGGCCCGTCTCCAGCGCCGCCACGGTGTCCGCCAGGAAGGTGCGCACCCCGTCCGCCCGCGTGCGCAGCTCGGCGTACCGCGCCCGCCGGGACGGCTGGTGGGCCAGCGGCTCCCCCAGGTGGTCCAGCCCGGTGGTGAGCAGGTGGTTCCCGGCCCGGCCCAGGGCCGCTTCCATGGTGCCCAGGCAGGCCGCCGCGCTCAGCACCAGGAAGACCGGCAGCGCCGTGGCCAGGGCGGTGTCCAGCCCGGTGCCGTCGGCGCCCAGCATCGCGCCGAGGGGGACGCGGACGCCCCTGCCCGACACCGGGCTGGAGGCGTTGCCCCGCAGCCCCAGCCCGTCGAACCCGCCCGTGACGCGCAGGCCCGCGGCCGCGCCCGGCACCAGCCACAGCGTCATCGCCCCGTCGGCTTCGAGGGGCGGGCTGGACCACACGTAGCTGTCGGCCTCGCCGGCGGAGGTGACCCAGCTCTTGTCGGCGTCCAGGACGACGGTGGCGCCGTCCCGCCGCGCGGTGCCGACGGGTGCCCAGAAGTGGCTGCGGGAGCCCGCCTCGGAGAAGGCCAGGGTGGTCAGGTGCCGGCCCCGCGCGATCGCCCGGCGCACCTCCTCGGGGCCGTGCGCCTCGATCACCGTGGTCGCCGCGTAGTGCATCTGCAGGACCGCGGCCGTCGAGCCGCAGCTCGCGGCGACTTCCTCCACCACGTGCGCCGCGGCGGCCAGTCCCCGGCCGCCGCCGCCCACCTCGGGGGCGCTGATCAGGCCGAGCAGGCCCGCACCGGCCAGCGCGTCGACGCCGGCCCGGGGGAACCTCCCCAGCCGGTCGACGTCGGCGGCCAGGGGGGAGACGACGGCATCGACGACCGAGCGCGTCGCCTCGGCGTAGTCCACCGGTGCGGAACCGGCGGTCCGGTGGCCCTCCGTCAGGGCCACGCCCTCTTCGGAGCCGTCTTCGGAACTGGCTTCGGAGCTGTCTTGGGAAACCCGGGAACTCACGACTCTGGCCACCTCGCACGGTAGTGTATCGATGACTCAGAGTAATTGCCCGGGGTGTGCGGGGCAATCATTTCCCCTCCGCCCCGCGCCCCGCCCCGCCGGGCGGCGGCGGGCCGGGGCGCGGGGTGTCAGAGCCCGCCGCTCACCCGCAGGACGGCGCCCGTGGTGTACGACGCCTCCGGCGACAGCAGCCAGGCGACCGCCCCGGCCACCTCCTCCGGCTCCCCCGGGCGGCCCAACGGGGTGATCTCGGCCTTGCGCCACGGCCGCTGCGGATCGCCCATGGTGGCGTGCATGTCGGTGAGGACCGTCCCGGGCTGCACGCAGTTCACCCGCACCCCCTCCGGTCCCAGTTCCTTGGAGAGCCCGACCGTCATGGCGTCCAGCGCCGCCTTGGTCGCGGCGTAGTGGACGTACTCGCCGGGGCTGCCGAGCGTGGCCGCGCACGAGGAGATGGTGACGATCGCGCCGCCGCTCCCGCCGTGCCGCGTGGACATCTCCCGGGCCGCCCGCCGCGCGCACAGCAGCGTCCCCATGACGTTGACGTCCACCACCCGGCGCATCACCTCGGTGGGGGTCTCGGTGAAGCGCCCCAGCGGCCCGGTGATCCCGGCGTTGAGGACCGCGCCCGTGACCGGCCCCAGCCGCTCCGCCGCCTCCTCGAAGAAGGCGTCGACCTCGCTCTCCACGCTGGTGTCCAGCCGTACGGCGATCGCCTCGCGGCCCGCGGCCCGCACCGCCTCGACCGTGGCGTCCGCCGCCTCCTTCGACCGCTCGTAGCCGACGGCGACGTCGTGCCCGTCCCGCGCCAGCCGCCGGGCGGTCGCCGCCCCGATGCCGCGGCTGCCGCCCGTGACGACCGTGACCCGTCGCTCCATGACCGCCCCTCCGCCCCTCGCTGATCGTTTCGTTCCGCTCCGAACGCTATCGGGGGGAATTGGTCTTGACCAAGAGGGCGGTACGTCCCTATCGTTAGCGTTCGACATACGCAACAACCTTTAAAAAACAAGCGCGCATAAACCCGACGGGACACGGCGACTGCGGAGGCAAGGGTGGGGACCACGCGACTGGAGACGGTGCCGGAGCCGAAGTACTGGCACCTGAAGACCGTGCTGTCGGACGCGCTCGACTCGGAGTTCGCGGTGGGGGAGATCCTGCCGAACGAACGGGAGCTGGCCGCGCGCTTCGGCGTCGCCCGCGCCACGCTCCGCCAGGCCCTGGAGCAACTGGAGCTGGAGGGCCGCCTCCAGCGCCGCCGCGGGGTCGGCACCACCGTCGCCCCGCCGCGCGTCGGCGTCGAGGTGGACCCGGTCCGGCACGACTGGCCCGGCGCCCCGGGAGACGCCTGGCAGACCGAGGGCTGCGAGGAGAGCGCGCCCCCGGCGGCGGTGGCCAGGACGCTCGGCACGGACACCGGCCGGACGGTGTACACCGTCCACCGCGTCCGGACGGTCCACGGCCAGACGGTCGCCACCGAGCTGCTGTACGTCCCGCCCGCCTCCGTGCCCGGGATGTCCGGCATCGAGACCGACGCGGGCGCCGCCCGCGGCCGGGCCGTCCTCCGCGAGCTGCGGCGCCTGGAGCTGAGCGGCCAGGAGCGGGCCGTGGAACTGGGGTCCGCCCGTGCGGAGGACGCCAAGCGGCTCGACCGCCTGCCCGGCGCGCCCGTCCTCGTCGTCACCACCCGGTACCTCGCCGCGGGCGGCACCGCGGCGGTCGCGGTCTCCACGTACCGCGCCGACACCTGCCGCCTGACCTTCGGCGACTCCGGCGGGGTCGCCCTGCTGGCGAGCTGACCACCTAACCGTCCGCCACCGAGCCCCGTGCGGGGCCGCCCCCGGCAGCGGGGGCGGCCCCGCCCGCTTCTCAGCGGATGCCGGTGCCCTCCACGGTGAACAGCTCCTCCTCGACGTGGTCGAGCGCCAGCCGCAGCGCGCCGGTCGCGATGGCCTCCCCGCCCAGCCGGGACAGCTCGACCCGCGGCGGCCGCAGGCAGTAGTGGCCCAGCTCGCGGCGGAGCGGGTCCAGCACCCCGTCCAGCCCGGCGGCCCAGCCGCCGACGACCACCAGCTCGGGGTCGAGGGCCAGCACCAGGGCCGTCACGTCGTGCACCAGCCGCCGGATGAACCGGTCCACGGCCTGCCGAGCCCGCTCGTCGCCCCGGCGCGCCAGGGCGAAGACCTCCGCCACCGCCGCCTCGTCCAGGGGGTGCAGCGGCTCGCCGGTCGTGGACAGCAGGTGCTCCGGGGCGGCCTCGCGGCCCAGCAGGTGGAGCGCGCCGATCTCCCCGGCCGCGCCGCCGAACCCCCGGTGCAGCCGCCCGCCGATCAGCGAACCGGCGCCCGGACTCAGCCCGGCCAGGACGAACACCACGTCGCCGGAGCCGACGGCCGCGCCCTTCCAGTGCTCGGCCAGCGCGGCGGCGTTCGCGTCGTTCTCCACCAGCACCGGGCAGCGGAAGGAACGCCGCAGCCGCTCGCCCAGGGGCAGCCCGGTCCAGCCCGGCAGCGCCGTGCACAGCCGCACCGTGCCGTCCGCCTCCACGATCCCGGGACTGCCCACGCCCACCGCGCGCAGGGTGCTGCGGGGCACCTCGCAGGTGCGCAGCAGCTCGGCGACCACACCGCGCATCCGCTCCAGCCGCTCGTCGGCCGAGGCGCGGTCGGACACCTCCCGCTCGACCGTGCCCAGCCGGTGGCCGGACAGGTCGGCGAGGACGGCGGCCACCCGGTGCGGGCCGATCTCGACGCCGAGCAGGTGGCCGGCCTCGGCCCGGAAGCGGTAGCGGCGCGCCGGCCGGCCCTGCCGCCGGACGTCACCGCCGGGGCCGACCCCGGCCTCCGCCACCAGCCCGGCCGCCACCAGTTGCTCCACCACGCCCTCGACCGTCGGGCGGGACAGCTCCGTGGCCTGGGCCAGGTCGGACAGCGTCGGCGAGCCGTCGGCGGCGCGCAGCGCCCGCAGGACGACCGTGGAGTTGATCCTGCGCAGCAGGGAGGGGTTCCTGCCGGTGAGCCGACCCAACGTCATCCTCCCGGGAAGTGCCCATCTGTGGGCGGATGGTATCCGGTGAGCGCGAGCACGACGAGAGTCGGGGACCACCGGGCCGGACGGCGGGCACCGCCGGGCCGGCGGCCGGACGCGGGCCGGGTCAGGCCGGGTCGCCGAACGCGGCGGCCCGCAGCCGGGCGTACTCCTCGGCCATCGTCTCCAGCGTCCAGTGGGCGTTGAGTCCGCTGGGGTTGGGCAGCACCCAGACCCGGGTGCCGCCGATCGCCGCCTCCTGCGGGCCGATCCGGGCGCGCCGGTCGCCGAAGGCCGCCCGGTAGGCGGTCACCCCGACCACCGCCAGCCAGGCCGGACGCAACCGCGCCACCTTCTCGGTCAGCACGCGCCCGCCGGTGCGGTACTCCTCGGCGGTCAGCTCGTCGGCACGGGCGGTGGGACGGGGGGAGATGTTGGTGATGCCCAGCCCGTACGACAGCAGCTCGTGCTGCTCGGACGGCTTCAGCCGCCGGGGAGTGAACCCGGCGGCGTGCAGCACCGGCCAGAAGCGGTTGCCGGGATGGGCGAAGTGGTGGCCCAGCCGAGCGGTCGTCAGCCCGGGGTTTATCCCGCAGAACAGTACGCGCAGCCCCTCGGCGACCACGTCCGGGACGGTGCGGGCGCGCAGCGCCTCCAGCTCCTCCGCGGACATCCCCTTCCCGGGCCTCTCCTCGGACTCCTCGGACATCGCCCTCCCTGACGGATCTCTTCTCCCGCGCCCCTCCTTCCCGGAAGGGCCGCGGGCAGTCTCAGAGGATCGCGCCCGGGGTGTAGGCGGCGGCCTCCGGGTGCCGCTTGGCGATCTCCTCGACCCGGGCCACCACCGAGGCGACCTGGTCGCCGGCCGCGCCGGTGAAGGACAGCCGGTCCGCCAGCAGCTCCTCCAACCGCCCCCGGTCCAGCGGGATGCGCTCGTCGGCGGCCAGCCGGTCCAGCAGCTCGTTGCGCTCGGCGCCCTCGCGCAGCGCCAGCGCCGAGGCGACCGCGTGCTCCTTGATGGCCTCGTGGGCCGTCTCCCGGCCGACCCCGGCCCGCACCGCGCCCATCAGCACCTTGGTGGTGGCCAGGAACGGCAGGTAGCGGTCCAGCTCGCGGGCCACGACCGCCGGGAACGCGCCGAACTCGTCCAGCACCGTCAGGAAGGTCTCCAGCAGGCCGTCGAGGGCGAAGAAGGCGTCGGGCAGGGCGACGCGGCGCACCACCGAGCAGGAGACGTCGCCCTCGTTCCACTGGTCGCCCGCCAGCTCGCCGACCATGGAGGCGTAGCCGCGCAGGATGACGGCGAACCCGTTGACGCGCTCGCAGGAGCGGGTGTTCATCTTGTGCGGCATCGCCGAGGAACCGACCTGCCCCGGCTTGAAGCCCTCGGTCACCAGCTCGTGGCCGGCCATCAGCCGGATCGTCTTGGCCAGCGAGGAGGGCGCCGCGGCCAGTTGCACCAGCGCGGTCACCACCTCGTAGTCCAGCGAGCGCGGGTAGACCTGTCCGACGGAGGTGAAGGCCTGCCCGAAACCGAGGTGCGCGGCGATCCGCCCCTCCAGCTCGGCCAGCTTCCCCGTGTCCCCGCCCAGCAGGTCCAGCATGTCCTGGGCGGTGCCGACCGGTCCCTTGATGCCCCGCAGCGGATAGCGCGCCAGCAGCTCCTCCAGCCGGGCGTACGCCACCAGCAGCTCGTCGGCGGCGGTCGCGAAGCGCTTGCCCAGCGTCGTGGCCTGCGCGGCGACGTTGTGGGAGCGGCCGGCCATCACCAGCTCGGAGTGCTCGGCGGCCAGGCGGCCCAGCCGGGCCAGGGTGGCGACGCAGCGGTCGCGCACCAGCTCCAGCGACAGCCGGATCTGGAGCTGCTCGACGTTCTCCGTCAGGTCCCGGGAGGTCATGCCCTTGTGCACGTGCTCGTGCCCGGCCAGCGCGTTGAACTCCTCGATCCGCGCCTTCACGTCGTGGCGGGTGACCTTCTCGCGCTCGGCGATCGAGGCGAGGTCGACCTCCTCCAGCACCCGCTCGTAGTCGGCCAGCGCCTCCTGGGGCACGTCCACGCCCAGGTCCCGCTGCGCCCGCAGCACGGCCAGCCACAGCCGCCTCTCCAGCACCACCTTGTGCTCGGGGGACCACAGGCGGGCCAGTTCCGCGGAGGCGTAGCGGCCTGCCAGGACGTTCGGGATGCGCGGCTTGTCTGTCACACCCGGGGATTCTACGGGGTGTCCTCGCAGGCCAGCGGCGCCAGGTCGGCACTCCGGGCGGCGACTGGAGCGGCGGCCGGAGCGGCGGTGGGGAGCAGCGGCACCAGCTCGGGCCGCTTGGGCGCGCGGCCGTCGCCGGAGGAGCGCCCGGTCAGCCGCCGGCCGATCCACGGCAGCAGGTGCCGGTGTGCGAAGCGCAGATCGGCCACGCGGCGCGCGTACCAGCCGGGCGGGACGGCGGGCGGCAGTGCCGCCGTCCAGTCCGACTCGGCCGGGTGACCGAGCCGCTGCCAGACGGCCTCGGCCACCCGCCGGTGCCCCTCCGCGGTCAGGTGCAGCCGGTCCTCCGCCCACATCTGCGGATCACCCAGCGCGTCGCAGGAGTACAGGTCCACCACCAGGGCGCCGTGCTCCTCGGCCAGGGCGTCGATGTGCGCGAACAGGTGCTCCATCCGCGCCCGGTACCGCTCCAGGACCGGCCCGCGCCGCCCCGGGCTGCGCATCAGCACCAACTGCCCGCAGTTCGGGGCGAGCTTGGCGACCGACTCCTCCAGCAGCCCGCACACCCGGCCCATGTCGCACTTCGGGCGCAGGACGTCGTTGAGCCCGCCGACCAGCGTCACCAGGTCCGCGCCCATGGCGGCGGCGACGCCCACCTGCTCCTCGGCGATCTGCCCGATCAGCTTGCCGCGCACCGCCAGGTTGGCGTACCGGAAGCCGTCGGTGCGGGCGGCGAGACGGGCGGCGAGCAGATCGGCCCAGCCCCGGTAGCTGCCGTCCGGCAGCAGGTCCGACATGCCTTCGGTGAAGGAATCCCCCAGGGCGACGAAACTGGTGATGACGGGCGGGGCGGGCGGGGCGGGTGTGCTGTCCATGGTGGGAGGCATCGTAACCGGCCGCCCGGTACGGCGGCCCGCGCGGCCGGTCCCGCCGCTACCTGCCCACCAGCTCCCGCAGCACGTCCTCCATGGTGACCAGCCCGGCCGCGCGGCCGTCCGTGCCGATCACCGCCGCGAGGTGGGTGCCGCTGCTGCGCATCGCGCCCAGCACGTCGTCCAGCGGTGTCGACGCCCGCACCCGCGCGATCGGCCGCAGCGCCGAGACCGGGAAGGGCACGTCGCGCGGCAGGGCGTCGAGCGCGTCCTTGACGTGGAGGTAGCCCAGCGCCCGGCCGCCGTTGTCCACCACCGGGAAGCGGGAGAAGCCGCTGCGCGCGGAGAGCAGCTCCAGGCCCTCGGGGGTGATGCCGAGCGGGGCGAACACGACGTGGTCGGTGGGCCGTACGACGTCGGCCACCGGGCGGCGGCCCAGCACCAGCGCGTCGCGCAGCCGCTCCGTCGAGCGCTCGTCCAGCAGCCCGGCCTCGCTGGAGTCCGCCACCAGCCGGGCGAGCTGGTCGTCGGAGTAGGCCGCGGACACCTCGTCCTTGGGCTCCACCCGCAGCAGCTTCAGCAGGGCGTTGGCGAGGGCGTTGATGCCGAAGATCGCCGGCCGCAGGGCCCGGGTGAGGCCGACCAGCGGCGGCCCGAGCAGCAGCGCGGCGCGCTCGGGCGCGGCCAGCGCGATGTTCTTCGGCACCATCTCGCCGAACAGCATGTGCAGGTACGTCGCCGCCGTCAGCGCGATCAGGAAGGCGATCGGGTGGATCAGTCCCTCGGGCACGCCCACGAAGTGGAAGACCGGCTCCAGCAGGTGCGCGATCGCCGGCTCGGCGACCACGCCCAGCACCAGCGTGGACAGGGTGATGCCGAGCTGTGCGGCGGCCATCAGCGCCGACACGTGCTCCAGGCCCCACACCACGCTGCGCGCCCGTTTCTCGCCCCGCTCGGCGAGCGGTTCGATCTGGCTGCGGCGCACGGAGATCATCGCGAACTCGGCGCCCACGAAGAAGGCGTTGGCGACCAGCGTCAGCGCGCCGATCAGCAGTTGGACGACGGTCACCGGCGCGCCTCCTCGTCATCGGGTGCGGCGTCGGCGGTGATGACGTCGGCACCGTGGTGGCGTCCGCCGCTGTAGTGGTGGTCGGCGCCGTAGGCGTCGCCCTCCGGTTCCGGGGGCGAGGTCAGCCGCACCCCGGCGGCCCGCCGCCCGGTGGCGTCCACGACCTCCAGGCGCCAGCCGGCGACCTGGAGGACGTCGCCCACGGCCGGGATCCGGCCCAGCTCGGTGGCGACCAGTCCGGCCAGGGTCTCGTACGGGCCCTCCGGCGCGCGCAGGCCGATGGTCTCCAACTGGTCCATGCGGGCCGCGCCGTCCGCGTCGTAGAGCGTGCGGCCCTCCCCGTCCGTGCCCGCCGGCACCAGGTCGGGCGTCTGGAGCGGATCGTGCTCGTCGCGGACCTCGCCCACGACCTCCTCGATGATGTCCTCCAGGGTGACGACTCCGGCCGTGCCGCCGTACTCGTCGATCACCACCGCGATGCTGTTCTTGCCCGACAGCCGGTCCAGCAGCCGGTCCACGGTCAGCGACTCCGGCACGAGCACCGGCTCGCGCAGCAGCTCGGTGACCGGGTGGTAGGGGCGGCGCTCGGCGGGGACGGCGATCACGTCCTTGATGTGGGCGACGCCGACCACGGTGTCGAGGTTGCCCCGGTAGACCGGGAAGCGGGACAGGCCGGTGGCCCGGGAGGCGTTGGCCACGTCCTCGGCGGTGGTGTGCTCCTCCAGCGCCGTCACCTGCACGCGCGGCGTCATCACGCTCTGCGCGGTCAGCTCGGAGAGCTGGATGGTGCGGACGAACAGCTCGGCGGTGTCCGCCTCCAGCGCGCCCTCGCGGGCCGAGTGGCGGGCGAGGGCGACCAGCTCCTGCGGGGAGCGGGCCGAGGCCAGTTCCTCGGTGGGCTCCAGGCCGAGGCGGTGCAGCACCCGGTTGGCGGTGTTGTTCAGGTGGGTGATCAGCGGCCGGAAGGCGGCGCTGAAGCCGCGCTGGGCGACGGCGACCCGGCGGGCGACCGGCAGCGGGTGGGAGATCGCCAGGTTCTTCGGCACCAGCTCGCCGACGACCATCAGCACCACGGTGGACAGCGCGGTGCCGAGCACCAGCGCCGTGGAGGACGCCGCCGAGTCGGGCAGGCCGACCGCCCGCAGCGGGCCGGCCAGCAGCCGGGCGGTCGAGGGCTCGGCGAGCATGCCGATGACCAGGCCGGTGACGGTGATGCCGAGCTGGGCGCCGGAGAGCTGGAAGGTGAGCGACCGCACGGCCTTCAGGGCGCTGTCGGCGCCCGGCTCGCCGCGTTCGACGGCCCGTTCCAGCTCGCTGCGCTCGACGGTGGTCAGCGAGAACTCGGCCGCGACGAACGCGGCACAGGCGAGGGTCAGCAGCAGGGCGAGGATCAGGAGGAGGACTTCGGACATCGGGTCACCTCCGTCCCATGATCCGGCGGGACGGAGAGGTCCGCTCGGTGGTCGCGACGGTGTCTGCTACTGGGAGGCTCGCCCATGGGCGGACGCTCACACACCTTTCTTCCGCATGTTCGACGGGTTGTCCATCGTAAGCGAGCCGCCGCGCGTTCCCCGAGCCCGGCCCCGTCCTGGTCAGGGGCCCGGCCGGGAGGCCGGTCGGGCCAGCGGCTTCACCCACCGGCTCCACTGCGGCTGCGGCGCGTAGCCCGCGGCGCGCCACGCCCGGTGGGCGAGTTCGTTGCGGTCGAGCACCATGGCGTCGCCGCGCCGTCCGCCCAGGGCGGCGAACCGCTCCTCGGCCGCCGCCAGCAGGGCCGAGGCCACGCCGCGGCGGCGGTGCGCCGGATGGACCGCGAGCCGGTACAGGTGGCAGCGCCAGCCGTCGAAGCCCGCGATCACCGAACCGATCACCGAACCGATCACCGGATCGGCCGCCGGGCCGGCCGCCGGGGCCGCGGGCCCCCCGTCGCGCACGGCCAGCAGCAGCGCCTCCGGATCGCGTTCGATCAGCCGTGCCACGCCCGCCCGGTCGTCGCTGATGCTCGTCCCCTCGGCGGCCTCCTTCCAGAAGGCCAGGACGGCGTCGACGTCCGCCGCGGTCGCCGTGCGGATCCGCGGGCCGGAACCGTTGGGAAGATCGTCCATGCGGGCATCCCACCACCGGCCGGACGCCGGACGCGGGGAATTTCACCATGCGGGCATCAGCCGCCCCGCAGCTCCTCGATCACCGGGCCGAAGGCCTCCAGGTACGGGTCGAGCACGCAGAAGTAGGAGAAGCCGTACCGCTCGCGGTGGGCGCGCACCTGCTCGGCGATCTCCTTGACGCTGCCGGCGAGCAGGGCCGGGTGGGCCAGGAGCTCGTCCTCGTCCAGCCCCATGGCGTGCGGGACCAGCTCGCGGGCCACCGCGCGCCGGTCGTCGGTGACCACCACCCGCTGGACGAGGAAGTTCAGCTCGGCGGGCCCGTCCCGGTCGGCGGCGAAGCGGCGGTAGGCGGCCACCCGCTCCTCCAGCTCGTCCGGGCCGATCAACTGCAGGACGCCCTCGGGCGCGCCGGGGAGCTGCCGCCCGCCGGTGAAGGCGGCGATGTCGGCGTGGCGGGCGGCCAGCCGCAGCACCCGGTCACCGTTGCCGCCGACCAGCAGCGGCGGCCGGGGGCGCTGCGCGGGCGCCGGGACGTGTTCGGGGTCGGCCAGCAGCCGGTCCAGCTCGGTGATGGTGCGCGCCAGGCGGTCCACCCGTTCGCCCGGTGAGCCCCAGGGCAGCCCGGCACGCTCGTGCTCGGACCGTACGTACCCGGTGCCCAGGCCCACCTCCAGCCGTCCGCCGGTGAGCTGGTCGCAGGTGGCGATCTCGCGGGCGAGGAGGGCGGGGTTCCAGAAGCCCGCGTTGAGGACGAAGGTGCCCACCCGGGGCCGCTCGGTCGCCTCGGCCGCGGCGATCAGCGCCGGGAACGGCGCGGGCATGCCGAGGTGGTCGGGCACGAGCAGCACGTCGTACCCCAGTTCCTCGGCGCGGCGGCACTTCGCGCGCCACGCGTCGCCGGACTCGGGGGTGACCAGGTTGACGCCGAAACGGAACGGTCTCGCCATGGATCCTCCTCGGTGTCGGTGTTCACGGAGCCGGTGTCCTCAAGGACCTGCTCTCAGGACTGCCGGACGGGGTCGAACCGCTTCATGCGCTCCAGGACCGCCTCCGCGGTGGGCTCGGGCATCTCGTCGACGATCCGCCCGTCGGCGAGGAAGAGCACCAGGTCGGAGTGGGCCGCGGCGCCGGGGTCGTGGGTCACCATCACCACCGTCTGCCCCAGGTCGTCCACGGCCCGGCGCAGGAAGCGCAGCAGTTCCAGGCCGGAGCGCGAGTCGAGGTTCCCGGTCGGCTCGTCCGCGAAGACCAGCCTGGGCCGGGACGCCAGCGCCCGGGCGCACGCCACCCGCTGCTGCTGGCCGCCGGAGAGCTGCGCCGGGCGGTGCTTCAGGCGGTCCCGCAGCCGGAGCGTGTCGATCACCGTGTCCAGCCACTCCGGGTCCGGCCGGTGGCCCGCGATGTCCATGGGCAGGGTGATGTTCTCCAGCGCCGTCAGGGTGGGCAGCAGGTTGAACGACTGGAACACGAAGCCGATCTCGTCCCGCCGCAGCCGGGTGAGCTCCTGGTCGTTCAGTCCGGTGATCTCCGCGTCGCCGACCCACACCCGCCCCCCGGTGACCGAGTCCAGCCCGGCCAGGCAGTGCATCAGCGTCGACTTGCCCGAGCCGGAGGGGCCCATCACCGCCGTGAACCGGCCCTCGGCGATGTCGACGTCCACCGCGTCCAGGGCCAGGACGGCCGCCTCACCGCTGCCGTACCGCTTGGTCAGCGCACGGGCGCGGGCGGCCGTCCGCCCGTGCCCCGGTGCCTCGTGCGCCTCGTGCGCCTCCCGCGTCCTTCCCGTCTCTTCCGTCTCTTCTGCGGACACCGCACCTCCTCGGGGACGGACGGCTCCCCGTGCGGGAGCCGTGACCAGTGCACTACCCGGTGTGCGGCCGGGCATCCCCCGGGAGGTTCGCGGAACGGTCCCGTAGGCCACCACCGGGGCCGCTCGGCGGTGCCGGCGCCCGGGCGCCGGCGTGGTGGTGTGGCCAGGGCCCGGCCGAACGTCCGCGTGGGCGAGAAGACCGCCGGGACCGCCCGCCGACGGGCGGTCCCGGCGGGGCACGCCTTCGTCGAGGCGGCGGCCGACTTCATGAAGCAGTACGAGACGGCCTTCGCCGAGGAGTCCGGCCGGGAACGCGAGGGGCACCGGCCTTCGTGGCCCTCCGCATCGATCTCGCCCGGCTGCTCATGGTCGCCGAGGAGAAGGCCCCGGTGACCCCCGCGCGACCGACTACGGCGCCCTGATCGCCGCGGTCGCCCGCCACGGGGCGGCCGTCTTGACCGCCCCGTCCAACCCCGGCCCCCACGACCGGGCCGCCGCCCTGCTCCGGCTCCCGCTGCGCGTCCCCGCTCTGGAGCGGTCCAACGCCCTGTTCGCCTCCGCCGTCGCCTACGCCTGCCTGGTGGCCGCCGGCCTGAAGGCCGCCGTCTGCCCGAGCAGGTCCGCGACCTCGCCCGGCTGGTCAGGGACGGCACGGCACCGCGGACGTCCGCGCCGTCGCCGGTGGACTGCGCGGCTGGACCCTCTGACGCGCCGCGGCAGGGCCGTGCCCGCTCCGCCGCTCCCGTACGGCCCCGCCCCGCTACGGCCGCCGCGCGCTGCCCAGGACGAGCGACGAGATCGGGGTCGGCACACCGCGCTCCGGCACCCGCAGGCGCCGGTGGCGGACGGAGACGAAGCCCGCCGCCCCGATCGCGGCGACCGTGTCCCGGCCGCTGTGGCAGCCGCCGAAGAGCCGCGGCCACACCGTGCGGTCCAGCGCCCGCTGGAGCAGGGCTCCCGCCGGGGTCGCCGCCCGGACGTGCTCGTAGAAACGCAGCTCCCCGCCCGGCCGCAGCACCCGCCGTATCTCCGCCAGGGAGCGGGCGGGATCCCGGACGGAGCACAGCACCAGCGACGCCACGGCCGCGTCGAACGAGCCGTCGGCCGCGGGCAGTTCCTCCGCCACGCCCGGCACCACGGTGACCGGGACACCGGCGTGCCGTGCGGCGCCGGCCGCCAGCCGCCGCAGGCCGGGCTCCGGCTCGACGGCCACCACCTCGCGGACGCCGGCCGGGTAGCGGGGGAGGTTCAGGCCGCTTCCCGCCCCGACCTCGATCACCCGGCCGGACAGCCCCGCCAGCAGCTCGGCGCGGTGCGCGCCGACGCCCGTCCGCTCGTCCAGCACCGGGGCGAGCCGGGCGTAGAAGCGCGCGAAGAGCGGATGGTGCACGGTGCCGCACCGGGGCTCACCGCGGGAGGGGCTGTCGCCGCGAGTCGCCATGGGAGCCCTCCGATCCAACGGGTCACCCCCAGTCTGCTCCCGCGGACGGGGCCGCGCCCGCCCAGGTGCCGCCGAGGTCCGGGGCCAGCCACGTCCCGGCCAGTTTCCGGAAGTCCGCCGGGGCCAGGGCCGCCGCCCCCTGCGGCAGCAGCCCGACCAGGGGCGCGCCCGCCGCCACCGGGAGATCGGTCAGGTTGCAGCGGGCCGCGAGGTCCGGCTCCTCGGGCCAGCTCCCGACCACCACCCCGGCGCACTCCAGGCCGCGCGAGCGCAGCGCCTCCGCCGTCAGCGCCGTGGCGTTCAGGGTGCCCAGCCCGGCCGCGGCGACCACCAGCACCGGCGCCCCGAGCAGCCGGGCGGCGTCCGCGAGGGTCGCGCCCCGGTCGTCGAAGCGCACCAGCAGCCCGCCCGCGCCCTCGACCAGCACCAGGTCGTGCTCCTTAGCCAGCGTCCGCGCCGTCTCCGCCACCGCCTCGGGACGCACCCAGGGCAGACCGGCGCGCCGCGCCGCGGTCTCCGGCGCCAGCGGATCGGGGTAGCGGGCGAGCTCCACGGCGGTCACGTCCGCACCGGCCAGCCGCCGCACCTCGGCCACGTCCCCCGGCTCGCCCTCGGCCACCCCGGTCTGCGCCGGTTTGAGCACGGCCACCGAACGGTCCGCCGCCAGTGCCGCGGCGGCCAGCGCCGCCGTGGCCACGGTCTTGCCGACCTCCGTACCCGTTCCGGTGACGACCAGCACCGACATCCTCGTGCCCTTCCTCGTGTCCTTCGCGTGCCCCGCGTGTGTCCGGCCTGCCCGGTCGCCCGGCCCCGGCCTCAGCCCGCGCGTGCCGCCGCGCACACCGCGGCGGCGATCCGCGCCACGTCCTCGTCACCGGTGACGTACGGCGGCATGGTGTAGACCAGATCGCGGAACGGCCGCAGCCACACGCCCGCGCGCACCGCCGCCTCGGTGGCCGCCGCCATGTCCACCTCGTGGTCGAGCTGGACCACGCCGATCGCCCCCAGCACCCGTACGTCCCGCACCCCGGGCAGCGCGGCCGCCTCGGCGAGTCCGGCGCGCAGCCCGGTCTCGATCCGCTTCACCTCGCCCGCCCAGTCCTGCCCGAGCAGCAGCCCGAGCGAGGCGTCGGCGACCGCCGCCGCCAGGGGATTGCCCATGAACGTCGGGCCGTGGGCCAGCACCGGCACCTCGCCGCGCGAGATGCCCTCCGCCACCCGCGCCGTGCACAGCGTCGCGGCCATCGTCAGGTAGCCGCCGGTCAGCGCCTTGCCGACGCACATCACATCGGGGGAGATCCCCGCGTGGCCGGCCGCGAACAGCGCGCCCGTCCGCCCGAAGCCGGTGGCGATCTCGTCCAGCACCAGCAGCACGTCGTGCTCGTCGCACGCCTCGCGCAGCACCCGCAGGTAGGCGGGGGAGTGGAAGCGCATTCCGCCCGCGCCCTGCACCACGGGTTCCACGACCACCGCGGCCAGCTCGTCGGCGTGCGCGGCGACCATCTCCCGCAGGTGCGCCGCGTAGGCCGGGTCCGGCCCGGCGTCGAAGCCGTCCGGCGGCGCGTCCGCGAAGACCTGGCGGGGCAGCAGCCCCGACCACAGGTGGTGCATGCCGCCGTCGGGGTCGCACACCGACATCGGCTGCCAGGTGTCCCCGTGGTAGCCGCCGCGCCAGGTCAGCAGCCGGCGCTTGCCCGGCCTGCCGAGCGAACGCCAGTACTGCAGGCACATCTTCACGGCCACCTCGACCGAGACCGAGCCGGAGTCGGCGAGGAAGACGTGCTCCAGTCCCTCCGGCGCGATCTCCACCAGCCGGCCGGCCAGCCGTACGGCCGGCTCGTGCGTGAGCCCGCCGAACATCACGTGGCTCATCCGCTCCAACTGGGCGCGCGCCGCGTCGTTGAGCACCGGGTGGTTGTAGCCGTGGATCGCCGCCCACCACGACGACATCCCGTCGACCAGCTCCTCGCGCCCCCAGGCCGGGCGCGCCAGCCGCAGCCGGACCCCGGACGCGGAGGAGACGACCAGCGGCTCGGAGCGGCCCGGCATCGGACCGTAGGGGTGCCAGACGTGACGGCGGTCGAGGTCGAGCAGTTCCTCGGGGGAGAGCCCCGGACCGGGCCCCGGGGGGAGGTCCGGGGAGAGGGGGGAGAGCGCGTCAGGCATTGGGCGGCAGCTCCGTGCCCGCGCCCCGCCGCCGTACGGCCACCAGGTCCGTACGCGCCCGGCCGGCCGCCGTCGCACCGCCGGCGGCCTCCCCGGCGGCTCCGCCGCCGCACGGTCCGCAGCCCCGGCCGTCCTCCGTGCCGCCCTCCCCGCCGCAGCCGCCGGAGGCGTCCGCCCGGTGGGGCGGCAGGGTCCGCTCCCCGGCGCCCTCCACCTCGAAACCGGCGTCGGCGATCATCTCCAGGTCGGCCCTGCCCGCCTGGCCCTCACTGGTGAGGTAGTCGCCCAGGAAGATCGAGTTGGCCAGGTGGAGGGCCAGCGGCTGCATCGACCGCAGGTGCACCTCGCGCCCGCCGGCCAGCCGGACCTCCACGTCGGGGCAGACGAAGCGGACCATCGCCAGGATGCGCAGGCAGCGCTGCGGGGTGAGGTTCCACTCCTTCGCCAGCGGCGTCCCCTCGAACGGGATGAGGAAGTTCACCGGAACCGAGTCCGGGTCCAGCGCGCGCAGCGCGAAGACCACGTCCACCAGGTCCTCGTCCGTCTCGCCCATGCCCGCGATCAGCCCCGAGCAGGCCGACAGCCCGGCCGCCTGCGCCTGCTGGACCGTTTCCACCCGATCGGCGTAGGTGTGGGTGGTGGTGATGTCCCCGTACGTGGCCTCGGAGGTGTTGAGGTTGTGGTTGTAGGCGTCCGCGCCCGCCGCGCGCAGCCGCTCCGCCTGCCCCTCGGAGAGCAGGCCGAGGCAGGCGCACACCTCGACGTCCTGGTTCTGTTCCTTGATCGCGGCGATGGTCTTCGAGACCCGCTCCACGTCCCGGTCGGTGGGCCCGCGCCCGCTCGCCACCAGGCACACCCGCTTGGCGCCCCCGGCCACGCCCGCGCCGGCCGCGGCGGCGGCCTCCTCCGGCTTCAGCCAGGTGTACTTGAGGATGTCGGCCTTCGACCCCAGCCGCTGCGAGCAGTACGAGCAGTCCTCCGGGCACAGCCCCGACTTCAGGTTGACCAGGTAGTTCAGCTTGACCCGCCGGCCGAACCAGTGGCGCCGCACCCGCCCGGCCGCGGCCACCACATCCAGGAGTTCGTCGTCGGAGGTGGCCAGCACGGCCAGCGCCTCGTCGCGTGTGGGCAGCTCGCGCCGCAGTCCCTTGTCCACCAGCGTGTTCAGCAGATCCATGGGCCGATCCTGTCCTACCCCGCCGCCCCGGGCCAAGGACGGACCCGCACAACCGCCGACACGCGCGGTGTGTGGATCACCACATCCCGCGCGGGGGCGTCCGGCGGCTACCTTGGGGCGGACCCGACGGACGACCAGGGACGGCCCCATGCCCCACGACCCCCAGGAATCCCCCCGCGCCCCCCGGGACCCCTTCGGCTGGATCGAGGAGCAGCGCGAGCACCGCCGCCGCGCGGGCCTGGTGCGCTCCCTGCGCCCCCGCGCCGCCGACTCCTCCCCGCTCGACCTGGCCGGCAACGACTACCTGGGGCTGGCCCGGCACCCGGAGGTGGTCGCCGCCGCCGGGGCCGCCGCCCGCCGGTGGGGCGCGGGCGCCACCGGTTCCCGTCTGGTCACCGGCAGCACCGAACTGCACGCCGAACTGGAGGCGGAACTCGCCGGCTTCTGCGGTTTCGAGGCCGCCCTGGTGTTCTCCTCCGGCTACACCGCCAACCTCGCCGCCGTCACCGCCCTGACCGACCGCGGCACGCTGGTGGTCTCCGACGCCGCCAACCACGCCTCCCTGATCGACGGGTGCCGCCTCTCCCGCGCGCGGACCGCCGTCGTCCCGCACGCCGATCCCGGTGCCGTCCGCAAGGCGCTCGACGGCTTCGACGGCCGCGCCCTGGCCGTCACCGACGCCGTCTTCTCCGTCGACGGCGACGCCGCGCCGCTGCCCGAACTGGCCGCCGTCTGCCGCGAGCACGGCGCCGCGCTGCTGGTGGACGACGCGCACGGCCTCGGCGTCCTCGGCGACGGCGGCCGGGGCGCCCCGCACGCCGCGGGCCTGTCCGGCGCCCCGGACGTGGTGGTCACCGTCACCCTCTCCAAGTCCCTGGGCAGCCAGGGCGGCGCCGTCCTCGGGCCGGCCCGCGTGATCGACCACCTCGTCAACACCGCCCGCACCTTCGTCTTCGACACCGGCCTGGCCCCCGCAGCCGCCGGTGCCGCCCTCGCGGCGCTGCGGGTGCTGCGCCGCGAACCCGCCCGGGCCGCCCGCGTCCGCGAGGTCGCCAGGGGGCTGTACGCGCGGCTGACGGCCGCCGGCCTGGACGCCACCCGCCCGGACGCCGCCGTGGTGTCCGTACGCGCCCCCTCCCCGGAGTCGGCCGTCCGCTGGGCCGCCGACTGCCGGGACGCGGGGCTGGCCGTGGGCTGTTTCCGGCCGCCGTCGGTGCCCGACGGCGTCTCCCGGCTGCGGCTGACCGCCCGCGCCGACCTGACGGACGCCGAGCTGGACGCGGCGGTCGCCACCGTCGTGCGTACGGCACCGGCGGCCTGACCAGGGAGCGGTGGGCGGAGCGCGGTCCGGGGCCGTCCGGAACCGGTCCGGGGCCCTCCGTCCGGCGGACGCGTCAAAAAGGCTCGTCTGTCGCAGAGTTCACCGCTTCGGGCGACAGAAACCGGCACATGTCGGGGGATCGACCGCATCGGAGCCGGTGTGGTGGCACGCTGGCGCGAAGCAGCCATCCGAGGGCGGTTCCGCCTCCACCGCCCGGCACCACGCCGGAATCCCGCCCCGATGGGAAAGGGACGAAGCTCGCCATGGCAGATCATCAGGAAGCGTCCGTCACCCTCCCCAGTGTCCCGGCCTCCGTCACGGCCGCGCGCAGATACGTCACGGACACGCTCGCCGAGTGGGGCGTCGCAGGTGGAGTCAGCGGAAACGATCTGGCGGACGCCGTCCGGCTGATCGTCTCCGAACTGGCCACCAACGCCGTCCAGCACACCTTCGGCCGGTCGCCCACCTTCACCGTCGACGTCCGGCTGGAACACGACGAGACGCTCCGGGTCGGCGTCACCGACAGCCACCCGCGCCGGCCCCGGCGGCTGCCCGCCGCCGTCCAGCAGGACAACGGCCGCGGCATGGTCATCATCCGCAGCCTCGCCGCCGAACTGGGCGGCGGCCTCACCATCGAGCCCACCGCCGAGGGCGGCAAGACCGTCTGGATCGTCCTGCCCCGGCGGGCGCCCCTGGGCTGACCGGCCCGTACCGGCACCCCCGCCCGTACCGGCCGGCCCGTCCCGGCCCCCGGGTCAGCCCGCACCCGTACGGACCGCACCCCTACGGGCGAAGCCGCCGCGCAGCAGCGCCCGCAGCGTGTCCGCCGCCGGAGCGCGCTCCCCGGTGCGGTAGGCCACCGAGATCGTGCGCCCCAGCTCCGGCGGCCCGAGCCGCCGCACCCCCAGCGGAGCCACCGCCACCGCGGCCATCATCTCCGGCACCACGGCCACCCCCAGACCCGCGCTGACCAGCGCGCACACCAGGACGTAGCCCGGCGTCTCACAGCGCACCGCCACGCTCGCGCCCGCCCGCGCCAGCTCCGCCTCCACCTCGCGCCGGTGGGAGTTGGCGGGCGCGCTGCTGATCAGGGGCTGACCGGCCAGTTCGGTCAGCGGCAGCCGTCCCGCCCCCGCCGACAGCGCGTGCCCCGGCGCCGTCACCAGCACCAGCTCCTCGGTCAGCAGCGTCTCCAGCCGCACCCCCGCGGGCGGCTGCGCCACCGGCCCCGGCCGGTAGACGTGGGTCAGGGCCAGGTCCACCTCGCCCCGGGCCACCGCCTCCACTCCGGCGGGCGGCTCGAACTCCACGACGCCCAGCTCCACGTCCGGATGCGCCCGCCGGAAGGCGCTCAGCACCGGCGGCAGCACGTGCGCCCCCGCCGTCATGAAGGTGCCCACCCGCAGCCGCCCGCCGGACAGCCCCGTCAGGGACGCCAGTTCGTACCGGGCCCGGTCCAGCTCGTCCAGCACCCGCCGCGCCCGGGCGGCCAGCAGCTCGCCGGCCGCCGTCAGCCGGGTGCCGTGGCGGTGGCGCACCAGCAGCGCGGTGCCCGCCTCCCGCTCGAGCTTGGCGAGTTGCTGGGAGAGGGCGGGCGCGGTGTAGCCGAGCCGGGCGGCGGCGCGGGTGATCGAACCGGCCTCGGCGACCGCGACCAGGGCGGCCAGGCGCGTCGGATCGTACACAAGGGCTTCTTAACGCAGACCCAGCACATTGCCAATACCTGCTACAGGGCCACCTCCGCCAGGCTGGTGCCCATGGACGCACACCTGGTCGCCTTCACCGGGGTCGCGGCGGGCATGGTCGCCCTGCCCGGCGCCGACTTCACCGTCGTGGTGCGCAACGCGCTCACCTCCCGCCGCGCCGGGATCGCCGCGGCCCTGGGGGTCGCCGGCGGGCTGCTGGTGCACACCGCGCTCGCGGTCGCCGGGGTGGCCGCGGTCCTGGTGGCCGTGCCCGCCCTGTTCCACGCCCTGCGGTTGCTGGGCGGCGCGTACCTGCTCTGCCTGGGGGTCCGCGCGCTGGCCGGCGCGCTGCGCGGCCCGGCCGGCCGGGAAGGCCCCGCACCGCGGACGGCCGCGGTGCGGGGACTGCGCGAGGGCTTCCTCACCAACGTGCTCAACCCCAAGGCACCGGTGCTCTTCCTCGCCCTGCTGCCGCAGTTCGTCCCCGACGGCCGCCCCGTGCTGCCGCGCACCGCCCTGCTGGCGGGACTGGTCGTGGCGCTGGCGCTGCTGTGGTTCCCGGCCGTGGCCCTGCTGGTGGACCGGCTCGGCGGCCTGCTGCGCCGTCCGCGTGCCGCCCGCACGCTCGACGGACTCACCGGCGCCCTGCTGACCGCTCTGGGGACCGTGCTGCTGTGCGATCCGCTGTTCTGACCCGCCGCCTGCGGAGCCCGAGGGGCAGCACCGCCCACACCGCGGTGCAGAAGAGGAGCACGCACGCCGCCACCGTGATCCCCGCGGCCCGTCCCAGCACCACGTCCACGACCAGCAGCACCGCACCGGCCAGCGCGAGGCCGAGCACCACCAGCCCGGCGGCGGCCAGCCGCGAGGACACCTCGACGATCAGCCGTTTGGCCCCGCGCCGGAACAGCGCCCGGTGCAGCGCGGCCGGGGCGGTGAAGAGGATGGTCGCGGCGACGGCCAGCAGCAGCGTCGTGATGTAGGTGCCGCGCTGCACCTCGTCCAGGCGGGGGAAGCGCTGGGTGAAGGCCAGGGTGAGCAGGAAGGCGAAGAGGATCTGGACGCCCGTCTGGATGACCCGCAGCTCCTGCAGCAGCTCGACGAAGTTGCGGTCGTCGCGCTCCAGGGGCGTCTCGCGGCGGTCGTTCATAGGGGCTGGGTTGCCCGCCGGGGTCGGCTCACGCACCGTCGGCCCGTCCGATCGCTCCGCTCGGCCCGATCGCTCCGCCCGACCCGCGCGGCCCGCCTGTT
The DNA here is from genome assembly GCF_035644915.1 of Streptomyces sp. GTDB lineage: Bacteria > Actinomycetota > Actinomycetes > Streptomycetales > Streptomycetaceae > Streptomyces. Next base: position 52,222 of record NZ_DASQNP010000080.1, read on the forward strand.
CCGATCAGCCCGGCCGGCCCTCCGGCTCGGGCGGAAGCGCTATCAGGGACGTGCGCCGCTGCCCGTCCAGCACGCGCAGCGCCCGTTCCAGGGTGCCCGCGTGGACTTCGGTCTCACCGCGCTCGTACATCACGGCCAGCGCGTCCCGCAGCGCGGTCGCCCTGCCGACCAGCGCCTGGGCGGCGCGCAGGGCGCCGTAGGTGTCGTGTCCGCGGGCGGGATTGATCCGGCCCAGCAGATCGACCACCTCCAGATAGCGGTCGATCACCTCGCCCTCGGCCCGCGTCAGGGCGGGCAGGGGAGGCAGTTCGGGAGGCAGCACTGGCCTCAGCCCCTCTCACCTCGGCGCGCGTACCGCGCGGGACGTCTTGCGCCCTGCCGTCAGCCGGTCCACGAGCCCGTAGGCCACCGCGCCCTCGGCGTCGAGGAACAGATCCCGTTCGAGGTCCTGCCGGACGCGCACCAGGGGTCGGCCGGTGTGTTCGGCGAGGAGTTCTTCCAGCTTCTCACGGGTGCGCAGCATCTCCCGGGCCTGGATCTCCAGGTCCGCGGCCTGCCCCCGGGCGGGCTCGGCGAGGGCGGGCTGGCGGATGACGATGCGCGCGCCGGGCAGGGCCAGCCGCTTGCCGGGGGTGCCCGCCGCGAGCAGCACGGCCGCGGTGTCGGCGGCCTGTCCCAGACAGACGGTCTCGATGTCGCAGCCGACGTACCGCATCGTGTCGTGGATCGCGGTCATCGCGGTGAAGGAGCCGCCGGGGGAGTTGATGTACAGCGAGATGTCCCGCTCGGGCGCGGCGTGTTCGAGGTGGACGAGCTGGGCCATGACGTCGTTGGCGGCGGCGTCGTCGATCCGCGTGCCCAGGAAGACGATGCGCTCCTCCAGCAGCTTGGAGTACGGGTCCAGGGTCCGGACCCCGAGGCTGGTGCGCTCGGTGAACTCGGGCAGGACGTGGCGGGCGATCGGGCCGTCCATGGCACGGGATCCCTTCGTCGGCGGTGGTGGTCGGCGGCGTGTGCGGTGCGGGCGCGTACAAAATGTACAGGACGTACATGTGGTTATGCTGGGAGCATGGCTTACGAAATTCCGGTGACGCAAGCCCGCGCCGAACTCGCCGACCTGATCAACCGTGTGGTGTACGGCGGCGAACGGGTGGTGGTGACGCGCCACGGGAAGCCGCTGGTGGCCCTGGTGACCGCCGCTGACCTGGAACGACTGGAACAGCAGGACGCGCCCGAGCGGGACGGGGTGATCAGCACGGTCTCCGCCGTGCGGGAGGTGCCGTCCGCTCCGGGCGAACGCGGCCGCTTCGGCATCGCGGCGCACCACCCGGGCCCGGCCGCCGGAGACCGGCGCCCGGGGCACCGGGGCGCGTAGGACGCGAGGGAGTTCCGGAGGGGCCGTACGTCGCCGTCCGTCCCGGCGGTGGCGCACGGCCCCTCCGGGGTCTCGGGGCTCGGACCGCCGGAGCGGCGGCCGTCGGGCTGAGCACCGGGCACAGTACGAGCACCTGCGCCGGACCCGCGGCGCCGTGGCCGTCGAGGCACGCCCCCGACCGCGGCATCGTGCCGCCCGCGCCCGGGGCGGCCGTCGGCCGGGCTCCCGTGAGGGCGTCCGGCCGGTCGTGGCCCAGCGCCGTCGCGACGGGCGCCGATAGGGCGGCGGCCCCGGCGGGACGGCCGGGTCGCGGATCCCGTGGAGTCCGGGCGCCGCACCGGGCTCCCGGTCACGCCGCCGGTCGGAGCCGAGGACGGCGTCGGCGCCGCGGCCGCCGTCACGGCGTGACGGCGGCGGTCACTCCGTGCCGGTACCGCCGGCGCCGGACGTAGTCGGCGGGTCCGCCGGGGTCGCGTCACCGGACTGCCGGGCCGCCGCCTGCGCGGCCTTGGCGTCGGGGGCGTACAGGTCCACGTACTCCTGACCGGACAGGCTCATGATCGCGTACATGATCTCGTCGGTGACCGCCCGCAGCACCGTGCGCTGGTCGTCCATCCCCGCGAAGCGCGAGAAGTCCAGCGGCGGGCCGAACCGGATGGTCACCGGCCGTCCGATCCGGGGAAGGGCCCGGCCCGGCGGCTGGATCTCGAAGGTGCCCACCATGGCGCACGGGACCACCGGCGCCTTCGCCCGGAGCGCCATGACGGCCACCCCGACCCGGCCCCGGTACAGCCGCCCGTCGTGCGACCGGGTGCCCTCGGGGTAGATGCCGAGCAACTCGCCCCTGCGCAGCACCTTCAGGCCCTCCTCGATCGCCGCCTGGCCGGCGCCCCGGCCCGAGCGGTCCACCGGGATCTGCCCCACGCTGCGGAAGAACGCCGCGGTCAGCCTGCCCTTCAGCCCCGGTCCGGTGAAGTACTCCGCCTTGGCCAGGAAGGTGATGCGCCGCTTGAGGATCGAGGGCATCAGGAAGTGGTCGGAGAACGACAGGTGGTTCCCGGCGATGATCGCCGCGCCCTCGTCCGGAACGTGCTCCAGGCCCTCGATGCGGGGCCGGAACACCAGCCGCAGCAGTGGCCCCAACAGGACGTACTTGAGCACGTAGTAGAACACTGGGCGGCTCCCGTCTGTACGGATGGGCCTTGAGCTGTGTCCTTCCAGGCCACGGCGGGGGGTCGGGGACGGTGCTCCGTCCGACGTCTGACGCCTACCCCCTCGCGGGCGGCGCAGACACGGGACCACCGGACGGACGGAGGGCGGCGGCCCCGGTTCCGCGGCAGCGGTGCGGCCCGCCGGCCCGTCCGTCCGGGGCGTGCCTCACCAGGACCGGTGCGCCGGGAACCGCCGGCCGTCGCCCTGTCGGCGCACGGACCGTCCGGCGGAACCCGGGCCCGCCGCGGGGGCGTTCACGGCTGCGGGTCCCGTACGACGCCGGCGACGACCGTGGTCACGACCCTGCGGACGGCTTCGGCCTCCGGCGGGGTGCCCTTCCGGTCGGCGAACAGCAGGTGCCCGGCTCCGATCAGGGTGGGCGCGAGCGTGTCGACGTCGGCGTCGGCCGCGATGCGGCCCAGGTCGCGCTCGGCGGCCAGGTACGAGGCGATCATGGCCGTGGCCTCCGTCAGGACCGGGACGCCGGCCGACCCGGCCCGATGCAGCCGGGCGCGCAGGTCGTCCCGGAAGGTGATGAGGGCGACGATCGCCACCGCGACCGATCCGAACAGGTCCGTCAGCGCTCCGGCGAGGTTGTCGGCGACGGTGCCGGTCCCGGCCGACTCGCGCAGGGCGGCGGCCTGGCCGTCGATCCGGGCGGTGCGGTCCTGCACGAGCTCGGTGAGGAAGGCGTCGAAGTCGGCGAAGTGCCGGTGCAGGACGCCCTTGGCGCAGCCCGCCTCCGTGGTGACCGCCCGGCTGGTCAGCGCGTTCGGCCCGTCCCGGAGCAGGATGCGCTCGGCGGCGTCGAACAACTGCTCGCGCACGTCGCGGATGGCCACCCCTGTCGGCACCGTACGTCCCTCCTTTCCCCGCGGGCTCTGCCCGGTTGACGAGTGGGCGCGTGCCCACTCATAGTGGGCGCATGCCCACTGTACCGCCGGAGCGGGCTCGCCCCTCCGAACACGAGCCCCATCGGCACCGACGGATGGCGGAGTCGTTCGGCGTGGACGCCGAACGCTACGACCGTGCCCGGCCCGACTATCCCGACGCCGTGGTGGAGCGGGTCGTCGCCGGCAGCCCCGGCCCCGAGGTCCTCGACGTCGGTTGCGGCACCGGCATCGCCGCCCGGCGGTTCCGGGCGGCCGGCTGCCGGGTGCTCGGGGTCGAGCCCGACCCCCGCATGGCGGACGTGGCGCGGCGGTTCGGGATCGGGGTCGAGGTGGCGACGTTCGAGACCTGGGACCCGGCCGGCCGGGAGTTCGACGCGGTCGTCGCCGGCCAGGCCTGGCACTGGATCGACCCGGCCGCGGGAGCGGCCAAGGCCGCGCGGGTGCTGCGCCCCGGCGGCCTGCTGGCGCCGTTCTGGAACGTGTTCCAGTTTCCGCCCGATCTGGGGGAGGCCGTCGCCGAGGTCTGCCGGCGGGCGGTGCCCGGTGCGCCGTTCGACTTCCGGGCGATGACGAAGGGGGCCCCGGACGGGTACCGGGCACTCCTCGCCAGGGCCGCCGACGGGATCCGGGAGGCGGGCGGGTTCGGCGAACCGGAGCAGTGGCGACACGACTGGGAGCGCCTCTACACCAGGGACGAGTGGCTGGACCAGATGCCCACCCAGGGCGCCTTCACCCGGCTCCCGCCGGACAGGCTGGCGGAGGTGCTGGCGGGCGTCGGGGCCGCCATCGACGAGGCGGGGGGAGACTTCACGATGCGTTACACGACGGTGGCGGTCATCGCGGTACGAACCGGCACCGCCTGACCGGGCCTGCCGGGCCCGTCGCTCCGGCGGCCCGGGCCCCGGCGGCGTCCGCGGCGCCGGGGTGCGTGCTCCGGCAGACGATCCGCGGGGCCGCCGCCGTCCGGCCGCTGGCCCCCTCCGCGGCGGCCCGGCCCGCGGC
>NZ_DASQNP010000081.1:0-29356 GCF_035644915.1 Streptomyces sp.
GGCCGGGTTGACCACCTCGGTGGTCCGGCCGTCGGCCGCGTCCTGGAACCGTCCGTCGATGTAGTTGCGCAGCCGGCGCAGTTCGGTGCCCACGGCCCGCCCTCCTGCTCACTCGTCCGATAGATGAGACACCCACCCTAACCATCGGAGAGGTCGATCCGACATACCCGCTCGTCCGGTATTCCTCCCCCCTCTCGCCGGGGCGTGGCGCGCCGGTGGGCCGTGCGGGCCACCGGCGGCGGCCCGTGAAGGACCATTCGGTGGAAACTGGGCCGTGCCCGCGCCCGATGGCCCTCTTCACCGCGGTCGTGGTCCGTACCGTGCCTGTGACCGATACCCCTGGCACTCGTTCACCCCGTCAGGGGAGGCACGACCCCGAAGGCGAGCGGAGGTGCCCGTCATGGTGGCTGCACCCGAGGACCTGCTCTGGGCACGCGGGCTGCACTACGAGCACGAGGGGTCGCCCGCGCTGCTGGACGTCTCCGTCGGGGTCCGCGAGGGCGAGATCCTCTCCGTCACCGGCCCGCGCGGCTGCGGCAAGTCCACCCTGCTGGGGTGTCTGTCCGGGCGGCTGGTGCCCGTGCGCGGCGAGGTGTGGTTCGACGGCGTCCCCCTGCACACCCTCCCGGAGTCCGCCCGCGAGCAGGTGCGCCGTGACCGTTTCGGCTGGATCGGCAGCGAGCCGCAACTCCTGCCCGAGCTGACCGTCTGGGAGAACGCGGCGCTGCCGCTGCTGCTCGCCGGCAGCGGCACCCGCGCCGCCCGCCGCACCGCGTGCGAGTGGCTGGAGCGGCTGGACGTCGGCGACTGCGCCCGCAGGCGGCCGGGCGCGCTGCTGCAGTCGCAGCGGCAGCGGGTGGCCATCGCCCGCGCCCTGGTGCACTCCCCGGCCGTGGTCTTCGCCGACGAGCCGACCGCGCCGCTGTACCAGGCCGACCGCACCCAGGTGCTGCGCACCCTCACCACCGCGGCCCGTTCGCACCGCATCACGGTCGTGCTGGCCAGCCACGACGCCCGGGTGGCCCGTACGGCGGACCGTGCGGTCACGCTCGTGGACGGCCGCCGGGTGGGGGCCGACGCCCCGGCCGGCGCACCGGGGCCGGAGGGCAGGGCAGCGTGCTCGCTCTCCGTCTAGCCCTCCGTCTGGTCCGCACCTTCCGTCCCGCCGCCCTGGCGCGGCGGGCGCTGGTCGCCGGGGTCTCCGGGGCCGTCGGTTTCCTGCTGCTGAGCACGCTGGGCCACGCCGCCGCCCACCCCGAGCGCCCCGATGTGGCGCTGTCCCGGCTGCTGTGGTGCGTGGTGCCGCTGGCGGCCTGCGCGCAGTTCGCCGCGGCCGCCGCCCGCACCGACCCGTGCGTGCGTCCCCGCGCCGGGCTGGACGCGGTCGGTGTGGGGCCGGCGCGGCTGCCGCTGCTGGCCGCGGTGTCCACGGCCCTGTCCTGCTCTCTGGGCTGCGCGCTGGCCCTGCCGGTCTTCCTGCACCTGCGCGGCGGTCTCGGCGACGCGCCGCTGGCCGGGGCCGCGGGGGAGCTGCTGGGCGCCGGCCGGCCGCTGCCGCGGGTGGCGGCGCTGACGCTGCTGGCCGTGCCGGCGCTGGTCGCGGCCGGGGCGAGCGCGGTGGCGACGCGGCTGCGCACGGCGGCGCCCGCCCGTCCGGCGGTGTCCTCCCAGTCCTCCCACCGGCCGCCGCCCGCGCCCGCGGGGCTGCCGTGGGGCGTGGCGGTCACCTCGGTGGGGCTGGCGGTGGAGACCTACGCCGCCGGCCGGGCCGCCGCCGCGGATCCGGGGGTGCCGGTGCCGCGTTCCCTGGACGGTCTCGGTCCGGGTGTCGTCGGCGGCTGGCTGCTCATCGCCCTGGGGCTGGCGCTGGCCGGCCCGGGGCTGGTCCATCTGTGCGGGCTGCTGCTCGCCGTGGGGCGGCCGGGGGCGCTGCGGCTGCTGTCGGGCCGGGTGCTGCGGGAGGAGGCGCCGCGCGTCGGGCACCCGCTGGGGGTGCTGTGCGCGGTGGCGGCGGGTGCGCTGGCGACGGCCCGGCTGTACGGGGCGGCGTCCGGGGACGCCGGGCCGACCGTCGGCCCGCTCGCCGCGCTGGGTGCGGCGGTGGTCGTGGTGTGCGCGGTGGCGGGCGCGCTGAGCGCGGCGGCGGAGTTCCGCGCGGCCCGTGCCTCGGCCACCGCCGGCCTGCTGCAGCTCGGCGTCTCCCGCAGGCTGCTGCGGGCCGCCGCGGCGCTGCGCGTGGGGGTGCTGCTGGCCGTACTGACGCCGCCGGCCTGGCTGGTCGCGGAGCTGGCGACGCTGCCGCTGACGCGGTGAGGGGCTACCGGAGGGTGGCTACCGAAGGGGTCGCCGTTCTCCGCTCCTTCGGCCGCCCCTCACCGCGTTCCGCCGGTCCCATCCCCGGGTGGTCCGGCGTCCCCTCCGTCCCGCCCGAGCACGACCACCTCGCCGGCGTCGAAGGTGACGCCGACGGTCGTGCCCGGTTCCGGCGCGGTGTGCAGGGGGCAGGACGCCTCCAGGGCGGGGCCGCGGCCGGGGTCGAGCAGCAGCGAGATCTCCGAGGAGCCGCCGCCGCGCAGGGTGCGGGCGGTGACGGTGCACGGCAGCCCGCCGTCGGGGGCGGGCGCCGGCCGCACCCCGGCGGGCCGCACCAGCAGGGTGCACGGCCCGGGCGGGGTGCCGGGCGGCACGGGTACGGGGCCCCAGGGGGTGTCGGCGGTCCCGCCGCGCACGGTCGCCGCGGCGATGTTGGTGAAGCCCAGGAAGCGGGCGACGAATTCCGACGCGGGGCGCCGCCACACCTCGACGGGGCTGCCGGTCTGGGCGATCCGTCCCCGGTCCATGACCACCACCCGGTCGGCGAGCGCGAACGCCTCGCCCTGGTCATGGGTGACGGCCAGCACGGTGGTGCCCAGGCGGCGGAAGAGCTGCCGCAGTTCGACCACGAGCCGCTCGCGCAGGGACCGGTCGAGCTGGCCGAGCGGCTCGTCCAGCATGAGCAGCCCGGGGCGCGGGGCCAGCGCGCGGGCCAGCGCGACGCGCTGCTGCTCGCCGCCGGACAGGGTGGTGACCGCGCGGCGCTGGGCGCCGGGCAGGCCGACGAGGTCCAGGAGTTCGGCGACCCGTTCCCCGGCCCGCTCGCGCGGCATCCGGTGCATGCGCAGGCCGAAGGCGACGTTGCCGCCGACGTCGCGGGTCGGGAAGAGCTGGTGGTCCTGGAACATCAGCCCCACTCCGCGCCGGTGGGGTGCCACGCCCCGCTGGTCGCGGCCGGCGAGCAGCACCCGTCCGGCGTCCGGCGTCCGGAGTCCGGCGACGACCCGCAGCAGGGTGGACTTGCCGCTGCCGGAGGGGCCGAGCACGCAGACGATCTCGTGTTCGGCGACGTCCAGGTCCACCGCGTCCAGGGCCGTGCGGTCGCCGAAGCGCACGGTGACCGCCTCCAGTCGCAGCGACGCCATCTCTACAGCTCTCCCGATCGGTCGGTGCGGATGCTCTCCAGCGCCAGCAGGGTGGCCGTGCACACCAGCATCAGGATGGTGCTGAGGGCCATCGCCTGGCCGTAGTTGGCCTCCCCGGCCCGGCCCAGGAGGCGGGCGACGGCGACGGGCAGCGTGGGCGCGTCGGCGCGGGCGATGAAGACGGTGGCGCCGAACTCCCCCAGGGAGACGGCGAAGGCGAAGCCCGCCGCGACCAGCAGGGCCCGCCGCACCAGCGGCAGGTCGACCTCGCGCCACACGCGTGGCGGCGAGGCGCCCAGCACCGCCGCGGCCTCGCGCAGCCGGGGGTCCACGGCCCGCAGCACCGGCAGCAGGGTCCGCACCACGAACGGCACGCCGACCAGGGCCTGGGCCAGCGGGACCAGGATCCACGACGAGCGCAGGTCCAGCGGCGGCTCGTCGAGCGCGATGAGGAATCCGAAGCCGACGGTGACCGCCGAGGTGCCCAGCGGCAGCATCAGCAGCGCGTCGAAGCCGCGTACGAGCCGTCCGGCCCGGCGGCCGGACTCGGGGAGGGTGAGCGCGACGGCAGCCAGGCCGCCGACGGCCAGGGCGATGCCGGTGGCGACGGCGGCGTAGGCCAGGGAGTTGCCGACGGCCTCCAGCGGGGCGACCGCGAAGGTGCCGTCGGTCTCGGCCAGGGCGCGGTAGAAGTCCAGGCCGTAGCCGTCGGGCCCGTTGAGGGAGCGTTCGACGAGCACGGCGAGCGGGGTGAGGACCAGAAGGGCGATCTGCGCCAGCACGGCGGCCAGCAGCATCCGCTGGCGCGCCCCGCGCGGGCGGCGGGCGGTGCGGGCGGCGTCGACCAGGCCCAGGGTCCTCTGGTGCCGGCGGGCGGTGCGGGCGTGGACGGCCAGCAGGGCGGCGACCGCGGCGAACTGCACCAGGGTCAGGACGGCGGCGGTGGGCAGGTCCAGCAGGTAGGCGGTCCGCCGGTAGATCTCCACCTCCAAGGTGGCGTAGCGGGGGCCGCCGAGGATCTGGACGACGCCGAAGGAGGTGAAGGTGAACAGGAAGACCATCAGGGCGGCGGCGGCCGCGGCCGGGGCGAGTGCCGGGAGGGTCACGGTGCGCCAGGCGGCCAGGCGGCTCGCGCCGAGCACCCGCGCGGCCTCCTCCTGGCGGGGGTCGAGCTGCGCCCACAGGCTGCCGACGATGCGGACCACCACGGCGTAGTTGAAGAAGACGTGGGCGATCAGGATCGCGGCGGGGCCGGTGACCGGCCGCAGCCCCCAGGTCTCCTCCAGCAGCCCGCCGCGGCCCAGCAGCCCCAGGAACGCGGAGCCGACGACGACGGTGGGCAGCACGAACGGCACGGTGACCACGGCCCGCAGCACCCGTTTGCCGGGGAAGTCGTAGCGGGCCAGGACGTAGGCGCCGGGCAGGGCCAGGAGCAGGGTGAGCACGGTGGAGGCCGCCGCCTGCCACAGCGTGAACCACACCACGCGCGCGATGCCGGGGTCGGTGAGCACCTCGGCGATCCGCCCCGGGTGCCACCGCCCGCCCTCGTGGAGGCCGCGGGCGGTGATGGCGGCGACGGGGTAGGCGAAGAACAGCGCGAGGAAGACGGCGGGCGGCGCCATCAGGGCGAGCCGGACCGCGGTGCCCCGCGCGCCGCTCCCCGCGCCGGGGCCGCCGCTCACCTCACGGCGATCGAGGTCCACGCCTCGACCCACGCCTCACGGTTCTCGGCGATCTTCTCCGGGGCCATGGTGTACGGGTCGGGGACCGTCTCGCCGTACTCGGTGAACACCTCGGGCAGCTTCGCGCCCTCGCGGACGGGGTTGACGAACATCTGCAGCGGCATGTCCTCCTGGAATGCCTCGCCGATCAGGAAGTCCAGCAGCGCCTTGCCGCCTTCCTCGTTGTCGGCGCCGGCCAGGAGCCCGGCGAACTCGATCTGCCGGAAGCAGGTGCCGGTCGCCACGCCGGTGGGGGCCTGCTTCGGCGCGGGGTCGGCGTCGAGCACCTCGGCGGGCGGGCTGGAGGCGTAGGAGACCACCAGCGGCCGGTCGCCGCCGCCCTTGCCGCCGGAGGAGCCGGAGAAGCGGTCGTAGTACGCCTGCTCCCAGCCGTCGACGACCTCGACGCCGTTGGCCCTCAGCTTCTTCCAGTACTCCTGCCAGCCTCCCCCGTACTCGGCGACGGTGGCCAGCAGGAAGCCCAGGCCGGGCGAGGAGGTGGCGGCGTTCTCGGTGACCAGGAGGTTCTTGTACTCGGGCTTGGTGAGGTCGTCCAGGGTCCTGGGCGGCTCGATGCCGCGGTCGGCGAAGTAGGCGCGGTCGTAGTTGACGCAGATGTCGCCGGAGTCCACGGGGGTGACGCGGTGCTTGTCCGGGTCCAGCCGGTACTCGGCGGGTATCTTCTCCAGGTCCTTGGCCTTGTAGGGGGTGAACAGGCCGTTGTCCAGGGCGCGGGAGAGCAGGGTGTTGTCGACGCCGAAGAAGACGTCGCCCTGCGGGTTGTCCTTGGACAGGACCGCCTGGTTGAGGGCCGCTCCGGCGTCGCCGCCGCGCAGCACCTTCACCTTGTAGCCGGTCTCCTCGGTGAACTTCTCCAGCACGGCGTCGGAGGCCGCGAAGGAGTTGTGGCTGACCAGGGTGACGGTCTTGTCCTTCTTCCCCCCGTCGTCCCCGGACGGCTGCGGGCCGCCGCAGGCGGTCAGGGCGGAGACGGTGAACGTGCCGAGGACGGCGGCGCCGAGGGCGCGCCGGAATGTCGTGACCACGGTGTGCTGACTCCCTACGCCGGTACTAACCGGATCAGGTTCGAGGGTCTGCGGTTCGCCGGCCCGGCCGGCGGCACCGCACTCTCAGCGCTGTACGCGCTCCCCTGTCGGTTTTCGGTGTTTCGATACTGTGTGCGACCGCTACGGTACCAGTGCCGCCCGCGGCCTCAGCGCTCGGTGGCGGCGAGCTGGCCGCAGGCGCCGTCGATCTCCTGCCCCCGGGTGTCCCGGACGGTCACCGGCACGCCGTGCGCCTGGAGGGCCTCGACGAAGGCGCGCTCGTCCTCGGGGCGGGAGGCGGTCCACTTCGAGCCGGGCGTGGGGTTGAGCGGGATGAGGTTGACGTGCGCCCGCTTCCCCGCCAGCAGCCGCCCGAGGAGGTCGGCGCGCCACGCCTGGTCGTTGATGTCCCGGATGAGGGCGTACTCGATGGAGACCCGGCGGCCGGACTTCTCCGCGTACTCCCACGCGGCGTCGAGGACCTCGCGGACCTTCCACCGGGTGTTGACCGGCACCAGGGTGTCGCGCAGCTCGTCGTCGGGAGCGTGCAGGGAGACCGCCAGGCGGCACTTGAAGCCCTCGTCGGCGAAGCGCAGCATCGCCGGGACCAGGCCGACGGTGGAGACGGTGATGCCGCGCTGGGACAGCCCCAGCCCGTCGGGTTCGGGGTCGGTGAGGCGGCGGATGGCGCCGACGACCCGCCGGTAGTTGGCCAGCGGCTCGCCCATGCCCATGAAGACGATGTTCGACAGCCGGGCCGGTCCTCCGGGCACCTCGCCGTCGCGCAGCGCGCGCATGCCCTCGACGATCTGGTGGACGATCTCGGCGGTGGACAGGTTGCGGTCCAGCCCGGCCTGGCCGGTGGCGCAGAAGGGGCAGTTCATGCCGCAGCCCGCCTGCGAGCTGACGCACATGGTCACCCGGTCCGGGTACCGCATCAGCACGGACTCCACCAGCGTCCCGTCGTGCAGCCGCCACAGCGTCTTGCGGGTGGCGCCGTCGTCACAGGTGACGTGCCGCACCACGGTCATCAGCTCGGGCAGCAGCTCGGCGGCCAGCTTCCCGCGCGCGGCGGCCGGGATGTCGGTCCAGGTGGCGGGGTCGGTGGCGCAGCGGGCGAAGTAGTGCCGGGACAGCTGCTGGGCGCGGAAGGGCTTCTCGCCGATCGCGGCGACCGCCTCGCGGCGCTCGGCGGGGGTGAGGTCGGCGAGGTGCCGGGGCGGCTTGGCGGCCCCGCGCGGCGCGACGAAGGTGAGTTCTCCGGGTGCAGGCATAACCCGTCCAGTGTCGCAGATCGACTCCGACGGCCCGGGCCACAGCAGGGAGGCCGCGGTCACCCCCGGCCGCCCTCCGTCATCGCCGACCACCCCCGCACGGCCCACAGACGGCCCAGCCGATTCATGCGGAACCAGCCCGACTTCCCGCCTTACTAAGGGTTGTCCCGTGAGTGATCTTGTAGTGCGATGATCTTGGTCGTGTCTGGTGTGATCACGGCGTCGGTGCCGTCCTGGATAGAGCCGTTCACCGGGCTGGGCCCGCGCACCTTCGGCACGTTGGTGACGCTGCTGCGCCGCGAGGGTGCGGAGGTTCCTGGCCGGGGCCGGCCGTGGAAGTTGCCGCTCGAGGATCGGGTGCTGCCGGTGGCCGCCTACTGGCGGACCAACCTCACCATGCGGCAACTGGCCCCGCTGTTCGGGGTGTCGAAGTCGGCCGCCGACCGGGTCATCGACCACCTCGGACCCCAGTTGGCCCTGCAGCCGCGCAAGCGGTTCGCCAAGGATGCGGTACTGATTGTGGACGGCACTCTGGTGCCCACCCGGGACCACACCATCGCCGAGCAGTCGAAGACCTACCGGTACTCGGCCAACCATCAGGTGGTTGTCGACGCCGATACCCGCCTGGTCGTGATGGTCGGCCGGCCGCTGCCGGGCAACCGCAACGACTGCCGGGCCTGGGCTGAGTCCGGCGCCGAGGCCGCCGTGGGGGAGGCCACCACGATCGCCGACGGCGGCTACGTCGGCACCGGACTGGTCATGCCGCACCGCCGCCGCGCGGGCGAGGAACTGCGGGACTGGCAGCAGGCCCACAACAAGAGCCACAAACAGGTCCGCGCCCGTGTCGAGCACGCCTTCGCCCGCATGAAGACCTGGAAGATCCTCCGCGACTGCCGCCTGCGCGGCGACGGCGTCCACACCGCCATGCTCGGCATCGCCCGGCTGCACAACCTCGCCCTCACGGGATGACTCCCGCCCCATACGCTCAGTCGATACAGAACTCGTTGCCCTCGATGTCCAGCATCGGGATGCACGAATCATTGCCGTCATACAGCGTTCGCACGTGTACCGCGCCGAGCAGGACCAGTCGTGCGCATTCGGCCTCAAGCGCGGCGAGGCGCTCTTTTCCCACCAGCCCGGTGCCGACACGCACATCAAGATGCACCCGGTTCTTGGCGGCCTTCCCCTCGGGGACGCGCTGGAAGTACAGCCGCGGGCCCACGCCTGAGGGATCAATGCAGGCGAACCAAGAATCCCGCTGCTCAGGCGGCTGCGAGCGCCTGTAATCATCCCAAGTGGCAAACCCCTCTGGTGGCGGGGGTACGACGTACCCCAACACCTCGCACCAGAAACGAGCGAGACGCTCAGGTTCTGCGCAGTCAAAGGTGACCTGGAACTTCTTGATCGCTGACATCGGTGCACCGTACCAAGGGGACTTGGGGTTCTGCCGTTCACTTCCCCCGAGGGGCTGCCCGCAACCCCATCAGGCGCTGGGCCATCTCGGACATCAAGCGATCAATCCGGACAGCCCACGAGGACGACGCGACCCTGGCGGCGAAGCCCACCGGGGTCACCGGGATCCCGCCCTGCCCAACTACCCGCATGCCAAAGATCGGTTACGGGACAACCCTTAGGCTTCGCGGCAGGAGTACCAGACACCTTCGTCATTCAATGCACTACTCGAAGCACTGGTAAATTCTTTTAATGCGACAGCAAGACGCTCTTCCCAGCCTTCACTGAGGCGACTGGAGGATTGATTTCCCTGACCAGAGGCGCATTCAATCCATCGAATCGCAGAAATCCACCAATCGTAAACCGCATCCGCAGCCTCCCGGGCGGCCTGAAAAACACTCTGAGGTCCCTGCACAGCCAGTAAAGCCGCGCAGCTTCTCAGGTCTTCAAGTGCCGCCAGTTCCGCTTCGACAATACTGCGCACAGCATTGACGTCCCCACACTCTGCAGCCCCATTTGCTTTCCGCACGACATGCTGGACAGAACAGAACTTCGCCGCAAATTCAGCATAAGCGTGACTACGGGGGTCACGACGGGAACGGACATGCTCCGCGTATCCCTGCTCTTCGAACTCCTGGCGCTGAGCAGCCAACTGGGCTTGGAAGTGCTCTCGTTGTGCGGTTAGTCGTGCTCCCGCCTGCCTACGCGCCCATCTCGCAGCGAGCAAGCTGGTGGCCCCGGTGCCTGCTACTCCGGCAACGGCTCCAAGCACGGCTGCCAACCCTTGATCCGTGAACAGATGCCACTCATTAGCGAAGATCACTTATGACTGTTCCATGTAGCGCACGAACTCGCTATCGCTATCGGCCACAAACTGTCAGACTTAACCAGCTTCGTGCGACTCGGAGACAACTTGAAGGTCGGCGTAGCGGATTTGGGTGGAGCTGCCTCGGGGCGAGAGATCGAGACCCGTACGCCGGCCGCGAACCGGGTCGGCTCCTCGCCTGCCCGCACGTGCCCGATCCGGGCCCCGATCTTCGAGGCTCGCCCCATGGGGCTGCCTGAAGTCCCGGAACGCCGCCGCCCCAGCCCCGGTGATTCTCCTCGGCCGCCCCTTCGCCGCTTCTACGCCTCAGTGCTCCCGGATGCGGGCGGGAGCGTCAGGGCCGTGCGCGCATACCCGGGCAGCTCTGATCCGGCGGTGACGCTTCGGGTACGCGCACCTGATGTCCAGTAGCGAGGAAGCGGGCTCGCCGAGCTCCCGATGGCGTTCGCGGTCCGACTTCGGGGCACAGTGCCAGCGCGTTTGCGGCGGAGGGAGGAAGGGACCACAGTCGGAAGGAGAAGGGGGATGCAAGGTGCTCTTCGTCGCGATCCTGCTCATTCTCCTCGCGGTCTTGCTCGTCCTCATCGGGATGGCGGTGATCGCCATTGGAGCCTTCCTGCTCTTGATCGGATCGGTCTTGATCCTCATGGGGATGGCCCTGGCCGCCATGGGGGCCTTCTTGCTGGCACGGAGGGCGCTGAAGCGACGGCGGCGGCGACGTCACCGTGCGCATAGGCGGTGGTGACCGCACGCCTCGTCCGACGGCTGCGGCAGCGGGCCGCCGTGCCGTGGCGTCCCTCCCCGGCCGGAGCGGTCCGCGGTGTGCTGCCCTGGAGCCACCGAGCCATGGCCGGGGTCGGGGCCGGCCATGGCTCGGTGGCGAGGCGAGATCGTCGGCCCGGCCGAGGACGCCGTCCGGCCGGTGTCTTCGGCAGGTCCCGGACGTCGGCGGCCCGGGGACGGCTCCCTCTCGAATGCAGGACGGCCCCCTGCCGGCGGGACATCCGTCGGCAGGGGGCTTGTCGGTGCCCGGAGGGACGGAGTTCTCCGGGGTGCGGGGCACACCCTGTCCGGTGTCGCGGACGGAGCGCGGGGCCCGCCGCGTGGACGGCGGGCCCCGGACGGGGTGGGGCGGGCGGTCAGCCCGCGCCGACGAAGACGACCAGCAGCAGCCAGACCACGGGGGCGGTCGGCAGCAGCGAGTCGAGCCGGTCCATGATCCCGCCGTGCCCGGGCAGCAGGGTGCCCATGTCCTTGATGCCCAGGTCCCGTTTGATCATGGATTCGCCGAGGTCGCCCAGGGTCGCGCTGGTGGCCACGGCCAGGCCCAGCAGCAGGCCCTGCCACCAGGTCCCGCCGTCGATGAGGAAGTGGGTGCACAGCGCGCCGACGGCCATCGCGAAGGCCACCGCTCCCAGCAGCCCCTCGCGGGTCTTGCCGGGGCTGATGCGCGGGGCGAGCTTGCGCCGGCCGAAGCGCCAGCCGACGGCGTACGCCCCGGTGTCGCTGACGACGGTGAGCAGCAGGAAGGTCAGCACCCGCCACGGCCCGTCGTCGGCCGCGAGCATCATGGCGACGAAGGTGGCCAGGAAGGGAACGTAGAACGCGGCGAAGACGCCCGCCGTGACGTCCCGCAGGTACTCCCCGGGGTCCTCCGTCATCCGCCACACCAGCACGGCCAGGGTGGTGAGCGCCATCGCCACCCAGGCGCCCTCCGCGCCGCGGACGTATCCGGCGACGACCATGGCGGCGCCGCCGACCGCCAGCGGCACCAGTGGCGCCCGGATGCCCTTGTGTTCGGCGAGCCGGGAGGTCAGTTCCCACAGCCCGACCACGACCGCGACCACGATCACGCCGACGAAGACGGGCTTGTAGACGAACAGCGAGGCGACGATGACGACGCCCAGTCCCAGGCCGACCCCTATCGCGGCGGGCAGGTCGCGACCCGCCCGCTTCCGGCCGGAGGAGCGGCCCGGGGTCACGGGGCCGGCCGGGGCCGGCGGCTCGGACGGGCCGTCGCCGGGGAACGGGCCGCCGAACGGCCGCCCGGCCGCCCGGTCGTCGCGATCGTCCTGGTCACCGCCGGGGGCGTCGGGCACAATGGGCATACGCCGAGTCTGCGACGCGTCGCCGCCCTCGCGCACGGAACCCGCCGGGGCCGGAGCCACCTCCGCGCGGAGCGGGGGGGAGTAACCCTGTTCGGGAGGGTTCCAGTAGCCGGAGTGGCCGGGATGTCCGGCACTCGGCGGTGGCGCTCCCCAGGATGAGTCATTCACGAATATCGCAGCCTCAGACCTCGAGCAGCTCGGCTTCCTTGTGCTTGAGCAGCTCGTCCACCTGCGCGACGTACTTGGCGGTGGTGTCGTCGAGCTCCTTCTCGGCGCGGCGTCCCTCGTCCTCGCCGATGTCGCCGTCCTTGATGGCCTTGTCGATGGCCTCCTTGGCCTTGCGGCGGACGCTGCGGATGGAGATCTTGGCGTCCTCGGCCTTGCCCTTGGCGACCTTGATGTACTCCCGGCGGCGTTCCTCGGTCAGCTCCGGGAAGACGACCCGGATGATGTTGCCGTCGTTGGAGGGGTTGACGCCGAGGTCGGAGTCGCGGATGGCCTGCTCGATGTTCCGCAGCGCGCTCTTGTCGAACGGGGTGACCACGGCCATCCGGGGCTCGGGCACCGAGAACGACGCGAGCTGGTTGATCGGGGTCATCGCGCCGTAGTAGTCCGCCACGATCTTGTTGAACATCGCCGGGTGCGCACGACCGGTGCGGATCGCGGCGAAGTCCTCCTTGGCGACGACGACCGCCTTCTCCATTTTCTCCTCGGCTTCGAGGAGGGTCTCTTCGATCACCACGTGCTCCTGGTTCGATGATGTGAGCCGGAAAGCCCTGATTCCTGCACGGTGTCCGACCGGCAGGGTGTTGTCCATCCCCGTACCGTGCCCATCGTGCGGCACGGAGTTGCCGTACGGCGCCGTGTGCCGCGGTCGCCGTACGGACGTCGTGTCGTGCCCCTCGCGGGGGTCAGGTCCGGGAACCCTGGTCGCTCACGAGCGTGCCGATCTTCTCACCCTTCACCGCTCGTGCGATATTCCCCTCCGCCAGCAGTTCAAAGACGAGGATCGGCAGCTTGTTGTCGCGACAGAGGGTGATGGCGGTGGCGTCGGCCACCTTCAGGTCGCGGGCGATGACCTCGCCGTACTCCAGGGCGTCGAACTTCACCGCGTCGGGGTTCTTCGCCGGGTCGGAGTCGTAGACGCCGTCCACGCCGTTCTTCCCCATCAGCAGCGCCTCGGCGTCGATCTCCAGGGCGCGCTGGGCGGCGGTGGTGTCGGTGGAGAAGTACGGCATGCCCATACCGGCGCCGAAGATGACCACCCGCCCCTTCTCCAGGTGCCGTACGGCCCGCAGCGGGATGTACGGTTCGGCGACCTGCCCCATGGTGATGGCGGTCTGGACGCGGGAGTCGATGCCTTCCTTCTCCAGGAAGTCCTGGAGGGCGAGGCAGTTCATGACCGTGCCGAGCATGCCCATGTAGTCGGAGCGGGCCCGGTCCATGCCGCGCTGCTGGAGTTCCGCGCCGCGGAAGAAGTTGCCGCCGCCGATGACGACGGCGATCTCGGCGCCGTCCCGCACCACGGCGGCGATCTCACGGGCGACCTTGTGCACGACGTCGGGGTCGACTCCGAGTCCTCCGCCGCCGGCGAACGCCTCACCGGAGAGTTTCAGCAGGAAGCGGCGACGGCGGTTGCGGTCTTTGTCGGAGGCGGCGCCTCCGGGGTCGATGCCCTGTTTCATCGGATCTCCTCGTGCACATGCGAAGGAGGCCATTGCCGGTGGTCCCATCGGTCCCTCAAGCGGCAATGGCCTCCTCGTCACAACTGCGGTCGTCCGGTCCGTACGCGGCGTGCGCGACGCACCAGGACGGGCCCCGTGGCCGACCCCAACCGGGCGCGGCCGGTCCGCCGTGGAAGGTACGGCGTACGGGTCAGGCGCCGACGCGGAAGCGGGCGAAGCGCTTCAGCGTGACACCGGCCTCGTCCAGCACCTTCTGGACGGTCTTCTTGTTGTCCTTCGCGAAGGGCTGGTCCAGGAGGCAGTTCTCCTTGAAGAAGCCGTTCACGCGGCCCTCGATGATCTTCGGCAGGGCCTGCTCGGGCTTGCCCTCCTCGCGGGCGGCGGCCTCGGCGACGCGGCGCTCGTTGGCGACGGTGTCGGCCGGGACGTCCTCGCGGGAGAGGTACTTCGGGGCGAACGCGGCGATGTGCTGCGCGACGTCCTTGGCGACCTCGGCGTTCTCCTGCTCCAGCTCGACCAGGACACCGACCTGCGGCGGCAGGTCCGGGCTGGTGCGGTGCATGTAGGCGGCCACGTAACCGCCGGAGAACTGCGCGAAGCGGTCGAGGACGATCTTCTCGCCGAGGGCGGCGTTGGCCTCGTCCACGTACGCCTGGACGGTCTTGCCGGACTCGATCTCGGAGGCGAGCAGCGCCTGGATGTCGGCCGGGGAGGTGGCGGCGACGTGGGCGGCGATGGCGTCGGCGACGGCGAGGAACTTCTCGCCCTTGGCGACGAAGTCGGTCTCGCACTTCAGCTCGACCAGCACACCGGACTTCTTGTCGTCGGCGAGCAGGGAGACGACGGCGCCGTTCTCGGCGGTGCGGGACTCGCGCTTGGCGACGCCCTTCTGGCCCTTGACGCGGAGGATCTCGACGGCCTTGTCGACGTTGCCCTCGGCCTCGTCGAGCGCCTTCTTGCAGTCCATCATGCCGGCGCCGGTGAGCTCGCGGAGCTTCTTGACGTCAGCGGCGGTGTAGTTCGCCATGGTCGGTGAATCTCTTCTCGAAAAGTCGATGAGGATGGATCGATCTACAGGTGTACGGCGGGGGCGGCGCTCATGGCACCGCCCCCGGCCGTACCACCGTGCTGCGTGCTCAGGCCTGCTCGGCCGGCTGCTCGCCCTCGGCGGCCTTCTCCTCGGCCGGGGCCTCGGACGCCTTGGCCTCCTCGGCGGCCTTCTGGGCGTCGCCCTCCAGCAGCTCGCGCTCCCACTCGGCGAGCGGCTCGCCGGCGGCCTTCTCGCCCTTGCCCTCACCGGCGGCGCCGGAGCGGGCGAGGAGGCCCTCGGCGACGGCGTCGGCGATCACGCGGGTGAGCAGGGTGACGGAGCGGATCGCGTCGTCGTTGCCCGGGATCTTGTAGTCGACCTCGTCCGGGTCGCAGTTGGTGTCGAGGATGGCGACGACCGGGATGTTGAGCTTGCGCGCCTCACCGACGGCGATGTGCTCCTTCTTGGTGTCCACGATCCAGACGGCGCTGGGCACCTTCTGCATGTCGCGGATACCGCCGAGCGTCTTCTCCAGCTTGGCCTTCTCGCGGGAGAGGACCAGCAGCTCCTTCTTGGTGAGGCCGGAGGAGGCCACGTCCTCGAAGTCGATCTGCTCGAGCTCCTTCAGGCGCTGGAGGCGCTTGTGGACGGTCGAGAAGTTGGTCAGCATGCCGCCGAGCCAGCGCTGGTTGACGTAGGGCATGCCCACGCGGGTGGCCTGCTCGGCGATGGCCTCCTGGGCCTGCTTCTTGGTGCCGACGAACATGATGGAGCCGCCGTGGGCGACGGTCTCCTTGACGAACTCGTAGGCGCGGTCGATGTACGACAGCGACTGGAGCAGGTCGATGATGTAGATGCCGTTGCGCTCGGTGAAGATGAAGCGCTTCATCTTCGGGTTCCAGCGGCGGGTCTGGTGCCCGAAGTGGACGCCGCTCTCCAGCAGCTCCCGCATCGTGACGACGGCCATGGCCGTTTCTCCTTGAGTACTCGGTTGTACGCGGTGACCGGATGGCCACCGCTCCTGACGCCCCGGCGCGCTGTGCCTGCGGAGGGGTCCGGGACCGTCTCCGAGGACCGAGGTGCGCGGCCACCGGCGGAGGTGGCGGGGCGTGCGAAGTCGACCCGGTGACCCGGATCGCACCAGAAGTGTACGGGACCGGGGAACCGGCAGGCGACAGGCGGGGATCATCGGCACGGCCGTGCCGGGTACCGGCGGGCGCGACGGGGGGAGCGGGCGGGAAGCGGCGGGCCGGGTGACGGGCCTGTCCACAACCGGCCGGTACTCCACAGCCTTCCTCCAAGATCCCCGCCGCTCCCCTCCTGGCGTCACTCTGTGCGCATGAGACGTCGACTGTGCGCGGTGCTGCTGTGCTGTCTGCCGCTCCTGTCCTCGGGGACTGCCTCGGGGGTGCCGTCAGGAGTGTCCTCGGAGGCGGTCGCGGCGGCCCCGGTGGTGCGGGTCCGCGCGGCGCCCGCGGACGACCCGTCCGGTGCCGGTGCCGGACGGGTCCGGCCGGTGCCGGGCGCGGTCGAGCGCGACTGGCGGCCGCCTCCGGTGCGGTGGGCGGCCGGCCACCGCGGCGTGGACCTGGCGGCCCGTCCGGGGGATCCGGTGCGCGCGGTGGGGGCGGGCCGCGTCTCCTTCGCCGGGGAGGTCGCCGGGCGCGGGGTGGTCTCGATCGAGCTGTCGGGCACGGGCGATCCGCCGCTGCGCACGACGTACGAGCCGGTCAGGGCGCGTGTCCGCGAGGGTGACCGGATCGCGACGGGGCAGGTGGTGGGGGTGCTGGAGGCGGACGGCTTCCACTGCCCGGCGGGCTGCCTCCACTGGGGGCTGCGTCGTGGCGGCGCCTATCTGGATCCGTTCTCCGTGCTGGGCAGCGGCCCGTCCCGGCTGCTTCCGGTGCTGGGGGTCCCGTTGCCGGAGGCGGCGGGTGGCGGACCGGACGGAGTGGTACGCCCGGTGGCGGCCGGCAGGTCCTCGTCCGGGGAGACGGCCGTCGCGGGGGCGGTGGCGCTGGCCCTGGCGGCGGCCACGGTCCGGGCCCGTCGCCGCCGCATCCGCTCGCGTGGCGGGAGGCCGCTTCCGTAAGCGGACGGGCCGGGGTGCCCGGGGCACCCCGGCCCGTTTGCCGGGACGCCCGCGCGGCGGTCCGTCCGCTCCCCCATGCCGGCGCTCCCTCCGGAGGAGCACCGGCAAGGAGAGCAGGGAGGTGAGAGGGAGGGGCTGGGGTGGGGGAGGGGGAGGGGCGGGGGTCAGCCCCCGACGCCGTGGAGCACCATCGACACCGCGGCCCGTGTGATGCGTTCCGGGTCCTCCGCGGCGCCCAGTTCGATGCGGCGGACGGCGGCGTCCACGACGCCCTGGAGCAGTGTGGCCGTCAGCCGGGGCTCGTCGTGGCCGAGGGCGCCGAGCGCGTCCACGACCATGGTGATCAGTCCTCCGTGGGCGGCTCGGATCTTCTCCCGGGCACCCGCGTCCAGCTCACCGGCCGAGATGGCGACGACGGCCCGGTGCCGGCGGTCTCCGACCAGTGCCAGTTGCCGCCGCACGTACGCCTCGATCTTCGCTTCGGGCGTGTCGGCCCGTTCCATGGCGGCCTCCACCTCGGCCGCCCACAGGGGGAAGTCGACGGCGCACAGCTCCTCGACGACGGCCGCGCGGGAGCGGAAGTACTCGTAGACGGAGGAGCGCGCCAGCCCCGTGCGTTCGGCCAGGGCGGCGAAGGTCAGTGCTTCCGTACCGCCCTCGGACAGCAGGGTTCGTGCTGCTTCCAGCAGGGCCTCGCGCTGCATCGTCCGGTGCTCGGCCACGGAGGCCGCTCGAATCCTGGGCACGCGTCCCACTGTAGGGAGGGCAGGACCGATTCAGCGACTGAGGTCGGCGAGCTTGGCCCGCAGTTGCAGGACGGACTTGGTGTGGATCTGGCTGACCCGGCTCTCGGTGACTCCGAGCACCTGCCCGATCTCCGCGAGGGTGAGGCCCTCGTAGTAGTAGAGGGTGACCACGGTCTTCTCGCGTTCGGGCAGGGTGTTGACCGCGCGGGCCAGCAGCCGGCGCAGTTCGCGGTCCTCGGCGATCTCGACGGGGTTGTCGGCGGCCGTGTCCTCGAGGGTGTCCATGAGGCTGAGGCGGCCGCCGCCCTCGCCGCCGTGGAGCACCTCCTCCAGGGCGACCACGTTGGTCAGCGGCAGTTGGCTGAAGATGTTGTGGAGTTCCTCCAGGGGGATTCCCATCTCGTCCGCGACCTCGGCTTCCGAGGGGGTGCGCCGCAGCGTGGCCTCCAGCGTGGCGTGGGCGCGTTCGAACGCGCGGGCCTTCTGCCGTACGGAGCGGGGGATCCAGTCCAGTGCCCGCAGCTCGTCGATCATGGCTCCGCGGATGCGGGTGATGGCGTAGGTCTCGAACTTGATCGAGCGGTCCGGGTCGAACTTCTCGATGGCGTCGATCAGTCCGAACACTCCTGAGGAGACGAAGTCGGCCTGCTCCACGTTGGCGGGCAGGCCGACGCTGACGCGCCCGGCCACGTACTTGACCAGGGGCGAGTAGTGGAGGATCAGCTGTTCCCGCAGCCGCTCGTCGCCCGTGCGCTTGTACGACCGCCACAGTTCGTCGAGCGATCTGGGCGGGGCAGGGCGTGCAGCGTCGTCGGCTGCAGTCGGTTCTGCCGTGGCCGTGCGGTCGGGCCCGGAGGTGTGGTGGGGCATGCGTGGTCTTGAGCCGTTCTGCCGTGATCTGTGCGCTGACGCCGGTGGGACCGATGGGGTTGGGAACCTTGGGAGCGTAGCGTGACTGAGGTGTCGCACAGTGCGAGGATCGGTCGATCGAACATACGCAGATACGTTCCGCTGCCCGCACCCCGGGGTTACCCGGGCGGTCGGAGCAGTGCGGTGCGGCTGCGCGGAACGGACCATTCGGCGATCATGTCCCACACCTTTTCACTCGATCGCCTTGGATCAAGGACCGTCTCGTCACCTATTGGGGTGTTGGTTCGCGTGCCGTGCCAACTGCCAGTAGTCGCCGTTCCGTTCGAGGTGTCCGAGCGACTGCAGTTCCTGGAGGCGGACGAGTGCGCGGTCCTCCGCGAGGGCGGCGGCACGCGCCACCGCCGCCGTGCTGAGCGCGCCCCGGGCGGGCAGCGCCTCCAGGACGCATGCCGCCTCCGGCGCCAGCAGGTCGCGCGGCACCATCGGCCCGCGCCGTTCGGGGGCCAGTTCACCGATGCTGCCGACCAGTTCGATGATCTCGGCCGCGTCGGTGACGACGATGCCCTCCCCGCGCAGGAGTTGGTGGACTCCCGCCGACAGCCCGCTGGTCACCGGGCCGGGTACGCCCATCGTGATCCTGCCGAGCGCGAGTGCCCGCCGGGCGGTGACCAGTGAGCCGCTGCGCAGCTCGGCCTCCACCACGACGGTGCCGCGGGTGAGGGCCGCGATCACGCGGTTGCGCAGCACGAACCGGCTGCGGGTCGGGTGGTCGCCGGGCGGCAGTTCGGCGACCAGCAGGCCCTGGTCGCCGATGCGTCGGATCAGCGGGCCGTTGCCCGGCGGATAGGCGACGTCGACCCCGCAGGCCAGGACGCCGACGGTGGCCCCGTCCACCACGAGTGCGCCGTTGTGGGCGGCGCCGTCCACTCCGTACGCCGCGCCGGAGACCACCGTCCAGCCGCGTGCGGCCAGGCTGGAGCCGAGCGTGGCCGCGACATGGGCGCCGTAGTCCGTACAGGCCCGGGCGCCGACGACGGCGACCGAGCGCAGTGCCCACAGCCGCAGCGAGGCTCTGCCGCGCACCCACAGTCCGACGGGGCGTCCGTCGCCCAGGTCGTCCAGTTGGCTCGGCCACTCGGGGTCGCCGGGGCAGAGGAAGCGTCCGCCCAGTGCGCCGATCGCTTCGAGGTCGGCTTCGGGGTCGAGTCGGTGTGTCCGCTGCCGCAGTCCGGCCCAGCGGGTCCGGGAGGCGCCGGGCAGGGGGGTGTCGGAGCCGAGGGCCTTGAGGGTCTCCACGGCGCCGTACCTGTCGATCCAGCCGTTCACGGCCTCGTCCCCGGGCTCTCCGATCCTGGTGAGCGCCGCCCGGGCCACGCGCTCGTCGTCGCCGGTCGTCATGCCCGGCCTCCGGTGAGTGCCGTGCCGCGCCGTACGCCCGTGCGCAGCTCCAGCGCCCCGTCCACGTCGTCGGCGGTGGGCCGGTCGTGTCCGGCGAGGTCGGCCAGGGTCCAGGCGACCCTGAGGACACGGTCCAGGCCGCGTGCGGTGAGCAGCCCGCGTTCCATGTCCTCCTCGGCCCTGCCGAGCGCCCGGGGGGCCGCCGGCCATCTGGTCCGCAGTTCGTGTCCGGGGACCTCGCTGTTGGTGCGCCAGGGGGTTCCGGCGTAGCGGGCGGCGGCGCGTTCCCGGGCGGCGCGTACGCGCTCGGCCACGGTTGCGGTGGATTCCGCGCGGGCGTCGGGGTCGGTCAGTTCGGAGCGGGTGACGGGTTCGACGGTGACGCGGAGGTCGACGCGGTCCAGCAGGGGGCCGGAGAGCCGTGCGCGGTAGCGCCGGACCGAGGAGGGCCGGCATTCGCAGCCGCCGCCCCTGGAGCCGTGCCGGCCGCAGGGGCAGGGGTTGGCGGCGAGGACGAGCAGGAAGCGGGCGGGCATGCGCATCAGGCCCTGTGCCCGGGCCACGACGACCTGTCCGGACTCCAGCGGTTGGCGCAGTGCGTCGAGCACGCGGGCGCTGCATTCGGCGGCCTCGTCCAGGAAGAGCACCCCTCGGTGGGCGAGGGAGACGGCCCCCGGCCTGGGCAGTCCGCTGCCGCCGCCGACGAGGGAGGCCATGGTGGCCGAGTGGTGGGGGGCGCAGTAGGGGGGTCGTTCGATCAGTGGTTGGCCGGGTGGCAGGGTGCCGGCCACGGAGTGGACGGCGGTGACCTCCAGGGCCTCCTGCGGGGTGAGGGGCGGCATCAGTCCGGGCAGCCGCTCGGCGAGCATGGTCTTGCCCGCACCGGGCGGGCCTTTGAGGAAGATGTGGTGGCGGCCCGCGGCGGCCACCTCCAGTGCCCTGCGGGCCGCGACCTGTCCGGCGACCTCGGCGAGGTCCACGGGACGTTCGCCGCAGAGTGCTCCGACGCCTCCTCCGGCTCCGGGCACGGTGAGTCCGGCGAGCATCGGGGCCGTGGCACCGTCCTCGGCCGGGTCCTCGTCGGGGACGGGGGCGTCGGTGAGGACGGCGACGAGCTGGCGCAGGGAGCGGATGCCCAGGACGGAGACGCCGGGGACCAGGGCGGCCTCGGCGGCGGTCTGCTCGGCGACGACGACCTGGCGGTATCCGGCTTCGGCGGCGGCCAGAACGGTGGGGAGGACGCCCCGGACGGGCCGGACGCGGCCGTCGAGCCCCAGTTCGCCGATCATCACCAGGTCGGTGAGCCCGCGGGGGTCGATCCGCTCCGCGGCGCCGAGGACTGCGCAGGCCACGGCCAGGTCGAAGCCGCTGCCGCTCTTGGGCACCGAGGCGGGGCTGAGGCCGACCGTGAGCTTCTTCTGCGGCCAGTCGATGCCGGAGTTGACGACGGCGGCCCTGACCCGGTCGCGGCTTTCGACCAGGCTCTTGTCGGGCAGGCCCACCAGGGTGAAGGTGGCGAGTCCCGGTTCGAGGTCGGCCTGCACCTCGACGACCACGCCTTCGACGCCGACGAGGGCGACCGAGCAGGTGCGGGCGAATCCCATCTCAGGCCACCCCCCGGACGTGCTGGACCAGGGGCGCGCCGCGCTCGGGCAGGACGACGCCGACGAGGTCGATGCGTACTCCGCCGGTCGGCGGGCGGCCGTATCTGGCGAGCCAGCGTTCGGTGAGCCAGCGGGCGGCGAGTCTGCGCAGCCGTTCGGCCTTGCGCGGCGTGATGGCCGCCATCGGGTGTTCGTACGGACCGGCCCTGCGGGTCTTGACCTCGCAGATGACGAGCGCGTCGGCGTCCCGGGCGACGATGTCGATCTCACCGCTCGGGCAGCGCCAGTTGCGTTCCAGGACGGCCATGCCCGCCTCGCGCAGTCGTCGGGCGGCCAGGTCCTCGCCGTAGCGGCCGAGTGCTTCCCTGCCGTTCATCGGTACCACCTCCGGGTCCGACTGTGACGGCTGGGGAGGCGGCTGGGTGATCATGGTCCGTTTCGGTGGACGAACGGCCGATTGTGGATATCTTGCTCACCCGTACGAGGGAGGGGCAGGGGATGAGCCGGGTCCGGGACGGCCGGAGCCCCCGCCCGTCCCCCGTTCACCTCTTGAAACTGGAGTCCTCGGGCAGGTCGAGGTCGCTCTTGTTCAGCTCCTCGATGTTCACGTCCTTGAAGGTGAGCACCCTGACCTGCTTGACGAAGCGGGCCGGGCGGTACATGTCCCACACCCAGGCGTCGGCCATCGAGACTTCGAAGAAGACCTCGCCCTGGACGGAGTGCACCTGCATCTCGTAGTCGTTGGTGAGGTAGAAACGCCGCTCGGTCTCGATCACGTACCTGAACAGCCCGACGACGTCCCGGTACTCCCGGTAGAGCTTCAGCTCCATCTCGGTCTCGTACTTCTCGAGGTCCTCGGCGCTCATGGCGTGTTCCCCTTCAGCCGTGCGTCCCCCCATTGTGCGTCAGTCGTGCCCGCCTCCCGCGGACCGAGGTGATCGCCCCGTACGCGGCGCCGCCGAGGACCAGTGCCGCGCCGGCGGCGGTCGCCAGCAGGGCGGGTCGCAGCGGGCCCGGCCGGGAGATGCCGCCGGGGAGGTCCGCGAAGCTCTCGGGGCGTTCGACCAGTCCCATGGTGCCCGGCGGCCACACGGTGGCGTCGATCCGGCCGGTCACCGCCTCTCTCCTCACGGAGCCGTGGTTGGCGTCCTGCAGGTGCGTCCGCGAGTCCAGCGACTGGTCGCGGTGGTCGCCGAGGAGGAAGAGGTGTCCTTGGGGCACGGCCGCCTCGAAGCTGGGGAAGGAGGCCCGTTCCCGTGCCCCCTGCCGCAGGTACGGCTCGTCGACCGCCGTGCCGTTGACGGTCAGCCTTCCCTGCCCGTCGCAGCACTTGACGGTGTCGCCCCCGACGCCGACGACCCGCTTGGCCATGGGCAGCTCGCCCCACACCGGATCCCGGAAGACCACGATGTCGCCGCGTTTGACCTGGTCGCCGTCGATGCGCTGGGCCAGCACCCGGTCTCCGGCGTTCACGGTGGGCGCCATGGAGTCGGTCGGCACGGTGTAGGGCTGGTACAGGACGGCCGTCCAGCCGAAGCCGCCCAGGAAGAGCACGCAGCCGATCGCCACGGCCGCCGACGACAGGGTGTGGCCCAGGCGTCCGCGGCCCCCTCCGGCACGTGCTCCGGTACGTCCTGCTCTGCTCACTCACGCGCTCCCGGGGTCTGGGCTCCACCGACGGTCTGGCCGCACCCTACCTTCGGGTACGTTCCGCGGGTCAGCGCGTGGCGGACTCGTCCCGCGCGCGGGCGGTCCCGGCCTTCAGGCGCCGCCGCCACAGCACCAGCGGCACCGCGCCCGCCAGCCCCATCGCCGCCGGTGCGGCGGCCAGGCCCTGCTCGGCGAAGGTGTCCGGGACCGGGAGGGTGCCCCAGCGGTCGATCGGCCAGGCCTTGACGATGGCCCGTCCCACCACGTCGTCCACGGACACCGTCCCGTGTCCGGGCAGCTCCTGGTGGAAGCGGGAGTCCAGGGAGTTGTGGCGGTGGTCGCCCATCACCCAGATCCGGCCCTCGGGGACCTTGACCGGGCCGAAGCCCTCACTGCCGCAGGGGGTGTTCCCGGGATAGATGTAGGACTTCTCGTCCAGGGCCTTGCCGTTGACCGTGACGGGCCCGTTCTTCTCGCAGGCCACGGTGTCGCCGCCGACCGCGATGACCCGCTTGATGAGGTCCTGCTCCTCGGCGGAGGGCATCAGCCCGATGAAGCTCATGACCTCCTGGAAGGCGGCCCCGATGCCGTTGGAGTCCGTCTGCACCGACTCGTCCAGCCAGCCGCCCGGGTCGTGGAAGACGACGACCTCGCCGCGTTCGGGTTCGGCCCCGAACCAGGGGGTCAGCTTGTCCACCAGCACCCGGTCGCCCCGCTGGAGGGTGTTCTGCATCGAGTCGGAGGGGATGGAGAACGCCTGGACCAGGAAGGTCTTGATCAGCAGCGCCAGGAGCAGCGCGATGCCGATCAGCAGGGGGAGTTCCTTCAGGAAGGAGCGTTGCTTCTTGTCCGTCACGCCTTCTCCGCCGTCGGGCTCCGTGGCCTGTTCCTCACCGCGGTCCACGGGCTCGTCGCCGGTCCGCTTCTCCGGTCCGTCCGCGTCGGAGCGCGCTCCTACCGCCACGTCCCCCACATCCACTCCTCACACTGCTCGCATGCGCTTCGTAGCGCGCCGTCGCCCGCGCCTCAGTCGGTGCAGACCCACCACTCCCATAACGAGCGGGAGTTCCGCAGGGCTCGGAACGCCCGGGATCCGCACCCCGTCATTGTCGTCGCCGGCGGCCGCGGAGGCGGGCTCGCCGCGCGGGTCCGGCACCGAGGCGTAGGTCTCGGGCTCCTCCAGGCGTCGCCAGTGGGAGTACGGCCAGGCGATCACCACGGCCTTGCCCACCACGAGCTCCTCCGGAATGGTCCCCTTACCCGGCTCTTCCAGGTGGTAACGGGAGTCGGCCGAGTTGGCGCGATGGTCGCCCATCACGAAGATCCGGTTCTCGGGCACCTTCACCTCGAAGCGCATCTGCGAGGGCGCGTTGCCGGGGTGGAGGTACGGTTCGTTCAGCGGCGTGCCGTTGACGGTGACCCGGCCGTCCTCGTCGCAGCACTTGACGGTGTCGCCGCCGATTCCGATGACCCGTTTGATCAGGTCCTGCTCGTCGTCGGAGGGCAGCAGGCCGATGAACGTCAGGAACTGCCTGCCCTGTTTGATCCCTATCGGGTCGTTCCGCTCCGGCTTCTCCTCGGGTGGCAGCCAGCCGCCGGGGTCCTTGAAGACCACCACGTCGCCGCGTTCGGGGCGCGCGCCGAACCAGGGGGTCAGCTTGTCCACCAGCACCCGGTCGTCGATCCTGATGGTCTGCTCCATCGAGCCGGAGGGGATGACGAACGCCTGGACCAGGAAGGTCTTGAGCACCAGCGCGATCAGCAGGGCCACGCCCACCAGGATGGGTATCTCCTTGGTGGCCGACAGCCGGCGCCGCCGCTTGATCCGTTTGGCCGCGCGGCGGCGGTCCGCCCGCCCCTCGCCGGGGCCGCGCAGTGTCGACCGGGGCTCCCGGGCCGAGCCGTTGCCGGGTGCTGCGCCGACCGCCCGGCGTCCTCGCGGCCGTCCGCGTCTACCCATGGCGGCCCCGCAGGGAGGTCCAGCGGTCGGCCGGCCAGACGACCCAGTCGACCCGGCCGATCACCCGGTCCACCGGTACGGTGCCGCCGCCGGGGGCGCCGAGGTGGTCGCGGGAGTCCCGCGACCGGGAGCGGTGGTCGCCCATCACCCACAGGCGTCCCGCGGGGACCTCGACGTCGAACGGGACGGCCGAGGGCCGGTCGCCGGGATGCAGGTAGGCCTCGTTCACCGGTTGGCCGTTCACCTCGATCCTCCCCCGCTCGTCGCAGCACGTGACCCTGTCCCCGCCGACCGCGACGACCCGCTTGACGTAGTCGGTTCCCTCCGACGGTTCCCGGTCGAACGAGCCGGTACCGTCGAACACCACAACGTCTCCGCGGCGCGGAAGGTTGCCGAAACGGTACGCCAGCTTGTTCACCAGGGCGCGGTCGCCGGTTCGGAGGGTGTTCGCCATCGAGTCGCTCGGGATGCGGAAGGGCTCCGCCACGAACGCGTGGACCAGCGAGAGCACCAGCGCCGCCGCGGCGGCGACCGCCCCCACACGCACGGAGCGCGACCGGCTCCCCCGCCCCGTCGAGGGGGCCGGGGAGCCGTCGCGCTCCGTGGGCCGTGTGTGCCGTGCGTCGGTGTCCATCGAGCCGAGAGCCTAACCCGGCGGGTGATGGTCCGGGGGGAGACGGCGCGGTCCCGCCGCCTCCCGTGGCCGCGGGCCGCCGCGCGAGCCCGGCCCGGCTCAGTTCTCGCGCTTCTCCTTGATCTTGGCGGCCTTGCCGCGCAGCTCGCGCAGGTAGTACAGCTTGGCGCGGCGGACGTCACCGCGGGTGACGACCTCGATCTTCTCGACGACCGGGGTGTGCACCGGGAAGGTGCGCTCCACGCCGACGCCGAAGCTCACCTTGCGGACGGTGAACGTCTCGCGCGAGCCGCCTCCCTGGCGGCGGATGACGACGCCCTGGAAGCGCTGGACGCGGGAGCGGTTGCCCTCGACGACCCGGACGCCGACGTCGACGGTGTCGCCGGGCCGGAACTCCGGCACGTCGGTGCGCAGCTGCGCGGCGTCGAGCTCGTCCAGGACGTTCATCGCGGGGTTCACTTCCTCGTGCGGCACCGCGCGCGAGGGCGCGGGCCGGGCTGGTCAGGGGGCGGTCCGGCCCGGGACGCGGGCGGCCGACAGCCCTCTACTCTGCCACACCGCCGCCCGGGCCCGGCTGCTCGCCGAGGGCCTCCGGGGGCCCGGACAGGTCGGGACGACGGGCTGCCGTGCGGGCCTGCGCCTGCTCCTGACGCCAGCGGGCGATGGCGGCGTGGTCACCCGAGAGCAGCACCTCCGGCACCGCGTGGCCCCGCCACACCGCGGGCCGCGTGTAGACCGGCCCCTCGAGCAGCGCCTCCATCGAGCCGGCCGCGAAGGAGTCGTCGACCACCGACTCCGGGTTGCCCAGCACGCCGGGCAGCAGCCGGGCCACCGCCTCGACGACGACGAGCACGGCCACCTCTCCCCCGGCCAGCACGTAGTCGCCGAGCGAGACCTCCAGCACCCGCATCCGCTCGGCGGCGTCCTCCAGCACCCGGGAGTCGATGCCCTCGTACCGGCCGCAGGCGAAGGCCAGCCACGGCTCGGTCGCGAGCTCGGCGGCCAGCCGCTGGTCCAGCCGGCGTCCGCTGGGCGAGGGCACGAGCAGCAGCGGCGCGTCGACCGGGCCGCCGCCGGCCAGCACGGCGTCCAGCGCCTGACCCCACGGCTCGGGCTTCATGACCATGCCCGGGCCGCCGCCGTAGGGGCTGTCGTCGACGGTGCGGTGCACGTCGGTGGTCCAGGTGCGCAGGTCGTGCACGCGGACGTCGAGCAGCCCGCGCTGCTGCGCCTTGCCGAGCAGCGAGCCGCCCAGCGGCGCCAGGTACTCCGGGAAGATCGTGACGACGTCGACCTGCACGTCAGTCCTCGGCTACTTCCTCGAGCAGCCCGGGCGGCGGGTCGAGCACCACCCGCCGGGAGCTCAGGTCGACGTCGGGGACGACGGCGCGCACGAACGGCACCAGCGCCTCGCCCTCCGGACGGGCGATCACCAGCACGTCGCCGTGCGGCAGGTGCAGGACGTCGTCGACGACGCCCACGTCGGTGCCGTCGCGCAGCACGGCCGACAGCCCGCGCAGCTGCCAGTCGTGGAACTCGTCCTCGTCCTCGATCGGCGGCAGGGTGCGGACGTCGACGAGCAGCATCGTGTCGCGCAGGAGCTCAGCCGCGCTGCGGTCGGGCACGCCCGCGAAGGCGACGACGAGCCGCCCGGAGTGGTCGCGCGACACCTCGACGGTGAGCGGTCCGCGCTCCGGCGGGTCGGTGAGCAGCACGGCGCCCGCGGCGAACCGCGCCTCGGGGTCGTCGGTGCGGACCTCGACGGTGACCTCGCCCTTGATGCCCTGCGGGCGACCGATCCGCCCGACCACGACGAGGTCGTCGGGGCCGGGCGGGGTGGGTGCTGACGTCAGCGGATCTCGTCGGTGTCGACGACGTCCACCCGCACGCCCTTGCCGCCGAGCGCCGTCATGACGGTGCGCAGCGCCTTGGCCGTGCGGCCGTTGCGGCCGATCACCTTGCCGAGGTCGTCCGGGTTGACCCGCACCTCCAGGGTGCGGCCGCGCCGGCCGGAGACCAGGTCGACCGTGACGTCGTCCGGGTTGTCGACGATGCCCTTGACCAGGTGCTCGAGGGCGTTCTCGAGCACCGGCTACGCCTTGTCGCTGGCGTCGTCGCCGGACGTCGCGGCGTCGGCAGCCATCGAGGCGGCGGAGTCGTCGGACGTGCTGCCGGTGCCACCGGTACCGGGGGCGTCGGCGACGGCGTCGGCCGGCGGCGCGTCGGCAGCCTCGGCCTTGGGCTCGGCGGTGACGCCGGGCGGGGTGACGTCGGGCTCGCCGTCGGCGACCTGGACGGCGGTGGCGGGCTGGTCGGCCGGCGGAGCAGCGTGACCGGCAGGCGCGTTGTCGTCGTCGACCTTCTTGCCGGCCTTCTTCTTCGGCGTGGTGGCCGCGCCACCGGCGCCGCCGTCGATGCCCTCGCGGGCGGCGGCCTCGAAGACGGCCTTCTTGTCGGCCTTGGGCTCGGCCACCAGCATGGGCGGCGGCGCGGGCTCGCCCTTGAACTTCTGCCAGTCACCGGTGACGCGCAGGATCGCGGCGACGGCCTCGGTCGGCTGCGCGCCGACGCCGAGCCAGTACTGCGCGCGGTCGCTGTCGACCTCGATGAAGGAGGGGTCCTCCTTGGGGTGGTACTTGCCGATCGTCTCGATCGACCGGCCGTCCCGCTTGGTGCGGGCGTCGGCGACGACGATCCGGTAGTACGGGGCGCGCATCTTGCCCAGGCGCATCAGCTTGATCTTGGTTGCCACGGGTTCTTGGTGCTCCAGTCGTACGGCGTGGGGAGGCGACCCGTGGCGCGTGGGGGTGCGCCGGGGTCGCGTTCGTGCGGACACGCCGTCGACGGGTAGAGGGCCGTCGTGCGGCGGTAGCTCGCCGACCAGTGTGCCAGACCTGCCGCTTCGCCACCGCGGGTGAGGCGTCTCACGGCAGCCGCGGGCATGAGGAGCAGCCGCAGGCGTTGTCCCTGGGGTGACCGCCCCCACCGCCGACGCCGCTGCCCCGGCCGCCCCGGCGCTGGAGGACCGGCTCTGGCGCTCGCCCGGGCTCGTCCCGCTGTTCACCGCGTCGACCACCGCCCGGCTGGCCAACGAGGCGGCCCGCGTCGCGCTGGTGCTGCTCGTGCTGGACCGCACGGGCTCGCCCGCGCTCGCCGGCACCGTCGTCGGAGCGCTCGCCCTGCCCGCCCTCGTCACGGGTCCGCTGCTCGGCGCCTGGCTGGACCGGACGTCGCGGCGGCGCTCGGCCTTCGTGGTCAACCAGGTCCTGCTGCTGAGCGTCCTCGTGGCGCTGCTGGCCGTCACGGGACGCGCTCCGGGTGCGGTCGTCGTCGGCCTCGCGCTGGTGGCCGGGCTGGCCATGCCGGTGCTCACCGGCGGCTTCACCGGCCTGATCGCCCCGCTGGTGCGCCCGTCGCTGCTGCGCCGGGCCTACGGGGCGGAGGCGACGTCGTACAACTCGGCCGCCGTGGGCGGACCAGCGTTAGCCGGAGCGCTCGCCGGGCTGGTCGACCCGGCCGCCGCGGTGGGCGCCACGGCAGCGGTGAGCGGCCTGGCGCTGCTCGCCGTGCTGCGCGTGCCGATGCCGCCGCCGGCCGCGGACCCCGGCGCTGCCTCCCTGCTGCGCACCGTGTGGTCGGGCGTGCGGCACCTGGCCACCACGCCGGCGCTGCGCTCGATCACGATCGCCACCACGCTGGCCTTCGCCGGCTTCGGCGCCTTGCCCGTGGCCTTCCCGCTGCTGGCCGAGGAGCTCGGGGCCAGCCGCGCCACCGGCGGGCTGCTGTTCTCGGTCTTCGCGCT
>NZ_DASQNP010000082.1:0-101115 GCF_035644915.1 Streptomyces sp.
GTCGCCGGCGCCGTGGTGCTGGGCTGTTGCGCCGGCTGGGCGCTGGTCTCCGCGGCGGGGCTCGCGGTCGGCTCGGCCGCCGGGGCCGCCGCGGCGCTCGGGGTGCTGCTGTGTTCCCTGGCCGCGGGCCGGGTGCGCCGCCGGCTGCCGGCGCTGGCCGCCCTGGTGGTGGTCGCGGTCGGCGCGGTGGGCGCCGTCTGGGCGGCGGCCGACGACGCCCTGCCGCCCGGGCTGGGGGGCCCGCTGGAGGGGCAGCTCGCCCCGGACCGGATCGCGCTGTGGCACGACGCGCTGGCGCTCGCGGCGGAGGAGCCGGTGCGGGGCGCGGGCCCCGACCGGTTCGGCGAGCTGAGTCCGGCCGTGGCACAGGGCGCGGCGCCGGACGGCAAGCCGCACTCGGCGCCGCTGCAGATGGCGGCCGAGCAGGGGCTGCCCGGCGTGGTGCTGCTGGGCGCCGTCTTCGGCTGGCTGCTGCTCGCGCTGTACCGGTCCCCGCGCCCGGCCCCGGTGGTGCTGGCGGCGGGCGCCGCGCTCACGGCGCTGGCCGTCCTGGCGAGCGTGAGCAACGCGCTGAGCTTCAACCAGGTCACCATGGGCGCCGGTCTGCTGGCGGGTCTGGCGACGGCCCGGCGGCTGCCGTAGCGGCGCGCCGACGGCCCGCACGACCCCGCGACTCGGCGGCCCGGCGCCCCGGCGCCCGTCAGCCGGCCCGGACGGCGCCGGCCCCGGCCAGCAGGCGGCCCTCGGCGTAGGACCGGGCGGGGCGGGTCAGCTCGGCGGGCCGACCGCTGAGGAGGACGGTGAGGCCGCCGGTGGGGGCCGCCTGCGGGTCCGGTTCCACGCCGATCCGGCGCAGCGCCTGGGCGGCGACCGCCGCGGCCGAGCCGTACAGGACGGGCTCGGGGGCCCGCGGGGAGCGGACGGCGGCGCGGATGCGCTCGCCGACCAGTTCGTAGTGGGTGCAGCCGAGCACCACCGCCCGCACCCCCGGCGGGGTGAGGGCGGCGGCCGCGGCGACGGCGGCGCCGACGGCCGTCTCGTCCCCGCTCTCCACCGCGTCGGCCAGTCCGTGGCAGGGCACCTCGGTGATCGCCGCGCCGTTGCCGAACTCCTCGATCAGGCGGCGCTGGTAGGGGCTGCCGGTGGTGGCGGGGGTGGCCCAGACGGCGACGGGCCCGCCGGTGGCGGCGGCCGGTTTGACCGCGGGGACGGTGCCGACGACCGGCAGTCCGGGTTCCAGCTCGGCGCGCAGCACGGGCAGGGCGTGGACGGAGGCGGTGTTGCAGGCGACGATCAGCGCGTCGGGGTTCAGTTCCGCCGCCGCCCGCGCACAGGCCAGGGCGCGGGCGGTGATGTCGTCGGCGGTCCGCGGTCCCCAGGGCATGCCGTCGGGGTCGGAGGACAGGACGAGGTCGGCGTCGGGTCTGGCGCGCCGTACCGCGGCGGCGGCGGCCAGCAGCCCGATCCCGGAGTCCACAAGCGCGATCTTCACGGGGACCAGCGTACGGGCCCGGTCCGGACGCGCCGCCCACCGGAGGCGGGGCCGGGCGGTACGGGCGGGGGCGGTGCGGCCGGGGTCACTTGCGGCCGGGTGTCCACTGCATGCCCCAGCCGTAGGCGTAGTCCACCGTCCGCTGCGGGCTCACCCCCCGTTCGGGCACCAGGTAGCGCGCCTCACGCTGGACGACGAGGTCGCCGCCGTGGTTGGTGATCAGGGCCAGGGCGCAGACGGTCGAGGGGATGGTGCACTCGTCGAGGGAGAAGTCGACGGGCGCGCCGTGCTGCGGCGTGAGCGTCACCGTGGCGTTGAGGCCCGCGAAGCTGCGGGCGCCCTCGTAGATCGTGACGAAGATCAGGATGCGCCGGAAGGCGTCCTTGTGGTCGAGGTTGACGGTGAGGTTCTCGCCGGTCTCGACGGCGCCGGTGCGGTCGTCGCCGTCGAGGTGGATGTACGGCGGCCGGTGGAGGGAGCCGAAGGCGTTGCCGAGCGCCTGGACGACGCCCTTGCTCCCGTCGCCGAGTTCGTACAGGGCGCACAGGTCCAGGTCGAGGTCGGAGTGCAGGGCCATGGCCCGGCCGAGCTTGCTGCCCCAGCCCGTGAACTGCTTGCGCACCCGCCAGTTGAGGTTGACCCGCATCGTGCCGGAGGTGCCGCCCTGCTTGGTGAGGGAGACCGTGGGCGCCTCCTTGGTCAGCGTGACCTTGGTCAGCCGCACCGGCTGCGGTGGCGCGGCCGGGGCGGGGGCGGGCCGCGGCGCGGCAGGGGTGGAGGCGGGGGCGGGGGTGGAGGCGGGGGCGGGCTGCGGGTCGTCGACCGTGATGCCGAAGTCGGTGGCGAGACCGGCCAGCCCGCTGTCGTAGCCCTGGCCGACGGCCCGGAACTTCCAGGTGCCCTGACGCCGGTACAGCTCGCCGAGCACGAAGGCCGTCTCCACGGTGGCGTCCCGGCTGTCGAACCGGGCGAGCTCGGCCCCGCCGCGGGCGTCGACCACCCGCACGTACAGCCCCGGCACCCGGCCGAAGGTGCCGCCGTCCGCGGAGGCCGCGATGACCACCGTCTCCACGGCGGGCTCCACCCGGGCCAGGTCCACGGCCAGGGTGTCGGTCACGGTGCCGCCCGCGGAACGCTTGCCCTCGTGGCGCACGGCGCCGGAGGCGTGCCGGGCCTGGTTGTAGAAGACGAAGTCGCCGTCCGAGCGGACCTTTCCGGAGACGAGCAGCAGCGCCGAGGCGTCCACGTCCGGCACTCCCGGCCCGCCGCGCCATCCCACCTCGACCCGGACCGCCTCCGCCGGGACCGGGACGTTGGTGCCCTTGAGCATGGTCATGCTTTCCCCTCCGATGGCCGGGCCGTCACGCGCCCGTCGCGTTCCGCACGGCCGTCGACCTGCCGTCAACCTATTGCACCCGGCCGCGCCGTACGGGTCACCGCGGGAAGTCGGGCTTTTCCAAGGCTTGACCGGAACGGGATGGGCGTTTTCTTCGTCTTTGGCCACAACGGTGGTCCATAACCCCGGAGACCCCGTCAAATGACCTTCTTATCGCTCTCCCCAACCAGCACATCGTGGGCTTAACTTATGAGTATGACGTCCCCCCGCAGCACCTACGGTGGTGGCTACTACTCCACCCCGTCCTTCGCTGACACCCCGATCTACGACAGCCTGGTCGCCGAGCGGGGTAGGCCTCAGATCGCCCCCATCCGCGTTCCGGCGGCCCCGTACGACACCTCGGACCACCTGCCCGCCCTCCCGGCCGCACTGCCCGCCCTGCCCTCCGGGACCTCCTACCCGTCGCAGCCGGCGCAGCAGCGGAACTACCCGGCTCCGGCCTACCAGCAGCCCGCGCCCGCCCAGCAGCCCGCGCCGCTGCAGCAGGCGCCCGCGCCGTACATCCCGCAGCAGGCCGCCGCACCGCGCGGCCACGGCTACGGCTACCCGAACCAGCCGCAGCCGCAGATGCGTCCGGTCGCCGCCCCGCGTCCGGCGCCGCCGCGGCAGATGCCCGCCCCCGCGCCGGCCCCCGCCCCGCACCCCGGTGCGTACGAGGAGCCGTACGGCCACCCGTACCAGGGGCGTGGTTACTGACCGATCCGCTGTCGGACCCGGGTGACAGGATGGGCGCATGACCACGCCCAGGCTGGCCGCGCTCCACCTGTACCCGGTGAAATCGCTCGCGGGTGTCGGGACCACCCGTGCCGTCGTGGAGCCATGGGGACTGTCGGGCGACCGGCGCTGGATGGTGACCGGTCCGGACGGCACGCTGTTCACCCAGCGCGCGCATCCGCGCATGGCGCAGGCCGCCGCCGAGCCGCTGCCCGGCGGCGGCCTCCGGCTGTCCGCTCCCGGGATGCGGCCGCTGACCGTCGAGGTGCCGGATCCGGCCGCCGGGACGACCGTGGCGCGGATGTGGCACACCGAGGTCGAGGTGGTGGAGGCGGCGGCCGAGGCCTGCGCCTGGTTCACGGCGTACCTGGGCACCGACGCGCGGCTGGTGCACCTCGACGCGCCCGAGCGGCGGCGGCCGGTCGACCCGGAGTACGGCCGCCCCGGCGAGACGGTCAACCTCGCCGACGAACTCCCCCTGCTGCTGACCACGGTGTCGTCCCTGGAGGCCCTCAACCTGCTGGTGGCCCAGGGCGACCACCCGGACGAGGGTCCCCTCCCGATGGACCGCTTCCGGCCCAACGTGGTCGTCGGGGGCACCCCGCCCTGGTCCGAGGACGGCTGGCGCCGGGTCCGGATCGGCGAGGTGTCCTTCCGGGTCGCCCGGCCCTGCGGCCGCTGCGTGATCACCACCACGGACCAGGCCACGGCCGAGCGGGGCAAGGAGCCGCTGCGCACCCTGGCCCGGCACCGCCGTTTCGGGGACCGACTGGTCTTCGGGCAGAAACTCGTCCCCGAGCACACCGGCGTCCTGCGGACGGGCGACCTCTTCGAGGTCCTGGAGTGAGCTGACGGGGTGCCGCGGGAAGTGGTGCGGCGGGAGGCCGGTGAGGGGCCCGCACGCGTCGGGCGCCCCGCCGGCCGCCGTCCGCCCTGCTCGCCGTCAAGCAGGCCGCACGGTCCGCCGCACCACTCCGGATCGTCCGGGAGCGGGACGCCGCTCCACGCCCCGCTCCCAGGTGTTGCACACTGCCCGGGAGGGCAGCCCTCCCGGTGCCCGACGGCCACGGGGTCATCGACCCGGGCCGGGCCCGGGCGCCGCCGGACGACCGGGGGCCTTTCCGGAGAACGTCCCCGCGGAAAAGGGCGGAGGCCCCGGCACGCCGGCCGCCGGAGGGCGGCCGGACGACGGTGCACCGGAGACGTTAGGTGACGGCACGTTGCGCGGACGTTGCACCCGGGGCGGCCGGGGCGCCGGGGGCGTCCGGGGCGAGTCCCCAGGCGCTGCGCAGGGCCCGCAGCCGGGCGGCGGGCACCGCCCGGGCGCCGGGGGGCAGCGCGCCGACCAGCGCCTCCCACGCCTGCAGGTCGTCCTCGCCCCAGGGGGTGCGCACCCAGGCGTCCAGCAGCGCCGGATCACGGCGGGCGAGCAGGGCCTGCCGCAGCCGGTCCTCCAGCAGCCGCCGCAGCCGCACGACGCCGGGGGCCTCCGACATCGGCAGCAGGGGCCCGCGGTAGGCGGCCAGCGCGGCGGGCAGGTCGCCGGCGTCCAGGGCGTCGGCGACGGTGTCGTGGTCGGTGCGCACCCGGGCGGTCAGGCGGTACGGGCGGGAGGCCAGCAGGGGGCCCAGCAGCCGGCGCAGCCGGGAGAGTTCGGCGCGCAGGGTGACGGGGTTGACGTCGCGTTCGCCGTACAGCTCCAGGGCGAGCCGGTTGCCGGTGAGCCCGTCGGGGTGGGCGGCGAGCAGCAGCAGGATCTCGCTGTGCCGCCGCCCCAGCCGCAGCGCCGCGCCCGGGCCGGTGTGGAGCAGCGCCTCGTCGCGGCCCAGCACCGCCAGGAGGCACGTGGCGGCGGCCGGGACGAGGGAGGCGAGGTGGGCCTCGGCCGCGCGGGCGGTGGCCTGGACGAGGGCGAGGCTGTGCGGGGAGGCGAGGTGGTCGCCGCCGGTGATGT
Source organism: Streptomyces sp. (assembly GCF_035644915.1). Classification (GTDB taxonomy): domain Bacteria; phylum Actinomycetota; class Actinomycetes; order Streptomycetales; family Streptomycetaceae; genus Streptomyces. The sequence continues at coordinate 5,557 of NZ_DASQNP010000082.1, forward strand.
CCACGGCGCCCAGCAGGCGGCGGGTGCGCGGGTCGTGGATCGGGGCGGCGGCGCAGGTCCACGGCTGGACGGGGCGGCAGTAGTGCTCGGCGGCGAAGATCTGCACGGCGTGGTCGACGGCGAGGGCGGTGCCGGGGGCGTTGGTGCCGATGTACGGCTCGGCCCAGCGGGCGCCGGGCACGAAGTTCATCGCCTCGGCGCGCCGCCTCACCTGCGGGTGGCCCTCGACCCACAGCATCCGGCCGTGCTCGTCGCACACCGACAGCAGGTGGGCGCCGTCCTCGGCGATGGCGCCCAGCAGTTCCCGGAACAGCGGCATGACCCGGGCCAGGGGGTGCGCCTCGCGGTACTCGGTGAGCTCGGCCCCGTCGAGTTCGACGAGGGCCACGCTGTCCGGCTCGACCGACGCCCTGGCCGAACGGCGCCAGGAGTCGGCGATCACGTCCCGGACGGACGCGCCGATCGCCCCCTCGGTCAGGAACGCCTCGTGGGCGCGGCGTACCGCTCCGGTCCGCTCGGCCGGGTCCGCGCCCGCCTCCAGTGCCAGCCATGGATTGAGCACGCGGCCATCGTGGTGCCGGGAGCGGCGCCGCGGCAACGGGGAAACGGGGCGGTGTGTCGCACGGGGGCGCGCGGAGCCGCGCGCGGTGCCGGAGCGCCACCGGACGGGCGAGGGGACGGGCGCCGGACGGACGCGGCCGCGGCGGTACGGGTGTGATCCCCCGCGGTGCGGGGACACGGGCCCGGGAGGGCCCCCGCCCGCACACAGCCCGCACACACCGCCCGCCCACCGCAAGGCCGCCGACCCGAGCCGCGGCAGGAGGTCCGATGGAGACGCACCACCCGCTCACCGACCGCGAGTGCGCGGAACTGGACGCGCACTGGCGCGCGCTGAACTACCTGGCCGCGGGTCAGCTCTACCTCCGGGACAACCCGCTGCTGCGCGAGGAGTTGCGGCCCGAGCACATCAAACCGCGGCTGCTGGGCCACTGGGGCACCTGTCCGGGCCTCGCCCTCGTCTACACCCACCTGAACCGGGTGATCCGCGCCCGCGACCTGGACGTGCTGTGCGTCTGGGGGCCGGGCCACGGCGCGCCCGCCGTGCTGGCCGGGAGCTGGCTGGAGGGCACGTTCGGGGAGCTGTGGCCGGACGTGGGCCGGGACGAGGCCGGGATGGCGCGGCTGTTCGCCGAGTTCTCCTTCCCCGGCGGCCTGCCCAGCCACACCGCGCCGGTGGTGCCCGGCTCGATCCAGGAGGGCGGCGAGCTGGGCTACTCCCTGGCGCACGCGTACGGGGCCGCCTTCGACAACCCCGGCCTGCTGGTCGCCTGCGTCATCGGCGACGGCGAGGCCGAGACCGGTCCGCTGGCGGCCTCCTGGCACGCCAACAAGTTCCTGGACCCGGTGCACGACGGGGCGGTGCTCCCCGTGCTCCACCTCAACGGCTACAAGATCGCCAACCCGACCGTCCTCTCCCGGCTCCCCCGGGAGGAGCTGGACGCGCTGCTGCGCGGCTACGGGCACGACCCGCTGTACGTGACCGCCGCTCCCGGCACACCGCCCGAGCAGGCGCACCGCGCCCTGGCCGCCGCCCTGGACGAGGCGCTGGAGAGGATCGCCGCGCTCCGGCGGGCGGCCCGCGAGGAGGGCGCGGCCGCCCGGCCGCGCTGGCCGGCGATCGTCCTGCGCACCCCCAAGGGCTGGACCGGCCCGCACGAGGTGGACGGCGCCCCGGTGGAGGACACCTGGCGCTCCCACCAGATCCCCCTGGCGCAGGTGCGGGAGAACCCCGCGCACCTGCGCCAGTTGGAGCGGTGGCTGCGCTCGTACCGGCCCGGGGAGCTCTTCGACGGCTCCGGCCGCCCCCGCCCCGGGGTGCTGGCCTGCGTACCGCGCGGACGGCGGCGGCTGGGGGCCGTCCCGTACGCCGACGGCGGGCGGCTGCGGCGCTCCCTGCCCCTGCCCGACCCGGCGTCCTTCGCGGTGCCGGTGGAGAAGCCGGGCGCGTCCTCGCACGAGCCGACACGGGTGCTGGGCGGGCTGCTGCGCCGGCTCGTCGAGGCCACCGAGCGGCGGCGGGACTTCCGCCTGATGGCCCCCGACGAGGCCGAGTCCAACCACCTGCAGGAGGTGTTCGCCGCCACCTCCCGCGCCTGGCAGGGCGCCGTGCTGGAGACGGACCGGAACCTGGGACGGCACGGCCGGGTGATGGAGGTGCTCTCCGAGCACCTGTGCGAGGGCTGGCTGGAGGGCTACACGCTCACCGGACGGCACGGCCTCCTCGCCTCCTACGAGGGGTTCGCGCCCGTCGTCGCCAGCATGGTCACCCAGCACGCCAAGTGGCTGCAGAGCGCCCGTGAGGTGCCCTGGCGGGCCGCGGTCCCGAGCCTCAACCTGCTGCTGACCTCGCACGTGTGGCGCCAGGACCACAACGGCTTCTCGCACCAGGACCCGGGCTTCGTCGACCACGTGCTCAACAAGAGCCCGGACGTGGTGCGCGTCTACCTCCCGCCGGACACCAACACCCTGCTGTACACGGCCGACCACGTCCTGCGGACGACGGACGTGGTGAACGTGGTCGTCGCGGGCAAGCAGCCCTGCTTCGACTGGCTCGGGCCCGAGGAGGCCCGCGCCCACTGCGCGCGCGGCGTCGGCATCTGGGAGTGGGCCGGGACCGAGCGGCCGGGCGGGGAGCCGGACGTGGTGCTGGCCTGCGCCGGGGACGTGCCCGCGCAGGAGGTGCTGGCGGCGGCCTCGCTGCTGCGCGACCGCCTGCCGGAGCTGGCCGTGCGCGTGGTGAACGTCGTGGACCTCACCCGGCTGATCCCGCGCTCGCGGCACCCCCACGGGCTGCCGGAGGCGGAGTTCGACGCGGTCTTCACCCGCGACCGGCCGGTGGTCTTCGCCTACCACGGCTATCCGTGGCTGGTCCACCGGCTCGCCTACCGCCACACCGGCCACGACCGGCTGCACGTGCGCGGCTACCGGGAGAGCGGGGCGACCACCACCCCGTTCGACATGGTGCTCCGCAACGACATGGACCGCTACCGGCTGGTCATGGACGTCATCGACCGGGTGCCGGGCCTGGCGGTGCGGGCGGCGGGCCTGCGCCAGCGGATGCAGGACGTGCGCAACCGGCACCGGTCCTGGGTCCGCGAGCACGGCACCGACCTGCCCGAGGTCACCGAGTGGACCTGGCCCGGCTGACGGGGTCCGGCCGGGCCTGACGGGGCCTCACGGAGGCCTCACGGGGGCCGTGCCGGGCGCGCGGAGCCGGCGGGGCGCGGAGCCGTGCGGCGGGCTCCCGGGCGCCGTGCCGCGCGGGCCGGACCACTGGGCGGGTGACCGGGGGTGCCACTAATCTCGTCGCAGAAGAGGACGCGATGTTTCCGGGCACCGCACTCAACCCCGGACCCGCGATATCGCTCTCTCTTCCTGTGCGCCCGTCCTCTTCCGCAGAACCGTGGACGGGTGGTGACCAGCAGGGAGAAATGGGGGTGAGCGATCGTGAGATCGATCGCCGGGCTGTGGCGCTGGCGGGGCAACCCGCTGTGCCGGAGCACCGACCGCGCGGAGGGGTGGCTGGCGCTGGCCGCCGTGCTGCTGACCGTCCTGGCCGTGCCCGCCGTCGCGGTGTGGGGCGGCCGGGCCGCGCACGGGGCGCTGATGGAGATCGTCCGCGAACAGCACCGGCAGCGGCACCAGGTGTGGGCGACGGTGGCCGAGACCGCGCCGCCGCCGGCCGCCGACCCCGAGCCCGGGTCCGGCCGCCGGGTGGCCGCCACCTGGACGGCGGTCGACGGGCGCACCCACTCGGGCACGGTCACCACCGACCGCGCGGCCGAGTCCGGGGACCGGCTGCGCGTGTGGACCGACGCCCGCGGCGAGCTCGCCCCGCGCCCGATGGACGCGGCCACCGCCTCCTCGCACGCCGCCCTGGCCGGGATCGGGGCCGCGCTCGTCGCGGCCGGGCTGGTGGAGGTCCTGCGGCGGCTGGCCGTACGGCGCCTGATGGACCGTCGGTACGCGCGCTGGGAGGAGGAGTGGGCCCGGGTGGGCCCCGACTGGGGACGCGCCGGACGGGCGAACTGACGCGATCCCTCCCGTACCGGCCGTCGCGGGCGGTGGACCGGTCATCCCATCGGTCCGGCACGCGCTACGGTGGTGCATCCAGTAGGCGGCAACGCGGTCGACGTTCGCACGAGGTTTGGGGCTAGGCGGTTCATGGCACAGGGCTCGGTCCAGGTGACGCACACCGGCACGTCGCGGTGGCGGCGGCGCACAGGGGACTACGCCACCCTCTCCGACGCCCTCCAGGCCGCGGGGGACGGCGACATCCTCACCGTCGCCCCCGGCACCTACCGCGAGAACCTGGTGATCGAACGGGCCGTCACCCTGCGCGGTCCGGAGCGCTCCGACGGCGGCTCGGTGCGGATCGCCCCGGCCGACGGGGTCGCGCTGACCGTGCGCGCCGCGGCGGTCGTACGGGACCTCCAGCTCGAGGGGCAGGACGCGGCGGCGCCCGCGCTGCTGGTCGAGGACTGCACCGCCGAGCTGACCGGGCTGCGGGTGGTGACGCGTTCGGCGGCCGGCATCGAGGTGCGGGCCGGGGCGCGTCCGACCCTGCGCCGCTGCACGGTGGACAACCCGGCCGGGCTCGGCATCAGCGTCAGCGGCGGCGCGGGCGGGCTGTTCGAGGAGTGCGAGGTGGTCGCCGCCGGGCAGTCCGGGATCGCGGTGCACGACGGCGCCCACCCCCGCCTGGAGCGCTGCCGCGTCCACCACGCCTCGGGCGCCGGGCTGTCGCTGACCGGCGAGGGCAGCGCGGTGGAGGCCGTGGGCTGCGAGGTGTACGAGATCAAGGGCGCCGGGGTGCAGGTCGCCTCCCGGGCCACCGGGCACCTCGCCGACTGCCGGGTGCACCGCACCTCGGCCGACGGCGTCACCCTCGACACCGACGCGGTGCTCACCCTCGCCGACTGCGAGATCCACGACATCCCGGAGAACGCCGTCGACCTGCGGTCGCGCTCGGTGCTGACGCTGACCCGCACCACGGTGCGCCGCTTCGGCCGCAACGGGCTGTCGGTGTGGGACCCGGGCACCCGGGTGGACGCCAACGGGTGCGAGATCCACGAGAGCACGGGCGACTACCCGGCGGTGTGGGTGAGCGACGGCGCCTGTGCGGTGCTGGACTCCTGCCGGGTGCACGACGTCCCCGACGCGCTGTTCGTCCTGGACCGGGGCTCGCGGGCCGACGTCCTCGACAGCGACCTGACGCAGGTCCGCAACACGGCGGTGTCGGTGAGCGACGGCGGGACCGTCCAGCTCGACGACTGCCGCATCCGGGAGGCCACCACCGGCGCCTGGTTCCGCGACCACGGCAGCGGCGGCACGCTGGCGAACTGCACGATCGACGCGACGGGGACGGGCGTGATCGTCACCAAGGGCGCCGACCCGGACGTCGAGCGCTGCACCGTGACCGACTCCCTGGAGGCGGGTTTCTACGTCTCCGCCGAGGGCCGCGGCACCTTCACCGGCTGCCGGGTGACCGGCTCCCAGGGCTACGGCTTCCATGTGATCGACGGCTGCCGGGCGACGCTGCGCCGCTGCCGCACCGAGCGCTGCGCGCGCGGCGGGTACGAATTCGCCGACGGCGGCGCCGCCCCGGGCCAGACGGGCCCCGTGGTGGAGGACTGCACCAGCGACCAGAGCGCCGCGCCGGTCGCCCCCGCGCCCGACCCCGTCCGGGCCCCGGCCGTCCAGACCGCCGGCCTGCTCGGCGGCATACCCCAGCAGTCGGCCGCCCCGGCGCCCGCCGCCGGTCCCGCGCCCGCCGCCGACCGGGAGTCCGCCAAGGCCGCGCGGCCGCCGAAGGAGGTGCTGGGCGAACTCGACGCGCTGGTGGGCCTGGAGAGCGTCAAGCGGGAGGTGCGGGCCCTCACCGACATGATCGAGGTGGGCCGCAGGCGCCAGGAGGCCGGTCTCAAGGCGGCCTCCGTGCGCAGGCACCTGGTGTTCACCGGCTCCCCCGGCACCGGCAAGACCACGGTCGCCCGGCTCTACGGGGAGATCCTGCACTCCCTGGGGGTGCTGGAGCGCGGCCACCTGGTCGAGGTCTCCCGGGTGGACCTGGTCGGCGAGCACATCGGTTCGACGGCGATCCGCACCCAGGAGGCGTTCGACCGGGCGCGCGGCGGGGTGCTGTTCATCGACGAGGCGTACGCCCTGTCCCCCGAGGACTCCGGGCGGGACTTCGGCCGGGAGGCGATCGACACCCTGGTGAAGCTGATGGAGGACCACCGGGACGAGGTGGTCGTCATCGTCGCGGGCTACACCGCGGAGATGCAGCGCTTCCTGGAGGTCAACCCGGGTGTGGCCTCGCGCTTCTCACGGACCATCACCTTCGGCGACTACACGCCCGAGGAGCTGCTGCGGATCGTGGAGCAGCAGGCGGAGGAGCACGAGTACCACCTCGCCGAGGGGACGGCCGAGGCGCTGCTGAAGTACTTCACGGAGCTGCCCAAGGGGCCGACGTTCGGCAACGGCCGCACCGCGCGGCAGACCTTCGAGGCCATGGTCGAGCGGCACGCCGGCCGGGTCGCCCAGCTCGACGACCCGGACACCGACGACCTGACCCTGCTCCACCCCGAGGACCTGCCCGAACTCCCGCGGTCCTAGCGGGACTCGGCGGCGGGCCGCCCGGACCGTCCGGACCGTTCGGACTCCCCGTACCGGCCGGGCCCGCCCGGCTGGGCCGGTACGGGGGGCGGCCCGGCCGCCGCGGCCAGCCGGTCCAGCAGCGCCGCGCGTTCGGCGGCGAAGGCGGGGTCGGCCTGGTAGTCGCCGTGTCCGAGGATCGGCGCGGGCAGCGGATGCTCGGGGGTGCGGCCGTACTCCAGCGGGTCCTTCAGCGGCTCGCGGTCCACCGGATCGCAGTCGTCGCCGCCGTCCTCGGTGCCGTCCTCGATCCTCACCGGGCCGCCGATCGGGTCGGTGAGCCGCCACAGGTTCCGCCAGCAGTCCACCTCCCGGCGCAGCGCGCGCAGCGGGCCGGGACCGAAGCAGGCGGGGAACCAGCGCCCGTAGAGCCGTTCCAGCGGGGAGCCGTAGGTGAGCAGCGCGACCCGCTTGCGGGTGGCCGGATCGAGCTGCCAGACGGCGGCCGCGGCCAGCACGCTGCCCTGGGAGTGGCCGGAGATCACCAGGCGTCCCCCGGTGCGTTCGGTCCAGGTGCACATCCGCCAGGTCAGATCCGGTACCGCGCGCTCGGCGTAGCAGGGCGGGGCGAAGGGGTGGGCGGCGCGCGGCCAGAAGGTGCCCACGTCCCACAGGATGCCGATGGTGCGGCGGGCCGCGGCGTCGCGGTAGGCGCGGCGGCCCGTGGCCACCAGCAGCACCACCAGCGCGCCCATCAGCCAGGAGCCGAGCGCCTGGACCGTCTCGGCCAGCGCGGGCAGCGGCCCCGGCCAGGCGCTCGCGGCCGGTCCGGGCGGTGCTCCGGTCAGCGCGGCGCCCGCCAGGGCGCCGCCGCCCAGCAGCAGCGTGGCGAAGGCGACGGAGGCGACCAGGGCGGGCGCGGAGTCGGTCAGCCGCGCCCAGGCGACGGCGCGGGCGATCTGCCGGCTGCGGGAGTCCAGCTCGCGCGGCGCGCCCTCGTAGAGGCGGACGACCCGCGGGGTGAGCCGCCGGCGCTCCCGCCACACGCGCACCGCGGCGATCAGCACGAAGGCGATCACGACCAGCAGCAGCACGGGGATCACGGAGGCCTGCCAGTTCAGCAGCACCGGCGGCCCGGCGACGGCGCCTCCGGCCGCGCCCGGGGAGCCGCCCCTGTCCAGCCAGTCCGCCACCCGCTGGGCCACCCCTCCGGTGAGCACCCCGCCGAGCGCGCACGCCAGCAGCGCCACCGCCGCCCCGCCGAGGCCGCCCATGGCGCACCGCCCCCCGCACGTCCCGGGCGGCATGGCCCGGTGCAGGACGTACGCGGCCACGGCGAGGGCCGCCACCAGCACGCCCTGCAGGAGCACGAGCCAGGCGAACGCGCCGGTGCCGGGCAGCCGGGCGGAGGAGGACCAGTCCGGGCGGTACCAGGCGGTGTGCACGGCGACCAGCGCCAGCACGCCCAGCGCGGCGCACGGCAGGACCTTCGACGCCCAGCGGTCGATCCGCTCGTCCGGCTCCGCCTCGGTGCGGCCCCTGCGGACCGTGACCACCACGACCGCCGCCCAGCCCGCCGCGACGGCGGCCGTCAGCGTCCAGCCCAGGACCTCCAGCGCCGCGCTCCCGCCGGGCCGGTGGTCGTACCGGGCGGTGGCGGTCAGCAGCGCGGCGGCCACCGTCAGCAGCCCGGCGGCGGTGTGGGCGGCGCGCAGCCGGGACACCAGGCGGCGGCCGTACCAGAAGCCCGGCAGGGACAGCGCGGGCCGTTCGCCGCCGGGGACCGGCTGGGACGGGCCCGGCGGGCGCGGGGGCGGCGAGGCGGACTCGTAGGCGCTCCAGGTGCGGTGCGACAGCCACCACAGCAGCGCGGTGAGCGCGACCGGCGGCAGCGCGGCGAGGACGAGGCGGCGGCCGGGCAGCGCCCACCAGCCGCCGGTGAGCGGCCCGAGCCAGGACTTGTCCTCCGCGCAGCGCTCGGAGGCCGCGCACTGCCAGGCCAGGAGGTCGAGCGTCACCTCGCAGGCGGCGGCGGTGAGCAGCACGGTCAAGGAGAGCGCCACCAGGCGGACCAGGACGTCGTAGACCCGCTGGGCGGGATGCCGGGCGGGGGCGGCGGGCCGCATCCAGTGGGCGAGGTTGGCGACCATGAACGGCAGCAGGAGCAGCCACAGGGCGCGGGCGCTGTTGCCGGAGGTGAGGTTGGACCAGCAGTACGCCTCGGGGATCGGCCGCCGCCGGGCGAGGTCCGCGGACGGGTCCCCGCGGCTCTCCCCGAAGCGCTCCTCGGCGTCCGCGTCGTCGGTGCGGCGGTGGATGCCCGCGGTGCCGTCGCCGGTGATCCGCACCGTGCGCGGGTCGCCGAGCATCTCCTGCGGCGTGGTGCCGCCGACGCCGTGCACGAGCAGTTCCAGCGCCGGCGCGCGATGTGCCTCCGCCGGCGGTCCCGGACGGTCCTCGGACATGGTGTGGCCCCCGATCCGCGTGCTTCCCCCGTCTTTCCGGCGTCTCCAGGATGGTGGCTGGAGCGGCCCGGCGCAGCCCCGACGGGCGTACGGGCGCGTCACAATCGTGCTGCGGACGGCGCCCGGAGCCCGTGGGCGGCGCGTGGAAGGATGGATGCCGAACAGATGCCCGTACGACCACCCGTGCGGCGGCCCGTGGACGAGACCGTGGACGAGAAGGGACGGACCGGTAGGTGAGCGACAACCACAACCTCCTGGCGGAGCAGCGGCGTGCGCTCATCCTGGAGGAGGTCAGGCGCCGCGGCGGGGTGCGGGTCAACGAGCTGACCCGCAGGCTCAACGTCTCGGACATGACGGTGCGTCGGGACCTGGACGCGCTCGCGCGGCAGGGCGTGCTGGAGAAGGTGCACGGCGGCGCGGTGCCGGTGTCGGGGGCGAGCACGCACGAGCCGGGCTTCGAGGCGAAGTCGTCGCTGGAGCTGGGTGCCAAGGAGGACATCGCGCGGGCGGCGGCGCATCTGGTGGCCCCGGGCAGCGCGATCGCGCTCTCCGGCGGGACGACGACGTACGCGCTGGCCCAACACCTGCTCGACGTACCGGACCTGACCGTGGTGACCAACTCCCTGCGGGTCGCGGACGTCTTCCACGCCGCGCAGCGCGCGGACGGCGGCGCGCGGGACGGCCGGACGGCGACCGTGGTGCTCACCGGCGGGGTGCGCACCCCCTCGGACTCCCTGGTGGGCCCGGTGGCGGACGCGGCGATCCGCTCGCTGCACTTCGACACGCTGTTCCTGGGCGTGCACGGCATATCCGCGGAGGCCGGGCTGTCCACCCCCAACCTGGCCGAGGCGGAGACCAACCGCCGTCTGATGCGTTCCGCGCGGCGGGTGGTGGTGGTCGCGGACCACACCAAGTGGGGGACGGTGGGCCTGAGTTCGTTCGCCTCGCTGGATGAGGTGGACACGCTGGTGACCGACGGCGGAATGCCGGAGGCGGTCCGCGCGGAGATCCGCGAGCACCTGCCGGAACTGGTGGTGGCGGGCGGGGACGCGGAGCGTGGGGAGGGCTGAGGAGGGGGCCGGACGGTGATCGCCCAGGGGCGCCGGCCCGTCCCGCGTGCGCATATGACGTCCCCACGTGCGCATATGACGTTCTCGCGTACGCATATGACGTTCTCGTGCGCGCTCTGGCGCACCGGCGGGGACGCATGCAGACTTCATGACAGGGCACCCGGTGGGGGTGGCGCCGACAGCGGCCCGGCCGTGACGGCGGGCCGACGGTGACGAGGTGGGAGGCGGTGCACTGTGGCGGAACCCGAGTTCAGTGCCACCGGAGTACGGATAGCGCGGTGGCTGCGTTCGCTCACCCGGGCCGGACAAGTCCTCGTCCGCGACGGCCGGCTGGTGCTGCTGACCAGCTACGGCCGGGAGATCGACAGCGCGCCGGTGGAGCAGGTCCGGATCAGCGGGCCCTGGTACGCCGCGCGCGACCGGGTGCTGGCGACCGTCAACGGCAACCGGTACGCACTGCGCCTGAAGGGGCAGGTGCGCGACGGGCTGGTGGCCGCGCTGCACGGCGCCCGCCGGACCCGTGCCCACGGGCCCGGGCCCGGCGCCGCGGCGGAACGGCGCGCGGCCTCGCGCTGAACCGGCCGCCGGGCCGAGCACTGGCCGGATACCGAACCGAACAACGAGTCGAACAACGAGCCAAAGGGTGCCCTCGGGGTGCACTGCCCCGTTGACACGCCCGACTTGCACCCTTTTGTTACCTGAATCACGCTGATGTCTGTGTCGTAGCGGCCGTCAGCACGCTTGACGCGCTCTCCGTCGTCCGGACCCTCAACCGTCATCAGGGAGCCGCAGCCGTGATCAGCCACCCCAGCACGTCCGGTCGACAGCGGACGGTGGAGTTCCAGGCCCTGCCCTCACGGACCGGCCTGGTCCACAGGATCGTTTCCGCCCAGTTGCGCTACTGGAAGCTCGACACCCTCATCGACCCGGCCGCCGTCGGCGTCACCGAGTTGCTCGCCAACGCCCACCGCCTGGTGGGGCCGGACCGGCGCTGCACGGTGGAGCTCGTGCTGCGCCGGGACCGGTTGACGATCTCCGTGCGCGACCACGACCCGCACCTGCCGCCCGTCCTCCCCCCGGGGACGCTCGTCACCGACGGGTGCGGGCCCGCACCGGTGGCCCCGGCCGGCGGCGGCTGGGGCGTGCGGGCACGGCACGACGGCACCGGCAAGGTGGTGTGGTTCACCCTGCCGGTGCCGGCTCCGGCCGCGGCGCAGAAGGCGGAGGACGAGACGCCGCCCGGTCCGCGGCACCGGGATCCGCTGCCGTCCCCGGAGCCGCTGCCCGCGCCGGAGCCCCTGCCGAAACCGGAGCCGCTGCCACGCGCCCACGTCTCCGCCGAGGGGCCGCCCGTGCAGGCGCCCGTCGGCGCCCCGGCCACGCGCCCCTGACGGCCGCCGGGCCGTCCGGCGCCCGGACCGCGCGTCCACGACGGACGGGACGCGGGACGGGACACGGGACGGAACGCGGCGACGCCCGGCGCCGGGGCGCGGGTCACGCCGGGCCTCCCGGCGCCTCGTTCAGCACGGACAGCCGGCGCCGGTACTCGTCCTCGTCGATCTCCCCGGCTGCGAAGCGCCTCTCCAGCAGGGCGACGGCGGAGGGCCCGTCGTGGACGGCGCGCGCCCGCCAGGGGCCGCGGCCGTACCGGGCCGCGCGGCCCAGTAGCAGGACCAGGCCGCCGATGACGAGTGCCCACAGCAGCGGCACCAGCAGGATCCATGGGCCGGGCCCGCCACCGCCCCAGTGCGCCAGTTCGTGCAGGGTGTCGATCGTGTCCACGGTGGTTCAGCTCCTCGGTCGGAACGGGGTCCGTCACCTCTGAGCCTCGTCACCGGCGGCCGCGGTGTCGTCGTCCGGGCGTCGGCTCCGCGCCTGCTCCCCGGGGAGTAGGGCGGCCCCCGCCGCGGGAGCCGCACGGGCCGCCCGGGGCTCAGGCCGACAGCGCCGCCATCGGGTCGTCCAGCACGGGCTGCCAGGCCAGTTCCGCGGCGCCGACCAGGCTGCTGTGCTCCAGCTCGCAGGCCAGCACCGGCACCCTGCCGCTGCGTCCCCACAGACTGCGGTCCGCTATGACGGCGTGCAGCCGTTCCGCGTCCGCCTCCAGCAGGGCGCTGTGGAGTCCGCCGAGGATGATCCGGTCCGGGGCGAGGATGTTCACCAGCCCGGCCAGGCCGAGGCCGAGCCGGTCGATGAGGAGGTGGGCGGCGTCGCGCACGGCCGGATCGGTGGCGTACTCCGTGCGGAGCAGGTCGAGGGCCCGCCGGAGCATGCCGGTCTCCGGCCCCGGCTCGCGGCCGGCGGCCTCCAGGAAGGCCAGCGGATCGGTCTCCACGTCCAGGCAGCCCCGCCCGCCGCAGTGGCAGGGCCTGCCGTCCGGGTCCACGGTCAGGTGGCCGACCTCCAGGGCCAGCCCCGAACTGCCGGTGTGGAGGCGGCCGTCGAGGACCAGCGCGCCGCCGACACCGCGGTGCCCGGTGGCCACGCACAGCAGGTCGCGGGAGCCGCGGCCGGCGCCGTGGCGGTGCTCGGCCAGGGCGACGAGGTTGATGTCGTTGGCGGCGTGGCCGGTCGCGGGGGCGTCGCCGGACGGGCCGGGGATGCGGGCCTCGGCCAGGCACCGGGTGAAGATCTCGCGCACGGGCACGCCCGGGGGCCAGGCCAGGTGCAGCGGGTTGAGGGCGGTGCCCTCGGGCTCGGCGACCGCGGAGGGCACGGCCAGGCCGGCGCCCAGGCAGCGCCGCCCGGTCTCGCGCAGCAGACGGGCCCCGACGTTCACGACCTCGGTGAGGACCTGGGCGGGGTCGGCCTCCACGGTCATGGCGACGGGCGCGGTGGCGACGATCCGGCCGCCGAGCCCGACGAGCGCGGCGCGGAAGCCGTCGGCGTGCACCTGGGCGGCGAACACGACCGGGCCGTCGGGGTTGACCGAGAGCCGGTGGGAGGGCCGGCCCTGGGAACCGGCGGCGACGGCGGGCCGGGAGTCGACGGTGATCAGCCCGAGCGCCTCCAGCTCGGCGGCCACGGCCCCCGCGGTCGCCCGGGTCACACCGAGTTCGGCGGTGAGCACGGCGCGGGTGGGCGCGCGCCCGGTGTGCACGAGTTCCAGCGCCGGGCCGAGGGCACCGCGGCCTCTCTCCAGCTTTGTTGTACGCGTCGGGGTCACGGTTCCATTCTGGCTTTGTATCACTGCCAAACAAAGCCTGGTCACCCCTGGCGGCCCGGCACCCGTCCCGCCGTTCCCGTTCCGGAGCCCGGAAAGGGCCCGGTACCGGCGCCGGCGGCGCCCGTACGACCAGCGCGGGACGTGGTTGACGGGCAAGGGTACGGGTACGGGTCGGCGGCCGGTGAGGCGGGCGGCCGGACGCCGGGGCTCCGCCGGGCTCGGGCCGGTGGGCGGAGAGGTTCCGTTTCCGCGCTCCCGGCGCCCGGTCCACGGGCGCGCAGGACGGTCAGGCAGACGTGGGCGGCCATCCCGGGGAGAGGAGGGGGGACGTGGCGGCACCGGCCGTACCGTGACCAACGGCATTCTCCTCCGGCTGCGGCGGCGGTGGCGACCCGCCGGCCCCTCCGGACGGTCATGCGTCCGGGGACGGCCCGCCGACGCCCAGCAGCGCAAGGAAGGCGGCGGCCGCCGGTGACGGGGGGAACCGGCTCCAGACCAGGTGCTCCACCCGTACCGGCCCGTCGGTGATCGGCACCCGCCGCAGTCCGTGCAGACCGGCGGCGAACGTGGCGGGCAGCAGGGCGATGCCCAGGCCATGGCGGACCATCCGGACCATCAACTCGACGCCGGAGACCTCGAAGGCGACCTCGCGCCGCAGGCCGGCCGCGGCGAACGCCCGGTCCGACTGGGCGCGGGCGGCGCTGCCCTCGGCGAAGTCCACGAACACCTCGTCGGCCAGGCGGCGGAGGTCCACCTGGTGTTCGGTGGCCAGCGGGTGGTCCGGGGCGACCACCGCGACATGCCGGCCGTGGGCCAGCTCCCTGTCCCGGACGCCCTGCGGCCGGAAGCCGGGCGGTACGCCGAGGAACGCCGCGTCCAGCCGGCCGTCGCGCACCTGCTCGACGAGCTGCTCGCTGGAGCCCGTCCGCAGCCGGATCCGGACCTGGGGGTGGCGCAGGCGGTAGTCCCGGAGCACCGCCGGGAGATCGACGGCCGCCACGGTGGGGATCGATCCGACGGTCAGTCCGCCCCGGATCTCGCCGGTGGCCGCCGCCACCTCCGCCCGGGCCCGCTCGGCCGCTTCCAGGGCCTGGCGGGCGGCGGGCAGGAACGCCTCTCCGGCGGTGGTCAGCCGCACCCGGCGGCTGGTCCGCTCGAACAGCCGGGCGCCCAGTTCCCTCTCCAGCCGGGCCACCTGGTGGCTGAGCGCGGACTGGACGACGTGGCACCGCTCGGCGGCGCGGGTGAAGCTCGCGGTCTCCGCCACCGCGAGGACGTAGCGCATCTGCTGGAGATCCATCGATCCATCGTGGGACACGATGGATCGGATGACAAAGATGCGTTGGACCGATGGATGCCTGCGCGGCGATGCTTGGCGTCAGGGGCAGGCCACAGCGGTCGGCGACCGGCCACCGCCCCGGACCGGCGAGGCCCGGAGCAGCCAACCCCGCCGTACCGCCACCGGCGCCCCCGGCGCCCCGACCCCGCGGAGACACCCATGCGCGTGACCGCCTTCGACCACCTGGTCCTGAACGTCGCCGACATCGAGCGCTCGCTGGCCTTCTACACCGGCCCCCTGGGGCTGCGGCCGGTGCGGGTGGAGGAGTGGCGGGCCGGTCGGGCACCCTTTCCGTCCGTGCGGGTGAGCCCCACCACCCTCATCGACCTCGTCAAAGCGCCCGCCGATCGGCCGGCGGGCGCCAACGTCGACCACCTCTGCCTGGTGGTCGAGCCGCTGGACTGGCAGCAGGTCATCGACTCCGGCGTCTTCACGGTGCTGGACGGTCCCGGCGAGCGCTTCGGCGCCCGGGGCACCGGGGTCTCCCTGTACGTGCAGGACCCGGACGGCAACACCGTGGAGCTGCGCTGGTATCCGCAGGACGCCTGAGGACCACCCCCACGGCACCCCACCGGGCACCCCCTGGCCCCCGTCCCGGCCGCGGTGCGTCCGAACACCCCGTACGTGCCCGCCGCATCCGGCCGCCCGCACCGTGCCCGCCGCCGACGTGAACCACGCCGTCGACCGGGCCGCCGGGCCCGCCCCCGCCGGCCGGACGATCAGCGGGGCGAGGCGGAAAGGTCCCGAACCAACCGACAGCGCGGTGGATTCCAGGAGCCGTTGCGGCACGTGGTCGGTTTGCCCACGCGGCGAGGAGCCGGGGCGAGTGGACGCCGCGGGGACGGAAAACGGTCGGCCCGCCGACGGCTGACGCGGTATCCGGTGGCGGACGGTGCCGGCGCCCACGACAATGCGCGGATGGACCCAGGCGAGCACAACGACGAAGCGGCGGTGACCCGGTGGACGCTCTCCACCGTCCACCCCGACATGTGGGCCGACCCGGACGACGACCCGCGCGAGACCGACGTCGAGACGTTCGATGAACGCGGCACGCTGCTCGACGGCCTGCGCCATCACCGCCTCACCATGGAGATGAAGTGCGCGGGCCTGGACGCCGAACAGATGGCCCGGCGCTCCGTACCACCGTCGACGATGTCCCTGCTCGGGCTGGTACGGCACCTGGCCGAGGGCGAACGGCACTTTCGCCGGACGGCCGGCGAGGACCTGCCCAGGATCTACCGCACCCCCGAGGACCGCGACGGCGACTGGAACGGCGCGATCGCCGATCCGGCGGTCGTGGAGGACGCCTGGTGTCAGTGGCGGGCCGAGGCGGAACTGACCGACCGGTTCATCGCCGGCTTCGCCGACCTCGGCACCCGCCCCGGTGGGGATGTGCAGCTCCGCGACATCCTGGTGGCGCAGATCGCGGAGTACGCGCGGCACTGCGGCCACGCCGACCTGCTGCGTGAGCGGATCGACGGCCGGGTCGGCCAGTGACCGGCGCACCCGGCGCACCGGCCCGGAGCGCGACGCGACGCGGCCGGCCCTGGCCTTCCTCCCGGCCGGACCGCTCCTCGCCCGCGGCGGACCGGGAACCCGCGGCCGGAAGCCCGCAGCGGGGTCAGCCCAGCCAGCCGGGACGGACCAGACCCGTCTCGTAGGCCATGACGACGAGCTGGGCGCGGTCACGGACGCCCAGCTTCACCATGGCGCGGCTGACGTGCGTCTTCACGGTGAGCGGGGAGACCACCAGGCGGCGGGCGATCTCGTCGTTGGACAGGCCGATGCCCACCAGCGCCATCACCTCGCGCTCGCGCTCGGTCAGCCGCTCCAGGTCACCGGCGGACGCGGGCTCCCTGGAGCGGGCCGCGAACTCCGCGATCAGCCGCCGCGTCACCCCCGGCGACAGCAGCGCGTCGCCGGCCGTGACGGCCCGCACCGCCCGGATCAGCTCCTCGGGCTCGGTGTCCTTGACCAGGAAGCCGGAGGCGCCGGAGCGGATCGCCTCGAAGACGTACTCGTCCAGCTCGAAGGTGGTCAGCATGACCACCCTCACCGCTTCCAGTTCCGGGTCCCCGGTGATCCGGCGGGTGGCGGCCAGACCGTCGAGCAGCGGCATCCGGATGTCCATCAGGACCAGGTCGGGGCGGAGCTTCCGGACCAGGGCCAGGGCCCGTTCGCCGTCCGCGGCCTCCCCCACGACCTCGATGTCCTCCTGGGCGTCGAGCAGGGCCCGGAAGCCCGCGCGGACCAGCATCTGGTCGTCGGCGAGCAGTACGCGGATCACGGTGCCTCCCCGTCCGGTTCGTCGGCCGCTCCGGTCCGCCCGGAACGCAGCGGCAGGCGGGCCAGGACACGGAAACCGCCGTCGCCGCGCGGACCGGCCTCGACCGTACCGCCGAGCGCGGCGGCGCGCTCGCGCATGCCCACCAGGCCGTTCCCGCCGCCGGTCGGCCCGTTCCCGGTCGCCGGGCCGTCGTCGTCGACGCGGATCTCCAGCTCCCCGGGGCCGTAGCGCAGCCGCACCCGGGCCAGCCGGGCCCCGGAGTGCCGTACGACGTTGGTCAGCGCCTCCTGGACGATCCGGAAGGCCGCCAGGTCCGCGCCGGGCGGCAGCGCCACCGGGGTGCCCTCGGTCCGGGTCTCCACCCGCAGTCCCGCCCGGGCCGCCTGCTCGGCCAGCTCCGGCAGCCGGTCCAGGCCCGGCGCGGGGGCGCGGGGCGCGTCGCCCGGCGCGCGCAGGGTGTCCAGGAGCTGGCGCACCTCGCCCAGCGCTTCCTTGCTGGTCGTCTTGATGCTGGTCAGGGCGGTACGGGCCTGCTCGGGGTCGGAGTCGAGCAGGGCCAGTCCGACCCCGGCCTGCACATTGATCACCGAGATGCTGTGGGCGAGCACGTCGTGCAGCTCGCGGGCGATCCGCAGCCGCTCCTCCCCCGCCCGGCGGCGTTCGGCGGCCTCCCGCTCGGCCTCCTCCCGGGCCCGCTGCTCGCGCCGGATCCGGACGAGTTCGGAGACGGCGAGCGCGGCCACCATCCAGGCCGCGATGAACAGGTCCCGGCCCCAGTCCGACGGCGGGTCGCCGGGCGGCGGCAGCCGGCGGTACAGCCAGTGGCCGACCAGCAGGTGACCGGTCCACAGCATCGCCAGCGCGGCCTGCGCCGCGTGCCGGTGGCCGGTGACGACGGCGGCGAAGCAGCCGGCGACGACGCTGAGGAAGACCGGCCCGTAGGGGTATCCGGCGCCCAGGTAGACCAGCGCGACGGCCGCGGTGCCGAACGCGGCGAGCCTCGGCCGGCGGTGGCGCGCCACCAGCAGGGCGGGGCCCGCCACGAGCAGCAGCAGGGCGAACGGGTCGAGCGGGACCCGCGTCCCCGCCTGCCCGTGGGCGGCGAAGTGCGAGCCGACGAGCTGGACGGCGGCCAGCGCGAGCGAGGAGGCCCACGGCAGCCGCCCCGGGGCGTACGGGCCCGCCGCACGCCGCCGGGGCGGGCCGCTGCCGCACGCGGCGGTGGTCCTGTCGCTCATGCGGACAACGCTAGACCGGGGAGGGCGCACCGGGCGTCCGCCCCGCGCGGTGCCCGCACGTACTACCAGTGGAGTACGTCCCTCCCCGGGCTTCCCCAGGCCCGGGCGGCCCCGTCCTCCCCGCTGCCCCGTGCGCCCGGCGCACGCCCCCGTGCCATCGGCGCGTGCTCCTTCCGTACGCGGTGCCGGCGCGGCCACGCTCACGCGGACCGCGGCCTTCCGCTGGAAGATCCACTGGAACGCCGTTCAGGACGTAGGCTCATAGGGCAGCGAGGGAGGGCACATGGCTGAGGGTCTGCGATTCGAACTACTCGGTCCGCTGCGCGCCTTGCACAACGGGACCGAAGTGCCGCTGGGACCGCCCCGGCAGCGGGCGGTGCTTGCCGTCCTGCTGCTCCAGGAGGGGCGGCCGATGTCGTACGACGCGCTGGTGAGCGCGGTCTGGGGCGGCGAACCGCCGTCGCACGTGCGGAATCTGGCGCAGAAGTACGTCTCCGGCCTGCGCCGGGCCTTCGCGTCGGTGGGCGGGGGCTGCTCGGCGCCGGAGCTGGTGTGGACCGGCAGCGGCTACCGCCTGGAGAACGCGACGATCGACGACCTGGCGGAGCGCCGGACGCTGCTGCGCGCGGCGCTGGCCGCGCGCGAGTCGGGCGATCTGCGCCGGGCCGGGGCACTGGCCCGGGAGGCGGAGGAGCTGTGGCGCGGCGAGTTCGCCGAAGGGCTCACCGGCCCGTACCTGGCCGGGGAGCGGCGCCGCTGGGCGGAGAAGCGGCTGATGGTGCTGGAGACGCGGCTGGAGGGCGATCTGGAACTGGGCCGCTACCACGAGTGCGTCCACGAGCTGGCGCGGCAGGTGGCGGAACACCCCCTGCGGGAGCGGCTGGTGGGACTGCTGATGCTGGCCCTGTACCGCAGCGGGCGGCCCTCCGAGGCGCTGCTGGCGTACGAGGAGGCGCGGCGGCGGCTCGCGGAGGAGATGGGCTCGGACCCCGGCCCGGCGCTGCGGGACCTGTACGAGCGGATCCTGCGTCAGGACCCCTCGCTGCTGCCGGAGTCGGCGCTGGCGTCGTGACGCCGCCGTGACGCTGTCATGATGACGGGCCCGCGGTGCCGCCCGGCTCCCCGTCCCGCTGACGGCGGGCCGGGGGCTCGTGACGGCCGGGCGTCCCGGCGGGCAGCCGGCCGTCCGGGGGCGCCGCGGGCCCCGCTTTCGTCCGTCAGTCCGTCAGTCCGTCAGTCCGACGGCTTCGGCCAGGCGGATGACGGCGTGGTCGAAGAACTCCTCACGGGCCTCGACCAGCCGGTTGAACTGGCCGAAGACCTCGAAGCCGATCAGGCCGAACAGCTCGGCCCAGGCCGCGACGAGCGCCGTCGTCACCGGGGCGGGCAGGTCGAGGCCGAGCTGTTCCATCAGGCGGTCGGCGTCCTCGGCCACGGCCGGGGACACGGCCGCGCCGGCGGCGGACTCGCGCAGGACGCCCGCCGCACGGGCGTCGCGCACGACGGTGATCAGGGCCAGGCCGACGCGTGAGGCGGGGGCGACGGTGGTCCGGGGGGCGGAGTAGCCGGGGACGGGCGAGCCGTAGATCAGCGCGTACTCGTGCGGGTGGGCCAGGGCCCACTGGCGCGCGGCCCGGCAGACGGCGCGCCAGCGGGCGACGGGCCCGTCCCGGTCCGCCGCGGCCAGGGCGCGCTCGGCGGCGGCGCCGATGGCGTCGTAGGCGTCGACGATCAGGGCGGTCAGCAGGTCGTCGCGGCTGGGGAAGTAGCGGTAGAGCGCGGAGGAGACCATGCCCAGCTCGCGGGCGACCGCGCGCAGGGAGAGTCTGGCGGCGCCCTCCTCGGCGAGCTGTCTGCGCGCCTCGTCCTTGATGGCCGCGGTGATCTCGGCGCGGGCCCGTTCCCTGACCCCTCGGATCGCACTCATGGGACCAGTGTGCCATTTCCGGAGCAGCAGAACGATACGAGAGCACTGCTCTTGCCCGGCGAGGACGACCGTGCAACACTGATCTCATGCGAGAGCAGTGCTCTCGCCCTCGGGATCGGCAGGAGGCGGACGACATGAGCGGACCCACGGGCGAACGGCCCCACTACAAGGAGGCCGGGGCACTCACCCGGCTCGTCAACAACCGGGTGATGGGCTGGCTGCTCGGCCGGGGCATCAGCCCCGCCGGGGCCCGGATGCTGGCGGTGCGGGGGCGTACGAGCGGCCAGTGGCGCACCACCCCGGTCAACCCGCTGGCGCTCCGGGGCGCGCGCTACCTCGTCGCGCCGCGCGGTCACACGCAGTGGGTGCGCAACCTGCGGGCGGCCGGCTCCGGCGAGCTGCGGATCGGCAAGCGCGTGGAGCGGTTCACGGCCGTGGAGCTGCCGGACGGCGAGAAGCCGCCGGTGCTGCGGGCCTATCTGGAGAAGTGGCAGTGGGAGACGGGGATGTTCTTCGAAGGGGTCGACAAGAGGTCCACCGACGAGGAGCTGCTGGCCGTGGCCGGCCGGCACCCCGTCTTCCGGATCGACCCGGAGGGGTGAGCGGCGGGCGGGGCCGCCCGCCGGGCCCGTCCCCGTACCGGGCCGCCGTTCAGCGGTCCATCGCCTCCAGGGCCCGCCGGGCCAGGGGGTGGGTGCGGACGAGCTCGCCGAGGCTGGTCGTCCCCCGCGTGATCTTCGCGAAGGCGTTCCAGGCGGGGCGGAAGCCGGTGAGCGCCGCGTGCAGCAGCCCCGGACGGTGGGCGAAGACCGCGTGCATCCGGCTGCCCACCCCCATCTCCACGCCCAGGCCCGACTTGACGGCGAAGGCGTAGTTGAGGGCCTGGCGACGGGCGTCCACCGCGTCGTGCGCCTCGGCGATCCGCACCGCCCACTCCCCCGCCAGGCGCCCGGAGCGCAGGGCGAAGGAGATGCCCTCGCGCGTCCAGGGCTCCAGCAGCCCGGCGGCGTCGCCGCAGACCAGGACCCGGCCCCGGGAGAGCGGGGAGTCCGCCGAACGGCAGCGGGTGAGGTGCCCGGAGGAGATCGCGGGCTCGAAACCGGCCAGCCCGAGGCGGGCGATGAAGTCCTCCAGGTAGCGCTTGGTGGCGGCGCCCTCGCCGCGGGCGGAGATCACCCCGACCGTGAGCGTGTCGCCCTTGGGGAACACCCAGCCGTAACTGCCGGGCAGCGGCCCCCAGTCGACGAGGACCCGGCCCGCCCAGTCCTCGGCCACCGACGGCGGCACCGGGATCTCGGCCTCCAGCCCCAGGTCGACCTGATCGACCTTCACCCCGACATGGGCTCCTATCCGGCTGGCGCTGCCGTCGGCCCCGACCACGGCACGGGCCAGCACGATCCGGCCGTCGGCCAGCACCACGGCGACGGTGCGCCGGTCCGGGACGGACGGGCCGTGCTGCTCGACGCGGGTGACGGTGACGCCCGTCCACAGCTCCGCCCCCGCCTTCCGGGCGGACTCCACCAGGGCCTGGTCGAACTCGGGCCGGTTGACCAGCCCGAACAGCATGGTCCGGGAGCGGCGGGTACGGGCGAACCTGCCGTTCAGCGAGAAGGTCACCGCGTACACCCGGTCGCGCAGCGGGAGTTCGAAGCCGGGCGGCAGGGCGTCCCGGGACGGGCCGATGATGCCGCCGCCGCAGGTCTTGTACCGGGGCAGTTCGGCCTTCTCCAGCAGCAGGACCCGGCGTCCGGCGACGGCCGCGGCGTACGCCGCGGAGGCCCCGGCCGGCCCCGCACCGACCACCACGACGTCCCACACCGGGTTCTGCCGGCCCGTACCCTCGGCGTTCTCGCTGTCCACGTGTGCTACCGCTCCCGCTCTGCCGCTTCCGGTTACCGCCGCATCCTAGGACCCGCGGGCGCCCGGATTCTCTGTGGGAGTATCGGCACCACGTATCCGCACGTGTCCGCCTGTCCGTCCGGTGACCCCGTTCCCAGGCGCACAACGCAGTACCGCGAAGGAGCGTTCCCATGGCGCAAGCACTGGCAGCCACCGTCGCCTCGCTGATGCCCCAGGCCCGCACCGAGCTCGCCGAGCTGGTGGCCTTCAAGTCGGTGGCCGACCCCGCGCAGTTCCCGCCGGCCGAGTGCGAGGCGGCGGCCCGGTGGGTGGCGGACGCGCTGCGGGCCGAGGGCTTCCAGGACGTGGCACTGCTGGACACCCCCGACGGCAGCCAGTCGGTGTACGGCTTCCTGCCCGGCCCGGCCGGCGCGCCGACCGTGCTGCTCTACGCCCACTACGACGTGCAGCCGCCGCTGGACGAGGCGGCCTGGCTGTCCCCGCCGTTCACGCTGACCGAGCGCGACGGGCGGTGGTACGGGCGCGGCGCCGCCGACTGCAAGGGCGGCTTCATCATGCACCTGCTCGCACTGCGCGCGCTCAAGGCCCACGGCGGGGTGCCGGTCGGCGTCAAGATGATCGTCGAGGGGTCGGAGGAGCAGGGCACGGGAGGTCTGGAGCGCTACGCCGAGGAGCACCCGGAGCTGCTGGCCGCCGACACCATCGTCATCGGGGACACCGGCAACTTCCGCCTCGGGCGCCCGACCGTCACCGCGACGCTGCGCGGGATGACCATGGTGACGGTGCAGGTGGACACCCTGGAGGGCAATCTGCACTCCGGGCAGTTCGGCGGTGCCGCCCCGGACGCGCTCGCCGCGCTGATCCGCACCCTGGACTCGCTGCGCGCCGAGGACGGCTCGACGGCCGTCGACGGGCTGCCGGCGGACGCCTCCTGGGAGGGGCTGCAGTACTCCGAGGAGGACTTCCGGACGGACGCCAAGGTGCTCCACGGGGTGGAGCTGATCGGCTCCGGCACCGTCGCCGACCGGATCTGGGCCCGTCCGGCCGTCACCGTGCTCGGCATCGACTGCCCGCCGGTCGTCGGCGCCACCCCGTCGGTGCAGGCCAGCGCGCGGGCGCTGGTCAGCCTGCGGGTCCCGCCGGGCACGGACGCCGCCGAGGCCACCAAGCTGCTCACCGCCCACCTGGAGTCCCACGTCCCCTGGGGCGCCCGGGTGCGCGTGGAGCAGGTGGGCCAGGGCCAGCCGTTCCGCGCGGACACCACCAGCCCGGCGTACACCGTGATGGCCGAGGCGCTGCGCGAGGCGTACGACGGCGCCGAGATGGAGATAGCCGGGGAGGGCGGCTCGATCCCGCTGTGCAACACCCTGGCCGCGCTCTACCCCGAGGCGGAGATCCTGCTGATCGGCCTGAGCGAGCCGGAGGCGCAGATCCACGCCGTCAACGAGAGCGTCTCGCCCGATGAGCTGCGACGGCTGGCGACCGCCGAGGCGCTGTTCCTGCGCGGGTACGCCGAGGCCGCCGGGCGCGGCTGAGGCCGGAGGGCCCGCCGTCCCACGGGGTGGTGCACCGGGGCCGGTGCACCACCCGGCGGACGGCGCCGCGCGGGTGTCCCGCGGGTGTCATGCAGGCGTCATGCGCCGACCGGTGTGCCCGCCTCCAGGTTGAGCGTGGTGCCCCGTTCCCGGGCCCGCAGCGCCCAGCGCAGCCGGTCCATCCGCACCGGGGGCAGCAGTCCGGCCGCCTCGTCCTCGGTGACGAAGCGCCAGCCGCGCAGTTCCGCGCCGGGCAGCAGCAGGTCGCGGGCGGCGGCGGTGGTCAGCAGGCCCCCGTCGAACAGGAGCCGCAGGCCGCCGTAGCCGGGCGGGCTGGGCGGCTCCCAGTCGATGACGAGCAGCCGGAGCCCGGTGTCCAGCCGCAGGCCCAGTTCCTCCGCCACCTCGCGCACCCCGGCGCGGGCGGGCGGCTCGCCGGGTTCGACGACGCCCCCGGGGAACTCCCAGCCGGGCTTGTAGGTCGGGTCGACCAGCAGCACCCGGTCCTCCTCGTCGAACAGCAGGACCCCGGCCGCCACGGTCTCCGCGGTCGGTTCCGGGGTCTGCACGATGTCGCACGCTCCGGCCCCGGCGCGTATCGCCTCCGCCACCCGTTCGGCGGTCTGCCGGGGGGTGAGGGAGGAGGTGTCGACGGTGTGGGCGTCGGCCCGGAGCCAGGGCAGCGCCCGCCGGTACTCGGGGAGGTGCTCCAGGCATCCGGCGCGCGCCGCCGCGTCCGCCCCGTCGTCTTCCGACCTCTCCCCGCGCCGGGCGATCCGTGCGCGGAGGATCGTTTCGTCAGCGTCGAGGAGCACATGGCGCACGGGGATGCGGCGGGCGGCCAGTCCGCCGAAGATCTCGTCGCGGTACTCCTGCCGCAGCAGCGTCACGGGCGCCACCAGGGTGCCGCCCACCTCGCCGTGGAGGGCGGCGGCCGTCTCCACCACCAGCCGCCGCCAGGCGGGCAGGTCCTGGTAGCACGGCACATCGGCCAGCCGCTCCCGCGGCAGGATCATGCGCAGTCCGTGGGCGACCAGTCCGGGATCGAAGAAGGTGCTCTTCGGAAGCAACTCGACCAGTTCGCGGGCCACAGCGGTCTTGCCCGCACCCAAGGCGCCGTTCAGCCAGACGATCACGGTTCCCCCTCCTCCGTCGCCCCCGGTTCACTTGCCCGCTCCACCCCGCCCCGGAAACGCGCGCCCGTCCCTGGTGTCGCACACCGTCACAGAGGGCGGCCCAGCGCCTCCCGGCAGGCCGCCGCGGCCCCCACGAGACCCGCGTCCGTGCCCGTACCGGCCGGGACGACCTCCAGTCCCCGGACGAAGGAGAGCGTGGCGTACTCCTCCAGCATGCGGCGCAGCGGCGCGAACAGCACCTCGCCCGCCTGGGCCACTCCCCCGCCGATCACCGCGATCTCGACCTCGACCAGGGTCGCGGTCGCGGCGATCCCGGCCGCCAGCGCCCGCGCGGCACGCTCGAAGGAGGCCGTGGCCACCGGGTCGCCCGCCCGTGCGGCGGCGGCGACCGCGGCGGCGCTGGCGTCGCCGTCCGGCCCGGGCCGCCAGCCGTTCTCCAGGGCCCGGCGGGCGATGTTGGGACCGCTGGCGATGACCTCCACGCAGCCGCGCGCCCCGCAGGGGCACGGCTCGCCGTCGAGGTCCACGCTGATGTGGCCGATGTGCCCGGCGTTGCCGGTCGGCCCGGGGTGCAGCCGGCCCCCCAGGACCAGTCCGCCGCCCACTCCGGTGGAGACGACCATGCACAGGGCGTTGTCCCGGCCGCGGGCCGCGCCCTGCCAGTGCTCGGCGGCGGTGATCGCGACGCCGTCGCCGACCAGGTTCACCGGCAGCTCCCCGACCGTCTCACGCACCCCGTCCACCAGCGGGTAGTCACGCCAGCCGGGGATGTTGACCGGGCTCACCGTGCCCCGCTGGGCGTCCACCGGCCCGGCGCTGCCGATCCCCACGGCCGCGACGCGCGGCCACTCGGCGGCCGCCCGCAGCTCGTCGAGCACCTCGGTGACCGCGCGCATCACGCGCTCGCCCGGCTCCCGGGACGGGGTCGGCCGTTGGGTCCGCAGCAGCAGCCTGCCGTCGTCGGCCACCAGCGCACCCGCGATTTTGGTGCCGCCGATGTCGAGGGCGGCGAGAAGATCCTGGTCCATGAGCGGCAAGTCTCACCCATGCTTGACAACGTTGTCCACTCCCTTCGCCAGGCCCTATGCTTCTGCGTCATCCGGGTCGCCCGCAGCATCGGCGACGCGTGACCGTGTCACCGCCGACGACAGGACAGGACCGCAGTGGCCGACACCGCCCGCCCCGCCCGCCCCACCCAGCGCCGCTACGGGCTGCGCCCCACGATGAAGGACGTGGCCGCCCGTGCCGGGGTCGGCCTCAAGACCGTCTCCCGGGTGGTCAACGGCGAACCCGGTGTCACGCCCGACACCGAGCGCCGGGTGCGGGAGGCCATCACCGCGCTGGGCTTCCGCCGCAACGACAGCGCCCGCATCCTGCGCAAGGGCCGCACCTCCAGCATCGGGCTGGTCCTGGAGGACCTCGCCGACCCCTTCTACGCCCCGCTCAGCCGCGCCGTCGAGGAGGTCGCCCGGGCGCACGGCGCGCTGCTGATCAACGGGTCCAGCGCCGAGGACCGCGAGCGGGAACGGGAGCTGGTGCTCGCCCTGTGCGCCCGGCGCGTGGACGGCCTGGTCATCATCCCGGCCGGCGACGACCACCGCTACCTGGAGCCGGAGATCGCCGCCGGCGTCGCCACCGTCTTCGTGGACCGTCCCGCCGCGCGCATCGAGGCCGACGCGGTGCTCTCCCAGAGCTTCGAGGGCGCGCGCGAGGGCGTCGCCCACCTCATCGCCCACGGCCACCGGCGGATCGGCTTCATCGGCGACCTGCCGCGCATCCACACCGCCGCCGAGCGCCTGCGCGGCTACCGCGCCGCGATGGCCGAGGCCGGACTGCCGGTGGACGAGTCCTGGATCGCGCTCGGCCCGACCGACCCCGGGCGGGTACGGGCCGACGCCGAGCGCATGCTGGCGGGGAGCGGGCCGGCGGGGCCGGTCACCGCGCTCCTGACCGGCAACAACCGGGTGACCGTCACCGTGGTGCGGGTGCTGGCCGGGCGGCCGCAGCGGGTCGCGCTGGTGGGGTTCGACGACTTCGAACTGGCCGACCTGCTGACCCCGCCGGTCACCGTCATAGCCCAGGAGCCCGCGCTGCTGGGCCGCAAGGCGGCCGAACTGCTCTTCAGGCGGCTGGAGGGCGCCGACGACGCGCCGCGGCGCGTGGAGCTGCCCACCCGGCTGATCCGGCGCGGCTCGGGGGAGATCCCGCCGCACTCCTGACCGCGGCCGGAGGCGCCGGACGCCAGGGGCGCACCGGGCGGCCCGCCCGGCCGCCGGCCCGTCCAGCCGCCCGTCTGCCGACCGCCGCTTGACCCTGCCGCAGGCGGCAGGGTTGGACGCTGTCGCCATGGACGACAACAGCACCGACGACAGCACCGCACGGCGGAGCACACGGCACGGCAGGACCGTCGTCGTCACCGGGGCCGGGACCGGCATCGGCCGGGCCACCGCCCGCGCCTTCGCGGCCGGGGGCGCGCACGTGGTCGCGGTGGGGCGGCGCCCCGCACCGCTGGAGGAGACGGCGGCCGGCCACCCCGGCATCACCCCGCTGGCCGCCGACATCACCGCCGGGGACGGACCGGAACGCGTCGTCCGTGCGGCGGTGGAGGCGCACGGACGGCTGGACGTCCTGGTCAACAACGCCGCCATCGTGCGCGGCGGCCCCCTCGGCACCCACACGCCGGAGGAGATCGAACCCCTGCTCGCCACCAATCTGGTCGCGCCGGTCCTGCTGGCCCAGGCCGCGCTGCCCGCCCTGGAGACCTCCGGCGGCGTGATCGTCAACATCAGCACGGCGGTGGGGCAGCGCGGCTGGCCGGGCAACGCGCTCTACGCGGCGACCAAGGCCGCGCTGGAGCTGCTGACCCGTAGCTGGGCCGTCGAGCTGGCGCCCCGCGGCGTCCGGGTCGTCGCGGTGGCGCCGGGCGCGGTCGACACCCCGATCGGCGAGCACCGTGGGCTGACGCCGGAGCAGCAGGCCGAGGTGCGGGAGTGGCAGCTCGCGCACACCCCGCTGGGGCGGATCGGCCGCCCGGAGGAGGTGGCCTGGGCGATCACCCGGCTCGCGGCCCCGGAGGCGTCCTTCGTCACCGGGGCGGTGCTCTCCGTCGACGGCGGGGCGGTGGTGGCATGACGGCCCCGGCGGCCGTACCGGTCATGCCGGTCGTACCGGCCGTGATAGGTGTGGTCGGGGAGGTGGTGCGGATGCGGATCGGCGAGCTGGCGAAGGCGACGGGGACGACGCCCCGCGCGCTGCGGCACTACGAGCAGGCGGGCCTGCTCCCCTCCGGGCGGGCCCCCAACGGCTACCGGGTCTACGACGAGCGGGCGGTGGTGCGCGTCCGCAACATCCGCCACCTGCTGGACGCCGGACTCACCCTGGAGGACGTGCGGGCGTTCGCGCCGTGCCTGGACGGGGACGTGGCCACGGCGCCGCCCTCCGAGCGGGGGCTGGAGATCGCCCGGGAGCGGCTGGCGGTCCTCGACCGGCGCATCGCCGCCCAGACCGAGGCCCGCGACCGGCTGGCGGCCGCGCTGCGCCGGGCGGCCGGCGGCCGCGTGCGCCCGGTGGCCTGAGGCCGGCCGGAAGCCTGGAGGGGGCGCGTACGCGACCGGGGCCGCGCGGTCGTGTGCGACCGCGCGGCCCCGGTCCGTTCGCCGTGCCCTCCGGCGGGCGTCCGGGTCAGCCCTTGCGGGCCTTGACCTCCTCGGTGAGCTGCGGGACGACCTGGAACAGGTCGCCGACGACGCCGTAGTCGACCAGGTCGAAGATCGGGGCCTCGGGGTCCTTGTTGACGGCCACGATGGTCTTCGAGGTCTGCATGCCGGCCCGGTGCTGGATGGCACCGGAGATGCCCACCGCGACGTAGAGCTGCGGCGAGACGGTCTTGCCGGTCTGGCCGACCTGGTGGGTGTGCGGGTACCAGCCCGCGTCCACCGCGGCGCGCGAGGCGCCGACGGCCGCGCCGAGCGAGTCGGCCAGGTCCTCGATGAGGGAGAAGTTCTCGGCGCCGTTGACGCCGCGGCCGCCGGAGACCACGATCGCGGCCTCGGTCAGCTCCGGGCGGCCGGTCGACTCGCGCGGGGTGCGGGAGACGACCTTGGTGCCGGTGGACTTCTCGCCGAAGGTCACCGAGAGCTGCTCGACCGTGCCCGCGGCCGGGGCGGCCTCCGGGGCGGCGGAGTTGGGCTTGACGGTGATGACCGGGGTGCCCTTGGTGACGCGGGACTTGGTGGTGTAGGAGGCGGCGAAGACCGACTGGGTCGCCACCGGGCCCTCGTCACCGGCCTCCAGGTCCACGGCGTCGGTGATGATGCCCGAGCCGGTGCGGAGCGCGAGGCGGGCCGCGATCTCCTTGCCCTCCGCGGAGGAGGGGATCAGGACGGCGGCCGGGGACACCGCCTCGTAGGCGGCCTGGAGCGCGTCCACCTTCGGTACGACGAGGTAGTCGGCGAACTCGGGCGCGTCGGCGGCGAGCACCTTCACCGCGCCGTGCTCGGCCAGCACGGGGGCGGCGGTGTCGGCGCCGGGGCCCAGGTGCACGGCGACCGGGTCGCCGATGCGGCGGGCCAGGGTCAGCAGTTCGAGGGTGGGCTTGCGGACGGCGCCGTCCACGTGGTCGACGTAGACAAGGACTTCAGCCATGGGGTTGTTCTCCTGCGAGGATTGCGCGGGCGGGTGAGGAGGGGTGCGGCGGGCCGGCCGCTCAGATGAACTTCTGGCCCGCGAGGAACTCGGCGAGCTGCTTGCCGCCCTCGCCCTCGTCCTTGACGATCGTGCCCGCGGTGCGGGCCGGGCGCTCCGCGGCCTCGTCGACCGCGGTCCAGGAGCCCTCCAGGCCGACCTCGTCCGCGTCGATGTCCAGGTCGTCCAGGTCCAGGGTCTCCACCGGCTTCTTCTTGGCGGCCATGATGCCCTTGAAGGAGGGGTAGCGCGCCTCACCGGACTGGTCGGTCACGGAGACCACGGCGGGGAGCGAGGCCTCGAGCTGCTCGGTCGCGGCGTCGCCGTCCCGGCGGCCGGTGACCTTGCCGTCGGCCACGGAGACCTCGGACAGCAGCGTCACCTGCGGCACGCCCAGGCGCTCGGCCAGCAGTGCCGGCAGCACGCCCATGGTGCCGTCGGTGGAGGCCATGCCGCAGACGACCAGGTCGTAGCCGGTCTTCTCGATGGCCTTGGCCAGCACCAGGGAGGTGCCGATGACGTCGGTGCCGTGCAGGTCGTCGTCCTCGACGTGCACGGCCTTGTCGGCGCCCATCGACAGCGCCTTGCGCAGGGCGTCGCGGGCGTCCTCGGGGCCGACGGTCAGGACGGTGACCTCCGCGTCGTCGGCGTTCTCGGCGATCTGGAGCGCCTGCTCGACGGCGTACTCGTCGAGCTCCGACAGCAGACCGTCCACGTCGTCGCGGTCGACGGTCAGGTCGTCGGCGAAGTGCCGGTCGCCGGTGGCGTCGGGCACGTACTTCACACAGACAACGATCCTCAAGCTCACGCCGGCTCTCCTACTTGCGTCGTCATTACTGGCTGCCTTGTCTCACAGGCAGCATAGGCGCCTGATCGGGCGGATTCCGGTCCGGTGGGGCCGGCTCTCCGGCCAGGATATTACTCGTCAGTACAACCGCCCCGTTCCCCGTCTTCAAGGGCGGTGAACTGTGACGTTGCCAACGGCTCAGGGAGGCACCGCGCCCTCGCTCAGGACGTTGAAGCGCCCCGCGTGGTACAGCAGCGGGCGGCCGGTCCCCGAGGCGTCCCCGGCCACCGCCTCGGCGAGGACCAGCCGGTGGTCGCCGGCGGGGACGCGGGCGACGACCTCGCACACCAGCCAGGCCGGCACGTCCTCCAGCACCGGCACCCCGTGCGGGCCGCGGCGCCAGCGGGTGGGCGGGGCGAAGCGGTCGGCCCCGGGGCGGGCGAAGACGGCGGCCAGCTCCCGCTGGTGCTCGCCCAGGACGTGCACCCCCACGTGCTCCGCCTCGGCGATCACCGGCCAGGTGGAGGAGGCGGTGCCGACGTTGAAGGAGAGCAGCGGCGGCTCGGCGGCGACGGAGGCCAGGGAGGTCGCGGTGAAGCCCGCGGGCCGTCCGCGGCCGTGGGCCGTGATCACGGCGACCCCGGCGGCATGCCGCCGGAAGGCCGCGCGCAGCAGCGCCGGCCCGGCGTCCGTGACGTCCGGTGCCCGCCGCGTGCCCGTCGCGCTCATCTGAGATCCCCTGACCACACGGTGTCAGGCTGGCGACATGCGGCGATCTCCGTCAAGCTCGGCCGGGCAGATGGGACCAGGGTCACGCGCGTCCCGGCACGGCCCGCACTCCCGGGGCTCACACGGCCTCGCCGAGCGCGGCGATGACGTCGGCCTTGCGCGGCATGCCGCTCGCCCGCCGTACGATCCGGCCCCGCGCGTCCAGCACCAGGGTGGTGGGGGTGCGCACGATGCCCAGGGCCCGCACCAGGTCCAGCCGGGACTCGGCGTCGATCTCCACGTGGACGACGCCCTCGACCATGCCGGAGACCTCCGCCAGGACGCGCCGGGTGGCCCGGCAGGGCTGGCAGAAGGCGCTGGAGAACTGCACCAGCGTGGCCCGCTCGCCCAGTTCCCCCACGCCGATCGCCTCGGCGGTCAGCCGCTCCCGCACGTCCCGTTCCCGCACCGTCGTCCTTCCGTCCCGCCGTTCTCGCAGCACCCGGGGGTGCCGGCCGGCGCCTGCGCGGCGGCGGCCGGCACCGTCTTTCCACAACGTCTTCCCACAGCGCTCCCGGCCGCCCCGGCGATTCCCGCGTCCGGCCGCCCTCCCCCGGCACGGTACGGAATGCCTGGGCGGCGGACGTCGCGGACCCCGGCGTACGGGGGCCGAGGTGCGCGGCGGCCGGGGATGGCGGCGCCCGGGTGCTCACGGCGGCCTTCCCCGGCGGGGCGGCGGTCCGGCCGCGACGTGACGAGGATCTCCTGTCCCCGGTACTGGCCAAGGAAGTTACGCCAGCGTAGGTTCGGGTAGACCGGTGGGAGAACCCTCCCCAGGCAGCTCATCGGAAGGAAGGGTCCTCCTGTATGGCAGAACTCGTGTACCCCCCCGTCATCGGCGCCGCCCACGCCCTGTTCAAGGCACTCGACCTGCGCTTCGACATCGACGGCACCGAGCACGTGCCGCGGCGCGGGGGCGCGGTGCTGGCCAGTAACCACATCGGCTACCTCGACTTCGTCTTCGCCGGGCTGGCCGCCCGGCCCGCCCGGCGGCTGGTGCGCTTCATGGCGAAGGAGTCGGTCTTCCGGCACCGGATCTCCGGGCCGCTGATGCGCGCGATGAAGCACATCCCGGTGGACCGCTCGCAGGGCGAGCACGCCTACCGGCACGCGCTGAAGGCGCTGCGCTCGGGTGAGATCGTCGGCGTCTTCCCGGAGGCGACGATCTCGGAGACCTTCACCCTGAAGAGGTTCAAGTCGGGTGCGGCCCGGCTGGCGCAGGAGGCGGGGGTCCCGCTGCTGCCCGTCGCGCTGTGGGGCACCCAGCGGCTGTGGACCAAGGGCCGCAAGCGGGACTTCGGCCGCAACCACTTCCCCATCACCATCCGCGTGGGCGAGCCGCTGCGGGCCGCCGCGGGCGAGCCGGTGGCGAGCGTCACCGAGCGGCTGCGCGAGCGCGTGCAGGAGTTGCTGGAGGCGGCGCAGCGGGCGTATCCGGTGCGCCCCAAGGGGCCGGACGACACCTGGTGGATCCCCGCGCACCTGGGCGGCACCGCCCCGGCGCCGGCCGAGGCCGGCATGCGGTGACGGTCCGGCCGTACGCCCGCACCCCGGTGGGCAGCGGCCGCTCCGGCTCCGACCGGTCGGCGGCCCGCCGCGGGGCGTCGAGGACGGGCGCGGGCGGGGCGGCGTAGCGCACCGGGACGCCGTACTCCCCCGCCGCCGGGTCCGGTGTGCGGGCGAGCCGTTCCCGTCGCCCGTCGGGGGAGAAGCGCGCGTCCACACCGGGCTTGCCGCCGCGCGGGTCCTGGCGGACCCGGGGCCGGCCGGGCGGTTCGACGGCGACCGGGCCGTGCAGGACGCCCGGGCGCCGGTGGCGCAGGGCGGCCGGGACGCCCTCGTGGTGCGGCAGGGCGGCCGGTGCGTGCGCCTTGGCGTGGCCGTATGCCGTTGCGGGTGGCGAGCACACCGGAGACGCCGGGCCACCGGGGGTCGCCGCTGTCGGAGGAGTGCGGGAGGGGGCCGCGCACGACGCCGAAGGCGGCCCCGGCGCAGCGCGCGAGGCCGCCGCGGTGACCGACGGCCTCGTCGGCGGCGAGATGAGCGGACGGCTCCGGGACCTGCCGGATCGGCTCCGTGCCCCGGCCGGCCGGGGCACGGGCGGACCGCCCGGTCCTTTCCGCCGCGGCCCGCCGGTCCCCGCCGGTCCCGGTCCGGCGACTGCTACCGCGCCATCTCCTCCCGGAGCGCGGCGAGGAAGCCGTCCACGTCCTCCTCGGTGGTGTCGAAGGAGCACATCCAGCGCACGACGCCGGCCGCCTCGTCCCAGAAGTAGAAGCGGTAGCGCTTGCGCAGCCGCTCGCCGACGTCGCGCGGGAGCCGGGCGAAGACGGCGTTGGCCTGGACGGGATGGAGGATCTCCACCCCGTCGACGGTGCGCACCCCCTCGGCGAGCCGCCGCGCCATGGCGTTGGCGTGGGAGGCGCTGCGCAGCCACAGGTCGCCGGCGAGCAGCGCCTCGAACTGCACCGAGACGAACCGCATCTTGGACGCGAGCTGCATCGACAGCTTGCGCAGGTGCTTCATGGCCCGCACCGCGCCGGGGTTGAGCACCACGACGGCCTCGCCGAACAGCAGGCCGTTCTTGGTGCCGCCGAAGGACAGCACGTCCACGCCCGCGTCCGTGGTGAACTCCCGCAGGGGCACCCCCAGCGAGGCGGCGGCGTTGGCGATGCGGGCGCCGTCGAGGTGGACCTTCATGCCGCGCTCGTGGGCGTGCTCGCAGATCGCCCGGATCTCCTCGGGGGTGTAGACGGTGCCCAGCTCGGTGTTCTGGGTGATGGAGACCACCTGCGGCATCGCCCGGTGCTCGTCGTCCCAGCCGTAGGCCTCGCGCTCGATCAGCTCGGGGGTGAGCTTGCCGTGCTCGGCGGGGACGGTGAGCAGCTTCAGCCCGCCGACCCGCTCGGGCGCGCCGCACTCGTCCACGTTGATGTGGGCGCTGTCGGCGCAGATCACCGCTCCCCAGCGGTCGGTGAGCGCCTGGAGGGCGACGACGTTGGCGCCGGTGCCGTTGAAGACCGGGAAGGCCTCCGCCCCGGGCCCGAGGTGGGCGCGGAAGACCTCCTGGAGGTGGGCGGTGTACTCGTCGTCGCCGTAGGCGGTCTGGTGGCCGCCGTTGGCGAGCGCGAGCGCCGCCAGGACCTCCGGGTGCGCGCCCGCGTAGTTGTCGCTGGCGAAGCCGCGCACCCCGGGGTCGTGGCGGCGCCGGGCGTCGGTCGCCGCGGGTGGATGGGCCCCTGCGGTGGGGTCTCCGGTTGCCTCTACGGTTGCGGGGTCAGCCACAGGCGGTGTCCGTTCACTTCCTCGGCGGGCTCGTCCCAGACCCCGGCGATGGCCTCGGCCAGCTCCTTGACGTCGGTGAAGCCCGCGAACTTGGCATTCGGGCGCTCGGCCCGCATCGCGTCGTTGACCAGCGCCTTGACCACCAGGATGACAGCCGCGGCCGGGAGCCCGGCGTCCGCCCCCTTGCCCGCCTTGCGGAAGGAGTCGGCCAGCGCCAGGGTCCACGCCTCGGCGGCGGCCTTGGCGGCGGCGTAGGCGGCGTTGCCCGCGGTGGGCTTGGTGGCGCCGGAGGCGCTGATCAGCACGTAGCGGCCCTTGCCGCTGCGGCGCAGCGCGCCCTCGAAGGCCAGGGAGGTGTGCTGGACGGTCCGCACCAGCAGCTTCTCCAGCAGGTCCCAGTGGGACAGGTCGGTCTCGGCGAAGGCGGCCGAGCCCCGCCAGCCTCCCACCAGGTGCACCAGGCCGTCGACCCGCCCGTACTCCTTCTCGATGCGGGTGGCCCACTCGTGGGTGGCGTCCAGGTCGAGCAGGTCGATGATGTCGCCGGTGACGGTGGCGCCGCCGTGCGCGAAGCGGGCCCGGTCCACGGCGGCGGCCAGCCGTTCGGCGTCGTAGTCGGCGGCCACGACCGTGGCCCCCCTCTCGGCCAGGCTCAGCAGCGCGGCCTGCCCGGCCGGGCCCGCCGCGCCGGCCACGGCGACGACGGCGCCGTCCAGGGGGCCTCCGTTGCCGTTGTTGGACGTGGTGGTCATGGTGCTAGCCCCTCCTGCTCCCTGCGGTCCCGGCCGTTCCGGGTTTCCCGTGATGGCGGCGCTCACGCCGCGACCGGGGTGGCGGACCCGGCGGTGATGCCCTTGGTCGATGCGATCACGTTCCGCAGCTTCTTGGCGAGGGCCTCGTAGAACATGCTCAGCGGGAACTCGTCCGGCAGCACCTCGTCCACCAGCTTGCGCGGCGGGAGGCTGAGGTCGAGGGCGTCGGGGCCCTTGGCCCAGGTGGAGCCGGGGTGCGGGGCGAGGTACGCCGACACCAGCTCGTACGCCTTGAACCAGTGGACCAGCTTGGGGCGGTCGATGCCCTCCCGGTAGAGGGTCTCGATCTCCTCGCGCAGCCGCCCGGTCACCTCGCGGGCCCGCTGCCAGTCGATGCTGAGCTTGTTGTCCCGCCAGCGCAGGGCGTCGTGCTTGTGGAGGTAGGCGAACAGCAACTGGCCGCCCAGCCCGTCGTAGTTGCGGTTGCGCTCACCGGTGACGGGGAAGCGGAACAGGCGCTCCAGCAGCACCGCGTACTGCACGTCGCGGCCCTGCGGGTAGCCGTCCTCCTCCAGCTTCACGGCCTCGTGGAAGGCGGTGAGGTCGCAGCGGAGCTCCTCGATGCCGTACATCCAGAACGGCTGGCGCTGCTTGATCATGAACGGGTCGAAGGGCAGGTCGCCGTGGCTGTGGGTGCGGTCGTGGATCATGTCCCACAGCACGAAGGTCTGCTGGGCGCGGTGCTGGTCGGTGAGCAGTCCGCGGGCGTCCTCGGGCAGTTCCAGCCTGGTGACCTCGCAGGCGGCGTCGATCACGCGGCGGAAGCGGGCGGCCTCGCGGTCGCAGAAGATGCCGCCCCAGGTGAACCGCTCGGGCACCTCGCGCACGGCGATGGTCTCGGGGAAGAGGACGGCGGAGTGGGTGTCGTAGCCGCCGGTGAAGTCCTCGAAGGTGATGCCGAGGAAGAGCGGGTTGTCGTAGCGGGTGCGCTCCAGCTCGGCCAGCCAGTCCGGCCAGACCACGCGCAGGACGACGGCCTCCAGGTTGCGGTCGGGGTTGCCGTTCTGCGTGTACATCGGGAAGACGACGAGGTGCTGGAGCCCGTCGACGCGCTGCCGGGCGGGGTGGAAGGCCATCAGGGAGTCCAGGAAGTCCGGGACGCCGAAGCCGCCCTCGGCCCAGCAGCGCAGGTCGGTCACCAGCGCGCGGTGGTACGCCTCGTCGTGCGGCAGCAGCGGGGAGAGCTCCTCGACGGCGGCCACGACCCGGTCGAGCTGTCGCTCGATCTCGGCCCGGGAGGGGGCGCCCTCGGCCTCGAAGTCGATGGAGCCGTCCTTGGACTGGGCCGGGCGGATGGCCTCGACGGCCTCCTTGAGCACCGCCCAGGCCGGGTGGTCCACGACGCGGTCGGCGTGCGGACCGCCGGCAGTCAGAACACCACCCACCGTCGTCGCGGGCGAAAGGATTTCCGTCATAGCTACCCCTCCACAGGAGAAACTCTCGTACCAGCACCGTAGCTGCGGAGACTTCCCTGATCAAGCCGAGAGTGAGGAAATCCTTCGGCCCCTCATCGCCAGTACCGATGTTTTTCCTGTTTTCGGCATCTGAAACCGCAGGGACACCACAAATGAGGGGCCCGGTACCCCGCCGCCCCGGCGGCGGTCACGCACGGCTAACCTTGCGGCGCGTACGTACCGTCCGCACCGCCGTCCGTACCGCCGTCGGCGCCGCAGGAAAGCGAGAACGAGCCGTGCCACTGCTCACCGTCGGACACCGCGGAGTGATGGGTGTCGAGCCGGAGAACACCCTGCGGTCCTTCGTCCGGGCCGAGCGCGAGGGCCTGGACGTCATCGAGCTGGACCTCCACCTGAGCCGGGACGGCGCGCTGGTGGTGATGCACGACGCGGACGTGGACCGCACCACCGACGGCTCCGGCCCCGTGGCCGGGATGACCCTCGCCGAGCTGCGCGAACTGGACGCGGGGCAGGGTGAGAGGATCCCGGTCTTCGAGGAGGTCGTGGACGCCGTCTCCGCCCCGCTCCAGGCCGAGATCAAGGACCGCGCCGCGGCCCGGGTGCTCGCCGAGGTCATCGAGCGGCGCGGGCTGCACGAGCGGGTCACCGTGATCTCGTTCCACGACGACGCCCTGCGCGAGACCCGCAAGCTGCTGCCGGACATCCCCATCGCCCTGGTCACCGGCAGGACCACCCCCACCGCCCCGGAGCGCGCCGCGGAACTGGGCGCGGGAATGGTCTCCTGCGAGCTGCGGTGGCTGGACGCGGACGTGGTGGAGCGCTGCCACGCGGCGGGCATCAAGGTGATCTCCTGGACGGTCAACACCGACCAGGACCTGGCCCGCGTCCGCGAACTGGGGCTGGACGGGGTCGTCACCGACCTGCCGGACGTCAGGCGGGCGGTCAGGGAAGGGGCTTGACCAGCAGTTCGAACTCCAGGTCGGGACGCTTGGGGATGCCGAAGCGCTCGTCGCCGTACGGGAAGGGGCTCCTGCGGCCGGTGCGGACGTAACCGCGCCGCTCGTACCAGGCGATCAGGTCCTCGCGGGCGGTGATCACGGTCATGTGCATCTCGCGGGCCCCCCACTCGGCCCGCACCAGCCGCTCGGCCTCCGCCAGCACGGCCCTGCCCAGGCCCGAGCCCTGGAGGGTCGGCCGGACGGCGAACATCCCGAAGTACGCGACGGTCTCCCCCGCCCCGCTCCCGCGGCGCTCCAACTGGCAGCAGGCGACCGGCTCCCCGTCCCGCTCGGCCACCAGCATCCGGCTGCCGGGCGCCCCGATCACCTCGGCGACGCCCCGGTGGTCCGTGCGCTGTCCGTCCAGCAGGTCCGCCTCGGTGGTCCAGCCCGCCCGGCTGGCCTCCCCCCGGTACGCCGACTCCACCAGGGCGACCAGCGCGGGGATGTCCTCCTCGCCGGCGGTCCGGAAGCGCAGCCCGGGCGCGGAAGCGTGCGCGGGGGCCACGGTGCCGTCCGGTGCGTCGGCGGTGTTCACGGTGTCCGGGGCGTCCATGGCGCCGAGCCTAACCGGCCCCCGCGTGCTCCGCCCTGTCGCCCCCGCGGCCGGACAGGGCCTAGGCTCCGCGCATGGTGCACGTGCTGAGCAGCCGGATACTGCTGCGTCCCACCGACCCCGAGCGTTCGCGGGCCTTCTACGGCCAGGCCCTGGGCCTGGCCGTCTACCGGGAGTTCGGCACCGGGCCGGAGCGCGGGACCGTCTACTTCCTCGGCGGCGGCTTCCTGGAGGTCTCCGGCCGGTCCGAGGAGCCGCCGGCCCCCGGGCTGCGGCTGTGGCTCCAGGTCGCCGACGTCGCCGCGGCCCGCGAGGAGCTGGCCGCCCGCGGGGTGGAGGTGCTGCGGGAGCCGGTGCGGGAGCCGTGGGGGCTGGTGGAGATGTGGATCAGTGACCCGGACGGGGTGCGGATCGTCCTCGTCGAGGTCCCCGAGGACCATCCGCTGCGCCACCGGCCCGGCATCTGAGGGCGCCCGTCCCTCCGGGCCGACCCCGCCCCTTGAGTGCTCCGGCCGCGCTCCCGGGTGCCTCCCGGTGCCTCCGCGCGCTCCCGTGCACGAGGGCGGCAGCGGGCATCCTTCCCGCGGAACCGGCCGGGGGGAGGCGCGCGGTGCACGGACCGGAGCTGATCGGCTGGCTGCTGGTGGCCCTGTGCGGCAGCGCGGGCGCGTACTGCCTGTCGCGGATGCGCGGCAGTGCGCCCGACCGGCGGCGGGCGGCCGCGGGCGAGGCGCTGATGGGGTTCGGCATGGCCGCGATGGCCCTGCCCGCCTCGGCGGTGGAGCCGCTGCCGCCGCCGGTCTTCGCCGTGGTCTTCGGCGCCGCCGCGGTGCGCGAGCTGGTGCTGGCCCGGCACGCCCCGGCGCACCACCTGCACCACGCCGTCGGCGCCCTGGCCATGGTCCACATGGCCCTCGCCATGGCGGGTTCCGGCGGCCACGCCGGGCACCACGCGGCCGGCACACCGCCGGTGGTGGCGGGCCTGACGGGGGTGCTGCTGGCCTACTTCGCGGGGTACGTGCTGTGCGCGGGCGTCCGGCTGGTCCCGGCGCCGGCCGCCGGTACGGGCGGCGGACACGGCGGCGGCCACGGTGGCGACGGCGCCGGGGGCGGGCTGCTGCGGCTGCCGGGGGTGGCGGTGGCCTGCCGGCTGTCGATGGGCATGGGGATGTTCGCGATGCTGCTCACCCTGTGAGACCGCGCGGTGCGCGCAGCCGTGAGGCGTGCGTCACTTCCCGGCATCCGGCCGGACGCACGGCAGCCGTCGGCTCATAGGCTGTCGTCCATGATGGTCGCGCTCGCACTGCTCGTCCTGGGCGCACTCGTAGCGGCGACGGCGCCGCGCGTGCTGGCCCGTGTCTCCTGGCCGGACCGGGAGCCGGTGCTGGCGCTGTGGGTGTGGCAGTGCGTGGTGGTCGCCGTGCTGCTGTGCTGTGTGCTCGCCATGGCCCTGTCCGCGGCGGCGGCCTGGCAGGCCGTGCGCGGACACGTCTTCGCCCCCGCTCCGAGCCGGGTCGTCGAGGCGTACGGGCTGAGCGCGTTCGGGGAGTCCTGGCCCGCGGTGGTGGCGGTGCTGCTCGCCTGCGGCGGCGTCTGGAGCGCCGCGATGCTCACCCGGGAGATCCGCGACGCGCGCGCCCGGCGCCGGCGGCGGCGCTCCGAACTCCTCGCCCGCGCGCCGGTGTTGCCGGGCGAGGAAGCCGGTTCCCGGGAGCGGCTGGTGGTGCTGGAGGGCGATCGCCCGGACGCCTGGTGGCTGCCGGGGAGCACGCCCCGGCTCGTGGTCACCACCGCCGCCCTGCGGCGGCTCGGGGGGCGGGAGCTCGACGCGATCCTCGCCCATGAGCAGGGGCACCTGCGGGCCCGTCACGACTGGCTGCTGCACTGCTCGTCCGCGCTCGCGACGGGCTTCCCGCAGGTGCCGGTCTTCCGCGCGTTCCGCGACCAGGTGCACCGGCTGGTGGAGCTGGCGGCCGACGACGTGGCCTCGCGGCGCTGCGGGCGCCTGGCGGTGGCCCTGGCCCTGGTCGGGCTGAACGAGGAGCGCGGCGTCTTCACCTCGTACGCGCCGCACCGCGCGCAGGTCCCGCAGCGGGTCGACCGGCTGCTGACGGCCCCGCCGCGGCTGTCGGTCCTCCGGCGGCTGCGGCTGACCGCACTGGCGGTCCTGGTGCCGCTGGTCCCGCTCGCGGTGACCTTCGGGCCGGGGCTGCGGGCGCTGGGCGGCTGACCCCGGACCCGGTCCGCTCCCGGGGAAGCCGCCCGCCGGAGCCCGGCGGGCGGACGCATGCGGTCCGCCGGAGGATTAGGGCGGCCGCCCACGGGTCACGATCGGAACCATGCCGTCCCCTTCCCTCCACCGCACCGCTCTGGTGTGCACCGCGCTGTCCGCCGTACTCGCCGCGCTCGTCGTGGCGGGGTGGGACCCCCTGCTGTCGTTCGACGCCCGCGTCGCGACCGAGCTGCACCGCTCGGCGCTCGCCGAGCCGGGCTGGACGCGGCTCAACCGGCTGCTGTCCGACTGGGTCTGGGACACCTGGACCATGCGGGCGCTGCTGGCCGTGGCGTTCCTGTGGCTGCTGCTGCGCGGCGAGTCGCGGCTGGCGGTCTGGGTGGCGGGCACCGCGCTCGTCGGCACCCTCCTCCAGCAGGGCCTCAAGGCGCTCCTCGACCGCGACCGCCCCCGCTGGGAACACCCCGTGGACTCGGCGGAGTTCGCGGCGCTCCCCTCCGGCCACGCCATGACGGCGGCGCTCACCTGCGGTCTGCTGCTGTGGCTGGTGCACCTGCGCGCGGCCCGCCGCGCCGTGCGCCGGGCCGTGCTGTGGGCGGGCGCGGTCAGCGTCGCCGGGGTGGGCTTCACCCGGGTCTACCTGGGCGTGCACTGGCCCACCGACGTGGTCACCGGCTGGCTGCTGGGCGCCGCCGTGGCCGCGGCCGCGGCGGCGCTGTGGCACGGGCGCGCCGCCCGACCCCTTGGCCGGCGGGACGCCGACCGGGAAGGATCGGCCCCATGACGATCAAGGCCGTGCTCTTCGACTTCTCCGGAACCCTGCTGCGCGTCGAGCCGACCGCGGTGTGGCTGCGCGCCGTCCTGGACGAGGCCGGGATCTCCCTGCCCGCGGACGAGCTGGCCGGGTGCGCGGCGGCGCTGGAGGAGGCCGGCGCGCTGCCGGGCGGCGCCTCCCCCCGCTCCGTACCCCCCGAGCTGCGGGAGCTGTGGCGGGAGCGCGACCGCAGCGCCGAGCGGCACCGCGCCGTCTACACCGCGCTGGCCCGCCGGGTGCCGCTGCCCCGCCCGGAGCTGTACGACGCGCTCTACGACCGGCACCTGCGGCCCGAGGCCTGGCGGCCCTACCCCGACACCGCCGAGGTGCTGGGAGCGCTGCGGGAGCGGGGGGTGCCGGTCGCGGTGGTGAGCAACATCGGCTGGGACCTGCGGCCGGTGTTCCGGGCGCACGGCCTGGACCGCTGTGTGGACGCCTACGTGCTCTCCTTCGAGCACGGCGTCCAGAAGCCGGAGCCGGAGATCTTCGAGCTGGCCTGCAATGCCCTGGGAGTGGCCCCCGAGCAGGCCCTGATGGTGGGCGACGACCGGCATGCGGACGCGGGTGCCGCCGCGCTGGGGTGCGCCGTGCACCTGGTCGACCACCTGCCCTGCGACCGGCGGCCCGACGGACTGCGGCCGGTGCTGGAGCGGGTGGGCTGAGGAGGCCGCCCGCCGGGCACAGAAGGGCACAGAAGGGGCGCGGGCGGTGCGCAGGAGAGGGGCCGGTCTCGGACGATCCCCCGCATCGCCCGAGACCGGCCGGCCGGGCACCGGCCGTTCACCGGTCGGCACCCGGAGACCACTGAGTATATTGGCTTGCAGCCAGTCAACGCAGGAGTTACAGGATGTCCCCTCGCAGCGCGTCGGTCAACGAGGAATTGCGCCGACGGTCCCGGGAGCGGCTGCTGCAGGCGACGGTGGACCTGGTCGACGAGCGCGGCTACGAGGCGACGACGCTGGGGGACATCGCGGACCGGGCGGGCTCGGCGCGGGGGCTGGTGTCGTACTACTTCCCCGGCAAGCGGCAGCTCCTGCAGTCGGCCGTCCACCGGCTGATGCACCTCACCCTGGCCGAGGCGCTGGAACGCGAGCCGCGGCCGGCGGGGCCGGACGCCGGGCGGGAGCGGCTGGCCCGGGCGATCGACGCCATCCTCGGGCTCGCCCGCGACCGGCCGACGCTCATGCGCACGCACATGGCCGGGATCCTGCAGCAGGAGGGCTTCGTCCAGTGCGACGAGCAGCAGCGGCTGGCCGCGCTGCTGCGCGACACCATCGTCCGCTACGGGTCGCGCGCCCCGGACGCCGACTACCCCCTGCTGCGCGCGCTGCTCATGGGGGCCGTCTTCGCCGTCCTGCTGCCCGGGGCGCCGATGCCGATGACACGGCTGCGCGCCGAGCTGTTCGCGCGCTACGGACTGGACTGGGAGATGGGGTTCCCGCCGGACGCCCCGGAGGGGGCGTCCGGCGGGATCTCACTGCTGCCGCCGGCGGACCGGCGGCAGTGAACGGTTCGGTGCCGACCGGTCAGCGGTAGTCGGGCTGGGTCTGGGCGTTGAGCTCCCACAGCCGGACGCGCTCGGCACCGGCCGTGCGCCGGTCCCGGATCTTCAGGACGTCGAAGCCCTTCTGGATGTCGTTCGAGTAGATGTGGCCGTTGTAGTAGTACGCCGACCACGAGCCGCCGATGGCCGTGCTGTCGGCGAGCGGCCCCCGCTCGAAGTAGCCGATCTCCCTCGGCCTGGTGGAGTCGGTGAACTCCCAGACGGAGACACCGCCCTGGTACCACGCCTGGACCATGATGTCGCGGCCCTTGACCGGGATCAGCGAGCCGTTGTGGGCCACGCAGTTCTCGGTGTCGGCCTGGTGCCGGGGGATCTTGAAGTAGCTCTTGAACACCAGCTTCCGGTCGTCGCCCCGGCCGGTGATGTGGTAGATGCCGTTGGCGCCGCGCTTGTCGCCGACCTCCGCGTTGCAGGTGGCGCCGCCACCGCCGCCGAGCTCGTCGGTGAAGACGACCTTGCGGCCGTCCTCGCTGAAGGTCGCCGAGTGCCAGAACGCGAAGTTCTCGTTGTCCTGGACCCGGTCGATCACGCGGGGCGCGGCGGGGTCGGAGATGTCCATCAGGATGCCGTCACCCATGCACGCGCCCGCGGCGATCCTCAGCTTGGGGAAGGCGGTGATGTCGTGGCAGCCCGTGGTCGGCACCATGGCGACCGGGTTCTGCGGCGGGCCCGGGTTGCCGCCGTCCGGGAAGAGCACCGGGAAGTCGACGACCGCCGCCTCCTCGGGTGCCCTGCGCGGGACCTTGACGATGGAGATGCCGTCGTGCGGCGGCCGGCAGTCGGGGAAGGACTCGTCCGGGAAGTAGGACGAGACGTAGACGTAGACGTCCTTGCGGTCGGGCACCAGCGTGTGGGTGTGCGAACCACAGGCGGTCTCGACGGCGGCGACGTACTTCGGGTTCCGCTTGTCGCTGAT
Organism: Streptomyces sp.; assembly: GCF_035644915.1. GTDB lineage: Bacteria > Actinomycetota > Actinomycetes > Streptomycetales > Streptomycetaceae > Streptomyces. The sequence continues at coordinate 49,068 of NZ_DASQNP010000082.1, forward strand.
GTCGAAGACCTTGATGCCCTCCCAGGACTCCTTCACCTCCGGCGACTGCGCGGTGCTGTTGCAGGAGTCGTCGCTGCGCGAGGAGTCGGTGGACAGGAAGAGCAGGTCGCCGGAGACGGAGACGTCGTTCTGCGAGCCGGGGCAGAGGACCTGGCTCACGATCTTCGGGGACTGCGGGCGGCTGATGTCGTAGATGACGAAGCCGTCGTAGTTGCCCGCGAAGGCGTAGCGGCCCTGGAAGGCCAGGTCCGTGTTGAGACTCTTCAGCGCCCCCTTGGGCAGGTTGGTCAGGTGGGAGATGTTCCTGCTGTGGACGACCTCGTCCACGCCGGGTATCTCGCCGCTTCCGATGGCGGCCTCGGTTTCCGCGCGGTCCTGCTTCGACGCCTTCCCCGACTTCGCCGGCGAGTCGCCGGGATCGGGGATGGCCGCCGCCGGTCCGGCGGCGAAGAGCGTGGTCAGCAGACCGAGTACGGCCGCTGCCGCGCCGAGGCGTCTGCGCCGTGCGCGGGGTCTGGGCAACGACGTCACTGCTTCCTCCCTGTGGATCCGCTTGCATCCGTTCCGAGTTGAACGGTGGACGGACCAGGGCAGTATGACCCGTTGCGCACTCCCCCCGACAGTGAAAAACGAACACGTTACCGATGGCGGTGTCCGTTCCGGACACGTCCGTGCCAGGATCGGGACGACCGGCGTATCCCGTGCCACAGGAGGAAGAGTGACGGACCGTCACAGATCCCGGCCCCCCGTCCGCGCGATCCCGTCCGCGCTGGCCGCGCTGACCGTGCTGGCCGTGCTCACCGGGCTGGCCGGCTGCGACGACGGCTCCGGGAAGGCGGCCCCCGCCGGCGGCGGCCCTTCCGTGATCGCGCCCGGCGGGCCGGGCGAGGCCGCCGAGACGCTCTCCGCCGAGGAGGCCGGGAAGGCGGGCGACCGGAGCAGGGGCGAGCCCAACGCGGCGGACTTCGCGTACGTCTCGATGATGATCGAGCACCACCGGCAGGCGCTGGTGATGACCGGCCTCGCCGACGAGCACGCCGGCTCCGGCAAGGTGCAGCGGCTCGCGGACCGGATCGCCGCGGCCCAGCGGCCGGAGATCACGGCGATGCGGAACTGGCTCAAGCGCAACGGCGGCGAGGAGGGCGCGGACGGCCACGGCGCCCATGAGGGTCACGGCGGCCATGACGGGCACGGCGGCGCGCGGATGCCGGGCATGGCGACCGAGGCGCAGTTGGAGGAGTTGCGCGCGGCCCGCGGCGAGGACTTCGACCGGCTGTTCCTGAAGCTGATGATCGCCCACCACCGGGGCGCCGTGACGATGGCCGAGGACGTGGCCGCCGAGGGCCGGGACGTCCAGGTCCAGGAGATGGCCGCCGACGTGGCCGTCCAGCAGACCGCCGAGATCAACCGGATGCGCGCGATGCTCTAGGCGCACCGCCGCCGCGGCCCCGGGGCGGCCCGGCGGGGCGGCGGACGCGCGCCGGCTCCCGCTCGCCGCCCTCCGGTGGGATGCTGGACATCTCCGGACACATCCGGATGCACCCCGACGGAAGGAGCCGTGTCGTGGCCGGTCCGCTTCGTGTCGCGGTGGTCGGTTCGGGCCCCAGCGGGATCTACACCGCGCAGGCCCTGGTGGAGCGGCAGGGGCCGCCTCAGGCGGCGGTCGACGTCCTGGACCGGCTGCCGTGCCCGTACGGCCTGGTGCGCTACGGCGTCGCCCCGGACCACGGGAAGATCAAGTCGCTGCAGGACACCCTGCGCCGGGTGCTGGAGCATCCGCGGGTGCGCTTCGTGGGCAACGTCCCGGTCGGGCGGGACGGGGAGCGGGGGTCCGTGGGCACCGGGGAGCTGCTCGGCCTCTACCACGCGGTGGTGTACTGCGTCGGAGCGCCCGCCGACCGCCGGCTCGGCATCCCGGGGGAGGACCTGCCGGGCAGCTTCTCCGCCACCGACTTCGTCTCCTGGTACAGCGCCCACCCGGACGCCGCCGCGCTCCGCTTCGCCCTGGGGGTGCGGTCGGCCGTGGTGATCGGGGTGGGCAACGTCGCCGTCGACGTGGCGCGCTTCCTGGCGCACGGCGCGGACGAGCTGCGGGGCACCGACGTGCCGCAGGCCGCGCTGGAGGCGCTGGGCGCCGGCACGGTGTCCGAGGTGCACGTGGTGGGGCGGCGCGGCCCCAGCCGGGCGAAGTTCACCACCAAGGAGCTGCGCGAGCTGGACACCCTGCCGGACGCGGAGGTGGTGGTGCGCCGGGACGAGCTGGCGCTGGACCCGGCGTACGGGGACCCCGGCGCCCTGCCCGCCGTCGCCCGCCGGAACGCGGCGGTGCTGGACGGCTGGGCGCGGCGGGCGCCGCTGGGCCGGGCGCGCCGTGTGCGGCTGCGGTTCTTCCTGCGGCCCGTGGCGGTGCTCGGCGGGCCGGAGGGCGCCGTGCGCGCGGTGCGTTTCGAGCGGACGGCGCCCGACGGCCGCGGCGGTGTGGTGGGCACCGGGCGCCACGAGGAGATCCCGGCGGAGCTGGTCCTGCGCTCGGTGGGCTACCGCGGCGTGCCGCTGCCGGGGCTGCCCTTCGACCACCGGGCGGGGACGGTCCCGCACGCCGCGGGGCGGGTGCTGCGCGACGGCGCGCCCTCGCCGGGCGAGTACGTGGCGGGGTGGATCAAGCGCGGTCCGACCGGGGTGATCGGCACCAACCGGCCGTGCGCGAAGGAGACGGTCCGCTCCCTGCTGGCGGACGCCGGGGCCCTGCTCGGCCGGGAGGTGTCCGCCGCCGACCCGCTGGAGGCGCTGCGGGAGCTGCTGCGGCCGTCGGGCCGCGAACCGGTCGGCTGGCACGGCTGGCTGGGCATCGAGGCGGCGGAGGAGGAGCTGGGACGCCGCCTGTACCGCGACAGGGTGAAGATCCCCGACTGGGAGGGGCTGCTGGCGGCGGCGCGCCGCGCGGGATGACGTCCGGGTCCTCCGGCGTCCGCGTCCCGCGCGGTCCCGCGCCGGCCGGCCGGTCAGCCGCCGGGCCGGGCCTCCTGCCGGGCCGCCGCGGTGAGCACGCTGTCCAGCAGGCCGGGGAACAGCCGCTCCAGGTCGTCCCGGCGCAGGGTGCTCATCTTCGCCGTGCCCCGGTAGCTCTGGTGGATCACCCCGCTCTCGCGCAGCACCCGGAAGTGGTGGGTGGTCGTGGACTTGCTGACCGGCAGGTCGAACACCGAGCAGGCCAGTCCTTCCCCGGCGGTCGCCAGGGTGCGGACGATCTGGAGGCGCACGGGGTCGGAGAGCGCGTGCAGGACGCCTTCCAGCCGGATCTCCCCGAGGGCCGGATGGTCCAGTTCTCGGGCGGCGGGCGGGCTCTGGGTTCGGGGCGTCACAGCTCAATGGTACGAGAGTCATCGTAGTTTGACACTCGCCGTACTACGATGCCTATCGTATTAGCTTGATGGCCGGATACGCCGGACCGAGACCTTCGGGAGGAACCTGCCGTGAGCGCTCTCTTCGAGCCGTACGCCCTGCGGTCGCTGACCGTCCCCAACCGCGTCTGGATGTCGCCCATGTGCCAGTACTCCGCCGAGCCCACCGGGCCGGAGGCGGGCGTCGCCGGCGACTGGCACCTCGCCCACTACGGGGCACGGGCGACCGGCGGCACCGGGCTGATCCTGGTGGAGGCCACGGCCGTCAGCCCCGAGGGCCGCATCAGCCCCGGGGACCTGGGCCTGTGGAACGACCGGCAGGCACAGGCGCTGCGGCGGATCGCCTCCTTCCTCACGGAGCGGGGCACCGTCCCGGGCATCCAGCTCGCCCACGCCGGACGCAAGGCGTCGACCGACGCGCCCTGGCGGGGCGGCGCGCCGCTGGACGCCGACCACGGCGGCTGGCTCCCCCTCGCGCCGAGCGCGGTGCCCTTCGACGGGGGACACCCCGTGCCGCAGGAGCTGACGGAGGAGCAGATCCGCACGGTGGTGCGGCAGTTCGCGGACGCGGCGCGCCGGGCGCTGGCGGCCGGGTTCCAGGTCGCCGAGATCCACGGCGCGCACGGCTACCTGATCGGCGAGTTCCTCTCGCCGCACAGCAACCGGCGCACGGACGCGTACGGCGGGAGCTTCGAGAACCGCACGCGCTTCGCCCTGGAGGTCGTCGACGCGGTGCGGGAGGTGTGGCCGCGGGAGCTGCCGCTGTTCTTCCGCATCTCGGCCACCGACTGGCTCGACGAGGGCGGCTGGACCGCCGACGAGACGGTGCGCTTCGCCGGGGTGCTGCGGGAGCACGGCGTGGACCTGCTGGACGTCTCCAGCGGCGGCAACGCGCCCCGGGTGCGCATCCCCACCGGGCCGGGCTACCAGGTGCCCTTCGCCGCGCGCGTGAAGGCGGAGACCGGGATGCCCGTGGCGGCGGTCGGCATGATCACCGAGCCGGAGCAGGCCGAGAAGGTCATCGCCAACGGCGAGGCGGACGCGGTGCTGCTGGGCCGGGAGCTGCTGCGCGACCCGCACTGGGCGATCCGCGCCGCGCGGGAGCTGGGCGAGGAGCCGGCGCGCCTGCCCGACCAGTACCGCTGGGCGGTCTGACCCGCCGGGACGCCACCGCCCGGCCCGGACCGGTGATCGCCGACCGGCTGAGAGGGGCCGGGCGGACCCAGTAGAGTGCCGCCCGTGGCAGCACGACCGTTGAACGAGATCGTCGAACCGGGCTGGGCCAAGGCGCTGGAACCCGTGGCCGGACGCATCGCCGCGATGGGCGACTTCCTGCGCGCGGAGATCGCCGCGGGACGCACCTACCTGCCGGCCGGGCCGAACGTGCTGCGCGCCTTCCAGCAGCCCTTCGACGAGGTGCGGGTGCTCATCGTGGGCCAGGACCCGTACCCCACGCCCGGTCACGCGGTCGGCCTGAGCTTCTCGGTGGCCCCCGACGTGCACCCGCTGCCGGGCAGTCTGGAGAACATCTTCCGCGAGCTGCACAGCGACCTCGGGCTGCCCCGGCCGTCCAACGGCGACCTCACCCCGTGGACCAGGCAGGGCGTCCTGCTGCTCAACAGGGCGCTGACCACCGCCCCGCGCAGGCCCGCCGCACACCGGGGCAAGGGCTGGGAGGAGGTCACCGAGCAGGCGATCCGGGCGCTGGTGGAGCGCGGCAAGCCGCTGGTGGCCATCCTGTGGGGGCGGGACGCGCGGAACCTGCGCCCGCTGCTGGGGCCGTACCCGGCGGTGGAGTCGGCGCACCCCTCCCCCATGTCGGCGGACCGCGGGTTCTTCGGCTCGCGTCCGTTCAGCCGGGCCAACGAACTGCTGGTTCGGCAGGGCGCGGAGCCGGTCGACTGGCGCCTGCCGTGACGGGCTGGGTCCTGGGCGTCGACTCGGGCGGTTCCGGACTGCGCATCGCACTGGCCCGGGCCGGTGACGCCGGTGACGACCGCGCGGCACCGGCACCGGTGGGCACCGCCGCGACGGACGAGCCGGTGCGCACCGGCCCCGCGGGCATCGACGCGGGCCACCTGCTGGACCTGGCCCTGCCCCGGATCCGGTCCCTGCTGGCGCAGGCGGGACGGGAGGACGCGCGGATCGACGCCGTGTGCGTGGGCGCGGCGGGCATGGCCACCCTCGGCGACGAGCTGCGCGCCGTACTGCCCGGCGCGTTCGCCGAGGAGCTGTCGGCGCGTCATGTGGCGCTGGCCGCCGACGCCGTGACCGCGTACGCCGGGGCGCTGGGCGAGCGGCCCGGCGCGGTGGTCGCCGCGGGCACCGGGATGATCGCGACGGGCACGGACCTGCGCGGCTGGCGGCGGGCCGACGGCTGGGGCCACCTGCTGGGCGACTGCGGCGGCGGCGCCTGGATCGGCCGCGCCGGCCTGGAGGCCGCGCTGCGCGCCCACGACGGCCGGCCGGGCGGCTCGACGGCGCTGCTGGCCCGTGCCGAGGCCGTCTTCGGGCCGGTGACCGGTTTGCCGGGGAAGCTGTACCCGCGCACCGACCGTCCGGCGGTGCTGGCGTCGTTCGCCCCGGAGGTGGCCCGGTGCGCCGGGGAGGATCCCGTCGCCGCGCGCGTCCTGGACGAGGCGGCCGCGCAGATCGCCATGACCGCCGCTGCGGCCTGCCCGGCGGCCGAGGGCAGCCGCGTCGCCCTGACCGGGGGGCTGCTGCGGCTCGGCGAGCCGCTGCTCGCCCCGCTCCGCCGGGAGCTGGCCGCCCGGCTGCCGCACGCCCGGACCGTACCGGCGCAGGGCGATCCCCTGGCCGGAGCGCTGCTCGTCGCCGGCCGGCTGGCCCGCGGCGCGCTGCGGCTGCCGGCCGATCCGGCACTCCTCCACCTCGGCTGACGGGCCGTGTGACGGGCCGTGCGACGGACCGGTTGACAGACCGGGTGGTGAGGACAACCAAATCCGTCACCGCGACGCGCGGGAGGAAAGCGGACAGACCGGGACTGCTCCGCCCCGCCCGAACAGCCAAGCCCACCAAGGCATTAGCATGCGGCGCCATGAGCACCCCCACTGGGCCCGCAAATGGCCTGCCCGTACGAATGCCGCGTCCCCGCCAGCCCGGACGGCACCGCCGGCCGGAGCCCGTCGTCGCGCCCGAGGGTGCGCCCGCGCTGGTGCTGGCCGTCCCCGGGGTGCCCTCCGGCACCTCCCGGAGCCTCGCCGAGGAGATCCTGAGCATCGCCCGTTCCGAGCTGCCCGGCCTGGACGCCCGGATCGGCTTCGTGGACGGTGACGACGAGGAGTTCCCCGCGCTGCAGAGCGTGCTGACGCAGGCGGCCGCCGAGCACACCGCCCGCAACGCCGCGGCCGACGCGGCGGCGGCCGGGAGCGAGGGCGAGGGCGAGGGGGACCACGAGCCCTCCCGGCCCCGCCTCCAGGACGCCCCGGCCGTGGTGGTCGTACCGCTGCTGGCCGGGCCGGACAGCGCGCAGATGCGCCGGATACGCCAGGCCGTGCTCGCCAGCGGCTCCGGTGCCGAACTGACCGATGTGCTCGGCCCGCACCCGCTGCTGGCCGAGGGCGTGCACGTGAGGCTCTCGGAAGCGGGGCTGGCACGGGCCGACCGCGCCCGGCTGTTCACCGTGGCGACCGCCGCGGACGGCATCATCCTGGCCGCCATGGGTGGTGAGGAGGCCGTGCAGGCGGCCGGGATCACCGGCATGCTGCTGGCCGCCCGTCTCGCGGTGCCGGTGCTGGCCGCCGGACTGGACGAGGACGGCGCCGTCGCCCGTGCGGCCGGTCAGCTGCGCGAGGCCGGTTCCCAGCAGCTCGCGCTGGCGCCCTGCCTGATCGGCCCGGAGATCCCCGAGGGCCTGCTGGCCTCCGCCTCGCAGGAGGCGGACTGCCCGGCCGCGGAGCCGCTGGGCTCCTACACCGCGGTGGGCAAGCTGGTCGCCTCCACCTACGGCGCGAAGCTCGGCATCGTCCAGCGGACGCCGCAGGGAACCCCGGTCCGCTGAGCGGGGCCGGACCCGGCTCCGGCCCCGCCCGGCCGGTGCCCCGGTGCGTCCGGCCGGTCAGCCGAAGACGACGCAGGTGGCGGCCGGCGCCTCGATCGAGCCCGCCCGGTGCGGCACGCCGGTGTCCGGGTCCAGGTCGAACCAGGTGACGTCGCCCGAACGCTCGTTGGCGGCGTAGAGCCTGCGTCCGGCCGGGTCGAGGGCGAGGTCGCGCGGCCAGTGCCCGCCGCAGGGGACGGTGGTGACCAGCTCCATGCCGTCGCTCCCCGGGTCGAGGGCCAGGACGGCGATGCTGTCGTGCCCGCGGTTGGCGGCCCAGGCCCAGCGGCCGTCGACGGAGACCACCAGCTCCGACGGGTAGTTCTCCCCCGCCCCGGCGTCCCCCGGCAGGGTGCTGACCTCGCCGACCGGTTCCAGGGTGCCGGTCCCCCGGTCCCAGCGGCAGACGGTCACGGTGGACTCCAGCTCGTTGATGACGTACGCCCGCTCGCCGCGCGGGTGGAAGGCCAGGTGCCGCGGTCCGCTGCCGGGCCGCAGCGGCGTCCGCCCGTGCGGGAGCGGCGCGGCCCCGGTGTGGTCGAGCCGGTAGATCCACACCGAGTCGGTGCCGAGGTCGACCGCCAGCAGCCAGCGCCAGGAGGCGTCGGCCACCACCGCGTGGGCGTGCGGGCCCTCCTGCCGTTCGCGCACCGGCCCGGAGCCGTGGTGCCGCAGCACGGTCGGCGGCGCGCCGGGGGTGCCGTCGGGCCGCAGTGGCAGGGAACTGATGCTGCCGGAGGTGTAGTTGGCGGTGATGAGCTGCCCGGCGGCGCAGGTCAGATGGGTGGGTCCGGCTCCGCCGACGGACACCGCCGCGCCGATGAGGCAGGGGCGGTCGGGATCGGTCAGGGACAGCGCGGCCGCCGTGCCGTCCTCGGTCTCGCCGACCGCGTAGAGCAGGCCGGCGCCGGGTCCGAGCGTGAGGTAGGAGGGATCCGCCACCACGTCCGTGTGGTGGAGCACGGCCAGCTCGCCGGTGTCCGGGTGGACGGCGGCCGTGGTGATGCCGCGTCCGCCCGCCGAGGTGTAGGAGCCGATGTACGCCCGCCGTCCGCCGTCCGCGCCGTTCACTGTGCCGCCCTTCTCGTCCGTTTCCGTCCTGCGCCCGTGCGACCTGCCCGTGCGACCTGCCCGTGTGGCCCAGGTCTCGGGTGACCGTAGCAGTTGGACTGGACCAAGTGGGAGCGCTACCACGCAGCCCGCCCCGTCCGGGCCCGGGGCCCTTGGCATGCTGATCCCATGAGACCCTCGCCCGTGGCCGCGGTGATCTTCGATCTCGACGGCACGCTCGTGGACAGCGAGCCCGCCTACTACGAGGCCGGCCGCCGGCTCCTCGCCCGGTACGGCGTGACCGGCTTCACCTGGCGGGACCACACGCGCTTCATCGGGATCGGCACCCGGGAGACCCTCGCCACGCTGCGGCGGGAGTACGGGATCGACGCCCCGGTGGAGGAGTTGCTGGCCGGGAAGAACCGCATCTACCTGGAGCTGGCGCGCACCTCGGCCACCGTGTTCCCCGGAATGCGGGCGCTGGTCGAGCGGCTGCACGCCTCCGGGTGCCCGATGGCCGTCGCCTCCGGCTCCTCGCGGGCCGCCATCGACGCGGTGCTGGGCGGTGCCGGCCTGGACGCCCTGCTGCCCGTCCGGGTCTCGGCCGAGGAGGTCGGCCGGGGCAAGCCCGAGCCGGACGTCTTCCTGGAGGCGGCGCGGCGGCTCGGCGTCGAGCCCGCGCGGTGCGCGGTGGTGGAGGACGCCCCGCCCGGCGCGGAGGCGGCCCGCCGGGCGGGAATGCGGTGCATCGCCGTCCCCTACCTGCCGGAGACGGCCGACGACCCGGCCTTCGCCGCGGCGGGGTTGTGCTTCCCCGGCGGCCAGGGGGAGTTCGACGCCGAGGTCGCGTACGACTGGCTGACGGCCCCGGGACGCTGACCCCCGGACGTCCCGGCCGCCCCGGAGGAGGCGGCCGGGGGCGCGGCGCCCGTGCTCAGGACCGGCGGGCCCGTGCCGCGATCCGGTCGGCCAGCACGGAGAGGGGCACGGCGGCGATCCAGCTGTAGACCGCGGCGGTCGGCGAGACGGCCGCGACGCCCACGGAGAGCAGGAACACCAGGGCCTGGGCGGGCGGCGGCACCCTGCGCCACCAGGGGCCCGCCGAGCGGGGGGTGACCTCCACCGCCATCGCGTGGAGCACCGCCGCGGCCGTGCCGATGACCGCTCCGTACAGGCCGGGGCCGATGAACCGGTCGCCGTAGTCGTGGAGGACGGAGGTGGGGAACGGGATCAGGGACATCAGGGCGAGGAACGCGACGTTGAGCCAGAACAGCCGGGTGCCGATCCGCTCGGCCTCCCGCAGCACCGCGTGGTGGGCCCGCCAGAACAGGGCGATCACCACCACGCTCAGCAGGAAGGTGCCCACCTGGGACCAGACCCCGTCCAGCGCCTCGCGCAGCTCCGCTCCCTCCAGGCCGTCGGGCAGTTCGATGTCCAGGACGAGCAGCGTCATGGCGATGGACATCACGCCGTCGGTGAGGGCGGACATCCTCTGCGCCGACACGAACTGCTGCCGGGACCGGGCGGCCGGGCGGCGCGGACCTTCGTTCATCACCCCGTGGTAGCACGGCCCGGCACCCCGGGCGGCGCCGTGCCGCGCGCGTGTCCCCCGGTCGGTGCCGGGCGGCCCGCCACCGCGGCGCGGGAGCGGGCCGCCCGGCGCGGGTCACCCGAGGAAGCTCAGCCGGACCTGGCGGTCGGGGTTGTCCCGGTTGGTGTCCACCAGGCAGACCGACTGCCAGGTGCCCAGTTCCAGCCGCCCGCCGACCACCGGCAGCGTGGCGTGCGGCGGGACGAACGCCGGGAGGACGTGGTCGCGGCCGTGCCCGGGGCTGCCGTGCCGGTGGCGCCAGCGGTCGTCGGCGGGCAGCAGGTCGCGCAGCGCGGCGAGCAGGTCGTCGTCGCTTCCGGCGCCGGTCTCGATGACCGCGACGCCGGCAGTCGCATGGGGGACGAAAACATTCAGCAGCCCGTCGCGGCCGTCGGCCACCTCGGCGAGGAAGCGCTCGCACTCCCGGGTGAGGTCGGCGACGGTCTCGCCCGAGCCGGTGGTGATGTGGAGGGTGCGGGTGGTGAAACGATCGCTCATGGCTCCATCTTGGTGCCTGCCGGTGCCGCCCGGCCCTCCCCCGCCCGTCTCCGCCCTCCCCCACCCGTCTCCGGGCGCCCGCGTGCGGCCGTGCGCCGGGAAGCTCCCGACCCCCTCCATGGTTGGTTGAGATATGAACGATATGGCGGTCGAGGTCGTGGTGGTCGGCGCCGGGCAGGCGGGCCTGTCCAGCGCGTACCACCTGCGGCGCACCGGGTACGAGCCCGGCCGGGACTTCGTCGTCCTGGACCACTCCCCGGCCCCCGGCGGCGCCTGGCAGTTCCGCTGGCCCACCCTCACCTACGACCGGGTGCACGCCATGAACGCCCTGCCCGGCATGGAGCTGACCGGCGCCGATCCCCGCCGCCCCTCCTCCGAGGTGGTCGGCGAGTACTTCGCCGCCTACGAGCGCGCCTTCGACCTGCGGGTGCGGCGCCCGGTCCACGTGCGGGCGGTGCGCGAGGCGGGGGACGGACGGCTGCGGGTGGAGACCGACGCCGGCACCTGGACCACCCGGGCGCTGATCAGTGCGACCGGCACCTGGGACCGGCCGTTCTGGCCCCGGGTGAAGGGCCAGGAGACCTTCGCCGGCCGCCAGTTGCACACCGCTCAGTACCCGGGGCCGGACGCCTTCGCCGGCGAGCGCGTGGTCGTCGTGGGCGGCGGCACCTCCGCCGTCCAGCACCTGCTGGAGATCTCCCGGGTCGCCGCCGCCACGGCCTGGGTCACCCGCCGCGAGCCGGTCTTCACCGAGGTCCCGTTCGACGAGGAGCGCGGACGCGCCGCGGTCGCCCTGGTGGAGGAGCGGGTGCGGGACGGACTGCCGCCGCGGAGCGTGGTGTCGGTGACGGGGCTGCCGATGACGGAGGAGGTGCGGCGCGCCCGGGAGAGCGGGGTGCTGCGACGGCTGCCGATGTTCGACCGGATCACGCCCGGGGGCGTGGTGTGGGACGACGGGCGGGCAGTGGCGGCCGACAGCATCGTGTGGGCCACCGGCTTCCGCCCCGTGGTCGGCCACCTGGCGCCGCTGCGGCTGCGCGAGCCGGGCGGCGGCATCCGGATGGCGGGCACCCGGGTGGTCCGCGACCCGCGGATCCACCTGGTCGGCTACGGGCCCTCGGCGAGCACCATCGGCGCCAACCGTGCGGGACGGGCCGCGGTCCGCGAGGTCCGCGCGCTGCTGGCGGCCGGGGCGGAGGGCCCGGCCTGGAGGAGTGGGACCGCGCTGGTGGGCGCCGTCTGACGGGCGGTCCGGCGCGGGCCCCGGCCGGCCGGAGCCGGCCGGTTCCGGTCAGTGCTGGTCAGGGCCGGTCGGTGCCGGTCAGGGCCGGGAGGCGGAGATGCTGGAGTCGCGGACGACCAGCTCGGGCTGGAGCACGATCCGCTGGTGCCGGTGCTCCCCGGCCCTCTCGCCGGTCTCCTCGATGAGCAGGTCGGCGGCCGTACGCCCCATCCGGAAGGCCGGCTGCCGCACCGAGGTCAGGGGGACGGCCGCCGCCGCGGCGAACTCGATGTCGTCGTAGCCGACCAGCGCGATGTCGCCCGGCACCGAGACCCCGGCCGCGAACAGCGCCTGCAGCACCCCCAGGGCCAGCAGGTCGTTCGCGCAGAACACCGCCGTCGGCCGGGGGATCATCCCCAGCAGCCGCGCCCCGGCGTCCCGGCCCGCCGCCACGTCCAGCCGCTCGCCCTCGATCCGGCGCAGGGCCCCCTCCGGCAGTCCGGCCTCGCGCAGGGCCGTCAGCGCGCCGGTGTGGCGGTCGCGGCACTGCGACAGGTGCATCGGCCCGCTCACGTAGACCAGTTCGCGGTGGCCCTGGGCCAGCAGGTGCCGGGCGGCCAGCGTGCCGCCCGTGACGTCGTCGACCGACACCGAGCAGCCCTCGGCACTGGGCACCACCCGGTCGACCACGACGTAGGGGATGCCGTGGCGCCGGAAGCCGGCCAGGTTGCGGCCGCTGGTGTCGGCCGGGATGATCAGCACGCCGCGCACCCGCTGCTCGGCGAAGAGGGCGAGGTAGTCGGCCTCCTCCGCCGGGCTCTGGGCGCTGTTGCACAGCATCACCCCGAGTCCCGCCTCCCGGGCCGCGCGCTCGGCGCCCGTGGCGACGTCGGCGAAGAAGGGGTTGGTCATGTCGAGCACCAGCAGCGCGATGATCCGGCTCCGGCCGGCCCGCAGGTGCCGCGCCGACTCGCTGCGCACGTACCCCAGCCGGGCTATCACGGCCTGCACCCGGGCCCGGGTCTCCTCGGCGACCATCTCCGGGCGGTTGATGACGTTGGAGACGGTGCCCACCGACACCCCCGCCTGACGTGCCACGTCCTTGATGCCCACCATGCGCGCCACGAGCCCGTCCGTCCCCTGACCTTTTTCGTCCGCGGCGCCTGGCCCGGGGCCGCGCGCCCATGCTACGCACCGGATCGGGCGGCGGTGCGCGCCACGGGCCGGGGCGCCGCCCTCCCGCCGTCCAGCCGGGGCGTTCCGCCGGGGCTGAGGGCCTCGGTGCACGGGTTCCGGGAGGCGGGTGCGCCGTACGGGCTCTTCGTCCGGCGCCGCGACCGATCATGAAAGGTTTCACTCGGAGCGGACGCACTGCGGAGGGAGCCGGTACGCGCCGACGGCCGTCTCCGGTCGGGTGTCCGGAAGTCCTTGCCGGGGCGGACCACGGGCCGGTGCCCTCTTGACACCCCTTCCGGCGCCCCCTAGCTTTCCCGCGATGAAACGATTCATGCCCATGCTTGGCAACCGGGAGCGCTGACGCATGACCGCCGTGCCCGCCGTGAAGGCGGCCCTCAGGAGACAGGCCATCGAGACGCCGTCGTGGGCCTACGGCAACTCCGGGACGCGCTTCAAGGTCTTCGCGCAGCCCGGCGTCCCGCGCACCCCGCAGGAGAAGCTCGACGACGCGGCCCGGGTGCACGCGCACACCGGCGTCGCGCCGGCCGTGGCCCTGCACGTCCCCTGGGACCGGGTCGACGACTACGGGGAACTCGCGGCGTACGCCCGGGAGCGGGGGCTGCGGCTCGGCGCGGTCAACGCCAACGTCTTCCAGGACGACGACTACCGGCTCGGCAGCGTCTGCCACCCGGACGCGGCGGTGCGCCGCAAGGCGCTGGACCACCTGCTGGAGTGCGTCGACATCATGGACGCCACCGGCTCCCGGGACCTGAAGCTGTGGTTCGCCGACGGCACCAACTACCCCGGCCAGGACGACCTCCGTGCCCGCCAGGACCGGCTGGCCGAGGCGCTGTCGGCGGTGTACGCGCGGCTGGGCGAGGGGCAGCGGATGCTGCTGGAGTACAAGCTCTTCGAGCCCGCCTTCTACACCACCGACGTCCCCGACTGGGGCACCGCCTACGCCCACTGCCTGCGGCTGGGCGGGAAGGCGCAGGTGGTGGTGGACACCGGCCACCACGCGCCGGGCACCAACATCGAGTTCATCGTGGCGCTGCTGCTGCGCGAGGGGAAGCTGGGCGGCTTCGACTTCAACTCCCGCTTCTACGCCGACGACGACCTGATGGCCGGCGCCGCCGACCCCTTCCAGCTCTTCCGGATCATGCACGAGGTGGTGCGCGGCGGCGGGTACGGCCCGCAGACCGCCTTCATGCTCGACCAGTGCCACAACATCGAGCCCAAGATCCCGGCGATCATCCGCTCGGTGATGAACGTCCAGGAGGCCACCGCCAAGGCCCTGCTGGTCGACCGCGAGGCGCTGGCCGCGGCGCAGGCCGCCGGTGACGTGCTCGCCGCCAACGCCGTGCTGATGGACGCCTACGACACCGACGTGCGGCCGCTGCTGGCCGAGGTCCGCGAGGAGATGGGCCTGGACCCGGACCCGGTCGCGGCCTACCACCGCTCGGGATGGGCGGAGCGCATCACCGAGGACCGCAGGGGCGGCCGGCAGGCCGGCTGGGGAGCGTGAGGCACATGGACGGCCACGAGAGCGGCGGCGGGAACGACGGCGTGCGGAACGGGACGGTCGAGGCGCTCCTGGCGCGTTCCCGCCGGCTCGGCGCCGATCCGCGCAACACCAACTACGCCGGCGGCAACACCTCCGCCAAGGGCACCGCCACCGATCCCGTCACCGGGAGCGAGGTCGAGCTGCTGTGGGTCAAGGGCTCCGGCGGCGACCTGGGCACCCTCACCGAACGGGGCCTGGCGGTGCTGCGCCTGGACCGGCTGCGCGCGCTCCGGGCCGTGTACCCGGGGGTGGAGCGCGAGGACGAGATGGTCGCCGCCTTCGACCACTGCCTGTACGGCCGGGGCGGCGCGGCCCCGTCGATCGACACCGCGATGCACGCCCTGGTCGACGCCGCCCACGTGGACCACCTCCACCCCGACTCCGGCACCGCGCTGGCCTGCGCGGCCGACGGCGAGGAGCTGACCGCCGAGTGCTTCGGCGACACGGTGGCGTGGGTGCCCTGGCGGCGGCCCGGCTTCCAGCTCGGCCTGGACATCGCCGCGGTCAAGGAGGCCAACCCGCGGGCCGTCGGCTGCGTCCTGGGCGGGCACGGCATCACCGCGTGGGGCGCCACCTCCGAGGAGTGCGAACGCAACTCGCTGAAGATCATCCGCACCGCCGAGGCGTTCCTCGCCGAGCGCGGCAGGCCCGAGCCGTTCGGCCCGGTGGTCGAGGACCACGCGCCGCTGCCGGACGCCGAACGCCGGGCGCGCGCCGCCGCGCTCGCCCCGTACGTCCGCGCCGTCGCCTCCCGGGACCGTCCCCAGGTGGGCCACTTCACCGACGCCGAGGTGGTGCTGGACTTCCTCTCCCGCGCCGCGCATCCGCGGCTGGCGGCCCTGGGCACCTCCTGCCCGGACCACTTCCTCCGCACCAAGATCCGCCCCCTGGTCCTGGACCTGCCGCCGACCGCGCCCCTGGAGGAGGCCGTCGCGCGCCTGGCGGAGCTGCACGAGCGGTACCGGGCGGAGTACCGGGCGTACTACGAGCGGTACGCGGGGCCGGACTCCCCCCCGATGCGCGGCGCGGACCCGGCGGTCGTCCTCGTGCCCGGCGTGGGGATGTTCTCCTTCGGCGGGGACAAGCAGACCGCGCGGGTGGCGGGCGAGTTCTACGTCAACGCCGTCAACGTGATGCGCGGCGCCGAGGCGGTCTCCGCGTACACCCCCATCGAGGAGTCGGAGAAGTTCCGCATCGAGTACTGGGAGCTGGAGGAGGCCAAGCTGCGCCGGAGGCCGGCGCCCAGGCCGCTGGCCGCCCGGGTCGCGCTGGTCACCGGGGCGGGCTCCGGCATCGGGCGGGCCGTCGCGCGCCGGCTGGCCGCCGAGGGGGCGTGCGTGGTGGTCGCGGACGTCGACGCGGACGCGGCCGGGACGGTCGCGCGGGAGCTGGGCGGTCCCGACCGGGCCGTGGCCGCCGCCGTGGACGTCACCGACGAGGCCGGGATCAGGGCCGCCTTCGCCGAGTCCGTCCTCGCCTTCGGCGGCGTGGACCTGGTGGTCAACAACGCGGGCCTGTCCATCTCCAGGCCGCTGCTGGAGACCACCGCCGAGGACTGGGACCGCCAGCACGCCGTCATGGCCCGCGGCTCCTTCCTGGTCTCCCGCGAGGCCGCCCGGGTGATGACCGCGCAGGGCATGGGCGGCGACATCGTCTACGTCGTCTCCAAGAACGCCGTGTTCGCGGGCCCCGACAACATCGCCTACGGCGCCGCCAAGGCCGACCAGGCCCACCAGGTGCGGCTGCTCGCCGCCGAGCTGGGCGGGCGGGGCATCCGCGTCAACGGCGTCAACCCCGACGGGGTGGTGCGCGGCTCCGGCATCTTCGCGGGCGGCTGGGGCGCGCGGCGCGCCGCCGTCTACGGCGTGCCGGAGGAGAAGCTCGGCGAGTTCTACGCCCAGCGCACCCTCCTCAAGCGCGAGGTGCTGCCCGAACACGTGGCGAACGCCGTCTTCGTCCTGACCGGCGGCGACCTGACCCACACCACCGGGCTGCTCGTCCCGGTGGACGCGGGCGTCGCCGCGGCCTTCCTGCGCTGACGCCGTGCCCCCGCAGACCCCTGCCCGGCCACCGCGCACCGGCCGCCGTGCCGCCGCGGTCGCCGGGCGGGCCCCGTCCCCCGCCCACCCGCGAGGTTCCCGTGTCCCCATCCCCCTCCGGTCCCCTGTCCTTCGCCGCCGTCGACCTGGGCGCCTCCAGCGGGCGCGTCATGGTGGGCACGGTCGGGCCCGGCACCCTGGAGCTGCGCGAGGCGCACCGCTTCCCCAACCGCCCGGTCCGCGCCGCGTCCACCCTGTACTGGGACGTCCTCGGGCTGTACCGGGGCGTGCTGGACGGACTGCGGGCCGCGGGGAGGTGCGTGCCGGACGCGGGCCGCCTCGCCTCCGTCGGCATCGACTCCTGGGCCGTGGACTACGGGCTGCTGGACGCCTCGGGCGCGCTGCTGGGCAATCCGGTGCACTACCGCGACGGCCGCACCGACGGCGCCGCCGAGCGGGCCGCGGCCGTGATGCCGCCGCGGGAGCTGTACGCCGCCACCGGCCTCCAGCACCAGCCGTTCAACACCCTCCACCAGCTCCTGGCCGCGCGGGGCACGGCCGCGCTGGCCGCCGCCCGGCACCTGCTGCTGATCCCCGACCTCATCGCGTACTGGCTGACGGGCGAGCTGGGCACCGAGCTGACCAACGCCTCCACCACCCAGCTCGTCGATCCGCGCACCGGCGGCTGGGCGCGGCCGGTGGCGGACGCCTTCGGCGTCGACCTGGCGCTGTTCCCGCCACTGCGCCGTCCCGGGGATCCCGCCGGCGTGCTGCTGGAGGAGGTGCTGGAGGAGACCGGGCTGCCCGGACCGGTACCGGTCACGGCCGTCGGCTCGCACGACACCGCCTCCGCCGTGGCCGGGGTTCCGGCGAGGGGCCCGGCCGGGGGCGGGCGGTTCGCGTACGTCGCCACCGGCACCTGGTCGCTGGCCGGTGTGGAGCTGGACGCGCCCGTGCTCACCGAGGAGTCCCACGCCGCCAACTTCACCAACGAGCTGGGCGTGGACGGCACGGTCCGCTACCTGCGCAACATCACGGGCCTGTGGCTCCTCCAGGAGTGCCTGCGCGCCTGGGAGGCCGAGGGGCGCCCCGTGGCGCTGGGGGAACTGCTGCGCGGAGCGGCGGAGGCGCCCGCGCTGCGGTCGGTGGTGGACGCGGGCGATCCGGCCTTCCTGGCGCCGGGGAGGATGCCCGGGCGCATCGCCGCGGCGTGCCGCCGCACCGGGCAGCCGGTGCCGCGCGATCCGGCCGAGACGGTCCGCTGCGTGCTGGATTCGCTGGCCCTGGCCCACCGCAGGGCCGTCGCCGACGCCCGGCGGCTGTCGGGGCGGGAAGTGGAGGTGGTGCACGTCGTCGGGGGCGGCGCCCGCAACGAGCTGCTGTGCCAGTTGACGGCCGACGCCTGCGGGCTGCCGGTCGTCGCCGGCCCGGCCGAGGCCGCGGCCCTCGGCAACGTCCTGGTCCAGGCGCGCGCCGCCGGCGCCGTACGCGGCGACCTGGCCGCGCTGCGCTCCCTGCTGCGCGCCACGCAGCCGCTGCGGCACCATGGGCCCATGGGTGACCGGGACGCCTGGCGGCGGGCGGAGGACGTGGTATGCGCGTGGCGCTGTTCGTGACGTGCGTGACCGACGCGCTCTACCCGGGCACCGGGCGGGCCGTGGTCGCCCTGCTGGAGCGGCTGGGGGTGGAGGTGGACTTCCCCCTCGCCCAGAGCTGCTGCGGGCAGCCGCAGTTCAACACCGGCTACCGGCGCCAGGCCGAGCCGCTGGTGCGCCGCCACGCCGGGGCCTTCACCGGCTACGACCACGTCGTCACCCCGTCCGGCTCGTGCGCGGCGATGGTGCGGGAGAACCATCCGCGCATCGCCGCACGCTCCGGCGACGCCGCCCTGGAGCGGGCCGTGGCCGAGGTCGCGCCGAGGACGTACGAGCTGACGGAGTTCCTGGTGGACGTGCTGGGGGTGGTCGACGTGGGGGCGTACTACCCGCACACCGTCACCTACCACCCGACCTGCCACGGGCTGCGGGCCCTGGGGCTGGGCGAGCGGCCCCGCCGGCTGCTGGAGCACGTGCGCGGGCTGGAGCTGGTGGAGCTGCCGGGCGCACAGGAGTGCTGCGGTTTCGGCGGGACCTTCGCGGTGAAGAACGCGGCGGTGTCGGCGGCGATGGGCGCGGACAAGGCGCGCAGCATCGAGAGCACCGGCGCGGAGGCGGTGTGCGCGGTCGACAACTCCTGTCTGATGCACATCGGCGGCATCCTGTCCCGGCGGGGCTCGGCGGTCCGGCCCGTCCACCTCGCCGAGATCCTGGCCGCCACGGAGGACGGCGCGGGAGACGGCATGGGGGACGGCGCGGAGGACGGCGGCACGGGGAGCGGTGCACGATGAGCGGCCGTACGCACCCGGACCCGCCCGCCTTCCCGCGGGCCGCCGCCCCGGCCGTCCGCGACGCGCGGCTGCGCGGCAACCTGCGCCGCGCCACCGGCACCATCCGCGCCAAGCGCGCGCAGGCCGTCGCCGAGCTGGACGACTGGGAGGCGCTGCGGGCCGCCGGGGCCGCGGTCAAGGACCGTACGCTGCGCCACCTCGACCACTACCTGGAGCAGTTGGAGGCGGCCGTCACCGCCGCGGGCGGCACCGTCCACTGGGCGGCCGACGCCGCGGAGGCCAACCGGATCGTCACCGGCCTGGTGCGCGAGACCGGCGAGCGGGAGGTGGTCAAGGTCAAGTCCATGGCCACCCAGGAGATCGGCCTCAACGCGGCGCTGGCGGAGGCGGGCATCCGCGCCTACGAGACCGACCTGGCCGAGCTGATCGTCCAGCTCGGCGACGACCTCCCCTCGCACATCCTGGTCCCGGCCATCCACCGCAACCGCGGCGAGATCCGCGACATCTTCCGCACTCAGATGGGCCGGTGGGGACGCCCGGCGCCCGAGGACCTCACCGACCGCCCCGCCGAGCTGGCCGAGGCGGCCCGGCTGCACCTGCGCGAGAAGTTCCTCAGGGCGAAGGTCGGCATATCCGGCGCCAACTTCATGGTCGCCGAGACCGGCACCCTGGTGGTGGTCGAGTCCGAGGGCAACGGCCGGATGTGCCTGACCCTGCCCGAGACCCTGATCTCGGTCGTCGGCATCGAGAAGGTGGTGCCCACCTGGCGGGACCTGGAGATCTTCCTCCAGCTCCTGCCCCGCTCCTCCACCGCCGAGCGGATGAACCCCTACACCTCGATGTGGACGGGCACCACGGACTCCGAGGCCGCCGACGGTCCGCGCGCCTTCCACCTGGTGCTGCTGGACAACGGCCGCACCGATGCCCTCGCCGACACCGTCGGCCGCCAGGCGCTGCGCTGCATCCGCTGCTCGGCCTGCCTGAACGTCTGCCCGGTCTACGAGCGGGCGGGCGGGCACGCCTACGGCTCGGCCTACCCGGGCCCGATCGGCGCGATCCTCACCCCCCAGCTTCGCGGCACGGCCTCGGAGCTGGACGCCTCGCTGCCGTACGCCTCCTCGCTGTGCGGCGCCTGCTACGAGGTCTGCCCGGTCGCCATCGACATCCCCCGGGTCCTGGTCCACCTGCGCGAACGCGTCGCCGAGGGGGGCGAGACGACGGTGCGCGGGCAGCGGACGACCATCCGGCCCGCGCGGGGCCACGCGGCCGAGCGCGCCGCGATGCGCGCCGCCCGCTGGGCCTTCGACCATCCGCGGGCGCTGCTGGCCGGCCAGCGGCTGGCCTCCCGGACCCGCCGGCTGCACCCGCGGCGGCTGCCGGGGCCGGGCCGCGCCTGGACGGCGAGCCGCGACCTGCCGCAGGTGCCGGCCGAGTCCTTCCGCGACTGGTGGCGGCGCACCCGGACGGTCTCCCCGACGATCCCCCCGGAGAACGGAGGGGAGCGGTGAGCGGCCGCGACGTGGTGCTGGGCCGGATCCGCCGGGCGCTGCGGGACGTGCCGCGCGCGGAGACCCCGGAGGACGTCCCCGTCCCCCGGGAGTACCGGCGCGCCCACGCACCGGCCGGCGGGGAAGCGGCCGGGCAGCTCACGGACCTGCTGGCGGAGAACCTGGCCGACTACCGCGCCCTGGTGCACCGTACGGACGCCGACGGACTGCCCCTGCTGCTGTGCCGCCTGCTGGCGGCCCGCGGCAGCGGCACGGTGCTGGTGCCGCCCGGTCTGCCGCCGTGGTGGCTGAAGGCCGCCGGTCCCGTCCGCGTCCCCGACCGGGCCGCCTCCACCCCGGGCGAACTGGACGCGGTGGACAGCGTGGTGACCGGATGCGCGGTGGCGATCGCCGAGACCGGCACGATCGTGCTGGACGGCGGCCCCGACCAGGGGCGGCGCCGCATCACCCTGATCCCCGACCACCACATCTGCGTGGTCCGGGTGCCCGGCCAGGTGGTGGCCTCCGTACCGCAGGCGCTGGAGCGTCTGGACCCCACCCGGCCGCTGACCTGGATCTCCGGCCCGTCGGCCACCAGCGACATCGAGCTGGACCGGGTCGAGGGCGTCCACGGCCCGCGCACCCTGGAGGTCGTCCTGCTGCGCGAGTGACCCGCCGGGCCGTTGCTCCGTCGGGACCCTCCCGCTGCTCCGTCATTGCTCTACACCTTTGTCACCGTGCGTGGCCCCTTGTCGCTCCCCGCACGCGTGGATAGCTTCCCGGCATGCCTTCCCGCCGATCACTTCTCGCCACCGGCGCGGCCGCCGCGCTGGCCGCGCCGCTCCTCCCCACCACCGCCACCGCCGCCGCCCCCGGCCGGTCCGCCGACCCGTCCCGCGAACGGGGCGTCGTCACCGGCGCCGACGCCGCGGCCGCCCGGAACTGGTCCATGCTGCGCGGCCGCCGGGTCGGCGTGATCAGCAACCCCACCGGCGTCCTGCGCGACACCAGCCACATCGTGGACTCCATGGCCGCGCGCGACGAACTGGACATCGTCGGGGTGTTCGGCCCCGAGCACGGCTTCCGGGGCAGCGCGCAGGCGGGCGAGTCCGAGCCGGAGTTCACCGACCCGCGCACCGGCCTGACGGTGTACGACGCGTACGGCGCGGGCGCGGCGAAGATGGCCGAGCTGTTCACCAAGGCCGGCGCGGACACGATCGTCTTCGACATCCAGGACGTCGGCGTCCGCTTCTACACCTACATCTGGACCATGTACAGCGCGATGGTCGCCGCCCGCTCGACCGGCGCCCGGTTCGTGGTGCTGGACCGCCCGAACCCGATCGGGCGCCGGGCCGACGGCCCCCTGATGACCGAGGAGTTCACCTCCGGCGTCGGCGCCGAGGTGATCATCCAGCAGCACGGGATGACGGTGGGCGAGCTGGCCCGCTACTTCAACGGCGAGCTGCTGCCGAAGGAGGGCGAGGGCGGCGAGGTGGAACTGGAGGTGGTACCGGTGCGCGGCTGGGACCCGCACTCCACCGCCCACGAGAACGGCCTGCCGTGGGTGCCGCCCTCCCCGAACATGCCGACGGCGGACACGGCCGTCGTCTACGCCGGAACCGGCTACTTCGAGGGCACCAACCTCTCGGAGGGACGCGGCACCACCCGCCCGTTCGAGTTCGTCGGCGCGCCCTACCTGGACCACCGCTACAGCGACCGGCTCAACGCCCGGAAACTGCCGGGCGTACGGTTCCGCGAGGGCTACTTCGTGCCGACGTTCAGCAAGCACTCCGGCGTCACCTGCGCGGGCGTCCAGATCCACGTCACCGATCCGCGCCGCTACCAGCCGATCCCCACGGCGGTCGCGATGCTGGTGGAGGCGCGCCGCTACGCCGACTTCGCCTGGCGCCAGGACTCCTGGGACGCCAAGCGCCCGTTCTGGATCGACAAGCTCTCCGGCTCGCCCCGGCTGCGCGAGATGATCGACGCGGGCAAGGACGTGGACGAGGTCGTGGGCGCCTGGCGGGACGAGGTCCGCGCCTTCGAGCGGACCCGGCGCGCGTACCTGCTCTACCGCTGAGCCGACGCTCCGCCCGGCCCGCCGGGGCTAGTCCTCCGCCCGCCCCTCCATGCGGGCGAGGACCCGCGGGTCCTCCGCGATCCGGGGTGGCAGCCCGGTCCCCCCGGTGGGACGGGCTGCCACCACCTGCCGCACCGTGAGCCCTCGGGCGCTCCGCAGGTCCGCTCCGTCGAGACGGGCGTCGGTGAGGGTCGCCCAGTCGAGGTGGGCACCGGTGAGATCCGCCCCGCTGAGATCCGCCCCGGTGAGGTCCACGTTGATGAGCCGGGCGCCGACGAGATCCGCGCCGACGAGCCGGACACCGGCGAGTGTCGCCCCGGTGAGGAGGGTGTCTGCGAGCTTCGCCCCGTCGAGACGGGCACCGGTGAGATCCGCCGCGGTGAGCTGCGCCCCGGTCAGGTCCGCCCCGTCGAGACGGGCACCGGCCAGCCGCGCCCCGTCGAGATGAGCACCGGCAAAGCTCACTCCGTGGAGCCAAACGTGCGCGAGGTTCACCTCGACGAGCCAGGCACCGGCGAGTATCGCCCCGGCGAGATGGGCGCCGGCGAGCTTCAACCCGTTGAAATGGACGCCGGTGAGATCCGCCCCGCTGAGGTGGGTTCCGGTGAGGTCCGCCCCGTCGAGACGGGCACCGGCCAGCCGCGCCCCGTCGAGATGAGCCTCGGTGAGATCCGCCGCGGTGAGCTGCGCCCCGGTGAGATCCGCCCCGCTCAGCCCGGCACCGGCCAGAACCGCCCCCTCAAGACAGGCATGGCCGAGCCGCGCCCCGTCAAGACGCGCACCGGTGAGATCCGCCCTGCTCAGCCCGGCCCCGGCCAAGACCGCCCCCTCAAGACAGGCATGGGTCAGAACCGCCCCGCCGAGCCGGGCACCGGTGAGATCCGCCCTGTCGAGCCGGGCATGGGCGAGACCCGCGCCGTCGAGCCGGGCCCCGGCAAGGTGCAGTTCGGTGAGGTCGAGGAGCTGTGCCGGATCGGCGTGTCGGCGTACGGCCGGACCGGTGAGCGCGGTCAGCGCGTACTGCACGTCCGATTCGGGCTTGCCGGGAAGGTCGCGCGGGGATTCGGGGAGCAGTACAGCGCCCCGGTGAGGGGAGTCACGGGCTGCGGGGACATCCGCCCGGGTGCGGCGCGGGGCGTGGCGCCGGAGGAGGGCATTCAGGACCTGCGCCGCATGGGTGGCCTGGTCGGGCGCGTCCTGGACGATCTGTTCCAGGGCCAGGACGCCGCCGGTGCGGACGTACAGTTCCTCGGACCCGAGGCGTTCCAGAGCCTTGATGAAACGGTCGGTGATCTGGCCGCGGCGGGTGAGCCGGTAGTTGAACGCGGTGAACACCAGGGCTATGCCGGCGCCGAAGACGGCGAAGAGCTGGACGACGGACGTGCGGAATCCGGTGACCAGGGCGGAGGAACCCGAGCGCAGATCCTCGGTGCTCAGGTAGTGGCCGTCCAGCCACCACGGTCCCCGCCACACCAGGAGCACCGCTCCGACCAGCGCACCCACGACCGCAAGACATCCCAGGACGAGCAGAGTCCGTGCCATCACCCGTTGCCTGCGCATGTTTCATGACAACGCAACGTCGGGCGTCCGGGCGGGGAAACCGCCGAATCGGTGCGGCGCGAACACCCGCCCCGGCCGCCCGCCGACGATCCCCGCTCCCGGGCTTCCGCCGCCGGGCAGCCTGTGGAGGGTCGTGCGCGTCTCCCGGGACAGAAGTAACATCCCGTTCTTGCGCAAGTCGATGAAACGTATTGCAAGGGTGGCATGGTGAGGGACCGTCACACCCGCGAACCCGTGTGAAGGAGTCACCGTGCTGCGGATCGTCACCCCGCTCGCCACCCTGCCCCTCGTGCTCCTCGCCCTGAGCGAGCCCGGGGACACCGAGGCGGACGGGGCACCGTCGTGCCTCGACGGCCCCGCGGGCCGGCGCTACACCCTGGCCGGCAACGGCCACGACGACACCTACACCGTCCAGGTGGTCTGCGCGGACGGCACGCTCAGCCCCTGCGGGGAGACCGAGCCGGAGACCACCGCGGCCCGCGCGGACCACGGCACGGACGCCGACCGCCCCGTGGACATCGGTTCGTGCTGAGCCCGGTGGGCCCGGCGGCGGTCACAGCGCCGCGCTGAAGGCGTCGTGGGCCCGCTGGTCGAACAGCACGAAGCGGATCTCCTCGAACGCCTCGTCCTTCCCGGGCCCTTGGGTCTCCTCGCGCACCGTGCGCAGCGCGATGCGGGCGCCGTCGTCCAGCGGCCAGCCGTAGGCGCCGGTGGAGACGGCGGGGAAGGCGACGGTGCGGGCGCCCAGTTCGCGCGCCACGCGCAGCGACTCGCGGTAGCAGGAGGCCAGTTGGCCGGAGCGGTCCTCGGCGGGGGACCAGACCGGCCCCACCGTGTGGATCACCCAGCGCGCGGGCAGCCGGCCGGCCGTGGTGGCCACCGCCCGGCCGGTCGGCAGCCCCTCGCGGTACCGGGAGGCGCGCAGGGCGCGGCACTCGGCGAGGATCTCCGGGCCGCCCCTGCGGTGGATCGCCCCGTCGACGCCTCCGCCGCCCAGGAGCGAGGAGTTGGCGGCGTTCACCACCGCGTCGACGGACTGCTCGGTGATGTCTCCCCGAAGGAGGCGGATCGTGGCCATGCCTCCATCCTGTCACCCGTCCCGCCCCGTCCCCGTCCCGTCGCCCCGCCGGGCCGCGCCCACGGAGCCCCGGCCGGTCTCAGGAGGGCAGGGGCAGCCGGGCCGCCCAGGCCAGCCCGCCCAGCAGGTGGCGGCGGAAGACGGGATCGGCGTAGGACTCGGCGGTGTGGCCGAGGGCGGTGTAGAAGGTGCGGCCCCCGGTGTTCTCGTGGCACCACACCAGCGGGTGGTCCTCCCCCATCCCGCCGCCCTCGTACGTGGCCTCGTCGGCGGAGACCAGCACCCGCACCCGGCCGCGCGGGCTGGAGCGGAAGTCGTACCACTCGTCGGTGAACGGCCAGGTGGCTCCCAGGTGTCCGGTGGCCGGGTGGTCGTGGTCCTCGACGACCGCGACCCCCGGCTGGAGGGCCGGGTGCCGCTCGAAGCGGGCGCCGAGCAGCTCGCCGTACCAGGGCCAGTCGTACTCGGTGGTGGCCGCGGCGTGGACGCCGACGAAGGCGCCGCCTCCGCTGACGTACGACCGCAGCGCCTCGCGGCCGCCGGGGGTCAGCACCTCGCCACTGGTGGAGAGGAACACCACGGCGCGGCAGCCGTCGCCGGCCAGAGCGGCGGCGAGCACGTCGGGGTCCTCGGTGGCGGTGACGGCGAGGCCGTGCTCGGCGCCGAGGGCGCGGAAGGCGTCGATGCCGTGCGGGATGGAGTCGTGCCGGTAGCCGGTGGTCCGGGTGAAGACGAGGATCCGGGCGGAGCTCATGGCCCCATGATCCCCCGGCTCCGCGGCGGCGGACAGACGGCGTGGCCGGGTCCGCGGCGGACCTGCGGCGGCTACGCTCGGGGGCATGCCCGCTCGTCTCAAGGACCTCGTCGTGGACGCCAACGACCACCAGGCGCTCGCCGACTGGTGGTGCGCCGCGCTGGGATACGAACGCCGCAGGCCGCTGGGCCATCCGCCCCCGCCGCCGGAGTGGCCGGTGGCCATCCACCACCCGCACGACGCCGGGCCGGTGATCTGGTTCAACTCGGTGCCCGAGCCGAAGACCGTCAAGAACCGCGTGCACTTCGACGTGTGGGGCGACACCGAGGAACTGCTCGCGCTGGGCGCGACCATGGTGCGGCGGCGCGACCGGGAGATCGAGTGGGACGTCCTGGCCGACCCGGAGGGCAACGAGTTCTGCGTGTTCACCCCGCGCAGGCCGGGGCCGCTCGGACCGGGCGGGAGCGAGGGACGGTGACGGACTCCATAACGGGCCCCGGGACGGGCCTGATCGACACGGTGGCGTGGGTGCTCCTGCGCGACGGCCGGATCCTGGGCACCCGTACGCGCGGCAAGGACCTCTTCTACATCCCCGGCGGCAAGCGCCACGACGGGGAGAGCGACCTCCAGACCCTGCTGAGGGAGGTCGAGGAGGAACTGACCGTGGCGGTCCTGCCGTCGAGCGTCGCCCACGTGGGCACCTACGAGGCGCCGGTGGACGGGCCCGCGGGGGGCGCGGGTGGTCTCGTGGTGCGGATGGCCTGCTACACCGGCGACTACCGCGGCACGCTCGCCGCCAGCAGCGAGATCGAGGAGATCGCCTGGCTGTCCTACGCCGACCGCGACCGGGTGCCGCCGGTGGACCGGCTGGTCTTCGACGACCTGCACGCGGCGGGAGAGCTGTCGTGACCGGGGCCGGGGTGGAACTGCGCGCGACCGTGCCCGCGGACCTGCCCCTCCTCTTCCGCTTCCAGCTCGATCCGGAGGCCAACCGGATGGCCGCCTTCACCGTGGAGGACCCCTCGGACCGCGCCGCCTTCGACGCCCGCTGGGAGCGGCTCCTGGGCGATCCGGAGATCGTCCTCCGGACCGCGCTGGCCGACGGCGAGGTGGTCGGCAGCGTCGTGCTCTACACCCCCTGGGACGTCCCGGACCGGCGCGAGGTGGCGTACTGGATCGCCCGCGAGCACTGGGGCCGCGGCATCGCGAGCCGCGCGCTGGCCGTCCTGCTGGCCGAGCAGCCGCACCGGCCGCTGTACGCCCGCGCGGCCAAGGACAACCACGGCTCGCTGCGGGTCCTGGAGAAGTGCGGTTTCGTCCGCTGCGGCGAGGACAGCGGCCACGCGGCGGCGCGCGGGGAGACGGTGGAGGAGTGGCTGCTCGTCCTCCGCTGAGCGGCCCGGCGGCGGTCAGTACCGCTCGACCAGGTGCTCGCGGCCGGCGGGCGGTTCGTACGGCTCGGGCCAGAAGTCGGCGATGGCGCTGATCAGGCCGTCCTCGTCGAAGGTGAAGAAGCACAGGCCGGTCTCGGTCCTCCCGTCCACGGCGAAGCTCACCCAGCTCACACCCTCGCGCTCACCGGCCACGATCCGCTCGACGGTCACCCGCCAGTCGCCGGGGTACTCCGCGTTGAAGCGGACGTACGCCTCCCGGCCGCGGACGCGCTCGCGGGTCTGGGGCACCTCGTAGCGGACGTCGGGCGCGACCAGGGCGCCGAAGGCGTCCCAGTCCCGGGCCTGCGCCGCGGACCAGTACCGTTCGATCGCCGCTCGGATGTCGGTTCGGGTGTGCGTCATGAGCCGGAGTCTGCCCCACGGCACCGACAACGGGCACCGCGGCTCTCCCCGGGGCGGATCGCGACCGGGCCGGGGCCCGGCGGGAGCGGGTGCTCGCCCTTCCGGCTCCTTAAGGATTCGGCTCCACGGAGGAGTCGCAGCCGGTGACGGTGCGCGCGGCACGGGCCGTGTTCGCCGAGCGGGTGGTGCGGCCGGTGGGCGGCCTGCCGCCCGGTCCGGCGCGGGTACGGCGGCCGTGCGCGGGCCGGCCGGGCTGCTCGCGGGAGCGGGCCTCCCCGGCGGTTGCTTCCGCCACGGCTCCTACGGCGTCTCCGCGGAGTCCGACGCCCGCGGCGTCCCGGTGCGCGACGCCGGGGCCGCGGCCCCGGATGACAGGACCGCGTTCGTGGAGCAGACGCCGGCGGGGCCCGGCTCGCGGGCGAGCCGCACCCGGACACCGCGGTGGACCGGCCGGCCTTCGAGATCACCGCCCCGCTGGAGGCCGTCGGGGCGCGGTCGCTGCCCGGAGACGGCGACCGCGCGTACGAACGGGCAGCCTCCGCGGTCGTGGACCGGCTGCGGGCGGCCTCCACCGACCCCCGCCGGCCGCCGGGTCGGCCCGGCGGCCGGCGAGAAGCAGGGGCTCCAGCGCCCCGGCGATCATGTCCGGGCCGGTGGTGACGCGGCGGTGCCCCGGCCGCCGGGCGGTGACCAGCCGCATCCGCCCGCCGTACGCCCGGGACGGCCCGCGGGACCGGCCCGGCGCGGAAGCGCACGCGGCCGGACTCGGCGACGCCGCCGATGGGGACCGGCCGTCCGGCCGCGTCACCCCGCCGCGGTGCACCGGCAGGGGCGGATCAGGCAGGGGCGGTCTCCACCGCCCCCGGTCCCACGGCGTCCGGACCGGCCGACTCCGGCAGGACGGCGTCGCGCCTCAGCAGGGCCGCGTACCGTCCGTTGCGGGCGAGGAGTTCCGCGTGGGTGCCGCGCTCGACGATCCGGCCCCCGTCGAGGACGACGATCTCGTCGGCGTGGCGGATGGTGGACAGGCGGTGGGCGATCGTCAGCGTGGTGCGGCCGGTGGACAGGGCGTCGATGGCCCGCTGGACCGCCTGCTCGGTGCGGGTGTCCAGGGCGCTGGTGGCCTCGTCGAGGATGAGGATGGGCGGATCGCGCAGGATGGTCCGGGCGATGGCCAGGCGCTGCTTCTCACCGCCGGAGAAACGGTAGCCGCGCTCGCCGACGAGGGTGTCGTACCCGTCGGGCAGCGAGGCGATGTGGTCGTGGATCTGGGCGGCGCGGGCGGCGGCCTCGATCTCGGCGTCCGTGGCGTCGGGCCGGGCGAAGCGGAGGTTGTCGGCGACGGAGGCGTGGAAGAGGTAGGTCTCCTGCGACACCACGCCCACCGCCCGGGCCAGGGAGTCGAAGTCCAGGTCCCGTACGTCGATCCCGTCGATGGTCACCCGCCCTGCGGTGACGTCGTAGAGCCGGGGCACCAGGTAGCTCAGCGTGCTCTTGCCGGAACCGGTGGGGCCGACGACGGCGAGGCTGCCGCCCGCCGGGATGGTCAGGTCGATGCCGCTGAGCGTGGGGGCCTCCGCGGCCGGGTCGTAGGAGAAGGTGACGTTCTCGAAGCGGACCTCGCCGCGCGCCCGCGCCAGCCGTACGGGCCGGGCGGGCTCGGTGATGTCCACCGGCAGGTCCAGGTACTCGAAGATGCGCTGGAAGAGGGCCAGGGAGGTCTGCACCTGCACACCGGTGCTCAGCAGCGAGACGGTGGGGCGCAGCAGGCCCTGCTGGAGGGTGACGAAGGCGACCAGGGTGCCGATGGAGAAGGCCGGGCCGCCGAGGTGGAGGAGGAGTCCGGCGGCCCAGTACAGCAGCGCCGGGATGGCCGCCATGACGATGCCGATGACCGCCATCCGCCAGCGCCCGGCCATGTTGGAGCGGATCTCCAGGTCCACCAGCCGTTCGGACTCGTCCGCGAAGGCACGGGTGAGGGAGTCGGCACGGCCCATGGTGCGGCCCAGCAGGATGCCGCTGACCGACAGCGACTCGGTCACCATCGCCGACATCGCGGCCATCTGCTTCTGCCGCCGGGTGGCGATCTTCTTGCGCTCGCGGCCGACGCGCCGGCTGATCCAGACGAACAGCGGCAGCAGGACCAGGGAGACGAGCGTGAGCCGCCAGTCCAGCGCCAGCATGGCGGCGACGGTCGCCACCACGCTGGTGAGGTTGGAGACCAGGGAGGTCGCGGTCGAGGTGACGGTGGCCTGCATGCCGCCGATGTCGTTGGCGATGCGGGACTGGACCTCGCCGGTGCGCGTGCGGGTGAAGAACGCCAGGGGCATCCGCTGGAGCTTGGCGTAGACCTCGGTGCGCAGGTCGTGCATGACGCGCTGGCCGACCGTCGTGCTGATCAGCGTCTGCAGCACCCCGAAGACGCTGGTCAGCACCGCCGTGGCGATCATGCCGAGGGCGAGCAGGGACAGCAGGCCGGTGCGCTGCTGCGGGATCGCCACGTCGAGGATCTCGCGCAGCAGGAAGGGCGAGGCGACCGAGACCAGCGAGGACGCGCCGACCAGCAGCCCGACGACGGTGAGCCGTCCTCGGTAGGGGCGGAAGAGGCGGAGGATGCGGCGGATCTGGCCGGGCGGCCGCGGGGCGCCCTCCTCCCGGGGCGGTGGTGTCCAGGCGGGTTCGTCGCGGTGCAATGCGCTCCTTCGGCGGTCGGCGTGCGGGACGGGGTGACGGCGGTGGCCGATTCACCAGCGTACGGGCGCCGGTCCGGCACCGCCCGGTGCCGCGGCACCGGGCGGGCGGCGGGTCGGGGCCGGTTCAGGACGCCAGGCTCTTCCTGTCCCCCATCACGATGACCGGGTGCAGCGCCGGGTCGAGGGTGCGCAGCAGGTGCTCCATGGCGGCCTTGGACAGGCTGACGCAGCCGGAGGTGCCGCTGCCGTGGTCCATGTGCAGCCAGATGCTGCCGCCCTTCTCCTGGCCCAGGGGCCGGGTCGGGTCGTTGGGCGGGGTGCCCCGGACGCGGTTGTAGTCGATGGCGATGACGTAGTCGAAGTCGTGCCAGTAGGCGCGCTTCCAGTGGCGCGGCGCGGCGAAGGCGGCGGAACGGGTGTACGGCAGCTTCGTCCCCGGGTCGGGGAGGACTCCGCCCGCGTCGGAGAGGGTGAAGACGCCGACCGGGCTGCGCCTGTCGTTCTCGCGGTGGTCGGGGGTCCAGCCCCGCCGCCCGTTGTGGGCGGGCCAGCGGCGTTCGCGCTTCCAGGTGTCGCCGTGCCGGGTGTAGAGGACGACCGTGGCGTCGGCGGAGTCCTCGTCCTCGCCGTAGACGGCCACGACCTGGCGCGAGGCGGAGGGGATGCGGGAGTGGAGGCGGTCGCCGACCCCGGGGATGCGCCGGAACTCGGTGGCGGACGGGGAGGGGTGCGCCGGTCCGGTGCGCCGGGAGTCGGCCGCCCCGGCCCGGTCCGTGCCGCCGCCCGCACCGCCGCCGCAGCCCGCGAGCAGGGCGAGCGCCGCGGCGGCGCAGACCGCCCGCGCCGTGCGCCCCGGACCGGGGCCGGATCGCGTGGTGGGTCTTCTCCGCATGCCGTCCATCGTCCCACCCACCGTCGCGCCCCGTGCCGTTCCGGACCCGTCAACCGTCCGCCCGTCCGTCCACCCGTCCGCCGGACCTTCCGCCCGGGCGGGCGCGGCCGTCCGCGGCCGGTCGCGCGTCACCGTGCGGAAAACCCTTTGCCCGGGGCCGGAGGCGGACGGGAGTCTTGCACGGTTGCATCCGCCACCGAGACCGCCCTGGGACGCCATGCAGATTCGCGACCTTCCGTATCCCGATCCCGGCATTCCCGACGTACGGTCCGGCTTCCGCTTACTGGTCTGGCTGTGGCGGTCACAGTTGGGCGGCCAGATGAAGTCGCTGGCCTGGGGCACGCTCCACATGGCGGCGGTGGCGGCCTTCCCCGTCGCCGTGGGACAGGCCGTGCAGGCCGCCTCCGAACGGTCCGGGGAGCGGCTCGTCTCGGCGGGCGCGCTGATGGTGGTGCTGGGCCTGGCGGTCACGGTGGGTGACACGATGCTGCACCGTACCGCCGTCACCAACTGGATCACCGCCGCGGCGCGGGTGCAGCAGCTACTGGTCCGGCGGACCGCGGAGCTGGGGGCCGCGCTGACCCGGCGGGTGGCGGCCGGGGAGGTCGTCGCCGTCTCCACCGGCGACATCGAGAAGATCGGCTGGTGCGTGGAGAGCGTCTCCCGCTTCGGCGCCGCGCTGCTGGGCACGCTCGGGGTGTGCGCGGCCCTGGTGGTGTACGAGCCGCTGCTGGGCGGCCTGGTGACGGCCGGGGTGCTGGCGCTGGTCCTGGCCGTGCTGCCGCTGCTGCCGCCGGCGACCCGCCGCGCGGACGCGCAGCGCGCGAAGGCGGGACGGGCCACCGAACTGGCCGCCGACACGGTGGCCGGGCTGCGGGTGCTGCGCGGCATCGGGGGCGAGGAACTGTTCCTCGACCGGTACCGCCGGGCCTCGCAGGAGGTGCGGCGGGCGGCGGTGCGCACCGCGCGGATGTGGTCGCTGATCGACGCCGTGCAGGTGGCGCTGCCGGGACTGCTGCTGATCTCGGTGGTCTGGTTCGGCACGCGGCTGACGCTGGACGGGCGTGTCGCCGTGGGTGAGCTGGTGACGGTGTACGGCGCGGTGACCTTCCTGCTCTTCCCGCTGCGGATCTTCCAGGAGTTCGCCATGGCGTACTCCTTCTCCCGGCCCTCGGCGAAACGGGCGGCCCGCATCCTGGCGCTGCGCCGGGGGACCGGCGGCTCCCAGGCCGCCCCGGCCGCCGGGACGCCGCGCGGCGACCTGTACGACCCGGTGAGCGGGCTGCTCGCACCGGCCGGACGCCTGACCGCGGTGGTGTGCGGCGACCCGGACGCCGCCGGACGGCTCGCCGAGCGGCTGGGCGGGCACGGCACCGACACCCCCGAGGGAGCGCCGTCGGTGCTGCTGGGCGGTGTCGCACTGGACGAGCTGCCGCTGGAGACCGCCCGCACCGCCGTACTGGTGCAGGACAAGGACCCGGTGCTGCTGTCGGGCACCCTGCGGGAGCTGCTCGACGTGCCGTCGTCCGGCGGGGTCACTCCCCGGCAGGCGCTGGACGCCGCCCAGTGCGGTGACGTGCTCGACGCCCTGCTGCAGTCCACCGCCGGGAACGGCGGGGATCCGATGCGGGCGCGGATCACCGAGCGCGGCAGATCCCTCTCGGGCGGCCAGCGCCAGCGGCTGGCCCTGGCCCGGTCGCTGGTCACCGATCCGGACGTGCTGGTGCTGGACGAGCCGACCAGCGCGGTGGACTCGCACACCGAGGCCCGTGTCGCCGACGCGCTGCGCCGCGTGCGCGCGGGCCGCACCACGGTGGTGTTCACCTCCAGCCCGCTGCTGCTGGACCGGTCCGACCGGGTGGCGTTCGTCCGGGGCGGCGAGGTGGTCACCGTCGGCACGCACCGGGAGCTGCTGGTGAGCGAGCCGGAGTACCGCGCGGTGGTCACCCGGGAGACCGACGGCACCGCCGCCACCGTCTCCGAGGCGCCCCCCGCCCGTACGACCCCCGGCACGGCCGGCGCCCACGACATGGCCGCCGGGGCACGGGAGCCGCGACGGCCCGCACGGATGGAGGAGACCGCATGATCGGCGTCGCACCCCCGCAGTACGACCCGGCCGCGCCCGAGTCGGCCACGACCCTGCCGGTCGGCGGGCCGCGGACCGTGCGCGCCTACGCCGGCGAGCTGGTCCGGCGGCACCGCGGGACGTTCACGCTGCTGGTGGCGGTGAACGCGGTCGCGGTGGTGGCCTCCACGGTCGGCCCCTACCTGCTGGGACGCCTGGTGGAGGACCTCGCGGCGGGAGCACGCGACCTCCACCTGGAGCGCACCGTCGCGCTGTTCGCCGCCGCCCTGGCCGTCCAGACCGTCTTCGTCCAGCAGGTGCGGCTGCGCGGTGCCGTGCTGGGCGAGCGGATCCTGGCGGACCTGCGCGAGGACTTCCTGGTCCGCTCGGTGGGGCTGCCGCCGAGTGTGCTGGAGCGGGCCGGGACCGGGGACCTGCTGTCGCGGATCACCACCGACATCGACCGGCTGGCCAACGCCATGCGGGAGGCGGTGCCGCAACTGTCGATCGGCGTCGTCTGGGCGGGACTGCTGCTGGGCGCGCTCACGGTCACGGCACCGCCGCTGGCACTGGCCGTCGTGATCGCCCTGCCGGTGCTGCTGGCGGGCTGCCGGTGGTACTACCGGCGGGCACCCGGCGCCTACCGTTCCGAGGCCGCCGGCTACGCCGCCGTCGCCGCGGCCCTGGCCGAGACCGTGGACGCCGGGCGGACGGTCGAGGCCCACCGGCTGGGCGCGCGCCGGGTGGCCCTGTCCGAGCGCCGCATCAAGGAGTGGACCGCCTGGGAGCGGTACACCCTGTGGCTGCGGACCGTCCTCTTCCCCGTGATCAACGCCACCCATGTGCTGGTCCTGGGCTCGGTGCTGGTGCTCGGCGGCCTCTTCGTGATGCGGGACTGGATCTCGGTGGGCGAACTGACCACGGGTGCGCTGCTCGCCCAGATGCTGGTCGATCCGATCAACCTGATCCTGCGCTGGTACGACGAGCTCCAGGTCGCCCAGGTGTCCCTCGCCCGGCTGGTCGGGGTCCGGGAGATCGACCCGGACTCCGGTGACGGCGCGGTGGTGCCGGAGGGGCGCGAGATGCGGGCCGACGCGGTGCGCTTCGGCTACCACGAGGGCAGCGACGTGCTGCACGGGGTGTCGCTGGACGTGGCGCCCGGTACGCGGGTCGCACTGGTCGGTCCGTCGGGCGCGGGCAAGTCCACGCTGGGGCGGCTGCTGGCCGGGATCTACGCACCGCGGGCGGGCAGGGTCACGCTCGGTGGCGCCGAGCTGGCCCGGATGCCCGCGGAGCGGGTGCGCGAGCACGTGGCCCTGGTCAACCAGGAGCACCACGTCTTCGTCGGCTCGCTGCGCGACAACCTGCTGCTGGCGAACGCGGACGCCGCCGACGCCGAGCTGTGGGCCGCCCTCGCGGCGGTGGACGCCGACGGTTGGGCGCGCGACCTGCCGGACGGCCTGGACAGCGAGGTCGGCTCCGGCGGGCTGACGATCACCCCGGCGCAGGCCCAGCAGATCGCGCTGGCCCGGCTGGTGCTGGCCGACCCGCACACCCTGGTGCTGGACGAGGCGACCTCCCTGCTGGACCCGCGTGCCGCCCGGCATCTGGAGCGCTCGCTCGCCCGGGTGCTGGAGGGGCGCACGGTGGTGGCGATCGCCCACCGGCTGCACACCGCGCACGACGCGGATCTGATCGCGGTCGTGGAGGACGGCCGGATCAGCGAACTGGGCAGCCATGACGAGCTGGTCGCCGCGGGCGGTGCCTACGCGGCGCTGTGGCGGTCCTGGCACGGCTGAGTCCGCGCCGTCCCGGCGCCTTGCGTCCCTGATCCTCCCGCCCGGGCCCACCCCGGCCGGGAGGATCAGCCGATGAGGCCCAGAGCCCACATCCCACTCATCGCCCCGGTGATGGTGAAGGCGGGCATCAGGACGCGCAGCTCGACCCAGCTGCCCGCCCTGAACCGCATGGGTTTGGGCGTGCTCACCGGGTACCAGCGCTTGTTGCCCACGGGGATCGGCCACAGGATCGGACAGCCGGAGACGGTGATGGCGTCGCCGACGTTGTGCACCAGGGAGCCGAGCACGATCGGCAGTCCCAGCCACAGGTACTCCTGGCCGGACCCGGTGAACAGCCAGTCCGCCCCGTTGCCGGGCTCGTTCAGGATGTCCGCCAGGATCCAGGCGCTGGTCGCGCCCAGCAGCCACACCAGGATGTCGCTGGAGACCCTCGCCGCCCGCCACAGCAGGCCCTCGACGGCCAGCACCATGTGGACGAAGAGGATGCCCAGGACCGCCCATCGGCCGCCGAACGCCGCGAGGGCCGAGAAGCCCACCCCCATCAGCACCGCCCACAGCCAGGTGTGGGTGAGGGTGCGGTGGCCGCCGGCGCGCCTGGGGTCGCCGGGCTTGCGGGTCGCCTTGTAGACCGCGCACGACAGCTTCTCGATCACCTCGCACAGCCACTTGGAGAAGGGGCCGAAGGCGCGGGAGATCGTCGCCGACCTGTGATCGAGGTCGGGTGCGAGGGCCGCACCCGAGCAGATCAGCGCACCGGCCACCAGAACCGGCCACGGCATCGGCCGGTCCAGGGCGTACGCCCCCGCCCCCACTCCCAGCCAGGCCGCCGCCCCCGACAGCGAATGCGCCGGTCCCATCATGTGCGTCCCCACCCCATCGTGCTCGCTCCGCCGCCCTGTCGGCGACACAGCGTAGCGCCGATGATCTTCGTACCGTCGGCCGGTTGCCTTCGGGGCCACGGCGGCAGGCAGTATGGAGGACGTGACCCTTATCGATCAGATGCCGAGCACCGCAGATCCCGACACCCTCTACGAAGCCTTCTCCCGCTGGGTCGAGGGCCGGGGCATCACGCTCTACCCCGCCCAGGAGGAGGCGCTGATCGAAGTGGTCTCCGGGGCGAACGTCATCCTGTCCACCCCGACCGGCTCCGGCAAGAGCCTGGTCGCGGCCGGGGCCCACTTCGCCGCGCTGGCCCAGGACAAGGTCACCTTCTACACCGCCCCCATCAAGGCGCTGGTGTCGGAGAAGTTCTTCGACCTGTGCAAGCTCTTCGGCACCGAGAACGTCGGCATGCTCACCGGTGACGCATCGGTCAACGCCGACGCGCCCGTCATCTGCTGCACCGCCGAGGTGCTGGCCTCCATCGCGCTGCGGGACGGCGCGGACGCCGACATCGGCCAGGTCGTGATGGACGAGTTCCACTTCTACGCCGAGCCGGACCGCGGCTGGGCCTGGCAGATTCCCCTGCTGGAGCTGCCGCAGGCGCAGTTCGTCCTGATGTCGGCGACGCTCGGCGACGTGAGCCGCTTCGAGAAGGACCTGACCCGGCGCACCGGGCGGCCGACCGCCGTGGTGCGTTCCGCCACCCGGCCGGTGCCGCTGAGCTACGAGTACCGCACCACCCCGCTGACCGAGACGCTGACCGAGCTGCTCGAGACCGCTCAGGCGCCGGTGTACATCGTGCACTTCACCCAGGCGCAGGCGGTGGAGCGGGCCCAGGCCCTGATGAGCATCAACATGTGCTCGCGCGCGGAGAAGGACGAGATCGCCAAACTGATCGGCAACTTCCGCTTCACCACCCGGTTCGGGCGGAACCTCTCGCGCTATGTCCGGCACGGCATCGGCGTGCACCACGCCGGAATGCTGCCGAAGTACCGCCGGCTGGTGGAGAAGCTGGCCCAGGCGGGCCTGCTCAAGGTGATCTGCGGCACCGACACGCTGGGGGTGGGCGTCAACGTGCCCATCCGTACGGTGCTGTTCACCGCTCTGACCAAGTACGACGGCAACCGGGTGCGGGTGCTGAGGGCGCGGGAGTTCCACCAGATCGCGGGCCGCGCCGGCCGGGCGGGCTTCGACACGGCGGGTCTGGTCGTGGCCCAGGCGCCCGAGCACGTCATCGAGAACGAGAAGGCCCTCGCCAAGGCCGGCGACGATCCGAAGAAGCGCCGCAAGGTGGTCCGGAAGAAGGCGCCGGAGGGCTTCGTCAACTGGAGCGAGAAGACCTTCGAGAAGCTGATCGCCTCCGAACCGGAGCCTCTCACCTCCCGTTTCAAGGTGACCCACGCGATGCTGCTGTCCGTCATCGCGCGGCCCGGCGACGCCTTCCAGGCGATGCGCAAGCTGCTGGAGGACAACCACGAGGACCGGCGCAGCCAACTGCGCCACATCCGGCGGGCGATCGCCATCTACCGCTCGCTGCTGGACGGCGGGATCGTCGAACAGCTCGACACCCCGGACGCCGAGGGGCGCACCATCCGGCTGACCGTCGACCTCCAGCAGGACTTCGCGCTCAACCAGCCGCTGTCCACCTTCGCGCTCGCCGCCTTCGAACTGCTGGATCCCGAATCCCCCTCGTACGCGCTGGACATGGTCTCCGTCGTCGAGTCCACGCTGGACGATCCGCGGCCGATCCTCGCCGCCCAGCAGAACAAGGCCAGGGGCGAGGCCGTGGCCAGGATGAAGGCGGACGGCGTGGAGTACGAGGAGCGCATGGAGCGGCTGGCGGACATCGGTTATCCCAAGCCGCTGGAGGAGCTGCTCTTCCACGCCTACGGCGTCTACCGCAAGAGCCACCCCTGGGTCGGCGACCACCCCCTGTCCCCCAAGTCCGTCGTCCGCGACATGTACGAACGGGCGATGACCTTCGGGGAGTTCGTCTCCCACTACGAACTGGCGCGCACCGAGGGCATCGTGCTGCGCTACCTGGCCGGCGCCTACAAGGCCCTGGAGCACACCGTGCCGGACGACCTGAAGTCCGAGGACTTCCAGGACATCGTGGAGTGGCTCGGCGAGATGGTCCGCCAGGTCGACTCCAGCCTGCTGGACGAGTGGGAGCAACTGGCCAACCCCGAGGCCGAGACGGCCGAGGAGGCGCAGGAGCGCGCCGACCAGGTCAAGCCCGTCACCGCCAACGCCCGCGCCTTCCGCGTCCTGGTGCGCAACGCGATGTTCCGGCGGGTGGAGCTGGCCGCCCTGGACAAGGTCGAGGAGCTGGGCGAGCTGGACGCCGAGTCCGGCTGGGACGCCGACGCCTGGGCCGCGGCCATGGACGCCTACTGGGAGGAGTACGACGAGCTGGGCACCGGCCCGGACGCCCGCGGGCCGAAACTGCTGCAGATCGAGGAGCGGCCCGAGGACGGCCTGTGGCGGGTCCGGCAGATCTTCGCCGACCCCAACGGCGACCACGACTGGGGCATCTCCGCCGAGGTGGACCTCACCGCCTCCGACGAGGAGGGCCGCGCGGTGATCAAGATCATTGATGTCGGTCCGCTGTGACGGCGGCCCGGAAGCACACGAGGGAGTACCGACGATGACCGACCCGACCAGTACGGCGCACCCGGCCGGCCCGGCCCATCCGGCCGAGCGCCTGGTCGACCTGCTCGACCTGGAACGGATCGAGGAGAACATCTTCCGCGGGGACAGCCCCGACGAACCGCTGCAGCGCGTCTTCGGCGGCCAGGTCGCCGGGCAGGCGCTGGTCGCGGCCGGGCGCACCACCGACGGGGACCGCCCGGTGCACTCGCTGCACGCGTACTTCCTGCGGCCGGGTATGCCCGGGGTTCCGATCG
Organism: Streptomyces sp.; assembly: GCF_035644915.1. GTDB lineage: Bacteria > Actinomycetota > Actinomycetes > Streptomycetales > Streptomycetaceae > Streptomyces. The sequence goes on from NZ_DASQNP010000082.1 coordinate 88,047, forward strand.
TGTACATGGTCGAGCGGGTGCGCGACGGGCGGTCCTTCACCACCCGCCGCGTGGTGGCCGTGCAGCAGGGTCGGACGATCTTCACCCTGACCGCCTCCTTCCACCGGGGTGAGCCGGGTTTCGAACACCAACTGCCGATGCCCGAGGTGCCGGATCCCGAGTCGCTGCCGAAGCTGACCGACGAGATCCGCGAGCACCTGGGCACGCTGCCCGAACCGCTGGAGCGCATGGCGCGTCACCAGCCGTTCGACATCAGGTACGTGGACCGGTTGCGCTGGACGCCCGAGGAGCTGGAGGGCGTCGAGCCGCGCAGCGCGGTGTGGATGCGGGCGATGGGCCCGCTGGGCGACGACCCGCTCGTCCACACCTGCGCCGTCACCTACGCCAGCGACATGACGCTGCTCGACGCGGTGCGCCTGCCCGTCGAGCCCCTGTGGGGGCCGCGCGGTTTCGACATGGCCTCGCTGGACCACGCCATGTGGTTCCACAACCCGTTCCGCGCCGACGAGTGGTTCCTCTACCAGCAGGAGTCACCCGTCGCGACCGGTGCCCGCGGGCTCGCCCGGGGCCAGATCTACGACCGGCAGGGCCGGCTGCTGGTGTCCGTGATGCAGGAGGGCCTGTTCCGCAAGATGGGCGGCTGACCCTGCCCCGCCCGGCGACGGCCGGGGCAGGGGACGCGCCGAGCGCGCCGTGCCCAGGGCCAGGGTCAGGCCCAGCCGGTGCCAGAAGACCTCCTCCTCGCCGTCGGCGGTGAGCAGCTCCCGGACGACCTCCCGGGCGGCGAGGGACTCCGGCCGGACCGGGGCCAGGTCGGGCCGGAGCTCCTCCAGCCGGGCCCGCTCGGCCCCGTCCGGCACGGCCTCCTCCAGCACTTCCGGGGCGAGGACGGCGGCATGGGCGGCGGCCGCCGCCCAGGGGTCGTCCGTGCGGCGCACCACCTGGGCGATCCGGCGGTTGCGCCAGTGACGCGGGCGCCAGTCCTCGCCCTCGGCCAGCAGGCGCCGCAACCCCTCGGGCAGGGTGCCGCGGAGCAGTTCCGGCTGCTGCTCGGCGACGTCCCGCAACTCGGCCGCGAGGTAGGACCACACCACGGACCGGTACCGGTTGAGGGAGAAGCGCACCGGGCCGAAACAGCCGGCGCGGGCCAACTTGGCGAAGCGCGCCGGGGAGACGCCCAGCAGCCCGGCGCCCTCCCGGGCGCCGACCAGGCGCAGCCGGTCCCGGAGGGTGGCCGGAAATCCCTCCTCGGCGCGCAGTCTGGCCAGTTCCGCCGACGGCACCCGGTGGCGGTGGCGCTCTCCGCCCGCCGCCACCGTCGCCACCTCCCCGAGCTGGACGGCCAGCTCCATCTCCCGTGGCCTGAGCCCCAGCATCCGGCGCGCCCGGCCCATCGGCACGGCGCCCACCGGGACCCCGTCCGGCGCGCCCGCAGGCATTCCCACCGGAACGGCCCCGGTTGCTCCGACCGCTTCCCGTGCCCCCGCCGTCTCCGTCCGTACCGTTCCCACCGACACGACCGTCCCCCTTCGCAACGCTCCGATCACCGTGTGCGACGACCGTAACCCGTTGTCGCATCCCGTCGCGGAGCCTGTGGAAAACCTGGAGGAACGCCTGGTCGGAGTAGGTTCGGTGGGGTGGCGGCCGACAGCCGGCGGCCGTTCGGGGGCTGATCAGTGGCCGTTGCGCGTGGCCACGCCCAGGTGTTCGCCCACCCGGTTCACCAGCAGGGTCATCTCGTAGGCGATCTGGCCCATGTCGGCCTCCGCCGACGCGAGCACGCACAGGCAACTGCCGTCGCCGGCGGCCGTCACGAACAGCATCCCCTCCTCGAACTCGATCACCGTCTGGCGCGCCCGGCCCACGTGGAAGTGCTCCCCCGTCCCCCTGGCCAGACTGTGCAGCCCGGAGGAGACGGCGGCGAGGTGCTCCGCCTCGCTCCTCTCCAGGCCCTGGCTGGCTCCCGTGACCAGCCCGTCGGTGGAGAGCACCAGCGCATGCCGCACCGACGACACCCGCTGCGTCAGGTCGTTCAGCAGCCAGTCCAGCTCACTGCTCAGAGCCATCCCCGATCCCCCTTCTCATGGTCATGCCGTGCCAGCCTTACCCACCGCGGGCGCCGGGGCAACCACCGATCCGGCCTGCCCGGGGCACAACCGGAAGCGGAAGGAGGGGTACCGGGAAGCGGGCCCGGGAACAGGCTCGGGAACAGGCACCGGCGGTGGAGCAGGATGGCCGTATGACGGAGTACGACAGGACACGGGTGCGGGAGTTCTTCACCGAGCGCGCGGTCGGCTGGGACGCCCGGTTCCCCGACGACGGCCCGGTCTACGACGCGGCCGTGGCCGAGCTGGGGCTGCTGCCCGGGAACTCGGTGCTGGACGCGGGGTGCGGCACGGGGCGCGCGCTGCCCGCGCTGCGCGCCGCGGTCGGCCGGGAGGGCACGGTGCTGGGCTTCGACCTCACCCCGGCGATGCTGGAGGTCGCCGTCCTGGCCGGACGGCACCGCGGAGCGCTGCTGGCCGTCGCCGACGCCCTCCGGCTGCCGCTGCGCGGCGGCGTGCTCGACGCGGTGTTCGCCGCCGGGCTGGTGACGCACCTGTCCGATCCGGTCGCGGGCCTGCGGGAACTGGCCCGGGTGGTCCGGCCCGGTGGCCGCCTCGCACTGTTCCACCCGGTCGGGCGAGCCGCCCTCGCCGCCCGGCGCGGGCACGCGCTCTCCCCCGACGATCCCCGGGCCGAGCCGAACCTCCGCCCCCTGCTGCTGGCCGCGGGCTGGCGTCTGACCTCGTACGTCGACGAGGACGACCGCTACCTCGCCCTGTCCGTGCGCGTCTGACCCGCCTCCCCGCACCCCTCCCCCGCCCCGCGGTGTGTCCCCCGTCTCCCGCCCCGTCTCTCGACGGCGCCCCCGTCCCCTGGCTAGGGTGCGCGGACAACTGGCCGGAGAGGAGGCTGGCGTGGCTGGCGTGCCGGAGGCGGGGAGCGGGAACGACGACGCGCTGTACGTGCTGACCGCGGTGCTGCTCACACCCGCGCGGTTCCCGAGCGTCCTGGGCGACGACTACCCGGAGGCGTGCGCCGTGCTGGGCCTGGAGCCGTACGCGGAGGGCTACGGCCTCGTCCTCGGGCAGGACGGCCGGGGCGCGCGCTGGACGGTGGCCACGGAGGACGTGTCCCTGGTGGCGTGCGCGATCGCCGCCTGGGACTGCGGCATGGCGTACGACCTGTCCCCGGACGAGCGGACGATCGCCGCCGTGTTCCCCGGCTGGCCCCTGGCGGTGGCGGTGGCCGCGCCGGGCGTCCCGGCGCCCCACGACCCCGAACCGGACCCGGAGCTGGACGGCGGCCGGGCGCCGCTGTCCCCGCCGGACACCTCGCGCTGGGGCCCGGCACAGCGGCGGCTGGGCGCGGACGAGATCGCACTGCAGTGGGCGGACTGGCGCGCGCGGGTCGAGGCGGACGTGACGTTCGTCGAGCCGGGCGAGCAGCCGGACAGCAAGGTGCGCCGCGCCCTGGCGGAGGCCCGGGCCTATGTGGACTCCCCGCCTCCGCCCGGCCGCGTCCGCTCGGCCTTCGCCACCGACGACGCCCGGACGCTGCGCGCGGACGGGCCCGGCTGGAGCCTGGTGGCACGCACCGACGACATCGCGTTCGTCCTGCTGGACGACGAGCCGGGCGAGGTGCTTCCGGTGGGCCGCGGCCCGGAGCTGCCGGGACTGCTCAAGGCGCTGGACGAGCTGGCCGTACGGCCGGACGCCGCCTGAGCGCGGTGCCACGGGGCCCGGCCCGAAACGCCGAGGCCCCGAGGCGCCCGGCCCGCGCCCCGCGGGCCGGGCCGCGGATCAGCGCCCGAGTTCCTTGCGCGCCACCCTCCGCAGGCGCCGCCGCTGTGAGGGGTCGAGCATCAGGTAGGCGATCGCCGGAACACCGACCATCACCGCTATCGCGATCAGGAAACTGCCGGTCAGCCACCACAGAAGCAGACCGGCGGCCACGCCGCCGACGGCGACCTTCCCGCGGTTGGTCATCTTCCACGCCTCCTCAGGCGGCGGTGCGACCGCCGCTCTCGTTCTCCACAACGTCCCCACGGGCCGCCGAGTTCCCCCTACCCGTTCGTCACGCCCGCAACGGCGCGCCGACCTCGTGCATGTGCCGCAGCGCCTGCCCGTAGGAGTCCAGCAGCCCGGTCTCGGTGTACGGCACGCCCACCGTCCGGCAGTACCGGCGGACCTGCGGCCGGGCCGGCCTCAGGTGCGGGCGCGGCATGCTCGGGAAGAGGTGGTGCTCGATCTGGTAGTTGAGCCCGCCCAGCAGCCAGTCGGTGAGCGCTCCGCCGCGCACGTTGCGCGAGGTGAGGACCTGGCGGCGCAGGTGGCCCCAGGGCTCCCCGTCCGGGTCGGGCATCTCCATGCCCTTGTGGTTGGGGGCGAAGGCGCAGCCCAGGTGCAGCCCGAACAGCGCGTGGTGGACGAGCGCGAAGACGGCCGCCCTGCCGGGGGGCATCGCCGCCAGCAGCAGGGCCGCGTACCCGGTCAGGTGCGACAGGAGCAGCGCCGCCTCGACGGCCCGCCCGCGCCCCCGCCGCCGTTCCCCCTCCCCGGACCACAGCATCCGTACGCTCGCCGCCTTCAGCGCGATGCCCTCCAGGAGGAGCAGCGGGAAGAACAGCCGCGCCTGGTTGCGGGTGAGCCGGCGCGCGGCCCCCTGCCGCCCGGCGGCCTGCCGCTGGGTCCACACCAGGACGCCGACGCCGACGTCCGGGTCCTTGTCGACGTGGTTGGGGTTGGCGTGGTGGCGGTTGTGCTTGTCGTTCCACCACGCGTAGCTCATGCCGAGCAGCAGATTGCCGTGGACGAGTCCGAGCACGCGGTTGGCGCGGCGGCCCGCGGCGATCTGCCCGTGACCGGCGTCGTGCCCGATGAAGGCGGTGCGGGCCCACAGGACGGCGAGCGGGAGGGCCAGCACCAGGACCCACCAGGAGTCGCCGAGGGCCACCACGCCCGCGGCGACGGCGGCGAGCGCGAGCGCGTTGACGGCGATGCAGCCCGCGTACCAGCCGGGGCGCCGCTCCAGCAGGCCCTGCTCCTTGATCTGCCGCAGCAGGGGGACGAACTCGCTGCCGCCGGACACGGTGCGCCCGGCGCTCCGGTCGGCGCTTCGGTCGGCACTCCGGCCGGGGCCGCGGTCCGGCGCGGCGGCGGGTACGGCGGGGGGCACGGCGGTGGTCCTGGGCATGCGGCCTCCGGGGACTTTTTTCGGCATACGGTTCCGACCTGCTCGAACGTAGGGGCCGCAGTCGGCGGGAACCATGGCGGCAGCCTCCCGGTGGGGGGTGTTCCCAGCCCCCTCACGGCCCGGGGGACAGCCCCACCGGCCGGCCGCCCCGCGGTCTTCCCGCCGTCCGCGCACCACGGTTCCGGGGCGTTTCCGGGACGGTGCGGTCGTGTTGTACTCTTGGCCGCCCTCCACTAGTCAAGTTTGAGGAGTCGTCCGTACCGTGGCCCCGTCCGTGGCACCGACCCCGACCCCGCTCCCCTCTCCTCATCCGTCTCCGCCCGCCCTGCCGTACCCGCCGCCCGCCCCGCCGTACCCGCCGCCCGCCCTGCTCGCCGACTGCGCGGCCGTCTTCCTCCCGGGCGATCCGCCGCGCCGCGGCCGCATCGCGTTCTGGCACCCGGACGGCGAGCCGCCGACCGCGGGCGACCACCCGCTTGAGGAGCTGGCCGTCGTCCTTCCCGGGGCCGACGGCCGGGTGCGCCCGCGGACCGTACCGGCGCTGGTGCTGTCCGTCGCCGACGCCCTGCCCCTGCTGACCCGGATCCGTGCCGCGCGCCGGGAGGGCGCCCCCGCCTTCTGGGGAGCGGCGGCGCTGCAGGCCCTCCAACTGGCCGCCCGGGGCCGGCTGCTGCCCGGCCTGAGCCCGCTGGACCACGACGCCTGGCGGCTCGGCCCCCTCGACCCCGCCGACCTCGGCCGGCTGCGCGACCTCGCCGCCGCCATGCCGCCGCACGCCCACGCCGTACCGCTGCCGCGGGAGTCCTCCGCCGGCCCCGGGGAGCCGCGGCTGCCGGAGCCGGAGCGGTTGCTGCGGGCCTTCCTCGACGCCGTGGCCGACACGCTCCCCCGCACCCCCGCGGCCGAACTCGCCGCCGGCGGCCCGGCCTTCGCCGCCGACGCCCCGCAGCACCTGCCCGAACAGCGCGCCTGGGCGGCCGACGTCGCCGCCGGGCACGACGCGGGCGTACGGCTCTCGCTGCGCGTGGAGGTCTCCGGCCTCACCGGGACGGGCTCCGCCCAGGGCTCCGGAGGCACCGGGTCCGCCCCGCGCTTCCGGGCCGTCCTGCAGGTGCACGATCCCGCCGACCCCGCCCTCGTCGCCGACGCCGCCGAGCTGTGGTCCGGTGCCTCCCCGGCCGCCGCGGACCTCGGCCCGCGGGCCCGCGCCGACGCGCTGCTCACCCTGCGCCGGGCCGCCGCCGCGTGGGAACCGCTGGCCCCGCTGCTGTCGGCGACCGTCCCCGAGGCCGTCGACCTCACCGACGAGGAGGTCGCCGAACTCCTCGGCGCGCCGGTCACCCGCGCGCTGCGGGCCGCGGGCCTGACGGTGCACTGGCCGAGGGAGCTGGCCACCACGCTGACCACCCGCGCGGTCGTCGGCCCGGAGGACACCGGGACCGGCGGCGACCCCGGCGACGCTCCCACCGCGGCATCCCGGGCGTCCTCCCCGCTCTCCGCCGACGCCCTGCTCTCCTTCAGCTGGCGCTTCGCCATCGGCGACCAGGAGCTCTCGCGGGAGGAACTGGACCGGATCGCCGAGGCCGGACGGCCCCTGGTCCGGCTGCGCGACCGGTGGGTCCTGCTCGACCCGGAGGCGGTCCGCCGCGCCCGGAGCCGCCGGGACCGCAAGGTCACCCCGCTCGACGCCCTCGGCGCCGCCTTGACCGGTACCGTCCCCGCCGGTGCCGCCGGCCGGGACGGGGACGGAGACGAACCGGCGGTGGAGGTACGGGCCACCGGCTGGCTGGAGGCCCTGCGCGACCGGCTCGCCGATCCCGAGCGCCCCGACCCCGACCCCGCTCCCCAGCCGCCCGGGCTCGCCGCGACCCTGCGCGACTACCAACTGCGCGGCCTGAACTGGCTGCACCGGATGACCTCGCTCGGGCTGGGCTGCTGCCTCGCCGACGACATGGGCCTGGGCAAGACCGTCACCCTCATCGCGCTCCACCTGCACCGACAGCGCGATCCCGGGTCCGCCGGACCGACCCTGGTGGTCTGCCCGGCCTCGCTGCTGGGCAACTGGCAGCGGGAGATCGAGCGGTTCGCCCCCGGCACCCCCGTGCGCCGCCACCACGGCGCAGGCCGCGACCTGTCGGACCCGCCCGGCGACGGGTTCGTCCTGACCACGTACGGCACCATGCGGCTCGACGCCGACGGCCTCGCCGCCGTCGACTGGGGGCTGGTCGTCGCCGACGAGGCGCAGCACGTGAAGAACCCGTTCTCCTCGACCGCCCGCCGGCTGCGCGCCATCCCGGCCCGGGCACGGGTGGCGCTCACCGGCACCCCGGTGGAGAACAACCTCTCCGAGCTGTGGGCCATCCTCGACTGGACCACCCCCGGGCTCCTCGGCCGCCTGGGCACCTTCCGCAGGCTCCACGCCGACGCCGTGGAGAGGGGCGCGGGAGCGGACGGGGATCCCGCCGCGGCGCAGCGGCTCACCCGGCTGGTGCGCCCCTTCCTGCTGCGCCGCCGCAAGAGCGATCCGGGCATCGCCCCCGAGCTGCCGCCCAAGACCGAGACCGACCGCGCGGTCGCGCTGACGGCGGAACAGGCCGGGCTGTACGAGGCGGTGGTCCGCGAGGGACTGGCGGACATCTCCGGGACGGAGGGTCTCGCCCGCCGCGGCCGGGTCGTGGGACTGCTCACCGCGCTCAAGCAGATCTGCAACCACCCGGCGCAGTACCTGAAGGAGGAGAACCCCCGCCTGGCCGGCCGCTCGGGCAAGCTGGAACTCCTCGACGAGCTGCTGGACACCATCCTCAGTGAGGGAGCGAGCGTCCTGGTCTTCACGCAGTACGTGCGGATGGCCCGCCTGCTGGAGCGTCACCTGGCCGACCGCGGGGTGCGCACGCAGTGCCTGCACGGGGGCACTCCCGTGCGGCGGCGCGAGGAGATGGTGGCCCGCTTCCAAAGCGGCGAGGTGCCGGTCCTCCTGCTCTCCCTGAAGGCGGCCGGAACCGGCCTCAACCTCACCCGGGCCGAGCACGTCGTGCACTTCGACCGCTGGTGGAACCCGGCCGTCGAGGCGCAGGCCACCGACCGGGCGTACCGCATCGGACAGGACCGCCCGGTGCAGGTGCACCGGCTGGTCACCGAGGGCACGATCGAGGACCGCATCGCCGGGATGCTCGCCCGCAAACAGGCGCTCGCCGACGCCGTGCTGGGCTCCGGCGAGGCCGCCCTCACCGAACTGACCGACGCCGAGCTGGCCGATCTCGTCGCACTGCGCGGGGGCGAGCGGTGAGCGGGGCGGTGAAAGAGGCGGTGAACGGAGCCGACGACGGCGAGGAGGACGGAATGGACCGGACGCGCGAACGCGTCTTCGAGGCACTGCCGCCCGCCCGCGGGGGCGGCTTCGCACAGACCTGGTGGGGGCGGTCCTGGCTCAGGGCGCTGGAGGACACCGCCCTGGACTCCGAACAGCTCAGGCAGGGCCGGAAGTACGCCCGTGCGGGGGCCGTCGGCGCGGTGTCGGTCCGGCCGGGGCGGGTCACCGCGGTCGTCCGGGACCGCGACGGCACGCGCCGCCGCTGCGACGTGCTGGTGCAGGAACTCGACGACGCACAGTGGGACCGGCTGCTGGACGTGGTGGCCGACGAGGCCGGCCACATCGCCGCGCTGCTCGACCGCGACCTGCCGCCCCGGCTGGTGGAGGACGCGGACGCCGCGGGCGTCGCCCTGCTGCCGGGCATCGGCGACCTGGAGCCGGAGTGCGACTGCGGAGTGTGGGACCACTGCCCGCACACCGCGGCGCTGTCCTACCAGTTGGCGCGGCTGCTGGACCAGGACCCGCACTTGCTGCTGCTGATGCGGGGGCGGGACGAGGGGACCCTGCTGGAGGAGGTGCAGCGGCGCAGCGCCGCGCTGGCGGAACGTGCGGCGCGGGCCGGCGGTGCCGCGTCGCCGGCCGGGCGGGGGCCGGCGGGCGTACCGGCCGGGGAGGCCTATGCTCTGGGGGCGATCCTGCCCCCGCTGCCCGATGCGCCGCCCCTGCCCGCCGAACCGGGCGGCCCCGCGTCGCTGAGCGGCGGCACTCCGCCGGAGCCCGGGGTGGACGCCGCGGCGCTGGAGTTCCTGGCGGCGCGGACGGCCGTCGCCGCGCGGCGGCTGCTGGCCGAGGCGCTGGCCCCGGGCCACGCCGACACCGCCGTGCCCGCGCCGCTCACCCGGTGGCAGGACGCGGTACGGCTGGCCGCCGCCCGGCCGGGGGCGGACATCGCCGCGCGGCTGGCCGCCGGGTGCGGGCGTACGGCGCCGGAGCTGGAGGCGGCCGTGCGCGCCTGGGAGTTCGGCGGTCTTGAGGCGCTGGCCGCCCTGGAGGAGGAGTGGGATCCGCCCTCCGGGGCGGCGGCGCGCGTCCGGGAGGAGATCGCGGCGGCCTGGGCGGAGGGCGGCCGGTGGGGCGACCGCGAGGAGGACCGCGAGGAGGAGGGGCCGCCGCGGCTGCGCGTCACGCGCAACCGGTGGACGGTGGTCGGTGCGGGCCTCCAGCTCCGCCTCGGGCGTGACGGGCGCTGGTGGCCGTACCGGAGGGAGCGGGGCCGGTGGTGGCCCGCGGGTCCCGCGGGCCACGATCCGGCCGCCGTTCTGGCCGAGCTGTCGGGAGTGCCGGAGCGGCCGGAGCCGTCCGGGCGCTCCGGTCCGGATCAGGCGAGGTTCTCCATCACGGGGTAGTAGCCCCCGGACTGGCCGGCCGCCTTGGGGTGGTACGAGTTGGTGATGTTGAGCCAGTCGACGCTGTGCAGCCACGCGTCACCGGAGCAGATCTCGTGGCCGGTGAAGGGGCCCCTGACGTCGCCGAAGGTGAAGCCGTGGTCGGCGACGCGCTTGGCGATGACGTCGCTGAGGTGGTCGGCGGCGGCGTTGATGGCCGCGCGCGACGTCTCGCTGAGGCCCACCACGCAACTGCCGTTGAGCTTGTAGAAGCGCGGGTAGTTGAGCACGACCACCCGGGCGTTGGGCGCCTTTGCGCGGATGGCGCTGTAGACGGCGTCCAGCCGTGCCGGGAGGGTGTTGGCGATGTACGTGCGCGCCTCGTTGATGCGCGCCACGCACGCGCTCTCGCCCTGCAGGACGCAGGTGGTCATGGCGTCGGCGAACCCGGCGTCGTTGCCGCCGATGGTGATGCTGACCAGGGTGGTGCCCGCGTTCAGGGGGCCGAGCTGGTTGTTGATGACGTCGGTGGTCTTGGCGCCGGAACAGGCGGTGAAGGAGAAGGAGCCGGGCGCGTTTCTGTTCTTCCACAGCACCGGGTAGGCGTTGGAGCTGCGCTTGCAGGAACCGCTGGCGCTGTCGTAGTTGCCGGCGCCGACTCCGGAGGAGTAGGAGTCGCCGAGCGCGACGTAGGAGGTGGCGGCGGCTTCCTGGGCCGCGGCCACGCCCGCGCCGCCGAGGGCGAGTCCGGCGAGGGCCGTGAGTGTGGCCGCCAAGGACGCGAGACGGGGCAGCTTCATGGAACCTCCTGAGATGGGGAGGATGGGGGGAGCTGGGGTGTGCCTACTACGTAGTAGCAGTGCGGAACACTTTCAGGAAGTGTTCATGCCAAAAACAGATCCAACACTCGGTTGAACAACTGGTTGACGCCCCCTCAGGTAACGCCCTTTTTCCTGACGCTCCACCAGATGTGCGGCCATGGGAATCCGCCGGCCCCGCCCGGGCCCTCCCGGACAGGGGCGGCCGGAGCGCGCGGGACACAGCCGGGAGCGACGGCAGGCCCCCGAACGGGCGCCATCCGACCACCTGAATCCGACCGCCTGAAGCAGCCGGGGGCCGAAGAGGCGCACGTGCCGCGAGGGGGGTGGTGCCGAGCCGCGGTCCCCCCGTCCCGCCACGGCGTGCGCGTGCCCGGCGCGCGGACTCCGGCGGGCGACGCGCGGCACCCGGCGGCCGACTGCCGGACCGAGCGGGACGCGGCCCTTCCGGCCGTCGCGGACCGCCAGCGGTACGGGCGGGGACACGGAGTCCGCCCGGGACGGCTCCGAACCGGCGGACGGGGGCGGACGGGGAGCGCGTGCCGCGCTTCGAGGGCGCCGTGCACCACGCCCGTCCCGGCCCCGGCGGCGGGGAGCCGGGCACGCGCACGCCGTGGCGGGACCGGGAAGCCCGTAGCCCCTACGGGGGCGGACCCGCCCGGTCCTCCTTCACCCCCTCCGCCGTGTGGCCCCGAGGACGGTCAGGTCTGCACCAGCGGCTCGTACGCGTCGGGGTGCAGGCCGAACGTCCAGGCGACGCCCTCCCGGGCGGTCCGGGTGGTCGGCGGCACCCGCAGCCAGTAGGTGCGGTACGTGCCGTCCGGCTCCGGCGTGGAGTTGACGACCTCCACCGTCAGCACGGGCTCGTCGCCCTCCAGGTCGATCCGCCACAGGACACCGGTGGAGTCCCGGTGGACCGGCCGCGCGCCGGACTCGGCGAGGTACCGGTCGTAGCCGTAGTGCTCCAGCATCACGCGGCGCAGCTCGGCGTTCTCCTCCCGGCGTATCCGCTCGGGGGTGAGGGTGGCCAGCCCGGCGAGGAAGTCCGCCGGGACCGGCATGCCCTTCCAGGCGTGGAGGGCGAAGCCGTCGGGGAAGAGCAGCGCGGGGCCGTCGCCGCGGTCGAGCCGGCCCGCCTCGTCGCGGTGCAGTTCCCGCGGGCGTTCGGCGACGACCGCCACCCGCTCGTAGGGCCACCACCATCCGGCCGCACGGGCGACCGCCGCCAGGCCGTCGAGGGGCCCGGCACCGTCCCCGTCACCGGCGCCGTCGCCGCCGTCACCCGCGCCGAAGGCCGACAGCCAGGGCGCGTCGTGCTGGCCGAGCACCGCGTCCAGCAGGACGAGTCGCACCGCGGCCTCCTCCTCCGGTGAGGCGGCCAGCTCCTCGACGACGCCGCTGCGGATGCGTTCGACGAGGGACCGGGTGGTCTCCCAGAGCCGGGCGCCCGTCCGCGCCCAGTGCGCCGTCCACCCCGCCGGCCCCAGCCGCCGGTGCAGCCGCTCCCGCTCCGCGGCCCAGGGCAGGGTGCGAACCTCCCGGCGCACGCTGCGCCCCGCTCCCTCCAGCTCCATCACGGCGGCCACGGCCGCGCGCGGCGAGCCGGCCCACACGATCCGCTCCGGCCCGGCGAGCCCGGCCGCGCGGTACGCCAGCCGCACCCCCGCCTCCGCGGCGGCCCGGTCGGCCGGAGCGGTCTCGGCCGCGATCCGGCGCCACCGCTCGAACTCCCCCGTCCCGTCCACCGGTTCACCCTCCGTCACCGCGTCCACCGCCGCACTCGTCACCGTCACCGCTCCACCGCCTCCTTCAGTCCGCGACGATCCGCACGGCGCCCGGGACGTACTCCCGCTGCCGCACCACCCGGTACCAGCCCCTGGGCAGCGGTATCGCGGCGTGCTCCTCGTGCACCACCCGCCCGCCGTCGGGGAGATGGAGCAGCATCGGCCCGAACGGGCCCGCCTCCCGCACGAGTTTCCCCGGCCCCACCACGGCGTGCGCGTGCCCGGTGACCTCGCCCAGGGCGAGCACCATCCGCCCCCGCGCGTCCCGGGGCAGGCCGGGCCGCCCCGGCACGTGCTCCGGCAGCGCCTCCTCGTCCACCGGCACGATCAGTACGTCCCCCTGCCGATACACGGTTCTCTCCCCTCGGTGTCCGCCGCCGGACCGTCCGGCGGCGGTGATCGGAAACGCTAGGGCAGGGGTCTGACAACGCCTCAGAACCGGGCCCGCACACGGCGTTGTCAGTGGCGGTTGGTAGAAAGATCCGCACCTCGCGACCAGAGTCAGGAGAAGCGCCCCATGACCATCCACGGGCA
>NZ_DASQNP010000083.1:0-80391 GCF_035644915.1 Streptomyces sp.
CAGCGCGGAACGGATTTCCGCGCGGGCCGGTGGGGATGCTAGGGTTTCACCCGTCGCAAGGGCCTGTAGCGCAGTCCGGTAGCGCACCTCGTTCGCATCGAGGGGGTCAGGGGTTCAAATCCCCTCAGGTCCACCGCACACGACGGCTCGCGGGTCACCCCGCGAGCCGTTCGCATGCTCCCGGTCCGACGGTCGCCGTCGGGCCGGGAGCATGGCGTTTCGGCCCCGCGCGGGCGGGGGTCGCCCCCGAGGGGTGCATGCCGCCCATGCGGATGCGGAGCCGTCCTGCTCCCGCCGGGCGTGGTCCCCCGTGCGCGGGGAGCGACAAGTGGCAAATCCCCCTATATGAACACATACTGGCGCAAGTGCCGCTCCGGGCGCATCGCCCGGGATGCGGGCGTCGCGCCGCCCCGTGGCGACCGGGGTGGACGCAGCGGGCCCTGACCAGGGAGCCCGCCCGAACCGGCACGCCCTCGCCGGTGACCGCGCGACAGCACGGCAGTCGTCGAACGCCGGAGAAGGGCCGGCGGAGAAGCGGAGAACGGTCGCGCGGTGCGGCCGGGAGGGCAGGCCGTCCGGAAGAGGGGTGAAGCCCCGCGTCCGAGCGGGGCCCCCACGAAGGGAGTTCCCCGATGAACTCACGCAGCAGGACCATCGTCACCGCCACCGCCGCCACCTGCGTCCTGGCCCTCGCGGTGGCCGCACCCGCCGCGGCGGGAGCCCCGGCACAGGACGGGGGCAAGGCGTCGGTGTCCGTCTTCCACGGCGTTCCCGGCCTCACCGTCGACGTGTACGCCAATGACAAGGAGTTGCTCCCCGACTTCGCACCCGGCACCCTGACCGCTCCCCAGGCCCTGGACCCGGGCACCTACGACATCGAGGTCTTCCCGGACGGTCAGGGGCCCGGCGGCGAACCCGCCATCCGCAAGAGCGTCCAGGTCCCGGCCGGGGCGAACGCCACGCTCGCCGCCCACCTCGACGCGCAGGGAAACCCCACGCTCACCGCGTTCGTCAACGACGTCTCCCGCGTCCCCGCAGGTCAGGCGCGGCTGACCGTCCGTCATGTGGCCGCGGCCCCCGCGGTGGACGTCCGCGCGAACGGCCAGGCCGTCTTCGAGGGCCTGGAGAACCCGAACGAGGACACGGCCGAGGTGCCCGCCGGCACGGTGAGCGCCGACGTCGTCCTGGCCGGGACCTCCACCGTGGCGATCGGTCCCGCCGACCTGAACCTCGCCGAGGGCACGACCAACATCGTCTACGCCTGGGGCAGTGCCGAGGACGAGAACCTCGCCCTGAAGGTGCAGACGATCCGCGGCACGCCCGCCGCCCCCGGCGGGGTGGACGCCGGCGGGAGCGGCGCGATGGCCGCGGACAACGAGTCCGCCACGGCCTGGCTCGCCTGGGGTACGGCGGGCGCCGTCGCGGTCGCCGGTCTGCTGGCGGCACGCCGCCGGTACTCCCGGAACGGCTGACGGCATGCGCGCCTCCGCACGGGGAGGCGCCCCCTCCGCGGTGGCCTCCGCGGTCGCCGCGTCCGTGGCCGCGGTCCTGGCGGCGTCGCTCGCCTGGACGCTGTGGTCCCCCGGGGCCGCCGCCCCTCCGGAGTTCGGCGACCGGCCGCGGGCCCAGGCGCCCGCGGCCGGGCCGCCGGACGGCCGGGGCTCCTCCTCCGTCCGGCGGGAGGGGCCGCCGGGCGCCACCGCGGAGCCGCTGCGCCTGCGCATCCCCCGCGTGTCCCTCGACGCCCGGATCGAGGCCGTCGGGGTCACGGACGACGGCATGGTGGAGGTCCCCGCCGACGCCGGTGAGGCGGGCTGGTACCGCCACGGCCCGCCGCCGGGCGCGCCGGCCGGCTCGGCGGTCCTCGTCGGCCACGTGGACTCCCGCACCGGCGACCTGGGCGCCTTCGCGAAGCTGTACCGGGTCCGCGCGGGCGACGCCGTCACCGTGGCGCGCGAGGGGGCGCCTCCCGCGCGGTACGAGGTGACGGCCCGTGAGGTGGTGGACAAGGAGGAGCTGCCTCCCGAGGTGTTCCGGCGTGCCGGACGGCCGGTCCTGACCCTGGTCACCTGCGCGCCCCCGTACGACCGCGCACGCGGCGGCTACCAGCGGAACCTGGTGGTGTACGCCGTTCCGGTGCGCGGGTGAGGGGCGCGGTCCAGGAGGCGGGGGTCGGGAGGCGCGGTTCAGGAGGCGGGGATCAACGTGAGGTAGGCCATGCCGAGGACGCCCCGGTAGTGCAGCCACGCGGCGCGGTGCCGGTCGGCGCGCTCGCGGGTTCCGGCCGCCAGGGGGTGGTCGCCGTGGGCCGCGAGCCACTCCTCCACGTCGGCCAGGTAGCCCGACTCGAACTCCTCCCACTCGTCCTCGCCCGCCGTCTCGATCCACTCGGGCCGGAACCCGGCGTCGACGGCGGCGCCGACGAGGCCCGCGAGGTCGTGGTGCTCGCCGGCGGAGGCCCCCGGCCACATGCCGGCGAGTTCGGCCGGGGTGGGGGTGCGCTGCCAGAAGCCCTCGCCGAACAGCACGCGCCCGCCGGGACCGACCAGCCGGCGGAGCTCCCGGAGGGCCTCGGCGACGTGCCCGGGCGGCTCGGCGTTGCCGAGCGCCTGCCCGGCGCCGAGGCACAGGACGAGGTCGGCGGGCCCGCGCGTGGTCCCCGTGGCGGACTCCTCGGCGAACTCCATCCGGTCGGCGAGCCCCCGGGCCCCGGCGGCGCGGCGGCCCCGGGCCAGGTCCTCGGCATTGAGGTCGAGCCCGACGCCCGTGGCGCCGGGCACGGCCGCGAGGACGCGGAGCGCCAGCTCGCCCCAGCCGCAGCCGATGTCCAGGACGGTGGCGGGGGCCGTACGGGCGAGCCGCCGGACGATGCGGGCGGCCCTGGCCTCGGAGAGGGGCCCGTGGAAGGTGAGCCGGGTGAGGCGGGGCGGCCGGTCCGTGTCGGTCATCCGGGAACGGTAGTCCCGCGGGCGGCGGCGGGGACACCGGATATCGGGTGCGGGCCGCCGGCGGCCCGCACCCCGCCTCACCCGGCGGGCACCCCGGCCGGCCCGCCGGGCGCGGGAAGGCGTTCCAGCGCCGCGACGAGCGCCGCGCCGTCGTCCGGGGGCAGCGTGATGCCGAAGACGTCCTCCAGCACCCCGGGCGTCTCGCGCGGCTCCAGCCGCCGCACCCGGCGCGAGCCGTCCGCGCGGGCGGTGGTCGCCAGCTCGGTGCCGACCAGGACGTGGCGGACGTCCGGGCCGGTGCGCTGGAAGATCGGGCGCCGGACGAACGGGGAGCGGGGGTGGGTGGAGACGTAGTGGTTGGCCACCGCCCAGTCCACGGCGTACTGCGGGTCCAGGGTGAAGGTGTGCAGGTCGAGCCAGCCGTCGCCGTCCTCGCGCCGCTCGCGGAGCACCCACTCCCCGGAGTCGAGGGTGGCGCCGAGGGGGACGGGGCGCCGCTCCAGCCGGAAGGTCCAGCCGCTGTCGGTGGTCCCGGCGCCGTCGGCCAGCTCGATCGGTTCCAGCGGGCCGGTGCCGAAGCCGACGTCGCAGAGCCACACCCGCCCGGTGTCCGCCGTCTCGGCGGTCTCCACCCGCAGCACGGCGTGGGTCGCGGGGCGGACGCGGTCCGAGCCCAGGCCGACCCGCGAGGACAGCCCGGTGACGCCGAAGCCCAGCCGTTCCAGGGCCGCGGCGAAGAGCCGGGCGTGCTCGAAGCAGTAGCCGCCGCCCGCCCGGCGCACGAGCCTGTCCTGGACGGCGGGCACGTCGATCGGGACCGGCTGTCCGAGGACGGCCCGCAGGTTCTCGAAGGGGATGGTCGTCACGTGCGCGCGGTGCAGGGCGCGCAGGGTCTCCGGGGTGGGGGAGCGGTCCCCGGTGTGGCCGATCCGGGCCAGATAGGCGTCCAGATCCAGCAGCTCACCGTCCCACCGACGGTCCGTGTGGCCGTTCCGTTCCATGGTCGTACGCCTTCCCGTTTCCGGTGGCCGGCCGACGGAAACGACGCTAGGACCTCAAGCGGGATTGAGGTCAAGGGGGACTGGGAGCGGCGGGCGCGGCGGGGCGCGGCCCGGGGATCAGCGCAGCGGCTTGGCGTAGCAGCGGCTGTTGGGCTCGTGGCGGTACACCCCGAACTTCTCGGCCGGCGCGTAGCCGCTCGACTCGTACAGCGCCATCGCCTCCGGCTGCATGGTGCCGGTCTCCAGCACCATCCGTATCCGGCCCGCCCGGCGCGCGTCGTCCTCCAGCAGGGCCAGGATGCGGCGGGCCAGGCCCTGGCCCCGGACCTCGCGGATCACGAACATCCGCTTCAGCTCGGCGTCGCCGTCGCGGTAGTTCTCCTCGTTCCTCTCCATCGCCCGCCAGCCGCCGGTGGCGACGGGGCGGTCCCGCTCGTCGTACGCCACGAGGAACAGGCCGTTCGGCGGCCGGAACATCTCCGGCGCCAGCGGGGTGACGTCGCCCTCCCCGCCGTACCGCTCGGCGTACTCCTGCTGCACCAGCTCGGTGAGCTTCACGGCGTCGGGGTGGTCGAAGGGGGTGGGCACGATGCGCATGTCCGCATCGTAGGGTGCCAGGGTGCTGACGATCTCGACGGTCAACGTGAACGGACTGCGGGCCGCGGCGAGGAAGGGCTACGCCGAGTGGCTGGCCTCGACCGACGCGGACGTGGTGTGCCTGCAGGAGGTGCGCGCCGAGCCGGAGCAGCTCCCGGCCGCGGTGCGCGAGCCGGAGGGCTGGCATGCGCTGTACGCCCCCGCGTCCGCCCGGGGGCGGGCGGGTGTGGCGGTGCTCACCCGGCGTGCGCCGGAGCGGGTGCAGGTGGGGTTCGGGGTGGCCGAGTTCGCGGACTCCGGCCGCTACCTGGAGGTCGACCTGCCGGGGCTGACCGTCGCCAGCCTCTACCTGCCCTCGGGCGAGGTCGGCACCGAGCGGCAGGAGGAGAAGGAGCGCTTCATGGCGGCCTTCCTGCCCTACCTCGCCTCCCTGCGCGAACGCGCGGCCGCCGGCGGTCGGGAGGTCCTGGTCTGCGGCGACTGGAACATCGCCCACCGGGAGGCGGACCTGAAGAACTGGCGGGCCAACCGGAAGAACTCCGGCTTCCTGCCCGAGGAGCGCGCCTGGCTGGACCGCGTCTTCGACGAGGCGGGCTACGCGGACGTCGTCCGCCGCCTGCACCCGGACCAGGAGGGGCCGTACACCTGGTGGTCCTACCGGGGCCGGGCCTTCGACAACGACGCGGGCTGGCGCATCGACTACCACGTGGCCACCGAACCGCTGGCGGCCCGCGCGGTGAAGGCGTACGTGGAGCGCGCGGCCGACCACGCCGGGCGGTGGAGCGACCACGCGCCCGTGACGGTCGTCTACGGGCCCTGACGGCGCCTGACCGGGCGTCAGTCGTCGGTCGGGTCGCCGTCCGGGAGGAGCGAGGCGGTGAGGCGGCGGGCCTCGGCCAGCAACTGGCCGAACACCGCCAGCTCCTCGGGGACGTCGCCGGTGTGCCGGGGGAGTTCGGCGCGGAGCCGGTCCTGGGTGGCGCGGGCCTCGCCGACGGCCTCGCGCAGCTCCGCGCGGGCCGCCTCGGGGTCGTCGCCGGTGACGGTGCGCCCGTAGGCGTCCAGGGCGGCGGCGACCTGGCGGAGGAAACCGGCGTACGGGCGGGTGACGCCGTGGCCGGGCCGGGGGAGTCCGTCGCCGTCGTCGGCGGACTCCAGCAGGGTGCGGGTCAGGCCGGTGAGGTGGTCGGCGATGTGCTCCAGGGTGGCCACGGACTCGTCGTACGCCGCGGCCCGCCGCGCCGTCTCGGCGCGGCGCCGGCGTTCGGGGTTCAGCCGCAGGCTCTCGTGGCTCCACTCGATCGCGGACCGCACGCCGCGGATCAGCCGCGGCAGGCGGCGGGCCCGGTCGTGCCAGGCGAGGATGCGGTCGTACGACCAGGGCCGGTCCAGGCCGTCGGCGATCTCGGCGACGATCTCCCGCGCCTCGCCGATCACGCCGTCCACCGCCTCGCGGGTGCTGCGCAGGTAGACGGGCGGCAGGACCAGCGCGTTGACGGCGATGCCGACGGCCGTGCCCAGCAGCGTCGCCAGGATGCGGGAGACGGTGGAGCCGAGCGTCGTCTCGCCCGGGATCAGGGTGAACAGGGCGGCGGTCGAGGCGTAGATGCCCTGGTCGCCGAAGCGCGGCCAGTTGCTCAGCAGGGTGGTGACGGGCAGGACGAGGACCATCATCAGCAGCGGGTGGCCCAGGGGGATGACCAGGGCCGCGGCGAGCACGGTGCCCACGGTGATCGCCAGGGTCTGGCGGAGCCCCTGCCGCACCGAGCGGTAGACGGTCGCCTGCACCAGGACCACGGCCACCCACGGCGCCATCAGGGCGAAGGCGTCGGGCAGCAGCCAGGAGGCGGCGAACCAGGCGACGACGGCGGCGAGCGCGGCCTTGAGGGACTGGACGGCCAGGTCGCGTTCCCGGCCCGGCCTCCGCCAGGCGCGGCGTGCGGCGCGGGTCATCCAGGCCGCCTCCGACCGTACGGCCCGTACGGGCGCGGCGATCCTCCGGGTCCGCGGCGGCGCGGATCGTATGTGTGGCATGCGGGTACCCCTGCCACGCGGGCGGCGGGTCATGCGTGGCGGGCCCGGCCGGGCGGCGGGTGCGGCGGGGTCAGGAGCCGGAGTCGTCGCCGAAGTCGCCGTTCCCGGGCCCGGGTGCGTCCTCCGGGCGCGGCCAGGACTCCAGTTCGGCGCGGATGCGGCGGTCCATGGCCAGGGCCAGTTCGGCGTCGGCGACCTGCTTGGACAGCGGGCGCAGCCGGTCCATGACCCCGGTGAGGCGCCGGAGTTCGGCGGGGGACAGCTCGCGGACGTCCGCGAACAGGTGGTCGCGGACGAGACGGGTGAACAGGTCGGCGATGGCGTCGGCGTGTTCGCGGACCACGCGCCCGGCTTCCAGCACCGCCGCCAGCGGTATCCCCTCGCGCACCAGCGCGGTGGAGGCGTCGAACAGCCGGCGGCTGACGTGGACCACCTCGTCGCCGTCGACGGCGACGTAGCCGAGCTCCAGGGCGGTGGCGAGGTTCTCGGAGGTGACCTCGCCGGGGAAGTGGGCGGCCAGTTCCTCGGCGGTGAGGCGGACGGGGGTCTCCTCCGACCAGGGCGAGACCAGGGTGCTCTCCAGGCCGAGCAGTTCGGCGGCGCCGCCCGCGTCCTGGCCCTTCTCGAAGGCGGCGATCAGGTCGGCGATGCCGCCGAGGGTGTGGCCGCGGGCCAGCAGGGCGGAGATCGTCCGCAGCCGGGCGAGGTGGTGCTCGTTGTACCAGGCGATGCGGCCCTCGCGGCGCGGCGGCGGGAGGAGTTTGCGCTCGCGGTAGAAGCGCAGGGTGCGCACGGTGATGCCCGCCGCCTCCGCGAGCTCGGCCGTGCGGTACTCGGCGGGCGCCCGGTCGCCGTCCCCGCCGGCGGTCCGGACGCCGCCGTCGTCCCCCGCCGTGCCGGCTGCCCGGTCCGCTGGTGCTGTGTCCGCTGCTGTGTCCGCCACACCCGGAAGCCTAAGCGGCACGGGCCGCGCCCCGGACGGCCGGGAAGGGGTGCAACCAGCGGTAACTTTCCCCGTCGCGCCCCCTACCCATGGGTACGGTCCTGCTCTACCCTCCCAATCATGCCAGTGATTACTGGCATGATTCGTGCCTGAACCAGAGCGGGAGTCGGGAGGCGGCATGGCCCAGCACGAACACGTACGGGTGGCGGTGATCGGATCGGGGTTCGGGGGACTGGGCGCCGCCGTACGGCTGCGCCGCGCGGGCATCACGGACTTCGTGGTCCTGGAGCGCCGCGACTCCGTGGGCGGCACCTGGCGGGACAACAGCTACCCGGGCTGCGCCTGCGACGTGCCCTCCCACCTGTACTCGTTCTCGTTCGCGCCCAACCCCGACTGGCCGCGGAACTTCTCCGGGCAGCGGCACATCCGCGCGTACCTGGAGCGGGTCGCCGACACCTTCGGGCTGCGCCCGCACCTCCGCCTCGGCTCCGAGGTGCTCCGGGCGCGCTGGGACGGCGAGGAGCTGCGCTGGGAGGTCGAGACCAGCGGCGGGACCCTGACCGCCGACATGCTCGTCTCGGCCACCGGCCCGCTCTCCGACCCGAAGATCCCCGACATCCCCGGCCTGGACGGCTTCCCGGGCAAGGTCTTCCACTCCGCGCGGTGGGACCACGACTACGACCTGCGCGGCAAGCGCGTCGCCGTGATCGGCACCGGGGCCTCCGCCATCCAGATCATCCCGGAGATCCAGCCGGTCGTCGGCAGGCTCACCGTCTTCCAGCGCACCCCGGCGTGGGTCATGCCGCGCATGGACCGGGAGATCACCGGGGTCGAGCGCTGGCTGCACGCCAAGGTGCCCCCCACCCGGGCCCTGCGCCGTCAGATGCTGTGGCTGGTCAGGGAGTTGCAGGTCGGCGCCTTCACCCGGCACCCCGCGCAACTGGGCCTGGTGGAGAAGCTCGCCAGGCACCACATGACCAAGGTCGTCAAGGACCCGGTGCTGCGCGCCAAGCTCACCCCCGACTACCGCATCGGCTGCAAGCGCATCCTGCTGTCCAACACCTACTACCCGGCCCTCGTCCGGCCCAATGTGGACGTCGTCGCCTCCGGCCTGCGCGAGGTGCGCGGCAGCACCCTGGTGGCCGCCGACGGCACCGAGGCCGAGGTGGACGCGGTGATCTTCGGCACCGGCTTCCACGTCACCGACATGCCGATCGCCCACCGGATCACGGGCGCGAACGGCACCACGCTGGCCGAGGCGTGGAAGGACGGGATGGAGGCCCTGCGCGGCTCCACGGCCGCGGGCTTCCCCAACTTCATGACGATCATCGGGCCCAACACCGGGCTCGGCAACAGCTCGATGATCCTGATCATCGAGGCCCAGCTCAACTACCTGGTCGACTACCTCCGGCAGCTCGACACGCTCAGCACCGCCACGGCCGGCCGGGCCGCCCTCGACGCCCGCCCGGAGGCGGTGCGCTCCTGGAACCGGCGCATCCAGGAGCGCATGCGGCGCACGGTGTGGACCACCGGCGGCTGCGACAGTTGGTACCTGGACGCGAACGGCCGCAACACCACCGTCTGGCCGGGCACGACCGGCGAGTTCCGCAGGGTGACCCGGCGGGTCGACCTCGCCGAGTACCAGGTGCTGCGCGCCCCGGCCCGTACGGCGGGGCGGCGGGCGGCGCGCGCGGCGGAGGCGGCGGAGGCGGCCCGGTGAGCCGGGCCCGCCCCGGGCGCCCGGCCCCCGGGCCGTACGCCCCGCCCGCCGCCCGCCGCGAACTGACCGTGACCTCCGCCGACGGCTCCCGGCTGCACGTCGAGGAGCACGGTCGCCAGGACGGGCCCACCGTCGTCCTGGTGCACGGCTGGACCTGCTCGACGGCCTTCTGGGCCCCCGTCGTCCGCCGCCTGGCGGGCGACCACCGGGTGATCGTCTACGACCAGCGCGGCCACGGCCGTTCGCCCGCCCCGGGGCCCGGCGGCTACAGCACCGGCGCCCTCGCCGACGACCTGTGCGCCGTCCTGGAGGCCGCCGGCTCCCGGGCGGTCGTCGCCGGGCACTCCATGGGCGGCATGACCGTGATGGCCGCCGCCGGACGGCCGCACCTGCGCGAGCGCGTCGCCGCCGCGCTGCTGTGCAGCACCGGCAGTTCCCGGCTGCTGCACGAGTCCACGGTGGTGCCGCTGCGGGCCGGGAGGCTGCGCCACCGCGTCCACCGGGCCGTCCTCGGCTCCAGCCTCCCCCTCGGTCCCGTGACGCCGCTGGGCCTGCGCGTCCTGCGCCACGGGACGATGGGGCCCGCCGCCACCCGGGAGCAGGTGGAGGCGTGCGCCCGCATCGTGCACGCCTGCCCGCGCAAGGTGCGCGCCGCCTGGGCGCGGGAGGTCCTGGCGGTGCTGGACCTGGACGCCCACCTCGCCGCGCTGGACCTGCCGGTCGCCGTCGTCGTCGGCGAGAAGGACCGGCTCACCCCGCCGGTGCACGCGCGGCGGCTGGCCGGGGCGCTGCCGCACTGCACCGGCCTCACCGAGCTGCCCGGAGTCGGCCACATGACGCCCGTCGAGGCGCCGGGGACCATCGCCGGCGCCGTGGCCGCGCTGGTGCGCGACCACCTGGCGGGCGGGGCGCGGCCCGGGGCACCGTCCGTCGAGTCGTCCGCCGGTCCGTCCGGCGAGTCGTCCGTCGAGCTGTCCGTCGAGAAGGAGATGTCGTAGATGGGACGCAGGAGCCTGCGGGGCCAGGTCGCGGTGGTGACGGGCGGCGCCCGGGGTGTGGGCGAACTGCTCGCCCGCAAGCTCGCGGCGCGCGGCGCGCGGATCGCGCTGGTCGGGCTGGAACCGGAGGAACTGGAGAAGGTCTGCGGGACGCTGCCGACGGACTGCGCCCACTGGCACGCCGACGTCACCGACCGCGCCGCGATGGCCCGGGTGGCGCGCGAGGTGAGGGAGCGCTTCGGCGCGGTGGACGTCGTCGTCGCCAACGCCGGGGTGGCCACCGGCGGCCCGTTCGCGGACTGTGACGAGACCTCCTGGCGGCGGGTGGTCGAGGTCAACCTGATCGGCAGCGCCACCACCGCCCGCGCCTTCCTGCCCGCGCTGATCGAGTCGCGCGGCTACCTGCTCCAGATCGCCTCGCTCGCCGCGATCACCCCGGCCCCGCTGATGACGGCGTACTGCGCTTCCAAGGCGGGCGTGGAGGCCTTCGCGCACAGCCTGCGCGCGGAGGTCGGCCACCAGGGCGTACGGGTGGGTGTCGGCTATCTGAGCTGGACGGACACCGACATGGTGCGCGGCGCCGACCAGGACGAGGTGCTGCGCGAGCTGCGCGGCCGGCTGCCCTGGCCGGCCGGCAGGACGTACCCGCTGGGCCCGGCCGTGGACCGGCTCGTCGCGGGGATCGAGCGCCGCTCGTTCCACGTCTACGGGCAGGGGTGGCTGCGCGGCATGCAGCCGGTCCGCGGTGTCCTGCCCGGGATCATCGGCCGGGTCGGGCAGCGCGAGATGCGGCGCTTCGCACCGCGCCTGGCCGCCGCGGGCGGCGTCCGCACCGGGCTGGTCGGCGCGGGGGGCGCGGCGGACGAGAAGGCGCGCGCCGAGGGCTGAGCGCGGGAGCGGGCGCGGAGGGCCGGACGCCGGGACACGGCACCGGGCCCGGAGGGCAGTGCCCTCCGGGCCCGGCGTGGGTGGTGTGGTTGTTCTCCGGACAGGGCTCTATGCGTCCGGCCGGTCCTCCTCGTCCCACTCCGGAGGACTGTCCTGGCGGGGGTGGACCTTCCAGTCCTCCTCCTCGCGGTCGCGGCCGGGCCGCCGGCGGGAACGGACGCCTCCCTCGCGGGAGCCGCCCGGCGCGTTCTCGCCGTGGTCGCGTGTGATTTCACTCTCGTCACTGAAGTCGTCCGCGTGCCTGTCCGACCTGCCCATGAGTACTCCCTGGGGTGTCGATGCGGTCGGTCCCCTTCAGCCTGGCACGGACCGGCGGTCCCCGCACATCGGACGGGGCGTGCGGGTCACGGCCGGGGCGGCAGCGGCGGGCGGCGGCGGTCCGGCACGTCGTCGTAGCCGGGCGGCTCGGCCGCCGGGTGCCGTTCCAGCAGGTCCAGCGCGGTGCGTACGGCCGTCTCCAGCATCGGGTGGCGTTCGGCGGCCCAGTCCCGCGGGGTCCGCAGGACCTCGATGTCGGGTTCCACGCCGTGGTTCTCCACGGACCACTTGTACTCGGCGAACCACGCCGCGTTCATCGGCACCGTGATGACCGTGCCGTCGCCGAGCCGGTGCCGTCCGGTCATCCCGACCACCCCGCCCCAGGTGCGGGTGCCGACCACCGGGCCGATCCCCAGCAGCCGGAACGCCGCGGTGATCATGTCGCCGTCGGAGGAGGTGGCCTCGTCGGCCAGGGCCACGACCGGGCCGCGCGGGGCGTTGGAGGCGTAGCTGACGGCCTGGGCGTCGCGCACCAGGTCCCAGCCGAGGACGGTCCGGGTCAGCGCCTCGACCACCAGCTCGCTGATGTGGCCGCCCGCGTTGCCGCGCACGTCCACGATCAGCGCGGGCCGGGACACCTCCATCCGCAGGTCGCGGTTGAACTGGGCCCAGCCCGAACCGCCCATGTCCGGGATGTGCAGGTAGCCGCACTTCCCCCGGCTCAGCTCCCGTACGACCGCCCGCCGCCGGCGCACCCAGTCCTGGTAGCGCAGCGGGCGCTCGTCGACGAGCGGCACGACGGCGACGCGGCGGGGGCGCTCCGGCCCGGAGCCGTCCCCGGAACCGCCGGTGTCCCGGGCGTCCTGGGTGAGGAAGGTCAGTTCGACGGTGGTGCCGCCCGCGGCGGCCAGCAGCGGCGACGGGCCGGCCACCGGGTCCACCGGGCGGCCGTCGACGTGGGTGAGCACCGCACCGTCGCGGATGCCGGAGCCGGCCAGCGGCGAACGGGCCCGGGAGTCGGAGGAGTCGCCGGGCAGGATGCGCTCCACCCGCCACCGGCCGTCCCCGTCGCGGACGAAGTCGGCGCCCAGCAGCCCGATCGGCCGCTGGTAGTGGGCCGGTCCCTCGTTGCGCCGGGCGGCCGTCACGTACGCGTGCGAGGTGCCCAGCTCGCCCACCGCCTCGCGGAGCAGGTCGGCGAACTCGTCCGGGGAGGCGACCCGCTCCACCAGCGGGCGGTACTGGTCGAGGACCGCGTCCCAGTCGACGCCGCACATGCCCGGCTCCCAGAAGTACGCCCGCATGATCCGCCCCGCCTCGTCGTACGCCTGCCGCCACTCCGCGCAGGGATCGACGTCGTGATGGATGCGGCGCAGGTCCAGGTGCGTGGTGGAGTCGCCGTCGGCGTGCTCGGTGGCCGGGACCGCCCGCAGGTCGCCGTCGTCGTTGACCACCAGCCGGGTGCCGTCGCCGCTGACCGCGAACCAGTCGAGGTCGCTGGTCAGCTCGGTCCGCTTGGCCTTGACCAGGTCGAAGTGCTCCAGCGTCGGACGGCCGGAGGTGTCGGCCGGGTTGGCGAAGGTCTCGCCGAGTGCCCCGGAGATCGGCCAGCGCAGCCAGACCAGTCCGCCGCCGCTGACCGGATGGAGGGAGGAGTACTTCGAGGCCGCCACGGGGAACGGCGTGACCCGGCTGCCCAGCCCCTCGGCCTCCACCAGCACCGTGCCCTCCTCCCCGCCGGAGGAGTCCGGGTCCAGCCCGCCGGCCGCCGGGCGGCCCTCGGGGGAGAGCGCGAAGGGCGAGGGCGTCGCCGAGGACAGCGGCACCAGGTACGGGCGGCAGCCCAGCGGGAAGGACAGGTCGCCGGTGTGCACGTCGTAGACCGGGTCGAAGCCGCGCCAGGAGAGGAAGGCGAGGTAGCGGCCGTCGCGGGTGAAGACGGGCTGCTCGTCCTCGAAGCGGCCGTCGGTGACGTCCAGGATCGTCCGGTCGGACAGGCGGGCGATCCTGATGTGGCTGAGCGCGCCGCCGGTGCCGGGATGGGCCCAGGCCAGCCACTGGGAGTCGGGGGAGAAGGCGAGGTGGCGCACCGGGCCGTTCTCGGACCGGACCAGCTCGGTGACCTCGGCGTCCATGGCACTCACGGCGTCCGCGGCGTCCCCGGTGCCTGAGCCGCCGCCGGTGTCCTGGGCGTCCTGGACGTCCCCGGTCTCCGGCGCGCGGTCGTCCGGCCCGCCGTCGGTGCTGTCGTCCGTGCCGCCGCCCGGTTCCGCGTCCGTCCCGCCGGTCCGCGCCTCCCCGGTGCCGGCGCCGGTGCCCACCAGCAGCAGCCGGCCGTCGTGCGAGGCGACGGCGAGCGTCCCGCCGTCCGGGGAGGCGGCCAGCTCGTGCACCCGCCCCAGCCGCCCGGCCGCCAGGCGCCGCGGGTCGCGGCCCCCGCTGACCCGCGGCAGGTGGGCGATCTCCACGGCGTCCTCGCCCTCGGCGTCGGTGACGTAGGCGATCTGCCCCGAGGAGCCGAGCATCTCCGGCAGCCGCACCCGTACGCCCGGGGTGTCGGCGATCACCCGCGCGGGACCGTCGCGGTGCGTGAGCCAGTACAGGCTGCCGCGCACGCCCACCGCGCTGGCCCGCCCGGTGGTGTCCACGGCCAGGGAGTTCACGTGGCCCGCGGCCGGCACCTGGTAGGAGCGGCGCCCGGCGCGCGGTCCGCCCAGCCGTACGGACAGGCGGCGCGGCCGTCCGTCGCGGGAGAAGTCGTCCACCAGCCACAGCTCGCCCGCGCACTGGTACACCACGCGTTCGCCGTCGGTGGAGGCGTGGCGGGCGTAGAAGTCGGCGTGGTCGGTGTGGCGGCGCAGGTCGCCGCCGTCGGGCAGGCAGGAGTAGAGGTTGCCGATCCCCTCGTGGTCGGAGAGGAACGCGATCCGGCCGCCGACGAACATCGGGCAGTCCAGGTGCCCGTACAGCTCCGGGATCAGGCGCTCGCCGTCCAGCCACAGCCGTCCCATCGCCCCGCCGCGGTAGCGCTTCCAGTCGGCGGGCTCGTGGAACGGCTTGCCGGTCAGCAGCAGCGTCCGCCGCTCGCCCGCCAGGTCGGCGACGGCGAGGTGCGCCACCGGACCCCAGGGCAGCCGGTCGCCGGGGCTGCCGTCGGTGGGCAGCCGGTGGGCCCAGGTGAGGTGGGACAGGGGCTGGCCGTGCGAGGCCACGGCCAGGATGTCCCCCTCGGGGGTCCAGCCGCAGACCTGGGTGTCGACGGCCCCCCAGTAGGTCAGCCGCCGCGACGGGCCGCCCTCTATGGGGACGAGGTAGACCTCCGGGTCCAGGCTGCGCCAGTTCGTGTACGCGATGTGGCGGCCGTCGGGGGAGAAGCGGGGGTGCCCGATCCGGGTGCGGTCCACGGTCAGCCGCCAGGCGCGCGGCGGGTCGGCGTCCCCGGGCGCTACGGGGGCGATCCACAGGTCGTCCTCGGCCGTGAAGCACAGCAGTTCGCCGTGGAGGTGCGGGAACCGGAGGTAGCCGCCCGAGGCGGTCGGCGGGGACGGTACGGACGGGCCTGAGGGCCCGGAGGATGCGGTCACCTCTCCCATGGTCGCCAGGTGATCCACCGGGGGCAACTCTTCCGGCCCACCCCGTGGGTTGAGTGCATCGGCAGTGACCTGGCTCTCACTTCCGGGGTGCGCTCATCCCGTCGAATGCGAGACGGCGTCTTATGGCATGGACTGTCAAATATTTCTGTCATCCCGCGTCCGTACGCCACCGGACGCCGTACCGAACTGAGACCGGAGGCCTCACCCGTGGCCACTTTCCTCTACAGACTCGGCCGGTTCTCCTTCCGGCGCCGCCGCATCGTCGCCCTGGTCTGGGTGGCGCTGCTGGTGGCCGCCGGGATCGCCGCGTCCACCGCCTCCAGCCCTCCCGACGACGACTTCGCCCTCCCCGGCACGGAGGCACAGAAGGCCTTCGACCTGATGGAGGAGCGCTTCCCCGCCGCCAACGCCGGCGGCGCCACCGCGCGCGTGGTCTTCCGCGCGCCGAGCGGCGAGAAGATCACCGCCACCGAGAACAAGGCGGCCGTGGAGAAGGTCGTCGGCGAGCTGAGCGGCCCGCAGACCGCCGCCGTCGCCAACCCCTTCACCGCCAAGACCATCAGCCGCAGCGGCACCATCGCCTACGCGAGCGTCCAGTACAAGGTGCCGGTCCAGGACATCACCGACGCCACCCGCGAGGACCTGGAGAAGGCCGCCGACCTGGGGCGGGACGCGGGCCTGACGGTCGAGATGGGCGGTGACGTCCTGTTCACCGAGCCCGACATGGGCCATGGCGAGATCATCGGCATAGCCGTCGCCGCGGTCGTGCTCCTGGTGACCTTCGGCTCGCTGGTCGCCGCCGGGTCGCCGCTGATCACCGCGCTGATGGGCGTCATGATCGGCGTGTCGTCGATCGCGGCGCTGGGCGCCACGCTGGGTCTGTCCGCCACCACCTCCACCCTGGCGACGATGATCGGCCTGGCGGTGGGCATCGACTACGCGCTGTTCATCGCCTCCCGCTACCGCGCCGAGCTGATCGAGGGCCGCGACCGCGAGGAGGCGGCCGGGCGGGCCGTGGGCACCGCCGGCTCGGCGGTGGTCTTCGCCGGACTCACCGTGGTCATCGCCCTCGCCGGGCTGGCGGTGGTCAACATCCCGATCCTGACCAAGATGGGCCTGGCCGCCGCCGCCACGGTCGTCATCGCCGTCCTGGTCGCCATCACCCTCGTCCCGGCGGCGCTCGGCTTCATCGGCAAGCGGATCTTCGGCCGCCGCGTCCGCAAGGCCAACCCGGAGACCGGGGTGCCGCACCCCGACGCCGGCGCCGCCGGCATGGGCGTCCGCTGGGCCCGGTTCGTGCTGCGCCGCCCGCTGGCGGTGCTGCTGGCCGCCGTCGTGGGGCTGGGCGTCGTCGCGCTCCCGGTCGCGGACATGAACCTGGGCCTGCCCGACGAGGGCAACCAGCCGACGAGCAGCACCCAGCGCCGGGCGTACGACCTGATGGCCGAGGGCTTCGGCCCCGGCTTCAACGGCCCGCTGCTGCTGATCCTGGACGCCCGCGGCAGCGACGACCCCCAGGCCGCCGCGAAGGCCGTCGGCGACTCCGTCGCCACGCTCGACGGGGTGGTCACGGTGGCCCCGGCGGCGTTCAACGAGGCCGGGGACACGGCGACCATCACGGTCGTCCCCGACTCGCGGCCCAGCAGCACCTCGACCGAGGCGCTGGTGGAGGACATCCGCGACCGGGCGGACGAGTACCGGAAGCAGACCGGTGCCGTGGTGCTCGTCTCCGGCGCGACCGCCATCAACATCGACTTCTCGCAGGTGATGGACGACGCGCTGGTGCCCTACCTGACGCTGGTCGTCGGCCTCGCCTTCGTCCTGCTGCTGATGGTCTTCCGCTCGGTGCTCGTCCCGCTGAAGGCGGCGCTCGGCTTCCTGCTGTCGGTCCTGGCGGCGCTGGGGGCGGTCGTGGCGGTCTTCCAGTGGGGCTGGCTGGCCGGGCTGATCGGCGTGGAGCAGACCGGGCCGATCATGAGCATGATGCCGATCTTCATGATCGGCGTCGTCTTCGGCCTCGCGATGGACTACGAGGTCTTCCTGGTCACCCGGATGCGCGAGGCCCACGTCCACGGCGAGAAGCCGGGCCAGACCATCGTCACCGGCTTCAAGCTGGGTGCGCGCGTGGTCACCGCGGCGGCGATCATCATGATCAGCGTCTTCGCGGGCTTCATCGGGGCGTCCGACTCGATGATCAAGATGATGGGCTTCGGCCTGGCCGTCGCGATCCTCTTCGACGCCTTCGTGGTGCGCATGGCCGTCGTCCCGGCCGTCCTGGCGCTCCTCGGCGAGCGGGCGTGGTGGCTGCCGCGCTGGCTGGACCGGGTGCTGCCGAACGTGGACGTGGAGGGCGAGAGGCTCCAGCGGCACCTCGGCGGTGGCACGCCCCCCGAGCAGGGGGAGCGGGACGCGGAGCTGAGCCGCGTCTGACGCGGACCGCGGTCCGCGGACGGGACCGGGCCGCCGGCCCCTCGGGGCGGGTGGTTCGGTCCCCGGCGTTTTCAGGTGTCTCCCGGTGTTCCCGGCGTCCTGCCGGCGTTTCGGTCCCCGGCGTTCCGGCGCGCGGCGTACGCCCGCGGCCCCTGCCGGGCCCGTGCGCCCGCGCCGGGCGGTCAGACGCCCCTGAGCAGGGCGGTCAGGCGGTTGTCGAGGTCCAGCTCCAGGTGCTCGGTGCCACCGGGCACCAGCTCGTACGTGCCGCGCAGGAAGCGCCGCAGGCCGCCGGTGCCGAACTCGATCACCGCCACCCCCTCCGGCGCGCGCAGCTCGACCACGGTCCGCTCCGTGCCGTCCGGCCGGATGTGCACGTCGCCGTGGCCCACCGCGGAGTGCAGGCCGTCCTCCAGCAGCTCGCGGGAGAACACCCAGGTGACCTCGTGCCCGTCGAGCGAGACGTCGGGTGGGAAGACGATCCGCACGGCGAAGGGGTCGTGCCGGTCGTAGCGCAGTGCGACGGGGATCTCCCGGGTGACCGAGGGAACGGTGACCAGCCGGGCCTGGACGGTGTGGTCGATGACTGCGGGCATGGTGGTGCTCCTTTTCGAGGGGGCCTGTTTTCCTACGACCCCGCCTGGACGTTTTCATGACAACGAATCGCGAACAATCCATGGGGAATCTGCGGCGGTTCTGTGAGGGTCCGGCATTCGTTCCGAGTGCCCCGGATGGGGTGAACACCGCCATCGGCCGGAAAACCGGACGGAAGACCGCCGTGCGGAGGGCCGGAGGTTCGGCGCACCGGCCGTGACGGGGCGCGGCGGACCGAGGCGGACGACCACGAGCGATGCGGGCGCTCTTGCAAAAGCATCGCAATAAGCCCCTACCATCGGGGGAGAACCGTCCCCGCGCCACCCCCCGGAAGCCGCAGCAGCCGTCCGTAGAAGCGGAGCCAGCCATGCATGTCCCCGACGGATTCCTCAACGCCCCGGTGTCGGTGGCCACCGGCGTCGTCGCCGCGGCCGCCGTCGCGGCCGGCCTGCGCGGCGCCCGCCGCGAACTGGCCGGCCCGGACGGGACGCCCGGCGGGGAGCGGACGGCACCACTGGCCGGCCTGGTGGCGGCCTTCGTCTTCGCCGTGCAGATGATCAATTTCCCGGTGGGGGCCGGCACCAGCGGCCACCTGATGGGCGGGGCGCTCGCGGCGGTGCTCGTCGGCCCGTACACGGGTGTGCTCTGCCTCTCGGTGGTCCTGCTGACGCAGGCCCTCCTCTTCGCCGACGGCGGCCTCACGGCGCTGGGCACCAACATCACGCTGCTGGGCGTGGTCACCGTCGTGACCGCCTACGCCGTCTTCCGCGGCCTGGTGCGCGTCCTGCCGCGCGGCCGGAGGGCGGTCACCACCGCCGCCTTCGCGGCCGCGCTGGTCTCCGTGCCGGCCGCGGCCGTCGTCTTCACCGGCCTGTACGCCCTCGGCGGCACCGCCGAGGTCTCCCTGGGCAAGGTCCTCACCGCGATGGTCGGCGTCCACGTCCTGATCGGCGTCGGCGAGGCGGTCATCACCGCCGCCACGGTCGGCGCGGTCGTCGCCGTCCGCCCGGACCTGGTGTACGCCGCCCGCGGCCTGGCCCGGCCCCTCGTGCTGCGCACCGCTCCGGGGGCCGCCCCCGAGCCCGCACCCGCCGCCCCCGTACCCGCCGCCGCGCGGCCCGTCTCCTCCACCCGGAAGGTCTGGGCGGGAGGACTGGCCGCCACCCTGCTGTGCGCCGGGGTCGTCAGCTTCTACGCCTCCTCCGCCCCCGACGGCCTGGAGAAGGTCGCCGGCGACCACGGCATCGCCGCGAAGGAGGAGGAGCACCGCCTCGCCGACTCGCCGCTCGCCGACTACGGCGTGGCGGACATCGCCGACGAGCGGCTGTCCGGCGGGCTCGCCGGGGTCATCGGCGTCGGGGCGACCCTGGCCGTCGGCTCCGGGGTGTTCGTGGCCGTCCGGCGGCGCCGGGCCGCCGATGCCGACACTGCTGCCGCCGACGCCGGGACCCGTACGGACACCGGGGCCCCGGCCGGGAGGACCACCTGAGATGGGCGCCGGACACGCCCACCGGCTCTACCGCCGCGGGGACTCGCCCGTCCACCGGCTCCCCGCGCACTGCAAGATCATCGCGGCCCTCGCCTTCGTCCTCGCCGTGGTCTCCACCCCGCGCGAGGCGGTGTGGGCCTTCGGGCTCTACGCGCTGCTGCTCGCCGCGGTCGCCGTCGCCGCCCGCGTCCCGCCCGGCCACCTGCTCGCCCGCATGCTGGTCGAGGTCCCCTTCGTCGCCTTCGCGGTCCTGCTGCCCTTCGTCGCGGAGGGGCCGCGCGTCCACGCGCTGGGGACGGAGCTCAGCGAGCCCGGACTGTGGGGCGCCTGGAACGTCCTGGCCAAGGGCACCCTCGGCGTCGCCGCCTCCGTGCTCCTGGCCTCCACCACCGAACTGCGCGACCTCCTCCTCGGCCTCCAGCGGCTGCGCATGCCGCCGCTGCTGGTGGAGATCGCGTCCTTCATGCTCCGCTACGCCGACGTGATCACCGACGAGATGCGCCGCATGCGCATCGCCCGCGCCTCGCGCGGCTTCACCGCGCGCGGCCCGCGGCAGTGGGGCGTGCTCGCCAAGTCCGCCGGGGCGCTGTTCATCCGCTCCTACGAGCGCGGCGAACGCGTGCACCTGGCCATGGTCAGCCGCGGCTACACCGGCTCGATGCCGGTCCTCGACGAGGCCGCCGCCACCCGCGCGCAGTGGTCGTCCGCCGCCGCCCTCCCGCTCGCCGCGCTCGCCGTCTGTCTGCTGGGATGGACCCTGTGACCCCTGCCGAACCCGCCACCGAGCCCGTGCCCCCCTCCCTGGAGGTCCGCGGCCTGGCCTACGCCTACCCCGACGGCCACCAGGCCCTGTACGGCGTGAACCTCACCGTGGCGCGCGGCGAGCGGGTCGCGCTGCTCGGACCCAACGGCGCGGGCAAGACCACCCTCGTCCTCCACCTCAACGGCATCCTCACCGCGGGCGCGGGCAGCGTCACCGTGGCCGGCCTGCCGGTGAACCGGGCCAACCTCGCCGAGATCCGCCGCCGCGTCGGCATCGTCTTCCAGGACCCCGACGACCAGCTCTTCATGCCCACCGTCCGCGAGGACGTCGCCTTCGGCCCCGCCTCCGCCGGACTGCGCGGCGCCGAACTGGAGGAGCGGGTGCGGGAAGCCCTCGCCCGGGTCGGGATGGAGGCGTACGCCGACCGCCCGCCGCACCACCTCTCCTTCGGCCAGCGGCGCCGCGTCGCGGTGGCGACCGTCCTGGCCATGCGGCCGGAGATCCTGGTCCTGGACGAGCCGTCCTCCAACCTCGACCCCGCCTCCCGCCGCGAACTGGCCGACGTCCTGCGCTCGTTGGACGTCACCGTCCTGATGGTCACCCACGACCTGCCGTACGCCCTGGAACTGTGCCCCCGCTCGGTCGTCCTCAGCGACGGCGTGATCGCCGCCGACGGCCCCACCCAGGACCTGCTGGGCGACGCGGAACTGATGCGCGCCCACCGCCTGGAGCTCCCCTTCGGTTTCGACCCCAGGTCCGTGACGCTGCCGCGCGCGTAGCACCATGGACGGTGCACGCATCGACCATCGACCGGCGGGAGCACGAGCACAGTGGTGGACGTCCAGGGCACGGTGGCGGACGGCTACGAGCCGGTCCGCGACGCCTTCCGCGCCAATCTCACCGAACGCGGCGACCGCGGCGCGGCGGTGGCCGTCTACCGGGACGGGCGCAAGGTCGTCGATCTGTGGGGCGGCCTCGCCGACCCCCACGGGCAGACCCCCTGGGCCGAGGACACCGCCCAGGTCGTGCGGTCGGTGACCAAGGGGCCGGCCGCCGCCGTGCTGCACCTGCTGCACCAGCGCGGACGGCTGGACCTGGACGCCCCGGTGGGCACGTACTGGCCGGAGTTCAAGGCGGCGGGCAAGGAGCGCGTACCGGTGCGCCACCTGCTCACCCACCGCGCCGGGCTGCCCGCCCTGGACACCCCCCTCACCCCCGGTCAGGCCCTCGACGGCACCTCCGGGCCGCGCGCCCTCGCCGCCCAGGCGCCCGCCTGGGAGCCGGGCACCGCGCACGGCTACCACGCGCAGACCTACGGCTGGCTGCTGGGCGAGCTGGTGCTGCGGGTCACCGGGCGCACCCTGGGCCGCTGGTTCGCCGAGGAGATAGCCCGGCCGTACGGCCTCGACCTGTGGATCGGGCTGCCCGCGGAGCAGGCCCACCGGGTGGGCCGGATCGCCGAGGTCCAGGCCCCGCCCGTGCCGCTCTCCCGCGGCCTGCGCGTCCGCCCCAAGCGGGAGGTCGCCGAGGCGTGGAGCGACCCGGGCTCCCTCACCCGCCGGGCCTTCGGCGCCGTCGAACCGCCGCCCGACGAGAACGACCCCGCCTACCTGGCCGCCGGGCTCCCCGGTTCCGGGGGCGTGGCCACCGCCCGTTCCCTGGCCCGCTTCTACGCGGCGCTGCTGGGCGACCTCGACGACGGCGCCCGCCGCCTGTACGCCCCCGCCACCCTCACCCAGGCCCGCACCGAGGAGTCGGCCGGGCCGGACCGGGTGCTGGTGGTGGGCACCCGCTTCGGGCTCGGCTACATGCTCCACGGACCCTCCTGCCCGATGCTCGGCCCGGGGTCCTTCGGCCACCCCGGGCGCGGCGGCTCCCTCGCCTTCGCCGATCCGGAGACGGGAGTGGCCTTCGCCTACGTCACCAACTCCCTCCAGAAGTCGGTCACCTCCGACCCCCGCGCCCAGGCCCTCGTACGCGCCCTGCGCCGGACGGTGACGGAAACCTGATCACGGCCCTACCCTGGCCCGATGCAGCGAGATGAGGGGCGTTCCGGGGAACGCCGCCCGGGGACGGGCCGGTTCGGGGAGTACGGGGTGCTGGTCACCGGCGCCGGACGCGGCATCGGCGCGGCGATCTGCCGCCGGCTGGCCGCCGAGGGGGCGCGGGTGCTCGTCACCGACGTCGACGGGGAGCGGGCCCGGCGGACGGCACA
The DNA here is from genome assembly GCF_035644915.1 of Streptomyces sp. Classification (GTDB taxonomy): domain Bacteria; phylum Actinomycetota; class Actinomycetes; order Streptomycetales; family Streptomycetaceae; genus Streptomyces. Next base: position 22,532 of record NZ_DASQNP010000083.1, read on the forward strand.
GGCCGTGCGGGAGGCCGGCGGCCGGGCCGAGGCCGCCGTCTGCGACGTGGGCGAACGGGCCTCGGTGGAGGCGGCCGTGGCGCTTGCCGTGGACCTCTTCGGCGGGCTGGACGTCCTGGTGAACAACGCCTACGCCCACCACCCGGACGTCCCGCTCTTCGAGGACTCGTCGGAGGAGGACTGGGCGCGCGACCTGGACATCACCCTCACCGGCGCCTTCCGCTGCGCCCGCGCCGCCCTGCCCCACCTCGCCGCCGCCCCCGATCGGCGCGGGGCGATCGTCAACATCGGCTCGGTCAACGGCGAGCGGGACTTCGGCGGCCACGCCTACAGCGCGGCCAAGGCGGGCCTCGCCTCCCTCACCCGCACCCTGGCCGGGCACGCCGCGCCCCGGGGGGTACGGGTCAACCTGGTCGCGCCGGGCACGGTCGCCACGTCCGTGTGGGAGGGGAAGGAGACCGCCCTGGAGCGCGCGGCCCGGGAGTATCCGCTGGGCCGGGTCGGCCGCCCCGACGACATCGCCGCGGCCGTCGCCTTCCTCGCCTCCGCCGACGCCTCCTGGATCACCGGCGTCACCCTGCCCGTGGACGGCGGCCTGCTGACCGGCAACCTCGCCCTGCGCCGCGCCCTGGGGGAGGCGGACGGCTGACGCCCGGCCACCAGGCCGGCCACGGCGCCGACTTCCTCCGCGTCTACGTCACCAAGCAGGGCTTCGACGCCACCCGCCAGGCGCTGCGCTGGAGCGACCTGGAGCTGGTGAAGACCACCGGCCGCTACGCCCCCGCCCAGAACATCTCGTTCGACGTCAGCGCCCCCGGTCGCAGCGGCCACCACATCGTCTTCACGATCCGGCAGGCCTCCCACATGGACCAGGCGTACTTCCTGTGCAGCGACGTGAACTTCCGCTGATCCGGCGGTAGTCACGCACCGGGCACCCGTCCCGCACACCGGCCCCGCCGGATGCCGGGCATCCGGCGGGGTCCCGCCGTTCCGGGGCGCACGGCCGGCGTCACCCCGCGCGGCGGCCGGCCCGCTCCACCAGCAGCCAGCCCGCCGCCGCCATGGCCACCGCCGCCGGGGCGGTGACGTGGACGACCACCAGCAGCGCGGTACGGCCCTCCAGCAGGCCGCCGAAGCCGACCGCCGACAGGCCCAGCACCCCCAGCAGGCACAGCGTGACGCCCAGCGCGGCGACCGGGGTGGCGGTCGGGGCGGGAGTGCGGGACGTGGTGGTATCCGGGGCGGGGGAGGGGCGCTCGAAGCGGCGGAAGGCCGCCACCAGCAGTGTGGTGAGGGCGCCCGCGGCGGCGACGCGGAGCGGGGCCTGGAGCCACCACGCGGCACCGGCCGGAGCGGGCAGGGGGACGTCGAGGGACAGCAGCAGCCCGTGGACGCCGAGCATCGCGGTGAGGTGCCACAGGAACGCCGTCATGGCCACCCCGTTCGCGGCGACCACCGCGCGCCACACCCGGGGCCGCTCCAGCAGCCGCGCTGCGGGCCCGCGCAGCAGCTCCACCGCGCCGACCAGCCACACCCCGTGGCAGAGCAGGGCCAGCGTGGGCGGGGCCATGTTGCTGACCGGCTCGTCCGGCATCCCCACCATCGACAGCGGATACGGCCCCAGCGCCACCAGCGCGGCGGCCGACGCCAGGCCGGCCGCGGCCAGCACCGCGGGTATGCGGGGGTCCGCCCGGAGGCGGCCGTCGGCGCGCAGGAAACCGAGCTGGTGGACCGCCAGCCACACGAAGGCGAAGTTGAGGAAGGCCACGTAGGGCACGCCGGCGGCGAAGCGCAGCAGGTCCACCATCGCCGCGGCCCAGGCGAGCGCGGCGAACACCCCCCAGCCGTACCGCTCGTGGAGGCGCAGCAGCGGCGGGGTGAGGGCCACCATCGCCAGGTAGATCCCGATGAACCACAGCGGCTGGGCCACCAGCCGGGCCGCCGTGTCCGTCAGCGGGCCGCCGGCGCCCAGGACCTGGACGGTGAGGGCGCCGGCGCCCCACACCGCGGTGAAGACCATGGCCGGACGGAGCAGCCGCTGGAGGCGGGCGCGCAGGAACGCCGGGTAGAGCGGTGCGCCCGGCGGTGTGCGGCGGAGCAGCGAGCGGTGGGACAGCGCGTGCGAGAAGCCGCCGACGAAGAAGAACACCGGCATGACCTGCAACAGCCAGGTGGCGGGCTGCAGGGCGGGCACGACGGCGAGCAGGTTGCCCACCTCGGCGCGGCCGTCCGGGCCGACGGTGACGGCGGCCATGAGCCAGTGGCCGAGCACCACCGTGCCGAGCGAGGCGACGCGCAGCAGATCGACGAAGCGGTCGCGGGTGGCGGGCGTGGCCGCGGCGAGCGCGCGGACACCGCCGGTTCCTCCGGTTCTCCCGGTTCTCGTGACTCCCCTGGTCTCCATGCGGGCAGCCTGGCGCGCACGGCCGTGCGCGCGGCACGGCGTTCGTACTCAAACCGCACGGACGCGGTCTGGGCCGCGGTACTCAGGCCCCCGCCCGGGACTCCCGGGACTCCGCGCGGGCCGCCGTCACACCTCCGCCCGCAGCACCGTCGCGCCCGGCGCCGGGCCGGTGGCCGTGTGGGCGGCCCGGCAGGTGCCCGAGGCGCGCAGGGCCACGGCGACGTCCGACGCCGCGGTGGCGTCCTCGGCCAGGAAGGCGCAGGTCGGGCCGGAACCGGAGACCAGGGCGGCCAGCGCGCCCGCCGCCATGCCCGCCGCCAGGGTGTCGTCCAGGGAGGGGAGCAGCGAGACGGCCGCGGACTGGAGGTCGTTGGACAGGTGGGCGGCCAGCAGGGAGGCGTCCCCGGCGCGCAGCGCGGCGAGCAGCGCGGGGGACGGCTCGGGCTCGGGCACGTCGCCGACGCCCGCGCCCGTCCCCCGGCACTCGCGCAGCCGGTCGCACTCGCGGTAGACGGCCGGGGTGGACAGCCCGCCCTCGGCCACGGCGAACACCCAGTGGAAGGTGCCGCCCACCTCCAGCGGCGTCAGCACCTCGCCGCGGCCCCGGCCCAGGGCCGCGCCGCCGACGAGGGAGAACGGCACGTCCGAGCCCAGCCCGGCGCAGATGTCCAGCAGTTCCTCGCGCGGGGTGCGGGTGCCCCAGAGCACGTCGCAGGCCAGCAGCGCGCCCGCCGCGTCCGCGCTGCCGCCCGCCATGCCGCCGGCCACGGGGATGTCCTTGTCTATGTGGACGTGGACGTCCGGCGAGATGCCGTGCCGCAGGGCGAGCGCGTCCACGGCGCGCAGGGCCAGGTTGGAGCGGTCCAGCGGCACCCGGTCGGTGTCGGGGCCCGAGCAGGTGACGCGCGGGCCCTCGGTCGGGGCCGTCGGGGTGACGGTGACGTGGTCGTACAGGCCCACGGCGAGGAAGACGTTCGCCAGGTCGTGGAAGCCGTCCGGCCGCAGCCCGCCCACCGCGAGCTGCACGTTGACCTTGGCGGGGACGCGTACGGTGACCGACGTCGTGGCGCCCGGGGCGTCCGTGCGCGCCGTGCTCGTGTCCGGGGTGCTCATGCGGTGGTGCCCTTCCGCTCCGCGATGGCCGCGAAGTCCTCGATCGTCAGTGACTCCCCCCGGGCCCGGGGCGGGATGCCGGCCGCCTCCAGCGCCGCCTCGGCCGCCGCGGCCGAACCCGCCCAGCCCGCCAGCGCGGCCCGCAGCGTCTTGCGGCGCTGGGCGAAGGCGGCGTCCACCACCGCGAAGACCTCCTCGCGGGTGGCGGTGGTGCGCGGCGGCTCCCGCCGCACCAGCGACACCAGCCCGGAGTCCACGTTGGGCGCCGGCCAGAACACGGTGCGCCCGATCGCCCCCGCCCGCTTCACCTCCGCGTACCAGGCGGTCTTCACCGACGGCACCCCGTACACCTTCGAGCCGGGCTCGGCCGCCAGCCGGTCGGCGACCTCGGACTGGACCATCACCAGGCCGCGCTCGACGGTCGGGAAGGTGGCCAGCATGTGCAGCAGGACGGGCACGGCGACGTTGTAGGGCAGGTTGGCGACCAGCGCGGTGGGCGCCGGGCCCGGCAGTTCGGTCACGCGCAGCGCGTCGCGGTGGACGAGCGCGAAGCGGTCGGCGCGCTCCGGCAGCCGCGCGGAGACGGTCGAGGGCAGCGCCGCCGCCAGCACGTCGTCGATCTCCACCGCCGTCACCCACGCCGCGCTCTGCAGCAGCGCCAGCGTCAGCGACCCCAGCCCCGGGCCGACTTCGACCACCACGTCGTCGGGACGCACCCGTGCGGTCCGCACGATCCGGCGGACGGTGTTGGCGTCGATGACGAAGTTCTGGCCGCGCTGCTTGGTGGGGCGCACGCCCAGCGCGGCGGCCAGCTCGCGGACGTCGGAGGGGCCCAGGAGGGGGTCGGGGGCCGGTGCGGGGGACGACTCGGGGGCGGTGCTCACCGGTGCAGTTTACGGCCGCACACCGGCCAGGGGCTCGTGCCCTTCTGCACGTAGAGCTTCTTCGCCCGGTAGGTCTGCTCGGCCGGAGGGGCGTCCTGCGGGCGGCCCCGGCCGCCGAGGCTCCGCCAGGTGCGGGCGTCGAACTGGTACAGCCCGCCGTGCGTCCCCGTGGGGTCCACCGCGTCGGGACGGCCGCCGGACTCACAGCGGGCCAGGGCGTCCCAGTCGAGGCCGTCGGCGCCCCGCACCGAGGGCGGCAGCGGCCTGGTGCCCACCCGGACGACCTGCGGCCGCGGCGCGCGCACCACCACGGTCCCCACGTGCCGGGGCCGCTGCCGCACGCCGTTGACCGTGCGCAGCTCGTAGGTGATCCGCCGCACCCCCGGCCGGCCCGCCTGGGCCACCACCTCCGTCCCCGTGAACAGGGTCGGGTCCGCGCGCCGCACGGTGGCGAACGGGATCGCCTCCTCGCGGACCTGCTCGGTGTCGGTGATGCGCAGGACCGTGACCGTCTGGCCGTCGTGCGGGAAGGACTCCAGGGGGACGGAGGCGGTGTCCTGGCCCCGCAGCTCGACGCCCGCCTCCGCAAGCGCCTCGCCCACGGTGGCGGCGTTGGTGCGGACGGTGCGCTCGCGCCCGTCGGCCAGGACGGTCACGCTCCGCTCGGACCGCACCGTCAGGGCCAGGCCGCCGCGGCCGATCCGCCGGTCGCCGGGCACCGACAGGTACGCACCCTCCGGGCGCACCCCGAGCCGGCGCAGCGCCTCCGCCACGGTGGGGGCGGTGGTCCACACGCGCTGGGGGCGGCCGTCCAGGGTGAGGGTGAGGGGACGGCCGTAGCGGACGGTGACCCGGTCGCCGTGGGCGAGCTCCTCGCCGGGCGCGGGGGAGACGGCGTCGTGCTCGCCGACCCGCACGCCCTCGTCGGCCAGCAGCTCGGCGACGTCGTCCGCGAAGGTGTGGAGGGTGCGCGGCCTGCCCTCCACCGTCAGCTTCACGGCCTTCTCACCGGCGACGAAGGCGGAGGTGCCGCCCGCCAGGCAGGCGACGACGAGCGCCTGGGGCAGCAGCCTGCGCAGGGCCTCGGGCCGCCGGGCGGCCCGCCGGCCGTGTGCGGCCCGCCGCGCGGCGGCCCGTCCCCCGGCGGTCCGGGGCGGCTCGGGCGCCCCGGTCGGATCGGCCGGATCGGCCGACTCCGCCGGATCGGGGTACACGGGGGACACGGGCGGCACGGGGGGTCCGAAGCGGCCCCGCGGCTCGGACGGGGGAGCCTGCGCGGGGATGCGGACGCCGTACGGGAGGTGCCCGCCGTACGCCTCCGGCGCGCCGTACGCGCCGTACGCCCCGTGGCTCTCGTACGAGGGGCGGTAGGTGTCGTACGGATCCCGCTCGTACCCCCGCGCCTGCCACGGCTCGGGCGGCGGGTACGCGCGGGGGTAGGCGGGTCCGTACCCGTACGGCCGGCTTTCCTGCGGATGGCTCACGGCGTAACTCCCAAGCGGTCCGGGTCGCGGCCCGGGACGCTAGCGGAGGGGGCGTCACTCTCCCAAGTCGTATGATGACCGTCCGTGTCCGCGGACGTGCCGGCGGGGCGTGCGCGCGGCGGCCGTCAGTAGCCGAAGGCGCGGGCCGTGTTGGCCGCGACGTGCTCCGCGAGCGCGTTCTCGGGCATCTGTTTGACCTCGGCCATGGCGCGCAGCGTGACCGGAATCAGGTACGGGGCGTTAGGCCGTCCGCGGTACGGCGCCGGGGCCAGGAAGGGCGCGTCGGTCTCCACCAGCAGCAGCTCGGGCGGCGCGGCGGCCAGGGCGTCGCGCAGCGGCTGGGCGTTCTTGAAGGTGACGTTCCCGGCGAACGACATGAAGTAGCCCTTGTCCGCGCACACCCGGGCCATCGCGGCGTCGCCGGAGAAGCAGTGGAAGACCGTCCGCTCGGGCGCGCCCTCCTCGTCCAGGATGCGCAGCACGTCCTCGTGGGCGTCGCGGTCGTGGATCACCAGCGCCTTGCCCAGCCGCTTGGCCAGCTCGATGTGGCGGCGGAAGGAGTACTGCTGGGCCTCCCGGCCCTCCTCGCCGGTCCGGTAGTGGTCCAGGCCCGTCTCGCCGACGGCCAGCACCTCCGGCCGGGCGGCCAGTTCGGCGATGCCGTCCAGGGCGGCGTCCAGGGCCTTCCGGCCCCCCTCGGCCTCCAGCCGCGGCGCCTCGTTGGGGTGGAGGGCGACCGCGGCCCACACGGCGTCGTGCTCGGCGGCCGCCTCGGCGGACCAGCGCGACCGCTCCAGGTCGCAGCCGACCTGGATCAGGGTCGTCACACCGACCTCGGCCGCCGCCGCGAGCGCCTCCTCGACGGTGGTGTCCTGCATGTCGATGTGGGTGTGCGAGTCGGCGACCGGCACGTCCAGGGGGACGGGCGGCGGCGCGGGCTTCGCGGACTTGTCCATGCCGGCGATCCTAGAACGCCCCGGCGCGCCGCCCGCGGGCCGCCCGCGCGGTCACCCGCGCGGCGGGGCGGTCACTCGTGCGGCCGGGCGTGCTCCGCCGAGGAGACCTGTCCCGCCCGCATGATCCGCACCACGCGCGTCTCGCAGTTCGGGCACGCCGGGTGCTTCAGCGGCGACGGGACGCGCCGGCCGTCGGCCGGGTCGTGGTAGGTGACGAACGGGCGGCCGTCGAGGTCGGTGTGGTGGCGGATGTCGTACGCCTGCTCCCAGCCGTACCCGCAGTGCATGCAGGCGAAGGAGTACTCCTCGCGGACGACCGTGTCCCCGGGGTTCGTGGAGTCCTTCATGGGAACCTCCTCCCGCTTTCCTACCAGTGGACTCCTCACCGGCCGGAAATGTCACGACCCCGTCGGCTCTTTTCGTCCCCGCCGTCCGTCCCCCGCTCCCCGCCTCACCCGGCGCCGGAGTTCTTCGCGGCGACCACGGCGTCGAACACCTCCCGCTTGGGCACCCCCGCCTCGCGCGCCACCGCCGCGATGGCCTCCTTGCGGCGCTCCCCGGCCGCCTCGCGCGCCGCGACCCGGCGCACCAGCTCCGCCGCGTCCACCTCCCGGCCGGAGGGGGCGGGGGCACCCTCGACGACGACGGTGATCTCCCCTCGCACGCCCTCCTCCGCCCAGGCGGCCAGCTCCTCCAGGGTGCCGCGCCGGACCTCCTCGTAGGTCTTGGTCAGCTCCCGGCACACCGCCGCCCGGCGCCCGGCGCCGAAGACCTCCGCCATGGCGGCGAGGGAGGCGGCCAGCCGGTGCGGCGCCTCGAAGTACACCAGCGTGCGGCGCTCCCCGGCCGTCTCGCGCAGCCGCGCCAGCCGCTCGCCCGCCTTGCGCGGCAGGAAGCCCTCGAAGCAGAAGCGGTCCACCGGCAGCCCCGACAGCGCCAGCGCGGTCAGCACGGCGGACGGCCCGGGCACGGCCGTGACCGTGATCCCGCGCTCGACGGCGGCGGCGACGAGCCGGTAGCCCGGGTCGGACACCGACGGCATCCCCGCGTCCGTGACCAGCAGCACCCGGGCGCCGCCCGACAGCGCCTCGGCCAGCTCGGGCGTCCGCGCGGCCTCGTTGCCCTCGAAGTACGACACCACCCGGCCGGAGGGCTGCACGCCCAGGGCCTGGGCCAGCCGCCGCAGCCGCCGGGTGTCCTCGGCGGCGACGATGTCGGCCCCCGCCAGTTCGGCCGCGAGCCGCGGCGGCGCGTCGGCGACGTCGCCGATGGGCGTTCCTGCCAGTACGAGTGTTCCGCTCACGCCGCCATCCTCCCAGCTCCGGGCCGCCCCGGTGGCCCCGCCCGCCCCCGTGCGGCGCCGGTGCGGCCCGGTGCGGCCGCCGGGACACGGCGTGGCCCGGAAGGGGGTTCCCTACGATGGCCCGCGTGACCAGTGACACCGCGACTCAGGCCCGGCACGGGGAGCCCGTCGGGGAGCAGCCCCCGTCATGGCGGGAACGACTGCGGCGCTACGGATACGTGGCACCCCGGCGGGCCGATGTGCGGGAGCGGCTCGTACCGCCCTACCCGCCACCCGGCCGGAGCCGGGTGTGGGGCCTGTTCGGGCTGGACGAGGACGACGCGCGGCGGCTGGGGCGCTGGGCGGGGTGGGGCGGCCCGCTCCTCGTCGCGCTGTTCGCAGGGCTCCTGCGGTTCTGGAACCTCGGCTCGCCGCACGCGGTGATATTCGACGAGACGTACTACGCCAAGGACGCCTGGTCGCTGTACAAGCTCGGCTACGAGGGCACCTGGCCCGACGGCGCCAACGACACGATCCTCCGCGACCCCGCCGCCGCCCCGCTCGGCGACGCCGCCTCGTACGTGGTGCACCCGCCCGCCGGGAAGTGGGTCATCGCCGCGGGCGAGGCGCTGTTCGGCCTGACGCCCTTCGGCTGGCGCTTCATGGTCGCGGTGCTCGGCACGCTGTCGGTGCTGATGCTCTGCCGCATCGGCCGCCGCCTGTTCCGCTCCACCGCCCTGGGCTGCCTGGCGGGTGCCCTGCTGGCGGTGGACGGGCTGCACCTGGTGATGAGCCGCACCGCGCTGCTCGACCTGGTGCTGATGTTCTTCGTGCTGGCGGCCTTCGGCTGCCTGCTGGCCGACCGGGACCGGGCCCGCGCCCGGCTCGCCGCGGCCCTGCCGCCGGACGGACGCCCCGACCCGGGCGTCGGCGACCGGCTGGCCCTGGGGTGGCGGCCCTGGCGGATCGCCGCCGGGGCCTGCCTGGGGCTGGCCTGCGCCACCAAGTGGAGCGGCCTGTACGTGCTGGCGGCCTTCGGCCTGCTGACCCTCCTGTGGGACGTCGCCTCCCGGCGCGCCGCCGGGGCGCGCCACCCCTACCGTTCGGCGCTGCGCCGCGACGCCGGCCCCGCCCTCCTCTCCCTGGTGCCGGTCGCCGGCGCCGTCTACCTCGTCTCCTGGGCGGGCTGGTTCGCGAGCCGGGACGGGTACTTCCGCACCTGGGCGGAGAACCGCCGGGGCCTGTCGCCGGAGGCGCTGCCCGTCCCGTTCACCGACTGGCGCGTCCCGCTGCCCCGGTTCGACATGACCTGGGTCCCGGCGCCGCTGCGCAGCCTGTGGCACTACGAGACCGAGGTCTACACGTTCCACGTCGGGCTGACCTCCGAGCACCCCTACCAGTCCCACCCCTGGAGCTGGCTGGTGGCCGCCCGCCCGGTGTCGTACTTCTACGAGTCCCCCGAGCGGGGCGAACACGGCTGCGCGGCGGACGGCGGCTGCGCACGCGAGGTGCTCGCGCTGGGCACCCCGCTGCTGTGGTGGGCGGCCTGCTTCGCGCTGCTGTACTGCCTGTACCGCTGGGCGCTGCGCCGCGACTGGCGCGCGGGCGCGGTCCTGTGCGGGGTGGCGGCCGGCTACCTGCCGTGGTTCCTGTACCAGGAGCGCACGATCTTCTACTTCTACGCGGTCGTCTTCGTGCCGTTCCTGTGCCTGGCGCTGACGATGGCGATCGGCGCCGTCCTCGGGCCGCCCGGCTCCCCGGAGCGGCGGCGGGCGGTGGGCGCCGTGGCCGCGGGCGTGCTCGTGCTGCTGATCGTCTGGAACTTCATCTACTTCTACCCGCTCTACACCGGAATCCAGATCCCCAAGGACGCCTGGCAGGCCCGCATGTGGCTGGACACCTGGGTCTAGGCCGTCCCCGCGGGCGCCGGTGCGCGGGGCGCCCGGCGGCCCGCCGCGCGGAGCCCGTGCGGGTGCCGGGGACGCGCGGAAAAGGGGGGCGCCGCCCGCCGGGGAATCCGGCGGGCGGCGCCTATGGAGGGTCCTGGACGATCCGACGCGCGGGCGTCAGTCCTTCTTGTCGTCCTTGTCCTTGTCCTCCTTGTGCTCCTTGTACTCCTTCTTGTACTCCTTCTCGCCCTCGTGCTTCTGGCCCTGCTTGGCGTCCTGCTCCTGGCCCTGACCCTGGCCCTGGCCCTGCGCCTGCTCCAGCTTGGGGGCGAAGATGAACTCGTGCTCCTTCTCGACCTTCGTCACCTTCTTGATGCGGACCTCTTCCTTGTAGTTCCGCGAGCAGTCGAGGTTGTTGATGTCGCTGCCCAGGATCGGGGCGTTCACGAGCTCCAGGTTCGGGCAGGGAAGGATCTGGGAGCTGTTCTCGAACTTCGCCTCACCGGCGTAGGCACCGGTGGCTCCACCCGCGAGAGCCATTGCGGCGGCGAACGAAACGAAGAGCGTCTTCTTCAGCTTCATGCGGTCTTGTCTCCTTGACGAGAGAAGGAAAGGTCCGAGATCCCCGGCCGCCGCCGAGCGGCCGAAGAATCGGTTTCCGGAGTACAGTCACCATGCGGCCGGTCCACCGGAAGGGCGGGAGTGACCCCCACGTCGGCGACATTAACCGACCGAATCCGCGAATGCGCGCTTTTACGTCACTGCGTGTCTCGCGAAAAGTCCGCGGCCGGCCCCGCCGACCGGCCGGTCACCTGCGGTTCTGTGATGACGCTGCGCCAAGCGGGTGTTGTTGTGCGGCGCTATTTGCCGGGCGTGCGGCAGAAAGGAGAAAGGCCGCCCCCCGGGGAGCCGGGGGGCGGCCTTTCGGACTGTGGAGGGTCGTGGCGCAGGACCTCAGTACTTGTCGTGGTCCTTGTCGTCCTTGTCCTCGTAGTCCTCGTCGTAGTCCTTGTCGTAGTCCTTGTCGTAGTTCTTGTAGCTCTTGTGGTCCCTGTCGTCGTCCTTGTGGTTCCTGTCGTCGTCCCTGTGGTTCCGGCCGTGGTCACGGTCGCGGTCACGGTCGCGGTCACGGTCGTGCTCGAACCTGTAGGACTCGTAGTGGTACTCCTCCTTGTAGTTGAAGGAGCAGTCCTGGTTGTTGACGTCGCTGCCCAGGAGCACCAGGTTCACGAGCTCCAGGTTGGCGCAGGGAAGGATCTGGCTGTTGGTCTGGAACTTGGGGCCGTCGCTGGCGTGGGAGACGCCGGCGCCACCGAGCAGCAGCGCTGCGGTGGAAATCGAGACGGCAACGGTCCGCTTCAGGTTCATGGGCGTGTACCTCCAATGTACGAAGCCGCTTCACGGGCTTGCGTTCGTAATGCTAGAACCCGCTTGCTCACTACACCGTAAACGCTGCCGCGCGCCGATGAATTGTTTTCTGCTCCATACGTGTATCGGGCCCGCACCGCTGGCGGCGGTGCGGGCCCGATCGGTAATTGCCGGAAGGAGGATCGGCCTTCTGCGTCATCGTGACAACGAGGGCCGGGGATCGGGGTTGCGCCGCCGGAAGAGTGAACCGCGACCCGTCCCCCGGGCGGCCCACGACCCGGGTCTCCCTTTCTTCTCCTTTATCTTCGGGAAATATTACTAATCATTCTTGCGGCGGAGGGAACCGGACGGGGAAACGGCCGCCTCCCGCCTTTTCCGGGCGGAACTCCCGGACCGCCGGCCCGGCGCGCGGACGGCCGCGTTCCGGACGCGTCCTCCATCCCATCGGCCCCGGAACGCCCCGTCGGTCCGCATACGGGCACCTGATCTGACTCCTGTCGCGGACGTGCTCTAGGGTTCCTCGCACGAGTCCCCGGCGGTGACTGGCCGGGGCAGGGGCGGAGGTTTCGGACACTCATGCGTGACGGACAGAAGGTGGCGGTGATCGGAGCGGCCCTCACCGTGCTGGTCGGAGCCGCCGGATTCGGGGCGTACACCCTGATCGGCGACACGTCCGACGGCGGTGACGGGCAGGACGTGGCCGTCGCGGAGGGCGGTGCGGACGGGGCGGTCGAGACCGGCCCGCCGTCGGCCGAGGAAGTCCGGGCGACGGCCGGGGAGTTCCTCACCGCCTGGCAGTCCGGGAAGACCGACGAGGCCGCCGCGCTGACGGACGACGAGGCCGCCGCGGCCAAGGCGCTCGTCTCCTTCCGCAAGGACGTCCGGGTGGCGCAGGCCCGCTTCGAGCAGGGCTCCGCCACGGGCGCCGACGTCCCCTTCACGGTGACGGCGCAGGTGGCGTACGACGGGCAGCAGCGCGCCGGCTGGACCTACCGGTCGAAGCTGACGGTCGTGCGGGACACCGCGACCGGCAAGCCCGTCGTCGACTGGAAGCCGTCCGTCCTGCACCCCGAACTCAAGGACGGCCAGAGCCTCCGGACCGCCGAGGCCGAGGCCCCGCCCATCAAGGCGCTGGACCGCAACGGCACCGAGCTGACCGCCGAGGCGCACCCCGAACTGGCCGCGATCCTGACCGACTTGCGCAAGCGGTACGGCGACAAGACCGACGGCAGGCCCGGCGTCGAGGCCCGGATCGTCGACGCCAGGGGCAAGGAGGTCAAGACGCTCAAGGAGTTCAGCAAGGGCACCCCCGGCGAGCTGCGGACGACGCTGGACGCGAAGGTGCAGAAGGCCGCCGTCCGGGCCATCGCGGGCAAGCCCAGGGCGTCGGTCGTCGCGCTGAAGGCCAGCACCGGTGAGATCCTGGCCGTCGCCAACACCCCGGCCGGCGGCTTCAACACCGCCCTCAAGGGCTCCCTCGCCCCCGGCTCCACGATGAAGATCGTGACCGCCTCGCTGCTCCTGGAGAAGGGCCTGGCCTCCAGCTCCAAGCAGCACCCCTGCCCGAAGTACTTCACCCACGGCGGCTGGAGGTTCCAGAACCTCGACAAGTTCGAGATCAAGGGCGGCACCTTCGCCCAGTCCTTCGCCGCCTCCTGCAACACCGCCTTCATCAGCCAGGCCGGGAAGCTGAAGGACGACGACCTCACCCGCCAGGCCCGCGACGTCTTCGGCATCGGACTGCCCTGGCAGGTCGGCACGGCCACCTTCGACGGATCGGTGCCCGTGCAGTCCGACGCGCAGATGGCCGCCTCGCTGATCGGTCAGGGCGGGGTCCGGGCGAACCCGCTGATCATGGCCTCGGTGTCGGCGACGGTGAAGAGCGGGACCTTCCACCAGCCCTACATCGTCTCGCCGGAGGTGGACGGCCGCGCCCTGGCCAAGGCCCCGCGCAGCCTCCCGGCGCCGATCTCCCAGGAACTGCGCTCCCTGATGCGGCTGACGGCCACCAGCGGCTCGGCGGCCGAGGCGATGGCCGGTACGACCGGGGACTTCGGCGCGAAGACCGGCTCGGCCGAGGTGGACGGCCAGGAGAAGCCCAACGCCTGGTTCACCGCCTACCGCAACGACATGGCCGCCGCGGCGGTCGTCCCGGCCTCCGGCCACGGCGGCAAGAACGCGGGCCCGGTCGTCCGCGCGGTCCTCAACTCCGCCGGCTGACCCGGCCGGCCGGGAACGGCCCCGGCCCGGCCCCGTCCCCGCTTCCGCACGGCCCGCGCGAAACCGTCTCGCGCGGGCCGTCCGCGTTCCGTTAGCGTCCCGCACATGAGCCGATCCACCACGCCCGATGCCGCAGCCCACCCGCGTTTCGCCGCCGCCCTCGCCGAACTGGGCCTGGACGGCGTCGAGATCCGCGCCTTCCCCGAGGCCACCCGCACCGCCGCCCAGGCGGCCGAGGCGGTCGGCTGCGGCCTCGCGGAGATCGTCAAGTCGCTGGTCTTCGAAGCGGACGGCGAGCCGGTGATGGTGCTGATGGACGGCGCGTCCCGGGTCGATGTGGAGCGTGTGCGGCGCGAGTTGGGCGCGGGGAAGGTCAGGCGCGCCGACGCCGCCACCGTACGCGCCGCCACCGGCTACGCCATCGGCGGCGTACCGCCCTTCGGACACGTCACGAAGCTGCGCGTGCTGGCCGACCGCGGACTGCTCGCCCACGACACGGTCTGGGCCGCCGCCGGCACCCCGCACACGGTCTTCCCGCTGGACCCGCGGTCCCTGATCGCCCACGCGGGCGCCACCGTCGTGGACGTGCGCGAGGAGGCACCCGGCGGGCGTGCGGCGTGACGCCGCCGGAGGCCGCGGCGGTCCCGGCCGCAGCGGTCCCCACGCGAGCCGGGACGCCGGCGCGCACACCGTCCGCGGCCGGCTCCCCGCCTTCGCCCTGATCGCCGCGGTGCTGCTCCCGCACATCGGCCACCAGGCGCTGCCGGGGTCGGCGTTCGCCTCGGCTGCTTCGGCCGGACCCACCCGGCGGCGCGGGACACCGCCCCGCTGGTGGTGACCGTGCCGCCGGCCGTCCTCGTCCACGAGCGGCCCGGTCCCCGGCAGACCGCGGGCGTGGCGCCGGCCTCGGCGGGCCCGGCCGGTGTGGCCCTGATGCCGCCCGGCGATCGACGGCGGACCACCGCGCGCCGGGAGACACGGCTGGCGTTGACGTCGGCGTCAGGGTCTAGCGTCGGGGACATGCGGATCGGGGAACTGGCGAAACGCGCGGGAACCACCACCCGTGCCCTGCGGTACTACGAGTCGCTGGGCCTGCTGCGGGCACGCCGCACCGCCAACGGCTACCGGGAGTACGACGAGGAGGACCTGCGACTGCTCCGGCAGATCCGCACCCTCCAGGACTTCGGCTTCGGCCTGGAGGACACCCGCCCGTTCGTGGAGTGCCTGCGGGCCGGACACCCGACGGGCGACGCGTGCCCCGCCTCCCTGGAGGCGTACCGCCGCAAGCTCGCCGAACTGGACGAGTGCATCGCCCGGTTGCGGACGGTGCGGGAGGAGATCGCCGCCCAGTTGCTGCGGGCGGAGAACGCGCCCGCCCCCGAACCGCGGTGCCAGATGGTGCCGTGCGACCCGCACGGACCGTACGGACCGGGAGAGGAGACGGAACATGACGCGGACGCGGGACCGGGCGGGGGAGTTGAGGGAGATCACGGACGCGACGTTCGCCGGGGAGGTGCTGGAGGCCGACGGGCCGGTGCTGGTGGAGTTCACCGCGACCTGGTGCCCGCCCTGCCGGATGATCGCCCCGGTGCTGGCGGAGATCGCCCGTGAGGAGGCCCACCGGCTCACGGTGGTCCAGCTTGACGTGGACACCAACCCGCGGACCACGGCGGCGTACGGGGTGCTCTCCATGCCCACGCTAATGGTCTTCCGGGCCGGTGAGCCGGTGAAGTCCCTGGTGGGCGCCCGTCCCAAGCGGCGGCTGCGCCAGGAGCTCGCCGACGTGCTGTGACGGCCGGGGCCGCGGCGGGCACCCCGCCCGCCGCGGCGGTTACCGCGGGTACCCGGCGAGCGCGCCGGAACCGCCGGCGCCCCCCGGCGGACAGGGGCGCGTGCCCGGCGGAGATCGCGGCGCGTGAACTCTCCGTGACGAAGCCCTCCCCGAAGCGGTCGCAGAGCGATACGGTACGGCCCCGAAACGTAAGACCGACGCCGCAGGACAAGGCGGCTTCGGAGGATAGGGGGACCCTCCCGTGCCCACTGACTACGCGTGCCAGGCGGCTGCCGAACAGGCCGCCCACGGTATTGCGCCCGTACGGGCGCTCCTGGCGCCCAGCAACCGGTCCGCGCCGCAGCAGCAGGAGGAGGTCTCGGTCGTCATCCGCTCGTTCCTGGGGTCCGACGCACCGGGCAGGCCGCCGGCGAACGACGACGTGTACGTCGAGCCCGTCGCCGCGCCCGTGGGCGCGGCGGTGCTGCTGTCCTTCCTCGACGGACTGCGGGCCGACCTGAGCGGCGCGCTGGTCGACTGGTACTCCGCGATCCCCGTCCACCTGCCGCAGACGCTCGGTGTGCCGGGCGCGGAGCCGTCGGGCCGGACGGCCGCCCGCCTGCCGAACGGCTGGCAGTCCCTGGCCGACCTGCAGGCCAACGCCCAGGACGTGCTGACCGTCCTGGCGAGCCGCCCCCGCAACGGGCAGATCGGTCCCGCCGAGTTGAACTGGCGGCTGGCACTGCTGGAGGACGTGTTCGCCGGGGCCCTGCGCCGGATGGGCATACCGGACGGGACGGCGGTGGAGTGCTCGGCGGAACTGGTGGGCGCCACCGGCTCGCTGTTCGGCCTCAACCGGCCCACGCCGCGTTCGGCCCCCGCCCAGCACACCCAGTCGTACTGAGGGCCCGGGGCTCCCGGGCGGCGCGGCCGGGGCGGGGCCGGGGTGGGCCCGGGCGCGTGCCCGCGGGCGGCGGCTAGGCTGAGGGGCTGACCAGCACACCAAGACCAGTCCGGCCCGGCGCGGGCCGGGCAGCGGGAGCCCCATGGCCACGAACCTCGTCAATCTGGAAGCCGTCGGCAAGGTGTACGGCACCCGTACGCTGCTCGACGGCGTCTCCCTCGGGGTCGGTGAGGGGGACCGGATCGGCGTCGTCGGGCGCAACGGCGACGGCAAGACCACCCTCGTCCGCATCCTGTCCAAGCTGGAGCCCGCCGACACCGGGCGGGTCACCCACGCGGGCGGGCTGCGGCTGGGCGTGCTCACCCAGCACGACTCGCTCGACCCGGCCGCCACCGTCCGGCACGAGGTCATCGGCGACATGGCCGACCACGAGTGGGCCGGGAACGCCCGCATCCGGGACATCCTCACCGGCCTGTTCGGCGGGCTGGACCTGCCCGGCTTCCCGCAGGGCCTGGACACCGTCATCGGGCCGCTGTCCGGCGGCGAGCGGCGGCGCATCGCGCTGGCCAAGCTGCTCATCGCCGAGCAGGACCTGATCGTGCTGGACGAGCCCACCAACCACCTCGACGTGGAGGGCATCGCCTGGCTGGCCGGGCACCTGCGGGCGCGGCGCTCGGCGCTGGTCTGCGTCACCCACGACCGCTGGTTCCTGGACCAGGTGTGCACGCGGATGTGGGACGTGCAGCGCGGCACGGTGTACGAGTACGAGGGCGGCTACAGCGACTACGTCTTCGCCCGCGCCGAGCGCGAGCGCATCGCCGCCACCGAGGAGGCCAAGCGGCAGAACCTGGTCCGCAAGGAGCTGGCCTGGCTGCGGCGCGGCGCCCCCGCCCGCACCAGCAAGCCGCGCTTCCGCATCGAGGCGGCCAACGCGCTGATCGCCGACGTGCCGCCGCCGCGCGACAGCGCGGAGCTGATGAGGTTCGCCAACTCGCGCCTGGGCAAGACCGTCTTCGAGCTGGAGGACGTGACGGTCCAGGCCGGCCCCAAGGTGCTGCTCAAGCACCTGACCTGGCAGCTCGGCCCCGGCGACCGGATCGGTCTGGTCGGCGTCAACGGCGCGGGCAAGACCTCGCTGCTGCGGGCGCTGGCCGCGGCGGCCGACAGCGGCGGCGAGGAGCAGCCCGCGGGCGGCCGGATCAGGGTCGGCAGGACGGTGCGGCTGGCGTACCTCTCCCAGGAGGTCGCCGAACTGGACCCCGACTGGCGCGTGCTGGAGGCCGTGGAGCGGGTGCGCTCGCGCGTCGACCTGGGCAAGGGGCGCGAGATGACGGCCTCGCAGCTCTGCGAGCGCTTCGGCTTCGGCAAGGAGAAGCAGTGGACGCCGGTCGGCGACCTGTCGGGCGGTGAGCGGCGGCGGCTGCAGATCCTGCGGCTGCTGATGGACGAGCCCAACGTGCTCTTCCTGGACGAGCCGACCAACGACCTGGACATCGAGACGCTGACCCAGCTCGAGGACCTGCTCGACGGCTGGCCCGGCTCGCTGGTCGTCATCTCCCACGACCGTTACTTCGTCGAGCGGACCACGGACCGGGTGTACGCGCTGCTGGGCGACGGCACCCTGCGGATGCTGCCGCGCGGGCTGGACGAGTACCTGGAGCGCCGCGAGCGGCAGCGGCAGGCCGCCACCGCCCCGGCCGCCGCCCCCGCCGCCCCGGCGGCGGGCGCGGACCGGTCCGCCAAACCGGCCAAGCCCGCGGCGCTCTCCCGGGCCGCCCAGAAGGAGTTGCAGCGCATCGAGCGCAGGCTGGAGCGGATCGAGGAGCGCCAGGCGGCCCTGCACGCCGAACTGGCCGAGCACGCCACCGACTTCGCGAGGGTCGCGGAACTGGACGCCGAACTGCGGGAGTTGGCGGGGGAGCGGGACGAGCTGGAGACGCGCTGGCTGGAACTGGCCGAGAACGGCTGACGGTTGACGGCTGACGGCTGACGGCGACCGGGGCGAACCGGCGGGGGCGGACGCGGCGGACGGCGGCGGCGATGACGGTAACGGCGGGATCGCGGACCGGTCTCACCTGATGGCTCCGGAGGGAACCGGCGGCGGTCCGGCGGAAGTCCGGTGGTAGAAAGAGCTTCGTTCCAACCGTCGGTGTCCATACGTCGAGAACAGTCGAGAAGTGGCGGACCAGTGTCCGATGCGCTCTGCCCCACGGGGGTCTGAGGGGCTGGGCAGCCGGTCCGCGCGTGAATGAGGAAATCCATGTCGCAGCCGCCTCCGCCACCCAACCAGCCGCCCCCGGGCGGCTTCGGCGCACCGCAGGAACCGTCGCCGTCGTACGGCTACCCGCAGCAGCCGGGCCAGCAGCCGGAACAACAGCCGGGCCAGCAGCCGCCGCAGGCCCCGCCTCCGCCGCCCAACCAGCCGCCGCAGGCTCCACCGCCCTCCTACGGCTACCCCCAGCAGCCCCCCGGCCAGCCGCCGCAGGCCCCGACGCCGTACGGCTACCCGCAGCAGCCGGGGCAGCCGTACGGGCAGCCGCCCGCCTACGGCCAGCCACCTGTCTACGGGCAGCCGCCCGCCTACGGCCAGTACGGGCAGTACCCCACCCACCCCATGCCCGGCGGCGGGATACAGCCGCCGGGCGGGTCCGGCAGGAAGGGCAGGGTCCTGGCCGTCGTCGCCGCGATCGTCGCGGTCGTGCTGATCGCCGGCGGCGGCATCTGGTTCCTGGCCTCGGGTGATGACGGGACCGAGGCCAAGGGCGACACCAAGGGCACCACGAACGGCGGCACCGACGGCGGGGACGGCAAGACAGGCGTGATCAATGCCGAACTCGCCTGGAAGGTCGAGCCGCCCAAGGTGGATAAGCAGGACATCCTCACGGACGTGCCCGGTACCTGGTTTGTCGGCAAGAACATCATCAAGACCACGACCACCTCCACCACGGCCTATGACATGAAGAGCGGCGAGGTGGCGTGGTCCATCGACATGCCCCGTCCGAAGAGCTGCAGCGCCGCCCATGAGATGTCGGGCGGCAAGACCGTGGTCCAGTACGGCCGACGTTGCGAGTTCGTCATGGGCATCGACCTGGCCACGGGCAAGGAGTTGTGGAAGAAGGAGCTGCCGTCGGAGCAAGGAACTTCCACGGAGTTCAACTACACGGAGATGGCGGTCAGCGGCGATATCGGCGCCGTCTCCTGGATCGGCAACGCGGTCGGCTACGACCTGGCCACCGGCAAGGAGCTGTGGCAGCAGGAGGAGGGCGCCGAGTGCCGGGACCGTGGTTACTCCGGTGGCGCTCAGCTCGTCGCCAAACTGGAGTGCGGGTTCGGCGGCCAGCAGAAGGTCCAGGGAGTGGGACCGGGCGGTAAGAAGGAGTGGGAGTGGAAGGCTCCCAACGGCATCAAGGTCCTCAAGGTCCTGTCCACTGATCCGGTGGTGCTCGGGGTCAACGCGGGTGGCGAGTCCAGCATCGACATCACCGACCTGATGCTCCTCTCGAACAGTGGCAAGCTTCAGCGCAAGATCTCCATCACCAAGGACCGGCACAACCTGGGGTGCCGGGGCATCACGCTCAGCGGTTGCCCCGGCACGGTGGTGGACGGCAACACCCTGTACATCGCCTCGCACCCCCACCAGGGCGACGCCGAGTACGGCCGGACCAACGAGATCATCGCCTTCGATCTCACCACGGGTAAGCCGAAGTGGTTGGGCGAGCCGACCGAGGAGGGCCTGATCGTCCCGGTCACTGTGGAAAACGGCTCGCTGATCGCCTATGAGCACCCCAGTTACGACAAGCCCGGCCAGGTCGTCACGCTGGACCCGGAAAACGGCAAGGCGTCCCCGCGGATGAAGATGTCGGCAGATGGTGTGAAGCAGGAGTACGAAATGGCTTCCGGAATTGACGTGTATCCGTACTGGAACGATGGCCATTTCTTTCTGGTGAGCCAGAAATTCTATGCCTCTGCCGGTCTGAGCAAAATGGCGATCGCGGCCTACCGTTGATGCCGCGCCAGTAAGTTCCGCTCTGTGTGCCGCCTTGACGTGCGCCCCCGCCTGGCCTCCGGCCGGTGGGGGCGCTCCTTGCAGAGCCAAGGGGCCTCAGTTGCGTTGGCCGATAACCCAGGTAGGGCAACTGCATGCGATTTCCGGTCGTTTTGCGGCAGTTTCCTTCTCTTCGAAGGGAGTCCCCTGGTATCAGGAGGCCCTGCCAACGGGCGAAACTCGATCGACTGGGGGTACCTCCCGGCCGAAGGCTGGGGGACATCGCCGCCGACCGGCCGTACTACTCGGGCAAACACAAGCGGCACGGCATGAACGTCAGGTCCTCGCCGACCCGGTGAGGAAGCTGATCTGGGCCTCCCCCGCCCTGCCCGGTGCGGTCCACGACATCCGCGCGGCCCGCACCCACGGCATCATCGATGCCCTGACCGAGACCGGCGCGGCCTGCTGGGCGGACAAGGCCCACCGAGGCGCCGGCCCCGCCGTCCGGGTGCCTTACTGGGGCCGCTGGGAGAACCTGTCGAGCGAGCAGCAGGCCCACAACCGCTCCCACGCCCGCATCCGCGCCCTGGACGAACAGGCCGTGGCCACCCTCAAGTCCTGGCGGCTGCTGCGCAAGCTCCGTTGCAGCACCACCCGCATCACCGACTTGGTCAAGGCCGTCCTCACCCTCCACCTCGCCACATCGGCCTGAGATTGGAAAACGCTCACTGTCCACCGGGCCGAGGCGGTATCGGATAGTTTGATCATGTAAATACGTCAAGGATCTCAAATTCCTGGAGTGGCAGTGAAGTTAGGTAGGACTGGGGCTGTTTTGGCCGCCGTCGGCGGAGCGATGGCGATGGTGTTCACCACCACTGGAACCGCCGCGGCTGCCGCCGCCGCGTACGAGAGCGAGGCCGTGCTTCCCGGAGCCCGCGGCGTGATCGACCTGCAGTACGTGAGCAGGACCAGCGCCAATCCGGTCGTCATCTACGTGAAGGACACGGCCGCCGACGGGCAGCATGCTCGTGCCAGGCTGGTCGCCTGGGGGCCGGGTGGCAGATACGAATGGTCCTGGCTCACGGCCTCCGGATACAACGAGAGCAACCAGAAGACGACTTACGCCACGCTGAGCAGCGGCATAGAGCGGGCGGCCGTCGAGGTGTGCCGCTTCGACGGGAGCGTGCTCAAGGTGTGTGACTACGGCGCCATGATGTACAACAACTACGGGTAAAGGGTTCGCCGGAGGGGCCGACCGCGCAGCGCGCGGTCGGCCCCTCCGGCGTTCCCTGTGCTCGTCCTCGCGCCATAAGGTACGGCGGTCCTGTGGCTCTGCTTCTGCGGCGGGAGGGGCGCGCCGCGGGGAGGGAGCGTGTACCTTGCCGGGTCAAGACCCGGTCCCGGGTCGGCGGGCGGAATGACAGGGGTGGGGATGACCGTGCGGCTCATGGTGGTCGATGACCACCGTCTGCACGCCGAGGCGCTCGCCTCGGCGCTGAAGTTACGCGGGCACCGGGTGCTCGCCGCCGCCGCGCCGGCCGCGGGCGCGGCCGAGCTGGTGATCAACAGGGTGCCGGAAGTGTGCCTGTGGGGGACGGCGGCGCCCGCGGAGCCGGGGGCGTTCGACCCGGTCACGCGGATCAAGCGCGAGAGGCCGCAGATCGCCGTCGTGGTGCTGGGGCCGGTGCCCAGCCCACGGGGGATCGCGGCGGCGTTCGCGGCGGGGGCGTCCGGCTACGTGCGGCACGACGAGCGGATCGAGGGCGTCGAGCGCGGGATGGTCCGGGCGCGCGCGGGGGAGGCGGCGGTGACCCCGCAACTGCTGCAGGGGGCGTTCGCGGAACTGCTCAATCCGACGGCCGAGCCGGACGACGAGGGGGCCCGGCTGCTCAAGCTGCTCACGCCGCGGGAGGTCGAGGTGCTGGTGCGGGTGGCGGAGGGGGAGGACACCCGGCTGATCGCGGTGGGCATGGGGATAGCGCCCAGCACGGCCCGTACGCACGTGCAGCGGGTGCTGATGAAGCTCGGCGTCGGCTCGCGGCTGGAGGCGGCGGCGCTGGCGGCCCGGACCGGGCTGCTGGACCGGGTGACCGGCCCGGCGTCCGGCTCCCCGTCCGGCCCGGGAGCCGTACGGGGGGCGGAGAGGAGACCGGGGGCGGGCTGAGGACCGGGTGGTGCCGGTCCTCAGCCCGCCCCCGGCCGCAGGGTCGGCGGAGGCCGGCGTCACTCCCCGGCCGGCGGACGCATCCGGGGGCCCTCGCCCGGTGCCGGCGGCGGGACCGTCGGGCTCAGTCGCAGCCAGAGCAGGAACAGCAGCCCCAGCGCGAGCATCGACAGACCGGTCCAGAGGTTGATGTTGATGTCCTGGGCCTTCCTCAGGTTCTCGTCGGAGACGAAGATCCCGGCGAGGGTGACCAGGACGCCGTAGACCACGAAGAGGAGGCCGATGACCCGGCGGACGTCGAACAGCCGGGCGGCGCTGGCCGAGCGCTCCTCCAGCTCCAGCTCCTCCTTCTGCCAGTCCGCGGGGGCGCCGCCGGGGGTGACGGGGCCGCGGGGACCGCCGGTGTCGTTCCTGCCGTTCGTCACGGGGGATCACATCCTTCGCTGTGCGGTGCGCGGGGCGCTCAGAAGGAGAACGGGATGTAGCAGAGGGCGGCCAGGACGAGCGCGCTCCAGCCCAGCAGCGCGGGCCTGCGGTACCAGGCCTCGTCGCCCTTGGCCGGCGGCTCCGCCAGGCCGGGGGACTGGGTGCCGTACACCAGGCCGGCGAGCTGCTCGACGGGCTTGGGCCTGGTGAGGGGGGTGAGGACGACCACCACGGCGGCGCCGACGACGAAGGCGACGATGGCCGAGACGAAGTTGGCGCCCTGGTCGGAGGGGATGTCGATGAGTCCGCCCTTGTAGACCCAGAAGTAGTTGACCATCGCCGCGACCGTGCCCGCCAGCAGCCCCCAGAAGCCGGCGGCGGAGGTCATCCGCTTCCAGAACATGCCGATGATGAAGACGGTGAACAGCGGCACGTTGAAGAAGGAGAACAGCGTCTGGAGGTAGTTCATGATGTTGCTGAACGTCGCCGCGATGAACGCCGTCCCCATGCCCAGCAGCACCCCGATCGCGGTGACCACGCGGGCGGTGGCCACGTAGTACGAGTCCGGGCGGTTCTTCACCAGGTAGGGCCGCCAGATGTCGTTGGTGAACACCGTGTTGAAGGCCGAGACGTTGGCGGCCATGCCGGCCATGAAGGCGGCGAGCAGACCGGTCACCGCGATGCCGAGCACGCCGTTGGGCAGCAGGTCCCGCATCAGCAGCGGGATCGCGTCGTTGTACTGCAGCCCGTCCTCCCGGCCGATGTCCGGCGCCACCACCAGCGCGACCAGGCCGGGGATGACGACGAGCGCCGGGATGAAGATCTTGGGGAAGGCGGCGATCAGCGGGGTGCGCTGGGAGGCGGAGAGGTTCTTGGCGGACAGGGCGCGCTGCACCTCGGCGAAGTTGGTGGTCCAGTAGCCGAAGCTCAGGGCGAAACCGAGGCCGAGCACGATGGTGAGCCAGTTGGCGCCCAGCGGGTTGTCCGAGCCGATGCCGGTGCCGCCCCAGGCGGACAGGAAGTTGTCGCCCCGGGAGGCGGTGAGCTTCTCGCTCAGCCCGCTCCAGCCGCCGACCCGCGTCAGGGCGACGACGGTCAGCGGGATCAGCCCGGCCAGGATCACGAAGAACTGCACGACCTCGTTGTAGATGGCCGAGGACAGGCCGCCCAGGGTGATGTAGAGCAGGACGAACAGGCCCGCGACGACGATGGACACCCACTGCGGCCAGCCCAGCAGCGCCTCCAGCACGATGGCCAGCGCGTAGAGGTTGACGCCCGCGATCAGCACGGAGGCGGCCGAGAAGAGGACGGCGCTCAGCAGGTGGGAGGAGGGTCCGAAGCGGTGCAGCAGGAACTCGGGGACCGAGCGCACCCGTGACCCGTAGTAGAAGGGCATCATCACCAGGCCGAGGAAGACCATGGCCGGGATGGCGCCCACCCAGTACCAGTGCACGGTGTAGACGCCGTACTGCGCACCGTTGGCCGCCATGCCCAGGATCTCCAGGGCGCCCAGGTTGGCCGCGATGAAGGCGAGACCGGTGACCCAGGCGGGCAGGGAACGGCCGGAGAGGAAGAAGTCGAGACTGGTCTTGATGCTGCGCCGGGCTGCGAACCCGACGCCCAGGACGACGACGAAGTAGATGGCGAGGATCGTGTAGTCCAGGGCGTTCGTGGGGAGCCGGAGATCCTGGGCCAACTGGTACGACATGAGCAGGTCGCCTCCATGGCGTGAGGGGGCCGGTGCGGCGGGGATACCCCTTGACGACTATGTTCACTCATGATTTTTTGTGTTTGATTATGTTGGGTCGCAGTATAGGAGCCACCAGGTGAAGAAGACCTCGGCCCGCCTCGCCGACGGCCGCGAGATCGTCTACTACGACACCCATGACGCCGCGGGGCGCGACGCGGTGGACAGGCGCCCCATCGAAGCCGTCGCCACCTCCTCGGAGATCCGCCACGATCCGCTGCTCGACGAGTGGATCGCCGTCACCGCGCACCGCCAGGCCCGTACGTACCACCCGCCACCGGACGAATGCCCACTCTGCCCGTCCCGGAACGGGCGTCTGACGGAGATTCCCGCCGAGGACTACGAGGTGGCGGTCTTCGAGAACCGCTTCCCCTCCCTGGTGGGCCCGCCGGGACCGGCGGACGCGGCGGACCCCGGCGGCCTCTTCCTGAACGCCCCGGGCGCCGGACGCTGCGAGGTGGTGTGCTTCACCTCCGACCACGACGCGTCCTTCGCCGACCTCACCGAGGAGCGGGCCGCCCTGGTCCTGGCCGCCTGGACCGACCGCACCGCCGAGCTGTCGGCGCGGCCCGGCGTCCGGCAGGTCTTCTGCTTCGAGAACCGGGGCCGCGAGATCGGCGTGACCCTCGGCCACCCCCACGGCCAGATCTACGCCTACCCCTTCGTCACCCCGCGCACCGAGCGGATGCTGCGCACGGTCGCCGCCCACCGGGAGCGCACGGGCCGCAACCTCTTCGACGACCTCCTCGCCGCCGAACGCGCCGACGGGCGGCGCGTCGTCCTCGACGGCGAGCACTGGACCGCCTTCGTGCCGCACGCCGCGCGCTGGCCGTACGAGGTGCACCTCCACCCCCGGCGGCGGGTGCCGGACCTGACGGAGCTGGACGACGCCGCCCGCGCCGAGTTCCCCGGGATCTACCTGGAGCTGCTGCGGCGCTTCGACCGGATCTTCGGACCCGGCGAGCCCCCCACGCCGTACATCTCGGGCTGGCACCAGGCGCCCCTGGGCCCGCGGGGTGGGGAGGACTGGGCCGAGCGGGGGGACTTCGCCCTGCACCTGGAACTTTTCACGATCCGCCGCACGTCCGGGAAGCTGAAATACCTGGCGGGTTCCGAGTCCGGCATGGGGGTCTTCGTCAACGACGTGCCGCCGGAGGCCGCGGCCGAACGACTGCGAGAGGTGGCAAGCGAGTGAGCGGCACGTATCTGGTGACCGGCGGTGCCGGTTACGTCGGGAGCGTCGTCGCGGCGCACCTGCTGGAGGCAGGGCACCGGGTGACCGTACTGGACGACCTGTCCACCGGCTTCCGGGAGGGCGTGCCCGAGGGCGCGAAGTTCATCGAGGGGCGCATCCAGGACGCCAAGCGCTGGCTGGACGGCTCCTACGACGCGGTGCTGCACTTCGCGGCCAGCTCGCAGGTGGGCGAGTCCGTCGTCCACCCCGAGAAGTACTGGAGCAACAACGTCGGCGGCACGATGGCGCTGCTGGAGGCGATGCGCGCGGCGGACGTCCGCACGCTGGTGTTCTCCTCCACGGCCGCCACCTACGGCGAGCCCGAGTCCCTCCCCATCCCCGAGGACGCCCCCACCGCGCCGACCAACCCCTACGGCGCCTCGAAGCTCGCCGTGGACCACATGATCGCCGGCGAGTGCGCGGCCCACGGGCTGGCCGCCGTCTCGCTGCGCTACTTCAACGTGGCGGGCGCGTACCGCAGCACGTACGGCACCCTCGGCGAGCGCCACCAGCCCGAGTCGCACCTCATCCCGCTGGTGCTCCAGGTCGCCCTGGGGCAGCGGGACTCCATCTCCGTCTACGGCGACGACTACCCGACGCCCGACGGCACCTGCGTGCGCGACTACATCCACGTCGCCGACCTGGCCGAGGCCCACCTGCTGGCCCTGGACGCGGCCAGGCCCGGCGAGCACCTGGTGTGCAACCTCGGCAACGGCCAGGGCTTCTCGGTCCGCGAGGTCATCCGGACGGTCCGCGAGGTCACCGGCCACCCCGTGCCCGAGGTGGTCGCGCCGCGCCGCGGCGGCGACCCGGCGTTCCTGGTCGCCTCGGCGGACCGGGCCAGGGAGAAGCTGGGCTGGCGGCCGAGCCGCACCGACCTGAAGGACATCGTCGCCGACGCCTGGGCCTTCGCCCGGGGGAAGGCACTGGAGAACACCCCGGGGAGCGGCGGATGAACGCCACGGCGGAGGCGGCCGTACGGCAGGCGGTCGAGGGCTTCCGCGCGGTCCACGGCGGCGAGCCCGCCGGAGTGTGGGCCGCGCCGGGCCGGGTCAACCTGATCGGCGAGCACACCGACTACAACGACGGCTTCGTGATGCCGCTCGCCCTGCCGCACACCACCCGCGTGGCGGCGGCCCGCCGCGACGACGGGGTGCTGAACGTGCACTCGGCCGACGTGCCCGGCGACACGGTCCGGCTGCACGTGGCGAAGCTGGCGCCGGGCGTCGTCGGCGGCGACGGCGGCGACGGCGGGACGGGCGGCTGGGCCGCGTACCCCGCCGGCGTGGTGTGGGCGCTGCGCGAGGCGGGCGTGTTCCCGGGGGAGTCGGGGAGGGCGGCCGGGGGCGCCGACCTGTACGTCCACAGCGACGTGCCGGCCGGCGCGGGCCTGTCCTCCTCCGCGGCCCTGGAGGTCGCCACGGCCGTGGCGCTGGACGGCCTGTACGGCCTGGGCCTGACCCCCGAGCGGACCGCCCTGCTCTGTCGCCGCGCCGAGAACGAGTTCGTCGGCGTCCCCAGCGGGATCATGGACCAGATGGCGTCGGCCTGCTGCACGGCCGGGCACGCGCTGTACCTGGACACCCGGGACCTGACCTGCCGCCAGGTCCCGTTCGACCTGGCGGCCGAGGGGCTGCGGCTGCTGGTGGTGGACACCCGGGTCCAGCACGCGCTGGGCGACGGCGAGTACGCCCGGCGCCGGGCGGGCTGCGAGGCCGCCGCGGCGGCCCTGGGCGTGCGCGCCCTGCGCGACGTGCCGTACGGGGAGCTGGACTCGGCGCTGGCCCGGCTGGCCGATCCGGCCCTGCGGCCCCTGGTGCGCCACGTGGTCACCGAGGACCAGCGGGTGCGGGAGGTCATCACCCGCCTCGACGCGGGCGAGACCCGTGCCATCGGCCCGGTCCTGACCGCCGGACACGCCTCGCTCCGCGACGACTTCGCCGTCTCCTGCCCGGAGTTGGACCTGGTGGTGGAGACGGCCGTCGCGGCGGGGGCGCTGGGCGCCCGGATGACGGGCGGCGGCTTCGGCGGCTCGGCGATCGTCCTGGTGGAGGAGGCCGGGGCGGAGGAGGTCGGGGCGGCGGTCACCGACGCGTTCGCCGCGGCGGGCCACCGGGCGCCGCGCCTGTTCGAGGCGGTGCCCTCGGAAGGGGCGCGGCGACTGGACCGGTGAGGCCCGCAGGCCGCGGGATCACCGGGACCAGCGGGGCCCGGAGCGCGGCCATCCGCGGGATGATCACATCACGGCGGAAACGATCACCTTCCGGCCCTTCCGATGGCGGGAACAGTGCCTGTGCTGTCGGCAGGCTTTGGGGAAACGGTCAGTTTTCCCCAATCCACTTCCCTTGTCGGACCCCCGCCGTACGCTGATGAGCAGCATCGGTGGGGGGCCGATGCCGTTTCAGGGGGCGAGGCACGCCGGATGCGACACCCGGCGCGGGATACCGGCGGGGCACGGCGGCGGCCGTGCGGGCGCACGGGGTCCCGTACCGGGCACCGCGTCCGGCACGGGTGGGTCCTTTCCGGCGACAGGGGGTGTGGCGTGCAACGTATCCGGGTTCTCGTGGTGGACGACCACCGCATATTCGCCGAGTCGCTCGCCGCGGCGCTCGCGGTGGAGCAGGACGTGGAGGTGGCCGCGGCGGGCAGCGGCCACGCGGCGCTGCGCGCCGTCGAGCGGGCCGCGGCCGACGGCCGCCGCTTCGACGTGCTGCTGATCGACGCCGATCTGGGCGGGGCCCCGGAGCCGGGGGAGACACCCTCCCCGGAGCCGGGGGAGGCAGCGGCCGGCGGGATGCCCCTGGTCTCGCGGATCCACGCCGCCCACCCCGCCACCCGTATGGTCGTGCTCGCCGAGTGCGACGATCCGCGCCGCGCGGCGGCCGCGCTCCAGGCGGGCGCCTCGGGGTGGGTCGCCAAGGACTGCTCGCTCTCCCGGCTGCTCCAGGTGGTCCGGGGGGTGCTGCGCGGGGAGACGCACGTGCCGCCCGCCCTGCTGACCGGGGTGCTGCGCGAGCTGACCGCCGCCCGCCGGCACCGCACCGAGAGCGAACGGCTGGTGGAGTCCCTGACCCCGCGCGAGCACGAGGTGCTGCGCTGCATGGTGGCCGGGCTGGGGCGCAAGGCGGTGGCCGAGCGCCTGTACCTCTCCCCGCACACGGTCCGCACCCACATGCAGAACGTGCTGGGCAAGCTCGGGGTGCACTCCACCCTGGCCGCGGTCGCGCTGGCCCGGCGGGCGGGGGTCGGCCCGGTGGACCTGGAGCACGTCACCACATAGCCGACCGTGTCAGGGACATGCCACAAAAGGCGGCGCGGGCGGACGGCTACCCGGGGGCGTTGTCGAACGGTGCGGTGAGCTGCCGCAGCAGTCCGGCCAGCTCACCGCGCTGGAGCGGCGAGAGCCGGGCGAGGATGGCCCGCTCCTGGTCCAGCAGTCCGGCCAGGGCGCGGTCGGCCCGGTCGCGTCCGGCGTCCGTCAGCCGGACCAGGACGCCGCGCCGGTCGCTGGGGTCGGGCAGGCGCTCCACGAGCCCCTTCTTCGCCAGCCGGTCGATGCGGTTGGTCATGGTCCCGGAGGTCACCAGGGTCTGGGTCAGCAACTGGCCGGGGGAGAGCTGGTACGGGGTGCCGGCGCGGCGCAGCGCGGTCAGCACGTCGAACTCCCAGGGCTCCAGCCCGTGCTCGGAGAAGGCGATGCGGCGGGCCCGGTCGAGATGGCGGGCGAGCCTGCTGACCCGGCTGAGCACCTCCAGGGGTTCCACATCGAGATCGGGGCGCTCGCGGCGCCATGCTGCCACCAGTCGGTCGACCTCGTCCTGCATGGGATCAGTGTAGTAGTTGTGTCGATGTGAAGTCTCTTGACATCGAGATAAGTCGTGGAGAAGGTTCTTCCCATGAGAGCCTCCCCCGACGCCGGCCTCCCCGCCTGGGACCCGGAACAGTACCGGTACCACGCCACCCCCCGCCTGCGCCCGCTCTACGACCTCCTCGCCCGGATCCCCGAACTGCCCTCCCCGCGGCCGCGCATCGCCGACCTGGGCTGCGGCCCCGGCGGCCCGTCCGTCCTGCTCGCCGAGCGCTGGCCCCGCGCGGTGATCACCGGCTACGACCTCTCCGAGGCCATGCTCTCCCAGGCCCGCGCCTACTCCGGCCCCACCACGGGCGGCGGGCACCTGGACTTCGTCCACGCCGACATCGCCACCTGGCGCCCCGAGCACCCCTACGACCTGATCATCTCCAACGCGGCTCTTCAATGGGTTCTCCCCGCCGAAGGCAAGGGACGGGTGGAGGGCCACACCGAGCGCTTCCCGGTGTGGACCGAGGCCCTGCGCCCCGGCGGCGTCCTCGCCTTCCAGGTCCCCGGCAACTTCGACGCCCCCAGCCACACCCTCCTCACCGAACTGCGCACCTCCCCGCGCTGGCGCGACCGCCTGGGCGACGGCGCCGGGCGGCGGTCCGTGGCCGAGCCGGTGGAGTACGCCCGCGTGCTGGCGGACCTCGGCTGCGAGATCGACGTCTGGGAGACCACCTACGTACACGTCCTCACCGGCGAGGACCCGGTGCTGGAGTGGGCCAAGGGCACCGCCCTGCTCCCGGTGCTCACCGCGCTCGACGACGACCCCGTCGCCCGCGAGGCCTTCCTCGCCGAATACCGCGACCTGCTGCGCGAGGCCTACCCGCCGGGCCCGCACGGCACCCTCTTCCCGTTCCGCCGGATCTTCGCCGTCGCCCGCAAGCCCGCTTGACGGCCGCCGGCCCGTCCGATGAAGGAGGACGACCGTGATGGAAGCCTTCGACCACGTCCTGCTCGCCGCCCCGCGCGGCTCCGAGGACGACCTGCGCGCCTACTACGGCGGAGTGCTCGGCATGACCGAGATCCCCAAGCCGCCCGGGCTCGCCGCCCGCGGCGGCTGCTGGTTCCAGGCCGGCGCGGTCCAGCTCCACCTCGGGATCGAGGAGGACTTCCGGCCCGCCCGCAAGGCGCACCCCGGCATCCGGGTGCGGGACATCGACGCCTTCGCCGCCCGCCTGGAATCCGCCGGGGCCGAGATCGTCTGGGACGACAGCCTCCCCGGCCGCCGCCGTTTCCACACGGCGGACCCGGTCGGCAACCGCCTGGAGTTCCTCGGACCCGAACCGGCCCCGGCCCCGTAGCGGGCGCCGGGGCCGGGCGGACGGCGGCTAGCTGCGCCGGTGGCCTATCAGACGCGGCTTCTGCTCCAGCCCGTCCAGGCCGTGCCAGGCCAGATTCACCAGGTGGGCGGCCACCTCGGGCTTGTTGGGCTTGCGGGCGTTCAGCCACCACTGGCCCGTCAGGGCCACCATGCCGACCAGCGCCTGGGCGTACAGGGGCGCCAGCTTCGGGTCGAAGCCGCGCGCCTTGAACTCCAGGCCCAGGATGTCCTCCACCTGGGTGGCGATGTCGCTGATCAGGGAGGCGAAGTTGCCCGTCGACTGGGCGACGGGCGAGTCGCGGACCAGGATGCGGAAGCCGTCGGTGTACTGCTCGATGTAGTCCAGCAGGGCGAACGCGGCCTGCTCCAGCAGTTCCCGCGGGTGGCCGCCGGTCAGCGCGCCCGTGACCATGTCGAGCAGCCGGCGCATCTCCCGGTCGACCACGACCGCGTACAGCCCCTCCTTGCCGCCGAAGTGCTCGTACACCACCGGTTTGGAGACCCCGGCCTTGGCCGCGATCTCCTCCACCGAGGTGCCCTCGAAACCACGCTCGGCGAAGAGCGCGCGACCGATGTCCAGCAGTTGCTCGCGGCGCTCCTTCCCCGTCATCCGCCGGCGCCTCCGCCGGGTGGAGGAGTTCGCGGCCCTGTCCTTGGTACTGCTGTCGTCGGTCGCCACACCTCCATCATGCCGCTTCGGCGGCCTCCCGCTGGCGGCGGGAGTTGATCCGCTTCTGCGACGGCCAGCGCACGTCGTACGCCCAGCCCGCCTTCTCGAACCAGCGGATCAGCCGCGCGCTGGAGTCGAGCTGGCCCTTGAGCACCCCGTGCCGGGCGCAGGTCGGATCGGCGTGGTGCAGGTTGTGCCAGGACTCGCCGCAGGAGAGGATCGCCAGCCACCACACGTTGCCCGAGCGGTCGCGCGACTTGAACGGCCGCTTGCCGACCGCGTGGCAGATGGAGTTGATCGACCAGGTGACGTGGTGCAGCAGCGCCACCCGCACCAGCGAACCCCAGAAGAAGGCGGTCAGCGCGCCCTGCCAGGACATCGTGACCAGCCCGCCCACCAGCGGCGGGAAGAGCAGGGAGACGGCCGTCCACAGCACGAACTGGCGGGAGATGCGGCGGATCACCGGATCCTTGATCAGATCCGGGGCGTACTTGTGCTGCGGCGTCTGCTCCTCGTCGAACATCCAGCCGATGTGGGCCCACCACAGGCCCTTGAGCAGGGCGGGAATGGTCTCGCCGTAGCGCCAGGGGGAGTGCGGGTCGCCCTCGGAGTCGGAGAACTTGTGGTGCTTGCGGTGGTCGGCGACCCACCGCACCAGCGGGCCCTCCACGGCCAGCGAGCCGGCGATGGCCAGGGCGATCCGCAGCGGCTTCCTGGCCTTGAACGAGCCGTGCGTGAAGTAGCGGTGGAAGCCGATGGTGATGCCGTGGCAGCCCAGGAAGTACATGCCGACCAGGAGCCCGAGGTCCAGCCAGCTCACCCCCCAGCCCCAGGCCAGCGGAATCGCGGCCACCAGGGCGATGAAGGGGACGGTGATGAACAGCAGCAGGGTGATCTGTTCGACGGAGCGCCGCTGCTCCCCGCCGAGCGTGGCGGAGGGCAGGGGCTCCCCGGAGGTCGCGGAGGCCTCCGGGGAGGGTTTCGCGGGGGTTTCGGAAGCGGTGTGAAGCATGTCCGGACTAGTGGCCATAGGTGACTCTCGTGTGAAGCTTGGGGACGGGGTTGCGGTACTTACGGTGCCGTAACCTACGGCATCGTAAGTATGGCAGTCCTGAGCCGGCGGACAAGAGGGCCGCATCGTGGACGGGATGATCCACGGAGGCCCGGAGCGGCCTATGCTGGTGGCCGTCGGACAGCGCGGTCCGTGACCTGCCAGAAGCATCGCCGCAAGGAGCCGCACCTGTGAGCAGTGCCGACACCTCCCCGAACACCGGTGGTACGAGTCCTGCCCCCGGCGGGGAGAATCCCGCGCCGGGCATTCCGGGTACCCCGAACATCCCGGCGGAATCCGGCAGCCCCGACCCGGGCGCCGGAATCAACAGCGCCCTGCGGGCCGACATCCGCCGCCTGGGCGACCTGCTGGGCGAGACCCTGGTCCGCCAGGAGGGCGCCGAGCTGCTGGAACTCGTCGAGCGCGTACGCGCCCTGACCAGGACCGACGGCGAGGCCGCCGCGGCCCTGCTCGGCCGGACCGACCTGGCGACGGCGACCAAGCTCGTACGGGCCTTCTCCACCTACTTCCACCTCGCCAACATCACCGAGCAGGTCCACCGCGGCCGCGAGCTGCGCGCCCGGCGGGCCGCCGAGGGCGGAAACCTCGCCCGCACGGCGGACATGCTCAAGGAGGCCGACCCCGAGCACCTGCGGGAGACCGCCGGGAACCTGGGCGTACGGCCCGTCTTCACCGCCCACCCCACCGAGGCCGCCCGCCGGTCGGTGCTCACCAAGCTCCGCAAGATCGCCGAGCTGCTGGAGAACACCGACCCCAACGAGCGGCGCCGCACCGACCTGCGGCTCGCCGAGAACATCGACCTGATCTGGCAGACCGACGAGCTGCGCGTGGTCCGCCCCGAACCGGCCGACGAGGCGCGCAACGCCATCTACTACCTCGACGAGCTGCACCGCGGCGCCGTCGGTGACGTCCTGGAGGACCTCGCCGCCGAACTGGAGCGCGCCGGGGCACCGCTGCCGCCCGCCACCCGCCCGCTCACCTTCGGCACCTGGATCGGCGGCGACCGCGACGGCAACCCCAACGTCACCCCCCAGGTGACCTGGGAGGTGCTGCTGCTCCAGCACGAGCACGGCATCAACGGCGCCCTGGAGCACATCGACGAGCTGCGCGCCGCCCTGTCCAACTCCATCCGCAACAGCGGCGCCACCCAGGAACTGCTGGACTCCCTCCAGCGCGACCTCGACCTCCTGCCCGAGATCAGCCCCCGCTACAAGCGGCTCAACGCCGAGGAGCCCTACCGGCTCAAGATCACCTGCATCCGGCAGAAGCTGCTCAACACCCGCAAGCGGCTGGCCGAGGACACCCCGCACGTCCCCGGCCGCGACTACCTGGGCACCGGCGAGCTGATCGAGGACCTCACCCTCGTCCAGACCTCCCTGCGCGAGCACCGCGGCTCCCTGGTCGCCGACGGCCACCTGGAGCGGGTGCTGCGCACCCTGGCCGCCTTCGGCCTCCAGCTCGCCACCATGGACGTGCGCGAGCACGCCGACGCCCACCACCACGCCCTGGGGCAGCTCTTCGACCGGCTCGGCGAGGAGTCCTGGCGCTACGCCGACATGCCGCGCGACTACCGGCGGCGCCTCCTGGCCAAGGAACTGCGCTCCCGCCGCCCGCTCGCGCCCCACCCGGCGCCGCTGGACGCCGCCGGCGCGAAGACCTTCGGTGTCTTCGAGACCGTCCGCAAGGCGCTGGACACCTTCGGACCCGAGGTCATCGAGTCCTACATCATCTCCATGTGCCAGGGTGCCGACGACGTGTTCGCCGTGGCCGTGCTCGCCCGCGAGGCCGGCCTGATCGACCTGCACGCCGGCTGGGCGCGCATCGGCATCGTGCCGCTGCTGGAGACCACCGACGAGCTGCGCATCGCCGACGAGCTGCTCGACCAGATGCTGTCGGACCCCTCCTACCGGCGGCTGGTCGCCCTGCGCGGCGACGTCCAGGAGGTCATGCTCGGCTACTCCGACTCCTCGAAGTTCGGCGGCATCACCACCTCCCAGTGGGAGATCCACCGCGCCCAGCGGCGGCTGCGCGACGTCGCCCACCGGCACGGGGTGCGGCTGCGGCTCTTCCACGGCCGCGGCGGCACCGTCGGCCGCGGCGGCGGCCCCACCCACGACGCGATCCTCGCCCAGCCCTGGGGCACC
This sequence comes from Streptomyces sp., assembly GCF_035644915.1. Lineage (GTDB taxonomy): Bacteria > Actinomycetota > Actinomycetes > Streptomycetales > Streptomycetaceae > Streptomyces. Next base: position 57,426 of record NZ_DASQNP010000083.1, read on the forward strand.
CTGGAGGGCGAGATCAAGGTCACCGAGCAGGGCGAGGTCATCTCCGACAAGTACCTCATCCCCTCCCTGGCCCGGGAGAACCTGGAGCAGACCGTCGCCGCCACCCTCCAGGCGTCCGCCCTGCACACCGCGCCGCGCCAGTCGGAGGAGGCGCTGGCCCGCTGGGACGCGGCGATGGACACCGTCTCCGAGGCCGCCCACGGCGCCTACCGGAAGCTGGTGGACGACCCCGACCTGCCCGCCTACTTCTTCGCCTCCACCCCCGTGGACCAGCTCGCCGACCTCCACCTGGGCTCCCGCCCCTCGCGCCGCCCGGACTCCGGCGCCGGCCTGGACGGGCTGCGGGCGATCCCCTGGGTGTTCGGCTGGACCCAGTCGCGGCAGATCGTGCCCGGCTGGTTCGGCGTCGGCTCGGGCCTGCGGGCGGCGCGCGAGGCCGGGCTCGACGGCGTGCTGGACGAGGCGTACGAGCACTGGCACTTCTTCCGCAACTTCCTGTCCAACGTCGAGATGACGCTGGCCAAGACCGACCTGCGGATCGCCCGGCACTACGTGGAGACGCTGGTGCCCGCCGAACTGCACCACATCTTCGCCACCATCGAGGCCGAACACGAGCTGACGGTGCGCGAGGTGCTGCGGATCACCGGCGAGCGGGAACTGCTGGACGCCAACCCGGTGCTGAAGCAGACCTTCGCCATCCGCGACGCCTACCTGGACCCGATCTCCTACCTCCAGGTGGCGCTCCTGCACCGGCAGCGCGAGGCCAAGCGCCGCGGCGAGGAGCCCGACCCGCTGCTGTCCCGCGCCCTGCTGCTGACGGTCAACGGCGTCGCTGCGGGCCTGCGCAACACCGGCTGACCCACCCCGGCGCCCCGCGCCCCGCGGACGGCCGAAGGGCCCCTCTCCCACCGGGAGAGGGGCCCTTCGCACGCCGTGCGGGCCGCGGGTACGCGCCCCGCACGGCGGGGATCAGTCCCGGGCTGCCGTACGGCGCCGCACGAGGAGGTACGAGCCCGCGCCCAGGAGCGCCGCGGCGGCCGCGGTCAGCGCGGCGACCGGGGCGGAGGAACCGGTCTCGGCCAGGTTGCCGCCCTGCGGGGAGGCGGACGCCGCCGGGGAGGCCGGGGCCGCGGACGAGGACTCCTCCGGGGAGGTCGCCGAGGGCTCGCCGGAGGGCTCACCGGAAGGCCCGCCCGAGGGCCCGTCCGTCGGCGTGGCGCCCGGCCCGCCGGTCTGGGTCGGGACGGGGGAGGCCGGGGCCGTCGTGCTGCCGGAGGGGGAGGGCGAGGCCGTTCCGTCCTCGCACTCGGTCCAGAAGACCTTGTGCTTGGCCCGGCCCTTCTCGCCCTTGAAGTTCCAGACCAGCTTGTAGTGGCCGTCCGCCAGGACCATGTCCTCGGTGCGGCCGTGGCCCTCGGCGTCCAGCACGAGGGCGCCCTTCTGGACGACCGTGCCCTTGGTGCCGGTCGGCGGCATCTCGACGATCTTCCAGCGGATCTTCTGGCGGGCGTCGAACCCGAAGGCGTCGAGGTAGAACTCGCAGACCTTGGGCTGGTTCCGGCGGACCTCCTCGCCGGTGGCGGCGTCGTGGATCTTCACGGTGCCGTTGTCGCCCTTGGCGGACGGGGTGGCGTACGCGGTGGGGGCCGACAGCAGACAGGCCGCTGCGGCCGCCGTCACCACGGACACCGAGGAGAGGGTGCGCATGAGCTACCACCTTCGGTGGCGGGGGACATCACGGACGTGTGGGGGATGGGGTGCCGGTAGCCTGCTCCGCCCCACCAGACCGGTCAAGCGCGATCTGTCCCATCCGTATGGTTGCGTCACACCTGTCCCGGAAGGCGGGGGATAACAATCGCATTAATGCCCCGACGTGGCGCGTCCCGGACCGGCCCGGGCCGAAAACCGCAGTTCAGAGCAGAGCGAACGTCGCCCCCAGCAGCGCCGCGCCCAGCAGCCCGGCGGCCCACGCCGTACGCCGCATCCGCAGACCGCCCGCGATCACCGGCGAGGCCAGCACCAGCGCTCCCGCGAACGGCAGCCACGCGTACAGGATTCCGGCGGCGCCGGTGCGCGCCACCTCGTCGCCGCCCGGCCACAGCACCACCGCGAGCCTCTCCCCGGCGTCGTGGGCGACCGGCGCGTCCAGGGCGACCTCGACGGGCGCGCTTCCGGAGCCCGCCCCGGGCGTGAACGAGCCCGTGCACGTCCCCTTGTCGCACTCCTCGACCGTCATCGTGCCGCGCACGCCGCCCCGTTCGGCCGTCACCGGGCGCATGGCGTCCAGGGAGGCCCACGCCCCGGCCATCAGCAGCACCGCCGCGACCGCGCCCATCAGCGCGGTCCTCGCCAGCAGCAGGAGGCCGTACGCGCTCTCGCCGGCCCGGCGCAGCCGACCGCTCCGGGCCGTGGTGCCGGGGGAACCAGGGGACATGGCGGTGATCCTTGGCCATCGGGAGCGGACGGTCAACCTCCGCGCACGACACTGCACGGCACTGCACGGCACTGCACGTCGCCGCACGCCACCGCCCCGGCCCGGGGCCGCCGTCAGGAGTTGTAGGTGTTCTGCGCCCGCTCCAGGCCGTCCAGGACCAGGCACTCCACGGCGTCGGCGGCCCGGTCCACGAAGTAGTCCAGCTCCTTGCGCTCGGCCGCGGAGAAGTCCTTCAGCACGAAGTCGGCCACCGGCATCCGGCCCGGCGGACGGCCGATGCCGAAGCGCACGCGGTGGTAGTCGGGGCCGAGCGACTTGGTGACGGACTTCAGCCCGTTGTGGCCGTTGTCCCCGCCGCCCCGCTTCAGCCGCAGCGCCCCGTAGTCGATGTCCAGCTCGTCGTGGACGACGACCAGGCGCTCCAGCGGCACCTTGTAGAAGTCGCGCAGCGCGGTGACGGGACCGCCGGAGAGGTTCATGTACGACATCGGCTTCGCCAGCACCACCCGGCGGCTCCCGGTGCCCGGCACGCCCAGCCGCCCCTCCAGCACCTGCGCCCGCGCCCGGTGCGTCTTGAACCGGCCGCCCATCCGGCCGGCCAGCAGATCGGCGACCATGAATCCCACGTTGTGCCGGTTTGCCGCGTAGTCCGGGCCGGGGTTGCCCAGGCCCACCACCAGCCAGGGGGCGTCGGCGTCGCTCATCGTCGTCCTCTCCTGTGGCGGGCCGTCGGGGCCGTCGGTGCGTGGAACGGAGCGGTACGGGCCCGCGCGGGCCCGGGGGCCGCCGTCCCGGTCCCGCGCGGACCCGGGACGGCGGCCTCAGGGAAGCGGGGTCACTCCCCGGCGGCCTCGCCCTCACCCTCGGCCCCGCCCTCGGCGGACGCCTCGACCTGAGCGGTCAGGACGTTGAGGACGACGGTGTCCCCGTCCACGGCCAGGGAGGTGCCGTTCGGCAGCGGGATGTCCTTGGCCAGGATGGAGTCGCCCGCGGCCAGACCCTCGATGGAGACGGTGACCGACTCCGGGATGTGGGTGGCCTCGGCCTCGACCGGCAGCGTGTTCAGCACGTGCTCCAGCAGGTTCGGGCCCGGGGCCAGGTCGCCCTCGGCGTGGACCGGGATCTCGACGGTGACCTTCTCGCCCCGCTTGACCACCAGCAGGTCCACGTGGATCAGGAAGCCGCGGATGGCCTCGCGCTGGACGGCCTTGGGGATCACCAGCTCCTGACGGCCCTCGATGTCGAGCGTGATCAGCACGTTCGACGTCTTCAGGGCCATCATCAGGTCGTAGCCGGGAAGGGCCACGTGGACCGGCTCGCCGCCGTGCCCGTAGACGACACCGGGAACCTTGTTCTCGCGGCGGAGCCGGCGGGAAGCACCCTTGCCGAACTCCTTGCGGATCTCGGCGGAAATCTTGACGTCAGCCATGACGCACTCCTCGTCTCTCAAGTCGGTTGTGGTGGCGGATGCCAGAGCTACTCGGCCACGACAGACCTGCTGCGAAGAGCGCGTCGATAACGGATGACCGTGCCGCCCCGGGCACGGCTCCCTCGCCGAGCAACTCCATGAGTCTACCGCCCCCGGCGCACCGGACGGGACCGGGGCCCGGGGCGGCGCGGGGGCCGCGGTGCGCGGCACACCGCGGGGCGCCGCGCCGGGGCTCGGCCGGCACGACGCCCCACGGCGTTCCGTCCGTGTGGCTTACGCCTGCTCGTCGAACAGGCTCGTCACCGAGCCGTCCTCGAACACCTCGCGCACCGCGCGGGCGATCGTCGGCGCCATCGACAGCACCGTGATCTTGTCGACGTCCACCTCGCTCGGCGTCGGCAGGGTGTTGGTGAAGATGAACTCGCTCACCTGCGAGTTCTTCAGCCGGTCCGCCGCCGGGCCGGACAGCACCCCGTGCGTCGCGGCCACGATGACGTCCTCGGCGCCGTTGGCGAACAGCGCGTCCGCCGCCGCGCAGATCGTGCCGCCGGTGTCGACCATGTCGTCCACCAGGACGCACACCCGGCCGCGCACGTCACCGACCACCTCGTGGACGGTCACCTGGTTGGCCACGTCCGGGTCGCGGCGCTTGTGCACGATCGCCAGCGGCGAGCCCAGCCGGTCGCACCAGCGGTCGGCGACCCGCACCCGGCCCGCGTCCGGCGAGACCACCGTCAGCTTCGAGCGGTCCACCTTGCCGCCCACGTAGTCCGCCAGCACCGGCAGCGCGAACAGGTGGTCCACCGGGCCGTCGAAGAAGCCCTGGATCTGGTCGGTGTGCAGATCCACCGTCAGGATCCGGTCCGCGCCCGCGGTGCGCAGCAGGTCGGCGATCAGCCGCGCCGAGATCGGCTCGCGGCCGCGGTGCTTCTTGTCCTGCCGCGCGTAGCCGTAGAACGGCACGATCACGGTGATGCTGCGGGCCGAGGCCCGCTTGAGGGCATCGACCATGATGAGCTGCTCCATGATCCACTTGTTGATCGGAGCGGTGTGGCTCTGCATCAGGAAGCAGTCCGCGCCACGGGCCGACTCCTGGAAGCGGACGTAGATCTCACCGTTGGCGAAGTCGAACGCCTTGGTCGGGACCACGCTGACACCGAGATGCCCCGCGACCTCCTCCGCCAGCCTGGGGTGGGCGCGGCCGGAGAAGAACATCAGTTTCCTCTGGCCGGTCGTCTTGATCCCGGTCACAACACAATCTCCTTGCCAGCATCGATACGTCGGGGCGCACCACGGCGTGCGCTTCTCACGGTACGCCCTGCCCGGAGCGGACCCTTCCGGTCACCCCTCGGCAACCTGACCGTCGCCGCCCCGCTCCTCGGCGGCCTGGGCCGCCCGCGCGGCGGCGCTGCCGGGACGCTTGCGGGCCACCCAGCCGGTGATGTTGCGCTGCTGACCGCGGGCGACGGCCAGCGCGCCGGGCGGCACGTCCTTGGTGATCACGGACCCGGCGGCGGTGTAGGCCCCGTCCCCGACCGTGACGGGAGCCACAAACATGTTGTCCGAGCCCGTCTTGCAGTGCGAGCCGATCGTGGTGTGGTGCTTGTTCACCCCGTCGTAGTTCACGAAGACGCTGGCGGCACCGATGTTGGTGTGCTCGCCGATCGTCGCGTCCCCCACGTACGACAGGTGCGGCACCTTCGTGCCCTCGCCGACGTCCGCGTTCTTCATCTCCACGAACGTGCCGGCCTTCGCCTTCGGACCCAGCTTCGTCCCGGGCCGCAGGTACGCGTACGGACCCACCGAGGCGCCCGGACCGATCTCCGCGCCGTCGGTGACCGCGTTGTTCACCACCGCGCCCTCGCCGACGGAGGTGTCCTTCAGGCGGCAGTTCGGCCCCACCTCGCAGCCCGCGCCCAGGTGCGTCGAACCCAGCAACTGCGTCCCCGGGTGCACCACCGCGTCCGGCTCGTACGTCACCGTCGCGTCCAGCCAGGTCGAGGCCGGGTCCACCACCGTCACCCCGTCCAGCATCGCCCGCTCCAGCAGCCGCTCGTTCAGCAGCCTGCGGGCCTCGGCGAGCTGCACCTGGTTGTTGATCCCCACGATCTCCCGGTGGTCCGCGGCCACGCACGCCCCCACCCGGTGCCCGTCCCCGCGCAGGATCCCCAGCACGTCGGTCAGGTACTCCTCGCCCTGGCTGTTGTCCGTCCGCAGCCGGCCCAGGGCCTCGGCCAGCAGCCGCCCGTCGAACGCGAAGACCCCCGAGTTGATCTCGCGGATCGCCCGCTGCTCCTCGGTGGCGTCCTTGTGCTCCACGATGGCCGTCACGGAGCCGTCCTCGCCCCGCACGATCCGCCCGTAGCCGGTGGCGTCCGGCACCTCCGCCGACAGCACCGTCACCGCGTTGCCCTCACCCGTGTGGACCGCGGCCAGCCGGGCCAGCGTCCCACCGGTCAGCAGCGGCGTGTCGCCGCAGGTGACGACCACCGTCCCGGCCGGCTTCACGCCCTCGGCCGCCAGCGCCTCCAGAGCCGTGCGCACCGCGTGCCCGGTGCCCCGCTGCTCGTGCTGCACCGCCGTGCGCACCTCGGCGTCCAGCGCCGCCAGATGCTCGGTGACCTGCTCGCGCCCGTGCCCGACGACCACCACCAGGTGCTCAGGGGCCAGTTCGCGGGAGGCCGCGACCACATGGCCGACGAGCGACCGCCCGCAGATGTCGTGCAGGACCTTGGGCCTGGCGGACTTCATGCGGGTGCCCTCACCCGCTGCGAGAACGACGACGGCTGCCGGGCGAATGGCGCTCACGGGTGTGCCCTTCGGCTTCGGGACGGATGACAGAACGGACGGCGGGACGGACCCCGGACGGACCCGGAGACCCCCGCCCGGAGACACGACTCCCGGACCCCGGCGGACACCGCCGGTGCACGACAGGGAGACCGCGGTGGAACCGCGCGGGAAGGTGTGGTGTCCCCCGCAGGATACCGGGGGCCCCGCTCATTCCGCGGGTGCCCCCTGACCCGGCACCGACCCGCCCCCCGGCGCGTCCGCCCGCCCGGCCCCGCCGCCCGGCGCACCCTCGTCCAGCCCCCGGCCGGTGAGGGCCGCCAGACTGGCCCGCACATGGGCCATGTGCTGACGCACCGCCTCCCGCCGCTGCTCGTGCGCGCGCACCACCCGCTCCGTCTCGCGCTCGATGCGCTGCTCGCGCAGCCGCGCCTCCGCCAGCAGCTCGGCCGCCTGCGCCTCGGCGTCCCCCTGGAGCCGCCGGGCCGTCTCCTCCGCCTCGGCGTGCTCCCGCCTGGCCCGCTCCAGCAGCGCCTCGCCCCGCTCGGTCAGCTCCGCGACCCGCGCCATCACCGCCGCCTCGCGCGCCGCCAGCGTCCGGCCCAGTTCCTCGGAGTTCTCCGCCTGCTTCTTCTCCTGGGCCAGCAGCAGCGCCTCGCACCGCTCGGCCATCTCCCGCAGCTCGCGCTCCGCCGCGCCGCGCAGCTCCTGCGCCTCCGCCTGCGCGGCCCTGCGCACCTCCTCCGCACGCGTCCGCGCCCCGGTGAGCACCGCCTCCGCCGCCGCGTCACCCCCGGCCCGCACCCGGGCCGCCTCCTCGCGCGCCGCCTCCCGCCGCGCCCGGCCCTCCTCCTCGGCCCGGGCCCGCAACTCCTGCCCCTCGGCCTCCGCCCGGGCCCGCAGCTCCTCCGCCTCGGCCTCCGCCTCGGACAGGATCAGCAGGGCCCGCTCGCCCAGCGCCTCGAACGTCTGGGGAGGCAGGGCGGCCACCACCGACCGCAGCCGGTCCGCCTCCTGCGCCAACTCCCCGGCGAGCGCGCCCAGCCGCGCCAGGCGCTCCCGCGCCGCGTCGAGGTCCTCGGACAACCCGCTGGTGAAACGGTCGACCTGATCGGGCCGGTAACCGCGGCCCCGCACGACGACAAAGCCATGAGGTGACTTGGACGCAGACATGGCGAACCCCTACCTCCACGCAATCCGGCGGATGTCCCACCCAGCATGCGCCATGAGCCGCGGCGGCCCGCAATCGACACAAACCGCACGAACACGCGCTGAAGCACGCCACCTGCAACGCGCCCCCGGCCACACCCTCCCCCAGCCACCACCCCCCTCACCCGCGAAAGCCCGACATGTGACCCACGCAACAGCCACCGCCCGCGCCGGCACCGCCGCAACGCACCGCGCCCGGCACCCGCCATGCGGGCACCGGGCGCGGCACACGCCCGCGCACACGGGCGTACGACGGAAGGGACGACGACTACAGCAGGCCGTCCCACATCTGCTCGAGCAGCACCGCCCACCAGTTCTCCGGACCGGCCAGCGCCGCCGGATCCAGACAGGCCAGCATCCCCTGGAAGTCCACCGTCCAGCGCCCCGCCTGCTCCGGCGTCAGACCGAACCGCAGCGGCCACATCCGGCCCAGCAGCGCCAGGCAGCGGACGAACTCCGGCAGACCGCTGTTCACGAACTGCGGCACCGCCGGCTGCCCGCCCGGAGACGCCTCCAACGGCACCGCCACGATGTGCGCCGTGCCGTACTGCACGCACAACTGACGCCCGTAGTCGTTGCCCATCACCAGGTACGACGCCGCGTCCGGCCCCGGCTGCACACCGCGCTCCAGGGCCAGCTCCGCCAGCGTCGGCACCGGACGCCCCGGCTGGGCCTGCGCCCAGAAGAACGGACCGAACTCCACCGGCAGCCCCGCCCACACCAGCGTCCGCGCGACCACCTCCGGCACACCCTGCCGGGAGACCGCCCGCTGGTCGAAACGGAAGACCGCCTGCGGGCCGAACGCCTGCACAAGCTCCTGCGCCACCCCCTCCGGCGGAATCGGCGGCGCCGGCTGGATCTGGTGCGGCGGCGGCAGCGGCACCCGCACCGGAGCCGGACGCGCCGGACCGTCGGCCACCTGGTGCAACTCGCCCTGGTGCTCGATCAGATGCCGCACACCCTGCTGACGCGAGGTCACGTCACGCCCGTACGGAGCGGTGTGGCTGATCCGCACCTGCGGCCAGCTCTCCCGCACCATCCGCGCGCAGTAACCACCCGGTACGTCACAGCACTCCAGCTCGGTGTGCAGCTCCAGCACCTGCTGCGGCGGGACGTTCATCGCCCGCAGCTCGTGCAGGATCTGCCACTCCGGATGCGGAGTGCCCGGCGCCGAACGGCGGATCAACTGCTGCTCGGAGCCGTCCGGCGCGCGGTAGCGCAGCACCGCCATGTACCCCGGGCCCACCGTCGGCAGACCACCGGGCGGCTGCGGATAGCCGTACGGAGGCGCACCCGGAACCCCCGGCGCGCCCATGGGCACCCCGGGCGGGGCACCGGGCGGACCGGGCGGCGGCGGTGGAGTGCCCGGGCCACCGGGCCCCGCCAGCATCGTCGCCGCGTGGTGCACCCCGCCGCCGGAGGACCCGCCGTCACCGGAACCGCCCCCCGGAACACCGGGCGGGCCGGGCGGCTTCGGCCCCCCGCCCTGGGCGGCCACCTGATCCGCCGACACCACCTGCGTCGGTGCGTAGCCACCGGACGAGCCGTCCGGCGACCCGGACCCCGGCACACCCGGCCGGGCCCCCGGAACCCCCGGCGCACCCGGCGGCGGAGGCACGGACGGGCCGCCACCGCGCGGCGACCGCGGCGCACGACCGGTGGCGGCGTCGGCGATGCCCGGCGGACCGGGCGGCGGCGGAGGGGTGCCCGGGGCGGCCGGGCCGCCGGCCGACGGGTCGGCCAGCACCGTCGCGGCGTGGTGCGCACCACCGCCACCGGCCGGCGGCGCGGGCGGAGGACCCTGCGGCGGCTCCTGCGAACCCCGCGGCGACCCCGGCGCGGAACCCTGCGGACCGTCGACCGCCGGAGCCACCGTCGTCCTCGGCAGGGCACTGCCCTCCGGCATCAGCGCCGTCTTCGCCTCCGGACTCACCCGCGGCGGCGGCGCCGACCGGTCGCCCTCGTCGTCGCTGCCGCTGATCGGCGGCGCGAACACCGTCATGGGCGGCGGCACCGACGCCCCGTCACCCCCGCTGCCGCTGGTGTCCGCCGCGTCCCACGGCGAACCGCCCCCGGGCGTCGCGGACGCAGGCTCGGGCGCGGGAGGAGCGGAGGGAACGGACGGAGGCGTCGCGGAAGCGGAAGGAGCCGGAGCGGGCGGCGGTGTCGCCGACGACGCCGACGGGGACGCCGACGGGGACGAAGGGGACGCCGACGAGGACGGCGCCGGTCCGCCCACCGAACCGCCCGAGCCGTCCGTGCCGTCCGATCCCCTCCCCGGACCGCGGCGGCCCGGAATGCCCATCTGGTCCGCCGCCTCCTGCAACCACTCCGGCGGCGTCAGCAGGAACGACGTGGCCTCCAGATCCACCCGCTGCGGCCGGACCGGCGCCGGCTCCGCGGGCGCGGCACCGTACTCCTCCTGGTACCGCCGGATCACCTCACCCACCGGCAACCCCGGCCACAGCGTCGACTCACCGCTGTCCCGCGCGATCACCAGCCGCTGCCGCCCACCACCGGACGACGGACCCTCCGGCCGGTCCTCGGCCCAGGCGACGAAACCCAGATCGAACTCCCGCACCCGCACCTCACGGTGCTGGTACGCCGGAACACCCCCGTTGATCCAGCGCTCCGCCCGCTCCTGCGCCTGCGCGAACGTCACCATCGAGCCTCACCCCTCCACCGGAACGGCACGCGCGAACCCGCCGTCCACCATCAGGTTGGCCACGGTCTCCAACTCCGGCGGATGACCCGCCAGCCGCAGCAGGAAGTCGTCGAAGTCCGCACCGCACGGCAGCAGCAGCCCGTCCACCCGCTCCTGCACCGTCAGCCCGTCCCGGTCCCGCGCGTCGTCGTACGCGCAGAACCACACCGAGCCCACGCCCTCCCCGCGCACCTTCACCGCGACGATCCCGCCCTGCACGAAGCCCACACCCAGGTAGTCCTTCGTCAGGTGGTCCCGCAGACACTTGTTCACGTACACCAGGTCGTTGAACGCCGCCTCCTCACGCACCGTGAAGAACGGCTGGTCCACCAACAACCCCAACTCGGCGTCCAGCGCCACCCCCACCGGAGCACACCCGCCCGCCGCCTTCAGGAACGACCGGTACGCCTCCGGCAGCCGGTACCCCAGCGTCTCCTCCACGTCCAGCACCTGCTCCTCGGACACCGCAACCCCGTGCGGCACCTCGAAGTGCACCGGACGCGTCTCCTGCAACGGCCGCGTCCCCCGCTTGCCGTGGTCCACCACCGCCGTCGCCAGCCCGCCGTGGTGCCGCAGCAACGCCTTCACCTCGACCGGCACCAACTCCAGCCGGCGACTGTGCGCCACGTGATGCCACGTCCAGCCGTGCGGCGTCGCCACCGGCGACAGGTCCGCCCACAGCTCGTGACCCTCCGCGTGCAGCGCCGCGTTCGCCGACACGTAGTCCGTCAACCGCAGCTCGTCCGCACCGAAACCCTCCGGCGGCTCCGCGATCTCCGCCGCCGCCCGGGCATACGGCGAGAAATCCGGATAACCCCGCTCGTCCACCCGCACACCACCCGGATAACGGGCAGCCCGGACCGGATCCGGAAAGTGCACGACCTGCCCGGCATAGGCCGTGTTCGGCGGCGCGGCCTCCGTCCCGAACCGAGAACCGGGAGGAACCCCCGGCCCAGGCCTACCTGTCGTCATGGCGGTGCCCCCTGCTGGCAACTGGCTTACGAGCGCTGACGGGCGCTGACTGAGGACACAGCCTATGCGCTGCCCCCACCACCGGTCCCGCCCCGCCCCCCACCCCCGGACCACCCCGGCGAACACCGCCACAAACCCACCACACCGCGCCCATCAGGACAGGACACGCGCCACAACCGCCCCCGCTTTCCCAATCACCGGCACATTTGGCACCCTGAACCATCGCCATCGGGGGGATGCGCGGGGAGGAAACCCAACCAATGCACGCCACACAGCACCACACCGCAGGCCACCCCGGAGACCCCCGCCTCAACTGGGGCGCTCCCGACGACGACACCCCCGTCCTGCGGCACCGCCGCGACGGCATCATGCCCACCGTCGCCGCCGCGCTCTCCGTCCGCGGCCAGACCCTCACCTGCACCGCCGGCAAAGCCGACCGGCCCCCCACCCTCCACCCCCTCGTCCAGGACTACCTCGACACCCTCACCACCAACCAGCGCGAACGCCACACCGGACGCTGCCCCGAAGCCGTCCTCCTCTCCCGCTACCTCACCTCCGCCGAGGCCGCCCGCAGCAAACGCGCCAGCCGCAAACCCCTCACCACCGCCGAAGCACGCCGCGCCCTCAAACACGCCAAACTCACCACCCGCCGCATCCGCGAGGACGGCGACCCCCGACACGGCAGCTACGCACCCCCCTGCCGCTCCTGCACCGCCCTCCTCGCCCACTTCGGCGTCCGCACGGTCGACCCCACAGGAGCAGCAGAACGGTGACCATCCCCCGACCCGGCCCGCACCACAGCACCACCCGCTTCCCCGTCCCCGTCGACGCCGCCCTGCGCGCCGCCGGCTGGCGCCCCGGACGCCGGGACATCGCACAGGCCGAGATCTGGGCCGACACCCTCCGCGACCACCGCTCACCCGCCGGACACCGCCACGCGATCTTCCCCGCCGCCGTCGAGGCCTGGGCCGAATTCGGCAACCTCCACATCACCAGCGCCGAACCCGGCCGCCACATCGCCCCCACCGGAGTCCACATCGACCCCCTGCGCGGACTCCACTGGCCCCGCACCCTCTCCGACCTCGGCCGCGCCCTCGACACCGCCATCGCCCCCCTCGGCGAGGAGGACAACGGCAACGCCCTCCTCGCCATCGACACCGAAGGCCGCGTCTACAGCATCGACCACAGCGGCGACTGGTACCTCGGCCCCACCGTCGACGCCGCCCTGACCACCCTCATCACCGGCATCCGCCCCCAACGCCTCACCCGCACCCCCGGCTGACCCGGCCGACCCGGCGGCCCCGGCCGGGGGCCGCACCCGCCTCACCCCCGGCCGGACCCCGCCTCACCCCCGGTCGGGAATGACCGCCGACACCCGGAAACCACCGCTGTCCGTCGGCCCCGACACGAACCCCCCGCCCAACGCGGCCACCCGCTCACGCATCCCCACCAGACCGTTGCCGCCACTCGGCAGCCCCGCGTCCCGCACACCCTCCGCCGGCGCGTCGTTCTCCACCAGCACCGCCACCTCACCGGCACGATGCGCCAACCGCACCCGCGTCCGCGCACCCCCCGCGTGCTTGTGCACGTTCGTCAACGCCTCCTGCACCACCCGGTACGCCGTCTGCTCCACCCGCCCCGCATACGACCGCACCTCGCCCTCCACCATCAGCTCCACCGACATCCCCGCCGCCCGCGACTGCCCCACCAGCGCCTCCAGCTCCCGCAGACACGGACCGGACCCCTCCCGCTCCGCCGCGTCCTCCGCCGAACGCCGGGCCGCCTCCCGCTCCGCCGCCGCGGCCGCCACCTCCGCGGCCTCCGCCACCTTCGCCAACGGCTTCTCCGACCCCGCCGGCCCACCGGCCACCACCGGCTTCGACTCGTGCGCCCGCAGCACCCCCAGCATCGTCCGCAGCTCCGTCAGCGCCTGCCGCCCCATGTCCCCGATCAGCGCCGCGTTCCTCGACGCCTTCTCCGGATCCTTCAACGCCACCGCCTGCAACGCCGCCGCGTGCACCACCATCAGACTCACCCGGTGCGCCACCACGTCGTGCATCTCCCGCGCGATCCGCGTGCGCTCCTCGTTGCGCGCCCACTCCGCACGCTCCTCCGCACGCTCCGCGAGCAGCGACAACTCCCGCTCCAGACCGTCCGCCCGCTCCCGCAGACTCTCCACCAGCCGCCGCCGCGCCCCCACGTACAGACCCAGCAGCACCGGAGGCGCCGTCGCCCCCAGCGACATCAACAGCGCGACCAACGGCACGAACCACGACGGCGGGTCGTAACCGGAATCGTCCTGCACCAGATTCCGCCGCATCTGGACGAAGACGATGATGAACGCCCCCAGCCCCTGCATCCCCGACAGCAGCGCGATGATCCGCCGCGGCACTTCCGACGCCGCCAGCGTGTAGAGTGCAACGATCCCCAGCAGGACGCCCATCTCCGCCGGCGTGACCGCGATCGACACCAGCACCACCGCGATCGGCCACCGCCGCCGCAGCACCAGCGTCAACCCGGCCAGCGCCCCCAGCACGACCGACAGGCCCACCGGGACGCCGGCCTCACGCGCGAACGGAACCCCCTGCACGGCACACTCGACACCGGACGCCAGTGCGAGCCCCACGTCCAACACCGCACTCCGACGCCGCTCCCACCACAGCGGCCCCCGAGGCGCATCACCCTGGTCACGGGCTCCGACGCTTTCCCCCGTCTCGGTCATGGCGCCCAGCCTACGACCGCCCGCCACCGGTTTTTCGGGCGGCACCGCCCCAAAAAACCCCTGTGACCAGGGGGGAAAGAACCACTTTTCACTCGAACTGTTGAATCATCCTGACTTTCGGCTCACGCACGCCTTTGCGGGGTCAGGCTGGCGCCATGGTCCAAGCCAAGACGGAACTGAGGGAACGCGCCCGCGCCCTGCGCCGCGCGGGCAGGACGTACGACGAGATCGTGGCCGAGCTGGGGGTGTCGAAGAGTTCGGTGTCGCTGTGGGTGCGGGATCTGCCGAAGCCGCCGACTCCGCCGGAGCGGCTGCACCGCATGAGGGAGGCGCGCTGGGTGCCGCACCGGCGCGAGCAGGCGATCAAACGGCAGCAGACGAAGCTGGCGGCGGCCAACGAGATCGGCCGCATGACCGACCGGGAACTGTTCCTCGTCGGAGTTGGGCTCTACTGGGCCGAGGGCGCCAAGAGCAAGCCGCACAAGCTGCGCGAGGAAATGATCTTCGTCAACAGCGACCCCGGAATGATCCAGGTCTACTTGGCCTGGCTCTCTCTGCTCGGTGTCGAGGAGGACCGGTTGCAGTTCCGGGTGATGATCCACGAGTCGGCGGACGTGGAAGTCGCCGAGCGCTTCTGGGCGGAGCTGGTGGGGGTGGACCTGTCGTCTCTCGACAGGACGACGCTGAAAAGGCACAACCCGAAGACGTCCCGCAAGAACGTCGGGGAGGACTACCGGGGCTGCCTGGCCGTCCGCGTCCGGCGCAGTGCCGACCTGTACCGTCGCGTCGAGGGCTGGTGGTACGGCATAGTAGTGGGAGCCGACCGGCAGTCCGAGCGAATGTCCGGTTTGGCGTGAATTGCCATCCCCTGTGGTGTAATCGGTAGCACAATGGTTTTTGGTGCCATTTGTCCAGGTTCGAGTCCTGGCGGGGGAGCTCAAGGTTCGAATACTTCGCACGCAGGGCCCCGACCTCCGGTCGGGGCCCTGCGTCATGCCTGGGGATGAGATCGACCCGGGTCGGCTTGCGCTTGACGCAGGGTGAAGGGGCAGCCTGAGGGCTGATTCCCCTAGGGGGCGCTACCCCGATCCTCCTACCCGCGGTTCGTCCTGCGGCAGGACGAGGGAGGGGTGGGCCGCTCCCTACTCTGAGTGTGGGCCGCCGGACCGATGGGGTGGGGGTAGCCCCCGTGCGGATACGGCGCTGGGCACCATCGCGGCGCCCGTCCTGCGTGCAGCAGGCTCTGTGCGTACCCGGGAAACGCCTGAAGGCTTCCGAGAAGTTCCAACGATTCGTAGTCGACATAGGAGACATACCGTGACAACGGCTGTAGTGAATCCCAAGACCGGGGGCAGTGGAGGACGTACGGCCATCGCCGCGCGGGCGCGGCAGGTCGTCAAGGCGTATGGCTCCGGGGAGACGAGGGTCGTCGCGCTGGACCAGGTGGACGTGGACATCGCGCGGGGCGCGTTCACCGCGATCATGGGGCCGTCGGGCTCGGGCAAGTCCACGCTGATGCACTGCCTGGCGGGGCTGGACTCGGTGACGTCCGGGCAGGTCTGGGTGGGGGAGACCGAGATCACCGCCCTGAAGGAGAAGAAGCTCACCCAACTGCGCCGTGACAAGATCGGTTTCATCTTCCAGGCGTTCAACCTGCTGCCGACCCTGACGGCGCTGGAGAACATCACGCTGCCGATGGACATCGCCGGCCGCAAGCCGGACCGGGAGTGGCTGGACCGGGTGGTGGAGACGGTGGGGCTGTCGGCGCGGTTGAAGCACCGGCCGAACCAGCTCTCCGGCGGTCAGCAGCAGCGGGTGGCGGTGGCGCGTGCGCTGGCGGCGCGGCCGGAGATCATCTTCGGTGACGAGCCGACGGGCAACCTGGACTCGCGGGCGGGTGCGGAGGTGCTGGGCTTCCTGCGGCGTTCGGTGGACGAGCTGGGTCAGACGATCGTGATGGTGACGCACGACCCGGTGGCGGCGGCGTACGCGGACCGGGTGCTGTATCTGGCGGACGGCCGGATCGTGGACGAGATGCAGCGGCCGACGGCCGAGGCCGTGCTGGACCGGATGAAGGCGTTCGACACGTTCGGGCGGGTGTCATGACCGTTCTGAGGACTTCGCTGCGGAATTTCGTGGCGCACAAGGGCCGGATGCTGCTCAGCGGTGTCGCGGTGGTGCTGTCGGTGGCGTTCGTGTGCGGGACGCTGGTGTTCACGGACACGATGAACACGACGTTCGACCGGTTGTTCTCGGAGACGGCGGCGGACGTGACGGTCTCGTCGAAGGACGCCGGGAACGACGAGATGCCGGACACGGGGAAGCCGGCGACGGTGCCGGCGTCGCTGCTGGGGGAGCTGGAGGGCGTCGACGGGGTCGCGTCGGTCAGCGGCAGCGCGTACAGCATGAGCGTGACGGTGGTGGACGAGGACAACAAGAACATGGGGTCCACCACCGGTGCTCCGACGATCGCGAGCAACTGGAGCGAGACCGACGAGCGGTCGATGGAGGTCTCCTCGGGCCGGCTGCCGCGTGGCGCCGGGGAGGTGGTGGTCGATGCGGACACGGCGGAGAAGCACGGTCTGAAGCTGGGTGACGAGCTGCGCACGATCGCGGCGACGGGCGACTTCCGGGCCGAGATCGTGGGCGTTGCGACGTTCCGGTCGACCAATCCGGGCGCGACGGTGGTGTACTTCGACACCGAGACGGTGCAGACGAAGCTGCTGGGGGACGGGGACGCGTACACGTCCGTGGCGGTGACGGCGGCCGAGGGTGTCAGTGACGACGAGCTGAAGAGGAACGTCGTCGCGGCGCTGGGTGCGGGCGAGTACAAGGTCCAGACGCAGGAGGAGTACGCGGCGGAGAGCCAGGACGACATCGGCGGTTTCCTGGACGTCATCAAGTACGCGCTGCTGGGTTTCGCGGGCATCGCGGTGCTGGTGGGGATCTTCCTGATCGTCAACACGTTCTCGATGCTGGTGGCGCAGCGGACGCGGGAGATCGGGCTGATGCGGGCGATCGGCTCGAGCCGTCGCCAGGTGAACCGGTCGGTGCTGGTCGAGGCGCTGCTGCTGGGTGTGCTGGGGTCGGTGCTGGGGGTCGGTGCCGGTGTGGGGCTGGCCGTCGGGCTGATGGAGCTGATGGGCCTGGCGGGCATGAACCTGAGCACGGACGACCTGACGGTGAAGTGGACCACGCCGGTGGTCGGTGTGGTGCTGGGTGTCCTGGTGACGGTGCTGGCGGCGTATCTTCCGGCGCGGCGTGCGGGGAAGGTGTCGCCGATGGCGGCGCTGCGGGACGACGGTCTGCCGGCGGCGGGGAGCCGGGTGGGCCGGGTGCGTGCCGGTGTGGGTCTGGTGCTGACGCTGGCGGGTGCCGGTGCGCTGGCGGTGGCGGCGGGTTCGGACGAGGCGTCCGGCGGGTCGCTGTTCCTGGCGCTGGGTGTGCTGTTGACGCTGGTGGGCTTCGTGCTGATCGGTCCGCTGCTGGCGGGGGTGCTGGTGCGGGCGCTGGGCGCGGTGGTGCTGCGGGTGTTCGGTCCGGTGGGCCGGATGGCGGAGCGGAACGCGCTGCGCAATCCGCGTCGTACGGGTGCCACGGGTGCGGCGCTGATGATCGGCCTGGCGCTGGTGGCGTCGCTGTCGGTGGTGGGTGCCTCGCTGGTGGCGTCGGCGAGTGACGAGCTGGACCGGTCGGTGGGGGCGGACTTCATCCTGCAGTCGGATGTGGGCCAGCCGGTCGTGCCGGAGGTGGCCGAGAGGCTGCGTTCGGTGGAGGGCATAGAGCACGTCACGGAGTACCGGGGGCTGGAGGCGGCGCTGACGGTGCCGGGCGGCGGTTCGGTGAAGGAGTGGGTGACGGCGGCCTCTCCGACGTACGCGCAGGACCTGCGGGTGGAGACGGTCGCGGGTGAGCTGTCGGCGGCGTACGAGCGGGACGCGATGTCGGTGCCGGAGGACTTCGCCGAGGAGCACGGCCTGGAGGTCGGCGACGAGGTGAAGGTGGACTTCGAGCGCGGCGGGACGGCGACGCTGACGGTCAACGCGATCACGGCGGCCGACACGAGCGTGGACCAGGGCGCGATGTACCTGAGCATCGCGACGGCCGAGCGGTATGTGCCCGAGGACCGGATGCCGCTGAACATGATGATGTTCGCGAAGGCGGAGGAGGGTCAGGAGGACGCGGCGTACGCGGCGCTGAAGGAGGAGTTGGAGCCGTTCCCGCAGTACAAGGTCCGTAACCAGGCCGATTACAAGCAGGTGCTGGAGGACCAGGTGGGGCAGTTGCTCAACATGGTCTACGGGCTGCTGGCGCTGGCGATCGTGGTGGCGGTCCTGGGTGTGGTGAACACGCTGGCGCTGTCGGTGGTGGAGCGGACGCGGGAGATCGGGCTGATGCGGGCGATCGGTCTGTCGCGGCGGCAGTTGCGGCGGATGATCCGGCTGGAGTCGGTGGTGATCGCGCTGTTCGGTGCCCTGCTGGGTCTGGGGCTGGGCATGGGCTGGGGTGTGGCGGCGCAGCGGCTGCTGGCCCTGGAGGGGCTGAAGGTCCTGGAGATCCCGTGGCCGACGATCGCGACGGTGTTCGTGGGGGCCGCGGTGGTGGGCCTGGTGGCGGCGCTGGTGCCGGCGTTCCGGGCGGGCCGGATGAACGTGCTGAACGCGATCGCCACGGAGTAGTCGCGGGGGGCTGTTCCGGGGTGTGCGGTGGCCCGGTTCCGGTGGGCGGTGTGCCTGCCGGGGCCGGGCCGTCGCCGTGGTGCGGGGGTGTGTGGGGGGTGGGGTCGTTGTGCGGCGCCGGTACGGGTGTGGCCGTCGTAGGCTGGAACCCCCGGCTCGCGCGGCGTGTCGGGTTGTTCGTGTTGTCCGGATTGTCTTGTCCAGCCCCTGGGATGGAACGCCTCCATGAGTCTCACCGGTCTTCTTGACGCCGTCGTACGGGATCCCGCGCTGGCGGAGGCGGTACGGGCCGCCGCCGACGGCAACCGGCACGCGGTGGATCTGGTCGGGCCGCCTGCGGCGCGTCCTTTCGCGGTGGCGGCGCTGGCGCGGTCGGCGGGGCGTGTGGTGCTGGCGGTGACGGCGACGGGCCGGGAGGCGGAGGATCTGGCGTCGGCGCTGCGGTCGCTGCTGCCCCCGGAGGGGGTGGTGGAGTACCCGGCGTGGGAGACGCTGCCGCACGAGCGGTTGTCGCCGCGTTCGGACACGGTGGGCCGCCGGCTGGCGGTGCTACGGCGGCTGGCGCATCCGAGTGGGGACGATCCGGCGGCGGGGCCGGTGAGCGTGGTGGTGGCTCCGGTGCGGTCGGTGCTCCAGCCGCAGGTGAAGGGGCTGGGGGACCTGGAGCCGGTGAGTCTGCGCTCCGGGCAGCGGGCGGAGCTGGACGAGGTGGTGGACGCCCTGGCCGCCGCCGCGTACGCGCGGGTGGAGCTGGTGGAGAAGCGGGGGGAGTTCGCGGTGCGCGGCGGCATCCTGGACGTCTTCCCGCCGACCGAGGAGCATCCGCTGCGGGTGGAGTTCTGGGGCGACGAGGTGGAGGAGATCCGCTACTTCAAGGTCGCCGACCAGCGGTCCCTGGAGGTGGCCGAGCACGGTCTGTGGGCGCCGCCGTGCCGTGAGCTGCTGCTGACGGACGAGGTGCGGGCGCGTGCGGCGGAGCTGGCCCGGGCCCATCCGGAGCTGGGGGAGCTGCTGGGGAAGATCGCCGAGGGCATCGCCGTGGAGGGCATGGAGTCGCTGGCTCCGGTCCTGGTGGACGACATGGAGCTGCTGCTGGACGTGCTTCCGGCGGGGAGCATGGCGGTGGTGTGCGATCCGGAGCGGGTGCGGACCCGGGCGGCGGATCTGGTGGCGACCTCGCAGGAGTTCCTCCAGGCGTCGTGGGCGGCGTCGGCCGGTGGCGGCCAGGCGCCGATCGATGTGGGGGCGGCGTCGCTGTGGTCCCTGGCGGACGTCCGGGAGCGGGCGCGTGAGCTGGGGATGATGTGGTGGTCGGTGAGTCCGTTCGCGGTGGACGCGGAGGAGGAGGCCGACGCGCTGACGCTGGGGATGCGGGCTCCGGAGAGCTACCGGGGCGACACGGCGCGTGCGCTGGCGGACACCAAGGGGTGGCTGGCGGACGGCTGGCGGTGCGTGTACCTCACCGAGGGGCACGGTTCGGCGTCCCGGATGGTGGAGGTGCTGGGCGGAGAGGGGATCGCGGCGCGGCTGGAGCCGGAGCTGGCGGAGATCGCCCCGTCGGTGGTGCACGTGTCGTGCGGGACGGTGGAGAACGGGTTCGTCGATCCGGGCCTGCGGCTGGCGGTGCTGACGGAGACGGATCTGTCGGGGCAGCGGGCGGCCAGCCGTGACCTGGGCCGGATGCCGGTGCGGCGCCGCAAGACGATCGATCCGCTGACGCTCCAGCCGGGTGACTACATCGTGCACGAGCAGCACGGTGTGGGGCGCTACATCGAGATGGTGCAGCGCACGGTGCAGGGGGCGACGCGCGAGTACCTGGTGGTGGAGTACGCGCCGGCGAAGCGGGGGCAGCCGGGGGACCGGCTGTTCGTGCCGACGGACCAGTTGGAGCTGATCACCAAGTACGTGGGCGGTGAGCAGCCGACGCTGCACCGGCTGGGCGGCGCGGACTGGACGAAGACCAAGGCGCGGGCGAGGAAGGCGGTCAAGGAGATCGCCGCGGACCTGATCAAGCTGTACTCGGCGCGGATGGCGGCGCCCGGGCACGCGTTCGGGCCGGACACGCCGTGGCAGCGGGAGCTGGAGGACGCGTTCCCGTACGTGGAGACCCCGGACCAGCTCACCACGATCGCCGAGGTGAAGGCGGACATGGAGAAGCCGGTGCCGATGGACCGGCTGGTCTGCGGCGACGTGGGGTACGGCAAGACGGAGATCGCCGTGCGGGCGGCGTTCAAGGCGGTGCAGGACGGCAAGCAGGTGGCCGTGCTGGTGCCGACGACGCTGCTGGTGCAGCAGCACTTCGGGACGTTCTCCGAGCGGTACGCGCAGTTCCCGGTGGTGGTGAAGGCGCTGTCGCGGTTCCAGACGGACGCCGAGGCGAAGGCGGTGCTGGACGGGCTGCGGGACGGTTCGGTGGACGTGGTGATCGGCACGCACCGGCTGTTCTCGTCGGAGACGAAGTTCAAGGACCTCGGCCTGGTGATCGTGGACGAGGAGCAGCGCTTCGGTGTGGAGCACAAGGAGCAGCTCAAGAAGCTGCGGGCGAACGTGGACGTGCTGACGATGTCGGCGACGCCGATCCCGCGGACGCTGGAGATGGCGGTGACCGGCATCCGGGAGATGTCGACGATCACCACGCCGCCGGAGGAGCGGCATCCGGTGCTGACGTTCGTCGGGCCGTACGAGGAGCGGCAGATCGGTGCGGCGATCCGCCGCGAGCTGCTGCGCGAGGGGCAGGTCTTCTACATCCACAACCGGGTGGAGTCGATCGACCGGGCGGCGGCGCGGCTGCGGCAGATCGTGCCGGAGGCGCGGATCGCCACGGCGCACGGCCAGATGTCGGAGGCGGCGCTGGAGCGGGTGGTGGTGGACTTCTGGGAGAAGAAGTTCGACGTGCTGGTGTCGACGACGATCGTGGAGTCGGGCATCGACATCTCCAACGCCAACACCCTGATCGTGGAGCGGAGCGACACCTTCGGCCTGTCGCAGCTCCACCAGTTGCGGGGCCGGGTGGGCCGCGGCCGGGAGCGGGGGTACGCGTACTTCCTGTATCCGCCGGAGAAGCCGCTGACGGAGACCGCGCACGAGCGGCTGGCGACGATCGCCCAGCACACGGAGATGGGCGCGGGCATGTACGTGGCGATGAAGGACCTGGAGATCCGCGGCGCGGGCAACCTGCTGGGCGGGGAGCAGTCCGGGCACATCGCCGGGGTGGGCTTCGACCTGTACGTGCGGATGGTCGGCGAGGCGGTGGCCGACTACCGGGCCGCGCTGGAGAAGGGCGGCGAGGCGGTGGAGGAGCCGCCGCTGGAGGTGAAGATCGAGCTTCCGGTGGACGCCCACGTCCCGCAC
Organism: Streptomyces sp.; assembly: GCF_035644915.1. Taxonomy (GTDB): domain Bacteria; phylum Actinomycetota; class Actinomycetes; order Streptomycetales; family Streptomycetaceae; genus Streptomyces. Next base: position 79,713 of record NZ_DASQNP010000083.1, read on the forward strand.
GACTACGCGCCGGGCGAGCGGCTGCGGCTCCAGGCGTACCGGTCGATCGCCGCGGCGGACTCCGAGGAGGACATCGCCGCCGTCCGCGAGGAGCTGACCGACCGCTACGGTCCGCTGCCGGAGCCGGTGGAGAACCTGCTGCTGGTGGCGGGGCTGCGGATGCTGGCGCGGTCCTTCGGGGTCACGGACATCACGCTCCAGGGGTCGAACGTGCGGTTCGCCCCGGTGGAGCTGCGGGAGTCGCAGGAGCTGCGGCTGAAGCGGCTGTACCCGCGGTCGGTGGTCAAGCCGGCCGCCCACCAGGTGCTGGTGCCGCGCCCGACGACGGCGCGGATCGGCGGGAAGCCGGTGGTGGGGCGCGAACTCCTGGCGTGGGCGGGGGAGTTCCTGACCACGGTGCTGGGCTGAGGTCCGGGAACGCCGGTGGTGGGAGCGTTCCCGTAGGGGGTGACCTGGCCGGATCGGTCCGGGGGCGCCGGGCCGGTCCGGCCGTAGGATCGCCCTCATGGAGCAGCGAGTACTGGGCAGGACGGGCCGTGAGGTGTCCGTCGTGGGGCTGGGCACCTGGCAGTTGGGTGCCGACTGGGGCCGGGTGCGCGAGGAGGACGCCCTGGCGGTGCTGGACGCGGCCGTGGAGAGCGGCGTCACGTTCTTCGACACGGCGGACGTGTACGGGGAC
>NZ_DASQNP010000084.1:0-25875 GCF_035644915.1 Streptomyces sp.
GCCCGCGCCACCGACCACCCCGCCTTCCACGCCGTCAGCGACCAACTCGCCGCCCACATCCGCCCCTACGACCCGGCCACCTGGCGCACCCCCCAGGACGCCATGGCCCACTGCTTCTACCACTGGGACAACACCACCACCACGGTATGAGCACCGGGCTGAAGGTGCAGAGGGAAGCGGGCGGGGAGTGCCCGTCCCACCACGACGTCCGCGTGGTGCGGCACTCCCCGCCCGCTTCTGCTTCCCCGAACCGTCCGGGCGGGCCGGGGCGTGCCAGGTGGACCGGCGGCTCCGTGACCACAGCACTCGTTCACTCGCCCGATGTGCGTGAGTGCGGTGGTGCCGCAGGGCGTACGCGGCCGGAGCCGGCGCCGGGCCGTCAGCGCTCCGCCGGTACGCCGAGCTCGACATCCGGTCTGCATCCGGTCTGCCGGCGCACACGCACGGCTGCGGAGAGCGGACGTACCGCACCGCAGGTACCGGTGCGCCAGGGGCCTCCCGGCCGTCTGCCGACCAGGGGCGGCAGACGGCCAAGAGGCCGGTCCGGCGGTGAGCAGCCGCCGCAGTGCCGGACGGGCGGGGGCCGTTCGGTTCAGGGGGCGGAGAGGAAGGCGCGGCCGGTGTCGGTCAGGGTGGGACCGGTGGGGCCGCTGCGGAACAGGGCGGTGCTGGGCCCCGTCTCGTCGGTGCCGAGCCCGAACCAGGCGTAGCGCTTGAGGAAGGGCAGGCCCGACAGCATCTTGGTGGACGCGGTCACGAAGGCGGCCTGTTCGGCTTCCGTGGGGTAGCGGGTGCCGTTCGAGAAGTCGATCAGCGCGTACTCGGTGAGCCAGATCGGCTTGCGGTACTTCTCGTACACCGCCGTGAGGTAGCTCCGCAGCTGCTCGACGGCCGCGTCCGTGCGGAAGTCCCCGCCGTACCAGTGCAGCGTGATGAAGTCGACGCGGTAGCCGCGCTGCTCGGCTCCGTCCATGAACCGGTCCAGCCAGCCGCCCTCGGTGTCCCCGCCGTAGGCGACGGCCGGGCTGCCGAGGGTGCTGCCCGTCTCCTCCAGCCGGGGCCACAGCGACAACGCCTCCTCCACCGTCATGTCGGCCTGGCCGGGCATGTCCGGCTCGTTGAACCCCAGCAGGTGGGTGCCGGCCGCCTTGGCCTCCGCCAGGGCCTGCGGGGTCACGGAGTCGGCACCCCAGATCATGGGGACGAACTCGACCCCGGCCGGGGTGTTGATGCCGGGGTGGCCGGTGGACCAGGTGTAGTACCAGCCGGCCCCCGACTGCCGCAGCGCCGTGTCGGCGCCGTTGAACTGCCAGACGGCCACGCCCTTCTTGTCGGAGGCGACGGCCTCGGCGTCGCCCGGTTCGGGTACCGCGGGCGCCGTGCTCGGCGCCGCCGAGGGGGACGGCGGCTTGGCGGCGGGGGAGGAGGACGGGGAGGCCGTCACCGGCTTCGACGCGGAGGGAGCGGGGGAGGGGGAGGAGGGAGCGGAGCGCCGGGCGGCCGGGGAGTCCTCGGCCGTCAGGGAGGCCGGGGCGGGAGCGGTTCCGCCGGGCGTCGCCGGGGCGTTGCCGGTGACGGAGACCGCGATCAGGACGCTCGCCACGACCGCCCCGGCGCTCGTGGCGACCAGGACGCGCCGCTGCCGGATGCCGCGCGGCCGCGCCCGGCGGTGCCCGGCGGTCTCCGTACGGCGGTGCGAGGACAGGACGACCGTCGCCTCCCCGGACGTGCCCGGATCGTTCGGGACCGGGGTGCCGGCCGGCTCGGAGCCGATGCGCGCGTCGCCGGGAGCCGTGTGGTCGGGACCCGCCGGCCCGGCGTGGGCCGCGCCGTACGGGGCGCCGGACCGGACGGCCTCCAGGAGTGCCTGGTACAGGGCCAGGGGCGGTGCCACCAGCGGCAGGCCGCGTAGCAGCCCCTCGACCGGCACGAGCCGTTCCGTCCGGCCGCCGCACCGGGCGCAGTCGCGCACGTGGCGGGCCAGCCGCTTGCGCCACAGCGGGTTCGGTGCGCCGTCCCAGTCACGGGTGATGCCGTCCAGCTCCGGGCAGGGCGGCTGCGCCGCCATCGCGCGGACGATGCCGCGGCCGATGTCGAGCCGGTCCTTCAGCCGGCGCACCCTCGTCGCCGTGTGCCGCCCCGACAGGCCCAGGGCGGCGGCGAGTTCGGAGCGCTTGAGCTGCCCGGTCTCCTCCAGCCACCACAGGGACAGCAGCTCGCGGTCGTCCTCGTCCAGCCACCGCGTGGCCTCGGCGACCTCACGGCGCTGGTCGGTCAGGTTCAGCCGCAGGATCGTCAGTGACGCGAAGTCCGAGGCGTCGGGAACGTGCTCCGCCTGCGGCAGCGCCGTACGGGTCTGCCGGGACTGCCGCTGTGCCCGGAACCAGTCCTTCGTCTGCCGCACGGTGATGGCCACCATCCAGGATCGGTACGACTCCGGCTGCTCCAGCCGGTCCAGGCCGCGCACCACGCGCAGCAGCGTCTCCTGCACCACGTCGTCCACGTCGCCGTGGCCGTCCAGGGCCCGGCCGACGATGTTGTAGACGAGCGGCAGGGACTGCGACAGCAGCCCCTCGACGGCCTGTGGGTCGCCGTTCCGGGCGGCGGCCACCAGGGCGGTGTCCGGTCCTGGTCCGGGCTCGTGGCTCATTGCTGACTTCCCTTCGGGTGTCTCCGGCGGGGACTGGGAGGCCACGGTGCCTTCCCACCTCGTCCCGCCCTTGGGAGACGCGGGCGGGGACCGGGGACAACAAAAATCCGTGAGCGGATTCCCGAGTGTGCCGGACGTGCGGGGCCCGGGTGCCGTGGGGTCTTCGGGAGCGGGTCCTCGCCCATCCGCCGACGCGGGGTGACCGGGGAGTTCCGGCAGGGCTCGCAGGGGTGGGCCCGCGCGCCGGGCGTCGGGGCTGTGCGGGAAGACGGCGTCGGGCCCGGTGCGCCCGCGGGGGCCGGTTCGGGGCGCGGGCTTCCCGGTGCTCACCCGGCGGGCATACGGGCGCGGTACGCGGCGGAGGAACGCTCGACGCCCGCGGCCAGCTTCTTCACCTCCGGGTCGGTGCCCGCGCGTTGCTGGGAGCGTGCCAGGTGTTCCGCATGGGTGAGGTGTTCGTGCAGGGCCGCCCGCAGCAGGCGGTCGAACCGCGGTCCCTCGGCCGTCCGCAGGGCGTCGAACTCCTCGCTGCTGACCATGCCCGGCATGTCGTGTCCCTCGTGGGGGTTGTCGTCGGGCACCCCGGCCTCCGCGAGCTGGCCGCGCAGCGCGGCCAGCCGGGTGCGGTACGCGTCGGCCACGGTTCCGGCCCACCGCCGCAGGGAGGCGTCACCCCCTCCGTGCGGGGCGAGTTCCAGGATCCGCAGTGCCTGGTCGTCCATGGCGGTGGCCAGGTGGAGCCAGGCGATGTCGGTGCTGCCCGGTCCTCCCTCCTCGTCGCGCGCCGCCGCGGTCGAGGGGCTGCCCGTGGCGCTGTCCGGCTGCGGCGCACCGGAGCACCCGGCCAGGAGGAGGACGGTCAGCGAGGCCGCGACGAGCAGCGCCGGGCCCGTGCGGCGCGGCCGCGGGGCGAATGCGGTCATGGTGCCTCCGGGGCCGACCGGCATCCGGACGACCGGTCGGAAGCGTCGTGACGGGTGGGGCGTCCGTACGGCAGGACGGGCGCCGGTCCGGCCCGGACGGGGCGAGCGCGGTCCGTCCGGGCGGGTGGGGAGCGGGAGGGCGGCACCCGCCGGACGGGGCGGCGGGTGCCGGGGTGCGGGTCAGGACGGTCTGCCGTCCGCGCCGCACTTGACGATGGCGTTGATGCAGTTGGTCACCCTGCGGGCCATCTCGTTCTCGGGCCATGCGTTGAAGAAGTCGCCGTGCATGGTGTATCCGGGCCCTGACGCCAGCCGCAGCCCCTGGGTGCTGCCCGAGACGGGATAGCGCAGTACCTGCCGCAGCTTCGGCACCGGCACCGGATGGCTGGCCGGACAGTCCCCGTTCACCGGGTAGGACATGTGGCTCTTGTGGTCCGGGGAGTCGAGGTCCCTGCCGTTCCAGCACTGCGGGAAGTCGAGGTAGGACTCCAGCATCGAGCCGGGCGGGCAGGTGACGAAGTCCTTGGAGGGGTTGACCTCGCCGTGGTGCAGACAGGACCAGCGGGCGATGGACGTCGGGTCGTTCGTTCCGGTCGCCTTGGCGTTGCCGGCCACGATGCGCAGGCCCTGGGGAAGGGGGCGGATGCGCCGGATGACGTCGTCGCGCACGCCCTCGCCCAGGTAGTAGAACGTGACACCGGTGGGTTCCACGGGCTGGTCACCGCGGTAGAGGGTGGGCACCCAGTACGAGGAGGTGTCGACGGCCGGGCTGCAGGTGCTGGCCGAGTTCAGCAGGTCGGTCAGGTCGGTGTGCGCGTTGGTGACCCGGCTGCCGAAGAAACTGTGCATGTGCGAGGCGCCGGGCAGTCCGGGGAAGACGATCGGGTCGTCGGGAAGCCGGTGGCTGTAGGGGCATTCGGCGAGGAACTCCGCGACGCGGACGACCTGGGCGCCCTGCGGGGCGGCTGTCCGGTCGGCGGCGATGCGCTCGGCGCCGGCGGGGGCGGCGCCGACGTACAGCGCGGTGAGGACGAGTCCGAGGGCCGTCAGGGCCGCGGACCATCCCCGCGGGCGGTGCCTTCGGGGGCGGCGGGCTCGTTCGTGGGGGGATCGGCGTAACACGGCATTCCTCCTTGGGGCGTGGCTGTGGGGTGCGCACGCTGCGTCCGTGGAGGCGGTGGGCGCCGCGGCCGGGCGCCCCGGCCGGCCACGGGACGCGGCCGTCCGGAACCGGTTCCGGAATCGGTTCCGGGGTATGCGGCGAGTGAAGCGGCGTGTCATGGAAGCGTCAATACTTTCCGTTGAAATCGGTACGGACCCGCGTTCCGGCGCCCCGGCCCGAAGCCGTGCGGCTCCGTGCCTCCGTGCGACGCCCCGCACGTCCGGCTGCCGGACGGACGCCCGGGGAAGCGGGGCGAGGCGCCGGAACCGCCGAACGGCGCCCTTTGTGCGCGCCATTGACGGAGCCACAACTCTTCGGTTCACTCCTCGCCGGAGACCGACACCGGTTCCGCAACCGGTTCCGCAACCGGTTCCGGCCCCGGCCGGAGAACCGACCGCCCCGCCCGGACGCCCCGTGCCGCACCGGAGGTAGCGATGCGCGTGACCATCGCCGACGTGGCCCGGGCCGCCGGTGTCAGCAAGACGACGGTGTCCCGGGTGCTCAACACCCGCGGCGAGATCGACGCCACCACGGCCGCCCGGGTACGGGAGGTCATCGACCGGCTGGGCTACGTCCCCAACTCCAAGGCCGTCGGCCTCGCCCGCGGCAGCAGCCGCACGGTCGGCATGCTCGTGCCCTCCCTCACCTGGCCGTGGATGGGCGAGGTGCTGCAGGGCGTGGTCGACACCGTGGAGGCCGCCGACCACGGGCTCCTGCTGTTCACCTGCAACCGGGGCGCCGAGTCCGTCGAGCGGTTCACCAGCCAGGTGTCGGCACGGGCGTTCGACGGGCTCCTCGTCATCGAGCCCGAGAACACCCTCGACATGCTGACCGCCCTGCACCGCGACGGCCTGCCGGTGGTCCTGATCGACGACCGCGGCCACCACCCCGCCTTCCCGTCCGTCGGTGCCGCCAACCGCGACGGCGGGACGGCGGCGGCCCGTCACCTGATCGCGCTCGGCCGGCGCCGTCCGCTCGTGCTCACCGGGCCACAGCGGTTCGGTTGCGTGCGGGACCGGCTGGCGGGGTTCCGGGCCGCGTACGCCCGGCACGGGATCGCCGTGGAGCTGGTCGAGGACGCCGACTTCACCGAGCGCGGCGGGTACGGGACCGTCCGCGGTCTCCTCGCCGCAGGGGAGGAGTTCGACGCGGTCTTCGCCCACAACGACCTCATGGCCATCGGTGCGCTCGGAGCCCTCCGGGAAACCGGGCTCGACGTGCCGGGCGACGTGGCCGTCGTGGGCTTCGACGACATTCCGGCCGCCCGGCACACCGAGCCCCCGCTCAGCACGGTCCACCAGCCGATGCGGGCCATGGGGGAGACGGCGGCGCGGATCCTGCTGGCGCGACTCGCGGGGGAGGACGCGCCCACCGCCCCCGTCGTCCTGCCGACCCGGCTGATCGAACGCCGCTCGTCCGTCCCGGACAGCTCCTAGCGATGTGCGTCCGCCGAATCCCCGGAGCCGTTCACGACGACGCCGCTCGTGTGGAACGGCCCGACCGGGGCAATGACATCCACCACGGTTGTACGGGGCGCCTGGGGAGCCGGCGAAGGAACGAGTGTGGCGATCTTGCGGCCCAGCCCCCGCCGGGTGGGCGAGGCCGGCCGGAGGGGCGAGGCCGGCCGGCGGGGCGGCGGCCAGTCCCGGATGCCACCGCTCTCCGTCCGGGGGCAGGTGCTCCAGACGAGACAGAACTGCCCCGAGGGCAGTCCGTGGGGCATGGGCCAGGACGACTGGAAGGGGCCGCCGGTCTCCAGGCTCGCGGCGAGCCGGCCGAACAGATCGGCCGGGCAGGACGCCCACGTGGTGGCGTCGGCACCCGAGCCGATGCCCATCTCGTGGACGTGTCCGTAGGTCGGGCCGGGGCGATGGTCGACGAAGGCGATCCCGCCGTCGTTGGAGTGCGCGAAGGGCACCCACTGGTGGGCGTGGCCGTAGAGATCGTCCTCCTCCCGCCCCACGGCGATGATCTCCCTCTCGTGCACCAGCCACTCGTGCTCGCGGGCGATGCGGTCCGTGGTGCTGAGCCGGTGTCCCAGCGGGAGGAAGGCCCCGGCGTGGAAATTGTCCGGCTCCGGATGCTCGACGACGCCGTCGTGCTGCTGCAGAAGCGCCCTCAGTTGCGGGTGGAGCGGGAACCCGAGTCGCGTTTCGAGCACCGCGATCCCCTCGGCGGTGGCAGGCGGTCGCAGGGCCGCGTGGTCGATGGGGGAGTGCACGGCCAGCCAGGACGTGAAGCGGTCCCATGCCGCATCGAACGCGGCGGGGCTTTCGTCGGTCATGCCGTGACCCTAGGCCGCGGCACTGACACGGTCCTGTGACCGCAGCCGACGGTCCGAACGAACCCCTGGCTCCGGCACCCGTCCGCCACCCGCCCGAAGGCCGGTGGCGGTGGCGGTGGCGGGACGGGGAGCGGGCGGCGCCGGCGTCGGTCTCGCGCATGGCCGCCCCACGGTCGCGTCCGGGGGCTGTCGGTCTCTCGCCGACGTGCTCCGCGCCGGGCCGCCCGCAGTGGTGCACCGCAAGCGGCCCGGGGGCCGCTGGACGGTGGGAGTGGTGGGACGCTGGGAGGAGACGGAAACGAGCGCGTGTTCCGCGAGCCGACACCCCGAGGAGGTCGCTGTGGCATCCGAACCCCACCCCGTCCCAATGCCTCGGTCGGCCATGGCCATCGCCGCGGTCGGCGGCCACCGCGCCGTGCTCACCTTCTCCGGTGAACTGGAGGCCGGGACGCTCCGTGAACTGGAGGAGCAGCTCCTGGACCCGCGGCTGCGGAAGGCCCGTGAGTGGGTGCTGGAGATGGGCGAGCTCACCCATCTCGACCTGGCGTGCGCCTACGCCCTGCTGCGGGCGGCCACCGAAGGGCCGGAGGCCGTCGCGCTCACCGTCCGCGGAGCCAGGCGCCATGTGCAGCGGACTCTGCATCACGCCGGTGTGGACGCGGTCGCGGTGATCGAGGGGTGAAGAACAGGCTGCGCTGAGGAGCCTGCGCACCGGCGCCCGCTGTGTCCAGTTGTGTTCAGTGCGCCGGACGGTGACAGAGGTGCGGCGTTCGACGGGCGCCGTGTCGCGCCAGAGGCCGTGGTGGCGGCGGAACGTACCCGCGGACGCGGCGATGCGGGCGCGGGCCCCCCGACGGGGCCGGCCGGCGTGTTCCCGGGAAAGACGGCCGGGCCGGGCAGCGCGGACCCCGGCCTCAACTTCGATGCATGTCTATGTTGACATCCATCAAATCAGGGTGGCAGGCTCGGATATCGACGGAAGTCGAAACAGCAGCCGGTTCAGGCCCCTCACCTCCACGGAGACCACGCCATGACCACCACCTCAGTCCTTCCGGTCGTTGTGATCGGGGCCGGTCCCATCGGCCTGGCCGCGGCCGCGCACCTGGCCGACCGCGGCCTCGTCCCGCTGGTGCTGGAGGCCGGCCCGGCCGCCGGTGCCGCGGTGCGCGAGTGGTCCCACGTACGGCTGTTCTCCCGCTGGGCCGAGGTGATCGACCCGGTCGCCGAGAAACTCCTGGCGCCGACCGGCTGGACCCGGCCCGATCCGGCCGCCTACCCCTCCGGCGCCGAGTGGGCCGAGCGCTATCTGCAGCCGCTGGCCGACGCCCTGGGCGAGGCGGTGCGCTACGGCGCCACCGTCACCGGCGTCTCCCGGGCCGGACGGGACCGGATCGTGGACGCCGACCGCGCCGACCGGCCCTTCGCCGTCCACGTCCGGTACGCCGACGGCCGTGAGGAGCGCGTCCTGGCCCGCGCGGTGCTCGACGCCTCCGGCACCTGGGCGGCCCCCGGCCCGGCCGGCGCCGACGGCCTGCCCGCACTGGGGGAGCGCGCGGCGGCCGACCGCCTCGCCTACCGCGTCCCCGACCTGACCGATCCGGCCGTCCGCGCCCGGTACGCCGGCCGGCGCACCGCCGTCCTCGGCTCCGGCGCCTCGGCCTTCACCGCCCTGGCCGCCCTGGCCGGCCTCGCCGAGTCCGCCGACGGAGCCGGCACGCAGGCGGTGTGGATCCTGCGCCGCGGCATCACCGACGCCACCTTCGGCGGCGGCACCGCCGACCAGCTCCCCGCCCGCGGGGCCCTGGGCCTGGCGGCCAGGGCCGCCGTCGAGAACGGGCACGCCGAGGCGGTCACCGGGTTCCGCACCGCGGCGATCGAACGCGACGCCGACGGGCGGCCGGTCCTGGTCGCCGAGGACGGCCGCCGCACCGGACCGGTGGACGAGGTCATCGTGCTGACCGGGTTCCGGCCCGACCTGTCGTTCCTGTCCGAGGTCCGCCTGGGCCTGGACGAGCGGCTCCAGGCCCCGGTCGCCCTGGCGCCGCTGATCGACCCCAACGTCCACTCCTGCGGCACCGTCCACCCCCACGGCCACCGCGAGCTCGCCCATCCCGAGACCGGGATCTACCTGGTGGGGGCCAAGTCCTACGGCCGCGCCCCCACCTTCCTGGCCATGACCGGCTACGAGCAGGTCCGCTCCGTCGCCGCCGCGCTCGCCGGCGACCTGGAGGCCGCCGACCGGGTGGAGCTGACCCTGCCGGAGACCGGGGTGTGCGGCGGCAGCGGCCTGTATGACGCCCCCGAGGCGGCTGAGGGCGACGGCGGCTGCTGCGCCGCACCGGCCCTGGGACCGGTCCTGCTCGGCGTCCCGACCGCGGCCCCGGCCGTCACGCCGACCCCGCAGGCCCTGGCGGGCGGCTGCTGCGGCTCGTGACCGACCCCGCCACCGGCGGGGCCGCCGGCCGGAACGGCGGGACCGGCCGGCGGTCCGCGTCACCCCCGCCCGCCGCCGTGAACACCTCCGCCGCCAGGGCGGTACGGGTCCACCGACGCTTCGGCGCGCGGCCTCTGGTGGGACCCCTTTGGTCCCATTATCATTCGGATGAGGTATTTGAGACCCTGCACGGCGCAGCTCAGACGGTGCTTCGACTGGGAAAGGGAAACCACTTCCGGGGCGTCTTCTTCCGCCGTCCGGTCAGGTCCGTCATCGTGAGCGCCCGTCAACCGCCGACGGAGAGGACAGGTCATGGCCGGGCTCCGGATGGGACAGGGCGTACTGCGCCGGAAACCGATCGAGCACATCGAGGAGACGGAAGTCGCACCGGGCGAGCGGCTCTCCCGCACGCTCGGCCTGTGGCAGCTCACCGCCATCGGAGTCGGCGGCATCATCGGCGCCGGAATCTTCACCCTGGCCGGGACCGTCGCCAACGGGACCGCGGGGCCCGCCGTGCTGGTGTCCTTCCTCATCGCCGGTGTGGCCAGCGCGGCAGCCGCGTTCTCGTACGCGGAGTTCGCCGGACTGATCCCGAAGGCCGGTTCCGCCTACACCTACGGCTACGCGGTCCTTGGCGAGTTCGCGGGCTGGTTCATCGGCTGGGACCTGCTGCTGGAGTACACGGCGATCGTCGCGGTCGTCGCGATCGGCATCTCCGGCTACGTCAACTTCCTGCTGACCGAGACGGGCACCGCCCTGCCCGCCTGGATGCTCGGCGCCCCGGGGACGGGCGAGGGCCACCGGGTCGACCTCATCGCGGTGATCCTCTGCCTCTTCATCGCCTACCTGCTCAATCTGGGCATCAAGAGCGCGGCACGCTTCGAGACGGCGGTCGTCGTCCTGAAGGTGCTGGTGGTGCTGCTGGTCATCATCGTCGGTTTCTTCTACGTCAACACCGGCAATTACACCCCCTTCTTCCCGTACGGCATCGGCGGCGCCTTCACCGGCGCGGCCACGGTCTTCTTCGCCGTCTTCGGCTACGACGCCATGAGCACGGCGGCCGAGGAGTCGAAGGACGCCCAGCGGCACATGCCCAAGGCGATCATCTACTCGCTCGCCATCGCGATGGTGCTGTACATCCTGGCCTGCCTGGTCCTCACGGGCATGCAGAACTACACGGAGGTCGACCCGGAGAGCGGCTTCTCCACCGCCTTCAAGTCGGTGGGGCTCGATGCCGTCGCCAACATCATCGCGATCGGCGCGATCGTCGGCATCCTCACCGTGATGTTCACCTTCATGCTGGGCGTGACGCGCGTGTGGTTCTCCATGAGCCGCGACGGGCTGCTGCCGCAGTGGTTCGCCAAGACGCACCCGACCCGGCACGTCCCCACCCGCGTCACCTGGATCGTCGGCGTGGCCTCCGCGGCGATCGCGGGCTTCGTGCAGATCGGCGAGGCGGCCGAGCTGACCAACATCGGCATCCTGCTCGCCTTCGTCGTGGTGTGCACCGCCGTGATCGTGCTCCGCTACCGCCACCCCGAGCTGCCGCGCCAGTTCCGTGCCCCCCTCATGCCCTTCACTCCCGCGATCGGCGTGATCGCCTCGATCTGGCTCATCACCTACCTCCGGACGGAGACGTGGCTGCGCTTCGCGGCCTGGTTCGCGGTCGGCCTGGTCATCTACTTCGGCTACTCCTACCGGCACTCGGGGCTCGCGAAGGCGGAGAGGGCCGCGGCGGGAGCGGGTGGCTCCGAAGGCGGCCCCCGGTCCTAGACCGGCTCCCGGCCCGGCGGCGGTGAGCGACGCCGCCGTACACGGGAGGAACGGCGGCCGGTCCGCGGACACCCGGCCGTGGGCTTCACGTGCCGGGACCTCCCCGCGGGACCGGCCGCGCCCTCCACCGCCGGGCGTCGCCGGTCACCGGGGCGGAGGCGGGCGGGCCCGGCAGAGCACGGACCCGCCGCCCGTCCCCCTACCGCCGGGAAGACACGTACCGGACGCGCTCCGCGGCCAGACAGGCCCGGCCCAGGGCGACCCGGACGTCGGCGGCGCTGCTGCCGCTGCACTTGATGACGTAGAACAGCACGATGTTGATCGAGGCGACGGCCGCGGCGTACACGTAGACGTCCTCGACCAGATCGAGGAAGATCATCGTCCCGATGGTGGACGTCGCGAACGCGTAGAAGGCGGCGGACGGCGTCCAACTGCCGAAGGACTCGAGCCCGGAGATCCGGCCGCCGGGCACGGTGGAGAGCCCGTGGGCGCGCGCCCGGCGGACGGCCTCGCGGGCGAAGGACAGGCAGCTCCAGTTGGCGAGGAAGACGCAGAACACCCCGATCGCCGTGCACAGCGGCCACCAGTCGCGCTGGACCAGTGTCGGCACGAGGACGAGCACGAAGGCCACCAGGGAGAACATGCGCATGGAGGTCTCCGCCAGGAAGGCCGACACGCTCAGCCGGCCCTGGTGGCGTCCGGTGACCCGGGGGGTGATCCCCGCGAAGAGGTTCTGGTAGTAGCGGGCGCCGACCAGCAGGAAGCTGAGGCCGACCGCCCGCACGGGAAGGTTCCCGGAGAAGTCGGGGATCGGATAGTCGTCAGCCCTGAACGCGTCGAGGACGGGGAACTCGTCCTCCGAGCTGCTCCCGACGCGCTGCAGGAGGGTGACCAGGTGGTTCCCCCAGTTCCAGCCGAGGTCGCGCAGCCACCAGGTGATGACGACGAAGGCGGCGACGTACCAGGCCAGCGCGGAGACCCTGGACCAGAGGAGCAGCCAGCGGGCGTACATCCCGCGCCGCTGATCGGTGTACAGGGACTGGGCGCGCCGGACCTGCCAGAGGCGGCGCTGCCTGGCCGGAGCGCCGGCGAGCGGGGTGTACAGGCCGAGCACGGCCAGGAGCCACGGCTTGTCCGTGTCCGGCCGCTGGTCCCTGGCCGCCTTCACGGCCTCCAGTTCCTCCTCGAAGAAGCGGCGCAACTGCCGGTAGCAGCCGTGTCCCGGATCCGGCCGGAAGATCACCAGGCGGTTGCGGGGATCCCGGTCGGTGAGGTCCTCGATGAACCGCGCCATCAGCGGGGTCTCGGCGTAGAAGGCGTCCGGCACGGTGCCGTCCGGCTCGTTGCGCATCCCGGCCATGGCGATGAGCAGCCGTCCCACGGAGTAGAGGTCCGCCCGGTCGTGCTGTCCGGCGTCGGTGCGGACCTCGGGGGCGACGTACGCCGCGTCCGGCCCGTCCACACCGGGCACGTCGTGGGAGTAGAGGTAGTTGACCCCCAGGTCGACGAGGACGAAGGACATGTCGTCCGGTCCGTGGGAACGGATGATGATGTTGCTCGGTGAGAGGTCGCAGTGGTTCAGGCCGACCTCCTCCAGGCCGGCCAGTGCCTCGAAGAGCTTCCGTCCGAGCTGCTCCAGGAGGTCGGCTCTGATCTCCCCGCCGGGGGCGTCGGAGCCGATCCGGCGCCGCAGGTGCTCCGCCAGCGTCTCCCCGGGCACGAAGTCCATCAGGATCCACCGCGAGCTGCTCGCCCACACCCGTGCCAGGTGCCGCGCCTCGTCGTCGGGAACGGAGTACCGCTCCTGGTAGCGGCGGGTGTTGCGGACGATGGCCGGAACCCTGAGGTAGGGGTGGAGGATGCACTTCAGCGCGAAGGAGCGGCGCCGTCCCTGGACGGTCGCGGCCGACTGGCCGTGCAGGATGAACGAGGTCGTGCCGTGCCGGTGGAACCGGAGGCTGCCGAAGTCGATCCCGTCCCACTCGGCGTTCACCGCCGGGTCGTCGGCGTGGCCCTCCGGGACGGCGGCAGGGGGTGGTGCGTCGGGGGCGTAGAGGGCGGCGAGCGCCTCGCGTACGGCCGCTTCGCACAGCAGGGGCCGGCACAGCGCCTCGCAGTCGTGTGACGGTTGCGCTCCGGTCGCCTCGGCGCGCCGGTAGCGGCGCCCGTAGGAGTGGCGCAGGGACACCAGCGTCAGGAGCAGCAGACCGAGACGGCCGAAGACCGGCCGGTAGCGCTGTCGCTCGGGGGCCGGCCGGCCGTCGAAGAGGCCGCACCAGCGGTGCAGGTCGTCGATGACCGTGTCCCAGGACTGCTCGAATTCACCGAGGAAGGTGTACGCGTCCCAGGGCAGGTGGAGGAGTAACCGCCGCCACTCGTCGGTCCCCCAGCCGAGCATCTCCTCCTCGTACGCCGTGGCGGCATCCGGACCGGGGGAGGACAGCATGCGCAGGACGACCCGCAGATCACCCGGCCCCGTGGTGTCAGTCATCGTTCCTGTCCACGATGGTGAGGTGCGGAACCGCACGGATCCGTCCCGTCCGGATGAGCGCCGGATCCCGGCGCTCCATCGCGCAGTACATCACCTCGTAGGCGCCGCGCGCCCCGGCCAGGATCCGGCCCGGGTCCAATTCGTGCCGCTTCACCTGCGGCATCCAGGGAAGCGGAGCGAGATCGAACACGTACGGGGAACCGCCCGGCTCCCTCATGCGGCGCTGGAGGGTGAGGCGCTGCTCCCGGTACCGGATCACGGCTTTCCCGTAAGCGGTGCCGAGCCCGTCCTTGATCCTGTTCAGATGGCGGATTCCGTACTGCTGGGACAGCGAGAGTCCCTCGCGGGGCGGCTGGATGGGCCTGGTGCTCAGGGACAGCACGTGGGTGCAGCCGTCCCGGAGGGCCAGGACGTAGGGGTGCGGCGTGAGCACGCCCCCGTCCATCGCCCGCCGGCCGCGGAATTCCGTCGTGCCCCGCAGCGCGACGGGCAGCCAGGCGCTCGCCATGAGCGCCTCGCGCAGGTCCTTCCTGTCCGAGAAGCCGTTCGCCGCCTCCGTGCGCAGCTCGTCGACCAGGGTCACGGCGACGTGCAGCTCCGTGGGGGAGGCGATGACCGCCTCGTAGTCGAGCGGTTTGACCTGGTCGACCACCTGGAAGGCGTAGGTGAGATCGAGGATCTCTCCCCGCAGGAACCTGCGGAAGTCCACGAACCGCCGTGTGGCGAGGTCGTCGTAGTAGATGGACAGCGGGTACCAGGTGCCGCCGAGGAGGAAGTAGGCGCTGTTGATCGCCCCGGACGACGCCGAGTAGACCGCGTCGAACGCGTCCTTGAATCCGAGGTCCTCGAGCGCGCAGAGCATCGCGGCCGACACGACGCCGCGGATTCCCCCTCCTTCGACCGCCAGCCCGATTTTCAGGTCGTCGGCGGGGTTTTCCCGCGTATGGCCTTTCTCCCGCCTGCGGCGCAGAGCCTCCAGCACCGGGTGGTCCGCCACCCAGAAAACCTCGTCCATGACCCCCGGCCCTCCGCCCTCAAAGGCAAGTGACAAGGGGTCAGACTGGCATGTGGGCTCCGGGAGGGTCAACGCCGCTCGTGGCCTGGTCCGGGCCTGATCAGGGAAAGGACGCCGGGCATTCACGCCTGTGCATTCGGCACGGGAAGCAACGGGGGCCCATCGCCACGGGTCCGGCCCACCGGCTTCGGGAGAAGGGGAATGCCTGCCACCGATTCGCGCCCCGAGCAGTCGGCACACCGCGCGTCGCTCCGCCGACCACCCTGCTCACCGCCGCGCGGAGCGATCCGCCACGGGTGGCGCCGACAACGCGGGCGAGAGCGCCCGCGCGCAACTCCAGGCATGCGCCGCCGCCTGCAGGGCGTGCGCGACGCGTACGAGATCCATGCCGTCGGCCGCGACCGGACCGCCCGGCCGGCGCCGGACCCGAGCCACTCGGGGGAACGCCGGACGGTTGCCGCCTGAACGACCCGGATCCCCGGCGGTCACACGACCCTGTCGGCGAACTCGCACAGGCCGAGCCTGCTTGGGGGTGACCGTCGCGGCCGGGCAGAAGCGCCGGAACTGGGCATCGGCCGGCTCCTGGTCGAGTACACGATCGGTGAGGCAAGCACGGCCGGCCTTGCCGGCGTGCGCGTGGTGTCCCGTCCTCCAGCGGAGCAGTTCTGTCGGTGCCTGGGCGCCCGTAGCCGCTCGCTGATGCGGCTACGGGGATCGCCGCCCCTTGCGGACCGCCGACTCGTCACACGCCGCAGCCACCAGGATCTGCTTTCGGCGCACGCCCCGGTCCTGCAACGGAGCCGGACTACTCCGCCTCGGGATCGACGTCTTCGAGGAAGTAGCTGTCGTGCCGGATGCGAAACTGCTTGAGTTCCTCGCCACCGCGCTGCGCCATCTCCGCGACGTGCTCGAAGTATTCCTCGCGGGGAGCACCCGGGGAGAAGAGCATGAGCATGGACACGGGCTCGTCGGTCACGTTTTTGAAGGCGTGCAGACCGCCGGCCGGTACGTACAGGAAGTCGCCCACGCGGCCCGTGATCCACTTCTCGCCGTTGTAGAGCTCCAATTCGCCGGAGAGGATGTAGAAGGACTCCGACATCGTCTTGTGGAAGTGGGTCCTGGCTCCAGCGGACCGTGCGCCCAACTCCACCTTGTACAGGCCGAATTCGCCGCCGGTCGACTCATTGGTGGCGAGGTAGTGGGTGGAGGTGCCGGGTGAGGAGATGTCCGGCGGGGTGTCGGCCGGACGGAAGACCGCGTTCACTTCGCCCTTGTCGCCGTGGTAGCGGGGCTCCGGGTACTCGAGGCGTTCCAGGTACGACATGATGCGCTCCTCCGGGCAGGTCTCCACCAGCATGGTCCCGCCTCCAGGAGGGGGCGTCGGGCTTTCGGATGATTTCGGGTCGCCCCGGGCCGAGGGCTGGGGACCTGGTCCAGTCGCCGGTGGTCCTGCCATGGGGGCAGGTCCATCCGCCGGTTCTCCCGGTGGATGGTGAAGTCGGCCCGGGAGAGGCCACCGTCGTCCTTCGCCTGCGCTGGTGGATGCGGGGACCGGACCCACCAGGCCGACCTTGCGATCGCGCCGGGCCGCCACCGCCTCCCGGGCCGTTGCGCAGCCCGCGTCGACCGGGTGACGGTCGGGCAGGAGGTCACGCGCGGCGGGGTGCGCGCGGATCGGGCCGACCAGGCGGACGTCCTGGACGGTGGAGCCGGTCGTGGCGACGTGTGTGATCAGGTTCGGGCCGTCCGGCTCGCGGGTCCCGGTGAGGTGGACCTTGTGGCCATCCCGGAGGATGCCGTGCTGCACGCTCCCTCGCGCGTCGGTGTCGTAGGGCGTCACCAGCCGGTCCGCGCCCGGCCGGCGGCCCTTGACCTCCCGGCGACGGACCTGCCCGCCGCCGACGAAGCACTGCTGGACCCACATCTGCCGCAAGGCCCGCGCCCGGTCAGGCAGCCGCGGGGACGGAGGTGTCTCCGGTCCGTGAAGTGCGGTAGGCAGGAACGGCCCGTCGGCGCCGATCCGCTCGAGTAGTTCGGTCTGCCTGGTCTCCCCTGGGCAGGCGGGTGTCCTCGAACCGGATCGCGTACCGGTCGAACCATCCGGACGGAACCCGGTCGGCCACCCCGGCTCATGGGCAGCCACGCTGTTCAACGCGGCCCGCAGGGTCTCACCGAGCCGCACCGGCCCGTTGGTCCGCCGGCGCCGCGCACGACACGATCGTGGAGTCCGTGCGGGCACGGCCACCGGCCCTGAGCCTGAGCGAACCGCGTTCTGCGGCGGCCTCAGGGACCCGGTCCGGGAGCCGCACCCCGGCGTCTTCCGCGATCAGCCGGTCCCTGGACTCGGTGAGCACCACGGGGTCAGGCCCGGGTCGGACGGCTCCAGTCCCAGCGGACACGTCCGGTCCGGCCGTCCCAGCCGTCCACGCACAGCGTCCGCGGCCCGCCGGTCCGGGAGGCCCTCGGCGAACTGCATGACCGACACCAGCGCGACCCGGCCCGGCGACCCGGCCGGCTTCCCCTCACCGGGTGCGGCCCGGCGAAGTCCGCGTCCGGGAGCGGTTCCCCGGGTTCGTCGCGGATGCGCATCGCCAGGCCGCCCTTCGGGAACGCGGCCCGTGCCACCCGGGCCGTCCCCTCGGGAACCCGCCCATCGTCCTAGCACGCAGCGACACCGACAGCTCCCCCGAACGCAACGTCGGCCTTCACGACCACAACGGGTCGTGAAGGCCGACGTCACGCTCGCCCCGGATGCGCCGACAGTGTCGTCACACCGCCGGAGACCTGCGCATTTCCCTGACCTTCCGGCGTGCGGTCAGTGGTAGGCGTGGACGACGGCGTGGCCCCTGCCGCGACCGATCATCCACTTGTTCACCGGGGTGGTGATCAGGAAGGCGACGGCGAACCCGCCCAGCAGCGCGGACCAGAACAGTCCGTCGGACAGGTGGGCGTCCATCGCTCCGGGGGTGAGGGCGATGATGCCGTTGTCGACCAGCTCCATGACGGCGATGGAGACGGTGTCGGCGGCGAGGGCGACCTTGACGGCGGCCCTGAAGCCCAGTCCGGCCCGCAGGACGGCGAAGAGAGTGAAGGAGTAGCCGAAGAAGAACGCCAGGGTGATCGCCAGGGCCATGGTGGGGACGTTGCCCCACAGCAGGGCGGTGCCGATCACCATGCCGAGGATCTCGCCGATGGCGCAGCCGGTCAGGCAGTGCAGGGTCGCCTTCGCCGCCGTGCTCCAGGACGCGCCCGCCGGCATGTGTCCACCGTGGCCGCCGTGCTCGTGGTGTCCGGTGTGGTCATGAGCGGTGTCGGCGTGGTGAGCGGTGTGGTCCATGACCCTTCATCCCCATTCCCGTACAGGGTGTCCCGTTTCCGGGCTCACATCACGACTGTATACCCCCCAGGGGTATTTTTCCAGGGGGTGGGATGCTCCGGTGAAACACGGCGGCGGGAGCGGCTCGCTCCCGCCGCCGGCGTGTCCGGTCGCTCCTTGTCCGGCAGCCCGCTCATCCGGGCGATCCCGGCGCTCCGCGAGGTGATGCTGTCGCAGACCGTGCGCCCGGGTGCCCGGGCTCGGCGGGGAACGCCGTGGTCGCGGCGGCCTCGGCGTCCGGAGTCCGTGGGCAGCCGGCGCGGCACGCCGGTGGCGGCCCCGGCCACCGCGGCCAGGGCCGGTGATCGACAGTCCCTCGGCCGGGGTGCGGCGGAGGTGCCCCGGCCCCGCGGGGCCTACGGGGGACCGCCGGGACCGCGGACGGGCGCGGGCCGGTGCACCTGTCGGACCACCGGCCCCGACCACGCCCGCCATCGGTGGTTTCGCCGGTTCCGCGCGGTATCGCTGGCCGGGGGAAGGCGTCCTGCGGCAGGGTTCCGGGCCACGGCGTACTGAGCCACCCCTCGGAGCACTGGAGAAGCCCATGCGATTGCGCAGTGCGATTCTCGGCGTTCTCGTCCTGGTCGTCGTGTCGACCGCGACGACCACCGGCACGGTCAACGCGACGACCGGAGCCGGGACCCCACCTTCGGCCACGGGCGGATCGGGCCCCTACTCCGCCGGCTACGAGACCACCCTGCGGTTGCCGAACCACACCGTCTACCGGCCCAACACCCTCCCCTCGGGCGTCAAGCTGCCCATCGTCGCGTGGGGCAACGGGGCCTGCCGCGCGGACGGCACCTGGTTCGAGAACATCCTCACCGAGTGGGCCTCGCACGGCTTCCTGGTCATCGCGAACGGCCGACCGGGCGGGTTCGGGTCGACCACCTCCGACATGCTCACCGAGTCCATCGACTGGGCGATCGCGGAGAACTCCCGGCTCGGCAGCAAGTACCGCGGCAGGATCGACACCACCAGGATCGCCGTGATGGGCCAGTCCTGCGGCGGCATCGAGACCTACGAGGTGGCCGACGACCCGCGCATCACCACCACGGTCCTGTGGAACAGCGGTCTGCTCAGCGACACGCAGAACCACCTGCTGCAGCGCCTGCACGCCCCGATCGCCTACTTCATCGGCGGCCCCGGCGACATCGCCTACGAGAACGCGATGGACGACTGGCGACGGCTGCCGGCCGGCCTGCCCGCGTTCATGGGCAACCTGGACGTCGGGCACTTCGGCACCTACTCCGAGCCGAACGGTGGTGAGTTCGGCCGGGTCGGCGGACACTGGCTGAAGTGGCAGCTCAAGGGCGATCCGGCCGGCAAGGCGCAGTTCGTCGGGCCCGACTGCGGACTGTGCGACACCGACTGGGACGTGATGCGGAAGAACCTCGACTGACCTCCCCGCGCGGGCGGGGAGCACGGCCGGCGCTCCGGGAGGATCCGACCCCGTCGCGCCGGCCGCCCACCGGAGCCGAGTGCCACCGCGTCCGCGCCGGACGCCCGGACGCGGTGACACCCGGTCCTCCCGGCGTCCGCCCCCTCAACCGCTGCCCGGGCGTCGTGACGCGGCCGCGCGCCCATCGGTGCCCGCCGTCCGCGGGGCAGGCACTGCCGTGCCGGCTCGGCGGTGAGCACACCACCGGAGTTCTACCGGTGGTAGAATCCGGGGTATGAGCAAGCCGACGAGCATCAAGACCAGCGAGGCGGTACGCGACCGGCTGCGGATCCTCGCGGCCGAACGCGGCACCACCATCACCGAACTGCTGGAGGAGCTCGCCGCCCGCGAACTCACCGAGGCCGAGCGGGAACAGCGCGCCCGCCAGGCCGCCCGGGAACTCGGCATCGACTACACCGAGCAGGTCCGGCAGACCGGCCAGGAGGCCTGGGCCAGGATCCGCGCCCACCAGGGCGACACCGCCGCATGAGCCTGACCGCCGTCCTGGACCACACCGCCCTGACCGCCCTGTACCGGGCCGACGCCTTCTTCACCGGCCTGTACATCGAGGCCTCACGCGGCACCGGCCGCGTCCTGATCCCCTCCCTGTGCGTCCTGGCCGCCGAACGCCGGACCCCCGGCGCCGGAGCCCACGCCGCCGCCCTGCGGTTCGCCGAGCACGTGCCCTTCACCACCGCCCACGCGGTGGAAGCGACGGCCTGGCCCGGTGCGGCG
The DNA here is from genome assembly GCF_035644915.1 of Streptomyces sp. Lineage (GTDB taxonomy): Bacteria > Actinomycetota > Actinomycetes > Streptomycetales > Streptomycetaceae > Streptomyces. The sequence continues at coordinate 20,282 of NZ_DASQNP010000084.1, forward strand.
TGGCCGGTCGCCCACACCGCGGCGATCGCCTGGCAGGCCGCCAAGGCGGGCGAACCCGCCACGGTGCTCTCCCTCGACCCCGGCCCGTACGCGGAGACCGGCATCACCCCGCTGAACCCCACCTGAGACCGCCTCGCGGGCGAGGGGCCGGCGACGGCCCGGCCCGGACGCCGTTCCACCGGAGCGGGCACCGCCACCGTGACACCGCCCTCCCGGACGTACGACCGTGTGACGGCCGTACGCGCAGCCGCCCCGCGCGAGGAAGGGGCGACGGGCGCCGTGCGGTGACCGTTCGGGCGTCACCGTGCCGCGCAGGTGAGGAGGGGCCCGTGCCGTCGGCCGTGGCGCGTCGTTGAGCGGTGCGGATCCGGCAAGCGGTACGACACAGACGAGGAAGCACCCGGTGACTGCTCACGGCGACCTGACGATCGGCGAGGCGCCCGCCGGCCCGGCGCGGGTGGAAGCCCCGGTCCGGGCCCTGCTCGCGGACCTGCGGGAACAGAAACCCCACTTCCTGGGCTTCCCCGCCAACCTCGACTTCGACCTGTCCGAGGCGGGCTTCCTGCTGTCGGTCCTGATCAACAACGCCGGTGACCCCGGCCGCAGCGACTCCGCCGGGATGAACGCCAAGCCCTTCGAGCGCGCCGTGGTCTCCTGGTTCACCGCGCTCGCCGGGGGCGATCCCGAAGGCACCTACGGATACGTGACCGCTTCCGGCAGCGAAGGACTGCTCTTCGGCCTCCACGCCGGCCGCGAGCGCCTGCCCCGCGCCCCGCTGTACGCCTCCGCCGAGGCGCACTACAGCGTCCGCAAGGCCGCCCGTCTCCTGCGCATGGAACTGGTGACCGTGCCCTGCGGGCCGGACGGCGGCATGGACCCCGACGCCCTGCACGCCGCGTGCCGTGCCCGGCGCCGGCGCGACACCCTCTCCGGCCGCCGCCCCCGGGGCGCCGTCATCGCCGCCACCGTCGGCACCACCATGCGAGGAGCCGTCGACGACCTGCCCGCACTGCGCCGGGCGGCCGCCGTCGCGGGGGAGGTCCACCTGCACTCCGACGCCGCCCTCGGCGGCCTGGTCGCCGCCTTCTCCCCTTCCCGGCCGGCCTGGAACCTGCGTCAGGGCGCCGACAGCCTCTCCGTCAGCGGCCACAAGCTCCTGGGCTGTCCCGTCCCCTGCGGTGTCGCCCTCATCCCCTCCCGCCTGCTTCCCACAGTTCCCACGGCGGAGTACATCGGTGCGGAGGACCACACCCTGGGGTGCTCCCGCAGCGGACTGGCGGCCGTCCTGATGTGGATGCGGCTGTGCCGGCTGGGCACCCGGGGCGTGCGCGACCTGGTCCACCACTGCCTGCGCACCGCCGACTACGCCCATGCCGCCCTGGCCCGTGCCGGAGCCGATCCCGAGCGCGTCCGGGACGGGATCGTCGTCACCTTCGACCGGCCCGCCCCGGGTGTCCGCACCCGCTGGCACCTGGCCACCCAGGGCCGACGCGCCCACCTGGTCGCCATGCCGCACGTCACCCGCGAGGCCGTCGACGCGCTGTGCGCCGACATCGCGGCCTCTCCCGGGCCGTGACCGCGGCCGGGCGCCGGTCCACGCCCCGCCCGGCCGCGGTCCGCGGCGCCGCGGGGCGACCGTTTCGAACTCCCTGTGGCGTGCGTCACGTTGTCGGCGCGGCGGTGCATATGCCGCCGCGCCGGGGCGGGGAGCCGGGACGGCGGAGCGCCCAGGCGGCCGTGGCGTCGGTGCCGTTCACCCCGGGTGACGGGACGGGCGCCGTCGTGGCGGCCGGTCAGGAATGGACAACGCAAGCGGCATATTCGGTAACGGGGAGGGAGCGGTTCGTAAGTTTTCCGGTCCCCGGGATGCACGAACAGCCGCCGGTGGACGCTGTTATGGGCAGAGGGGCACACACCGTGTCCTTCCGAGGCCGGGGGAGCCTCGCGCGACAACCGGGAGGGACCCCGAGGATCCGTGGACCTTGAACTGATAAGAGAGACCGCCGCGAGCGTGCCACCACGGGCGTTCGGGAGCGACGCGGCAGCGGCCGGCGTACGGGCCGGTGCCGGCGGGACGACGCGCACGGGTCACCGGGAGGAGGAGCGGTGACGCAGGACTTCCGCAACCCCTCCCCGTTCGGCGCCTCCCCGATGACCGGCCTGCCGGCGGACTTCACCGCCTTCCACCAGCGCCACCGCCCCGCCTACGTCCACTGGGCCGAGTTGTACCTGGGCAACCGCGCGGACGCCGAGGAAGCCGTCGACTGCGCCTTCGAACAGCTCGCCCGCACCTGGCAGAAGGTGCTGGCGATGGAGAACCCGGCCGGCTACGCCTGGCAGGTGATGAAGCACCGCACCATCGACGCCGCCCGCGCCCGCGACCGCCGCCCGGACCTGATCGACACCGCGGTGTTCGAGACCACCACCCTGCTGGAGGCCGTCGACCCGATCGGGGAACTGGAGGAGAGCCTGGGCCTGTTCCACGCCATCCGCTGTCTGCCCGAGCGCCAGCAGGACGTGGTGGTGCTGCTGTACTGCCGCGGCTACACCACCACCGAAGTCGCCGACCACCTGGGCATCACCGAGGCCGGAGTGCGCTCGACCGCCCGCTACGCCAAGCGCCGCCTGCGCGAGGCCCTGGGCCTGGAGAAGGAAGGAAGCGCCGATGATCTCGCTCGTTGACCGCCTGCTGGCCAGGGCACGCCTGCGGCCGGCTCCCTACACCCAGCGCGAGATCGACGCCGCCGAGGACCGCCTTGCCGCCCGCCTCGCCCACCCCGCGCCTCCCGGCACCGGTCGGGACCGGTGCGATGCCCCGGTGTCGGCGTGCGTCCACACCACCGCGTCGGCGGCCGCCCGCCGTGCGCGGCAGACCGCGGCCCGGGACCTGCGCACCCTGTGCGAGACCGTCGTCACCCACACCGGTTCCCTCACCCGGCTGGAGGGTCTGCTGACCCGCCGTGTCCTGCAGCCGGCCGGCGCCGGTGTGCTGGGTTGTCTGCTGCACCTGGCCGAACGCGAGGACGCCGCCCGCTTCTGGTGGCAGTACGCCGCCGGTGCCGGAGACCACACCGCGCTGTACTGCCTCTACCTCCACCACCGGGCCCTGGGGGAGAGCGCGGAGGCCAGTTGGTGGTACCGCCAGGCCGACTTCACCCCCCTGGCCACCGACGAGCAGACCACCGAACACGAACTCGCCCGCGCCCTGCGCATCCTGTACATCCTGAAGAGCGACCGGGGCCTCCCCGACCACATCGGTGCCATCATCGCCTACGTCCCCGACGCCGTGGACTTCATCGACGGCTTCGACCTGCCCATCCTCGAGGAGGGCTTCGCCGACCGCATCGACGCCCTCACCACCACCGCCGGCAGCGCTCCCCGCCGGCGTCGCCGACGCGCCGCGTCACCGCTGCCCGAACGCAAGAGCGGCCGCCGTGCCCCCGCCACCGCGGGTCGGCCGTAAGGGAACGGCAGGGCGTCGAGGCCCGTGACGGGGCATCGAGCCGGTACGGCGCGCCGGGGCCCGGGGTGCCGGTTCGGGGGAGCCGGGCGGTCCGGTGGCCTGCGGCAGCCGAGGGGACGGCAGGGGAGTGCGCCCTGCGGCCCTCGTCCGCCGTGGAGTCGAGCGACCGGTGAACGGGCTTGTCCGCGGCGGCGGAGACGGCGTGTGTCCGCCCGGGCGGACAGTGCCCGGCTCCCGGCACGGCGTACCGACCGCCCCTCTTCTCTCCGCCCACTCCATTTTCCCCTTTTTCCGCATCCGTTTCCGGCCGAGCCCCTTCGGCCGTACCACCGGCAAGGACAGTTTCGTGAGCAACCCGAACAGCCCCGCCCTCCTGGACGGCTCGGGGCGGAAGACCCAGGACCTCGCCTGGAGTCCCATCCCGCCCAAACCGGTCCGCCGGCGGTTCTACGGGAAGGCCAGAAGCGTCCGGCGGCCGGCCGGTACGCTCGCCCTCCCCGCCATCGCCACGACGAGCGTGCTGTACTTCACCGAGGCGATCGCGCGCGGCGACAGCCCGATGGCCCTGGGGCTGACCGGCCTCGTGGTCGTCTACGACGCCGTCATCGCCGTCTGCCGCACCTGGCAGAAGACCCATGCGGCCACACGGCAGCACGCGCAGCCCCGGGGATCGCTCCAGCGCTCGGCCTGACCACCGGGGGACAGGCCGGCACCGGTCCGCGGCGACGGCCTGATCCGACGTGGTGGTGGTCAGGGACCGTAGAGCCGTCTGCGCAGGGAGACCGTGATGTACGCGTCGCCGTCCGGCACACCGCCGCCGCCGGGCACACCGTGACCGGCGAGCCTGAGCCGGTGCCCGTGCCGGATGCCCGGTGGGAAGCGCACCGTGACGGTCCTCTCGCCACCGCCGGGCCCTGGCAGGCGTACCGGGGCGACGTGTCCGTCCCTGGCCTCCCGGGGCGTCAGCTCGATCTCGACCTCGATGTCCGCGCCGGGGCGATCGTCCGGCGCGGTGCCGAAGAACACGTCCATGAGCTGCGAGAAGGTCATCCCGCTGAAGTCGGAGGCCGACCGGTCCGGTGAGCCGCCCCGCTCCGCGGTCCGGGTGGGGGCCGCGTGGAAGTCCTCGGCCACCGGCCCGGCGTTCCCGGCGGGATCGACCACCAGGGTCGGGGGGTGGTGCCCCGGAGTCCCCGCCAGCCGCAGCAGTTCATCGGCGCGCCGGGCTATCGACGCCACCACGGCCGGAGGCAGCCAGTCCTCCTCCGCCCCCGGTACCGCGCCCCGCAGGTGATGGGCCAGCGCCTGTAGCGGAGGGCGCCGCTCGGGAGCCTTGGCCAGGCAGGAACGGATCAGCTCGGCGGCATCGGGGCGGACGCCGGCGAGATCCGGTTCCTCATGGACGGCGCGGTACGTGACGGTGACCGCGGGCCCCTCGCCGAAGGGGGCCCGGCCGGTGGCGGCGAAGGCGAGCACCGCTCCCAGGGCGAACAGGTCGGCCCGTTCGTCGGCCCGCCCGTGGACCACGTACTCGGGCGCCATGTAGCCGGGGGTGCCGACGACGGACCCACTGCGGGTGAGCCGGGTGTCGTCGAAGCCCCGGGCTATGCCGAAGTCGATGACCCGCGGCCCGGAGAGGGACATCAGCACGTTGGACGGCTTCAGGTCGCGGTGCACGATGCCCGCCGAGTGGATCGACAGGAGGGCGTCCACCAGCCCGTGCGCCAGACGCTGCCACGTGTGCCGGGGCAGCGGGCCGTGGGCGCCCACGGCCTCCGCCAGGGAAGGGCCCGTCACGAACTCCGTGGCGAGCCAGGGCTCCTCCGCCGAGGTGTGCGCGGCTTCGACGGCGGCCACCGCCGGCCCGGAGACCCTGCGGGCGGCCCGTACCTCGCGTTCGAACCGCCGGCGGAACTCGGGGTCCGCCGCGTACTCGCGCCGGATCACCTTGACGGCGACCGCCCGCCCCCGCGGGTCGCGAGCGAGGTAGACCACTCCCATGCCTCCGGCGCCCAGGCGCTGGAGCACCTGGTATCCGCCGACGCGCGGAGGATCCTCCGACCCTGCTTCCGGCATGCGCTCCCCCTCGACCACCGGGCCCGAGTGCCCCCGCTCCGCCCGCGCCGCCCGG
>NZ_DASQNP010000085.1:0-66198 GCF_035644915.1 Streptomyces sp.
CGTGATCCGCCTCACAGGACCTGAGCCTGCAGGGCTCAACCCCACTTGACGGGTGTCAGGCTCGACGTACCCTGAGCCCCAGGCACTCAAGTCCGAACAGGAAGGCACTCACCCATGGCACGAGCGGTCGGCATCGACCTCGGCACCACCAACAGCTGCGTCAGCGTCCTGGAGGGCGGCGAGCCCACCGTCATCACCAACGCCGAGGGTGCCAGGACCACGCCGTCCGTCGTCGCCTTCGCCAAGAACGGCGAGGTGCTGGTCGGCGAGGTGGCCAAGCGCCAGGCCGTCACCAACGTCGACAGGACCATCCGGTCGGTCAAGCGCCACATGGGCACCGACTGGAAGATCGGCCTGGACGGCAAGGACTTCAACCCCCAGCAGATCAGCGCCTTCGTGCTCCAGAAGCTGAAGAGGGACGCCGAGGCCTACCTGGGCGAGAAGGTGACCGACGCGGTCATCACCGTCCCGGCGTACTTCAACGACGCCGAGCGCCAGGCCACCAAGGAGGCCGGCGAGATCGCCGGTCTGAACGTGCTGCGCATCGTCAACGAGCCGACGGCCGCCGCCCTGGCGTACGGCCTCGACAAGGACGACCAGACCATCCTCGTCTTCGACCTCGGTGGCGGTACGTTCGACGTCTCGCTGCTGGAGATCGGCGACGGCGTCGTCGAGGTGAAGGCCACCAACGGTGACAACCACCTCGGTGGTGACGACTGGGACCAGCGCGTCGTCGACTACCTGGTCAAGCAGTTCCAGTCCGGGCACGGCGTGGACCTGTCCAAGGACAAGATGGCGCTGCAGCGGCTGCGCGAGGCCGCCGAGAAGGCGAAGATCGAGCTGTCCTCGTCCACCGAGACCTCGATCAACCTGCCGTACATCACCGCGTCCGCCGAGGGCCCCCTGCACCTCGACGAGAAGCTGACCCGCGCCCAGTTCCAGCAGCTGACCGCGGACCTGCTGGAGCGCTGCAAGACGCCGTTCCACAACGTCATCAAGGACGCCGGCATCTCGATCAACGAGATCGACCACGTCGTCCTGGTCGGCGGCTCCACCCGTATGCCCGCCGTCGCCGAGCTCGTCAAGGAGCTGACCGGCGGCAAGGAGGCCAACAAGGGCGTCAACCCGGACGAGGTCGTCGCCATCGGCGCCTCGCTCCAGGCCGGTGTCCTCAAGGGCGAGGTGAAGGACGTCCTGCTGCTCGACGTCACCCCGCTGTCCCTCGGCATCGAGACCAAGGGCGGCATCATGACCAATCTGATCGAGCGCAACACCACGATCCCGACCAAGCGCTCGGAGATCTTCACCACGGCCGAGGACAACCAGCCGTCGGTGCAGATCCAGGTCTACCAGGGCGAGCGGGAGATCGCGGCGTACAACAAGAAGCTGGGCATGTTCGAGCTGACCGGCCTGCCGCCGGCGCCTCGCGGCGTGCCGCAGATCGAGGTCACCTTCGACATCGACGCCAACGGCATCATGCACGTCTCCGCCAAGGACCTCGGCACCGGCAAGGAGCAGCGGATGACCGTCACCGGCGGCTCGGCGCTCCCCAAGGACGACATCGAGCGCATGATGCGCGAGGCCGAGCAGTACGCGGAGGAGGACCAGCGCCGCCGCGAGGCCGCCGAGACGCGCAACCAGGCCGAGCAGCTCGTCTACACCACCGAGAAGTTCCTCAAGGACAATGAGGACAAGGTGCCCGGTGATGTGAAGTCCGAGGTCGAGGCCGCGGTGGCCGACCTGAAGGAGAAGCTGAAGGGCGAGGACACCGCCGCCATCCGCGAGGCGTCCGAGAAGGTCGCCTCCACCAGCCAGAAGCTCGGCCAGGCGCTGTACGCCGACGCCCAGGCCCAGCAGGCCACGGGCGCCGCCGGCGGTGCCAAGGCCGACGGCGACGACGACGTGGTGGACGCCGAGATCGTCGACGACGACAAGTCCAAGGGTGGTGCAGCGTGACGGAGGAGACTCCGGGTTTTGAGCAGGAACCCGACGTCCCTACCGACCCGGCGGCCCGGCAGGCGGGTCAGCACGACCTGAACGGGCAGCCCGCCCCGGGCGGCGGGCAGCCCGAGCAGCCCGGAGACACCGCGGCGCAGACCTCCGGCCCCGCCGAGGAGGCGGGTCCGGAGGACCTGCCCGGGGACGGCACGGTGGCGGCGCTGACCGCCCAGCTCGACCAGGCCCGCACCGCGCTGAACGAGCGCACGCAGGACCTGCAGCGGCTCCAGGCGGAGTTCGCCAACTACCGCCGCAGGGTCGAGCGGGACCGGATCGCGGTCCGGGAGATCGCGGTCGCCAACGTGCTGACCGAGCTGCTGCCGGTACTGGACGACATCGGCCGCGCCCGGGACCACGGCGAGCTGGTCGGCGGCTTCAAGTCGGTGGCCGAATCGCTGGAGACCGTCGTGGCGAAGATGGGCCTGCAGCAGTTCGGCAAGGAGGGCGAGCCCTTCGACCCGACCGTGCACGAGGCCCTGATGCACTCGTACTCTCCCGACGTCACCGAGACGACGTGCGTGCAGATCCTCCAGCCCGGGTATCGCATCGGCGAGCGCACGATCCGTCCCGCGAGGGTCGGGGTCGCCGAGCCGCAGCCGGGCGCGCAGCCGTCCAAGGGTGAGGCACAGCAGGGTGAAGCGGCATCGGATGAGGAGAGCGGTGGCCCGGAGCAGGGCTGACGCCGCGGACAGCGGAAGAGACCGGGAGGAGGGACGCCGGGGATGAGTACCAAGGACTTCGTGGAGAAGGACTACTACAAGGTCCTCGGCGTCCCGAAGGACGCCACCGAGGCGGAGATCAAGAAGGCGTACCGGAAGCTCGCCCGCGAGTACCACCCGGACGCCAACAAGGGCGACCGCCAGGCGGAGGAGCGCTTCAAGGAGATCTCCGAGGCGCACGACGTCCTGGGCGACCCCAAGCGCCGCAAGGAGTACGACGAGGCACGCGCGCTCTTCGGCGCCGGCGGTTTCCGCGCCGGGCCGGGAGCGGGCGGCGCCGGCGGCTTCAACTTCGACCTGAGCGACCTCTTCGGGGGCGCCCAGGGCGGCGCGGGCGGCTTCGGCGGCGGCCTCGGGGACGTCTTCGGCGGACTGTTCGGCCGTGGCGGTGCCGGGGCGCGCACCCAGCCGCGCCGCGGCCAGGACATCGAGTCCGAGGTGACGCTCAGCTTCACCGAGGCGGTGGACGGGGCCACGGTCCCGCTGCGGATGTCCAGCTCGGCGGCGTGCAAGGCCTGCTCGGGCACCGGTGACAAGAACGGCACCCCCCGGGTCTGCCCGACCTGCGTCGGCACCGGGCAGGTCAGCCGCGGCGGCGGGGGCGGCTTCTCGCTCACCGACCCGTGCGTGGACTGCCGGGGCCGCGGCCTGATCGCCCAGGACCCGTGCGAGGTCTGCAAGGGCAGCGGCCGGGCGACCAGCTCGCGCACGATGCAGGTCCGCATCCCCGCCGGGGTCGCGGACGGCCAGCGGATCAGGCTGCGGGGCAAGGGCGCGCCGGGCGAGCGCGGCGGACCGAACGGAGACCTCTACGTCGTGGTGCACGTCGAGCCGCACCCGGTGTTCGGCCGCAAGGGCGACAACCTGACGATCACCGTGCCCGTCACCTTCCCGGAGGCGGCGCTCGGCGGTGAGATCAGGGTGCCGACCCTGGGCGGACCGCCGGTCACCCTCCGGCTTCCGCCGGGCACGCCCAGCGGGCGGACGATGCGCGCCCGCGGCAAGGGAGCGGTGCGCAAGGATGGCACCCGGGGAGACCTGTTGGTCACCATAGAGGTGACGGTTCCGAAGGATCTGAGCGACAAGGCCCGGGACCTGCTGGAGTCCTACCGCGACGCGACCGCGGGCGAGGATCCGCGGGCGGCGCTGTTCGAGGCCGCGAAGGGAGACTGACGAAAGATGGACGGCCACGGCCGCGGACGACAGAGCCAGGGACGCGGACGCAACAATCCCTATGAGCTGACGGACGACTCGCCGGTCTACGTCATCTCGGTCGCCGCCCAGCTCTCCGGGCTCCATCCGCAGACGCTGCGGCAGTACGACCGGCTCGGGCTCGTCTCCCCCGACCGCACGGCCGGCCGCGGTCGCCGCTATTCGGCGCGCGACATCCAGCTCCTGCGCCAGGTGCAGCGGCTGTCGCAGGACGAGGGCATCAACCTCGCGGGCATCAAGCGCATCATCGAACTGGAGAACCAGGTCGCGGCTCTCCAAGCGCAGGTGGCCGAGCTCCAGCAGGCGCTGGAGAGCGCGGCGGTGGCCATGCGCCAGCGCGAGGCGCAGGTGCACGCGTCGTACCGCCGCGACCTGGTCCCCTACCAGGACGTGCAGCAGTCCAGCGCGCTGGTGGTCTGGCGTCCCCAGCGCGCCAGGGACTGACCGCGACGGGTCGCCCACGACCGCGCCGACCGCGACTGGGCCGCCCACGACCGCGTCACCCGTGGCGGTCCGGCCGCTCCCGGCCGGCCGCGGCGGGTCGGCCGGACGGCCGATCGGGACGGGTCCTCCGGGGTGAATCCGCACGTCCCCCGGACGGACGCCGTCCGTCACCCGGCCGGCGGTGCGCGGATGGCTGGGACGCGCCGGCGGGGCGCAGCGTGAGGGCATGGACAAGATACGCGCCGTCATAGCCGCTGTCGTCACCGTCGCGACCTCCGCCGCGCTGCTGGGAGCCGCGCCGCTGAACGTTCCCGCGCCCGGCCCGGCAGCCGCTCCCGCGGCCGGCGCCGCCCAGGCGCCCTGGCCCCTCGGCACCGTCAGGACCGTCGGGAAACTCGTCGGGACCTACGCCGACGGGCAGCTCCTCACCTGTTCCGGGGCCGTCGTGGACGCCCCCAACGGGAGCGTCGTCGTCACGGCCGCGCACTGCGTCCACAACCCCGGCGAGCCCCGCTGGCAGCAGGCCTGGTTCGTCCCCGCCTACCACCGCCACGGCACCGCGAACGCCGCCCGGGTCGGCTGGCGCGTGACGTCCGCGCACCTGGAGGACGCCTGGCGGAACGGGCGACTGCCGCAGGCCCTGCCGTACGACTACGCCTTCCTGACCGTCGAGCGGAAGGACGGGCGGACGATCCAGGAACGCGTCGGGGCCAACCGGATCGACTTCGAGCCCGTCGACCCCGCCAAGCCGACCGTCGCCCTCGGCTACCCGGCCACCAGGCCCTACGACGGCGAGGCGCTCGCCCACTGCGCGGGCACGCCCACCCTGCTGACCGGCCGGGACACCCAGCAGCCCAACGTGGGCGGGCTGCTGCTGCAGTCCTGCGACCTGACCCAGGGGTCCAGCGGCGGGCCGTGGCTCCAGGACTACGACGCGGCGAGCCAGTCCGGCACGGTCGTCGCCGTGATGTCGGTCGGTGACGACCGGGGCCGGGTGCTCGGCCGTCCCCTTCCGGACGGGGCGCGGCGGCTGCTGGAGGCGGCGGGCGGGGTCCTCGGCGACTGAGCCCGGCCCGGCCTCCTGGGCCGGACTCCTCAGACCGAGCCCATCGCCCGGTCCAGGGCGATCTCGATCAGCACCCGCTCCGGATTGGGCGCCGGGGTGCGCTGGTAGCGCTCGGCGTACCGGGCCACGGCGTCCGCGATCGCCCCGGCGTCGGTGCGTACGGTCGCGACGCCCTCCAGGGTGGCCCAGCGCCTGCGGTCCACCTGGCAGACGGCGACCCGGGCGCCCCCGGGGCGGTCGGCGGCCGCCAGGATGTTGGCGACCTTGGTGCTGCCGCGCCGGGTGATGACCCGGGCCAGGCCCGCCTCGGGGTCGTAGGTGACGCCGACCGGCACCACATGGGGCGTTCCGTCGGGCCGGAGGGTGGTCAGGGTGCACAGATGGCGCTCGCGCCAGAAGGCGAGGTAGGCGTCGTCCGGATGCCGGGGGTCCCGCCGGGAATCTGTGGCCATGGAGCAGAAACTATCGCCGGTTCTCCTCCCGTCCACGCCTTGAGTGGAATAGACTCAACTTAATGCATGTTGACGCATGCAGAGTTGGCGAATGGAGGAGGAGCACGCCCCGTGGATGCCGAGCTGACCAACAGGAGCCGGGACGCGATCAGCGCGGCCGACAACCGCGCCCTCACCGGCGGACACCCGGACATCACCCCGGCACACCTGCTGCTGGCCCTGCTGGAGGGCCGGGACAACGAGAACATCCAGGACCTGCTGGCGGCCGTCGACGCCGACCAGGCGGCCCTGCGCTCCGGCGCCGAGCGGCTGCTGACCGCCCTGCCCAGCGTGCAGGGCTCCACCGTGGCCCGGCCGCAGCCCGACCGCGAGCTGCTGGCCGTCCTCGCCGACGCCGCCCAGCGGGCCAAGGAGCTGGGCGACGCCTACGTCTCCACCGAGCACCTCCTCATCGGCCTGGCAGCCAAGGGCGGCCAGGCGGGCAAGCTGCTGGCCCAGCAGGGCGCCACCGACGCCAGGCTGCTCGACGCCTTCGAGCGCAGCCGCGGCGGCCAGCGCGTCACCACACCCGACCCCGAGGGCACGTACAAGGCCCTGGAGAAGTTCGGCACCGACCTCACCGCCGCCGCGCGCGAGGGCAGGCTCGACCCCGTCATCGGCCGCGACCAGGAGATCCGGCGCGTGGTGCAGGTGCTCTCGCGGCGCACCAAGAACAACCCCGTGCTCATCGGCGAGCCCGGGGTCGGCAAGACCGCCGTCGTGGAGGGCCTGGCGCAGCGGATCGTCAAGGGCGACGTCCCCGAGTCGCTGAAGAACAAGCGCCTGGTCGCCCTCGACCTGGGCGCGATGGTGGCCGGGGCGAAGTACCGCGGCGAGTTCGAGGAGCGGCTCAAGGCCGTCCTGGCCGAGATCAAGTCCAGCGACGGCCGGATCATCACCTTCATCGACGAGCTGCACACAGTCGTCGGCGCGGGCGCCGGCGGCGACTCGGCGATGGACGCGGGCAACATGCTCAAGCCGATGCTGGCCCGCGGCGAGCTGCGCATGGTCGGCGCCACGACGCTGGACGAGTACCGCGAGCGGATCGAGAAGGACCCGGCCCTGGAGCGCCGCTTCCAGCAGGTGCTGGTCGCCGAGCCGACCGTGGAGGACACCATCGCGATCCTGCGCGGCCTCAAGGGGCGCTACGAGGCGCACCACAAGGTGCAGATCGCCGACGGCGCGCTGGTGGCCGCCGCCGCCCTCTCCGACCGCTACATCACCTCCCGCTTCCTGCCCGACAAGGCCATCGACCTGGTGGACGAGGCCGCCTCCCGGCTGCGCATGGAGATCGACTCCTCGCCCGTGGAGATCGACGAGCTCCAGCGGGCCGTGGACCGGCTGAAGATGGAGGAGCTGGCGCTGGCGGGCGAGAGCGACGCCAGTTCCCGGGAGCGGCTGGAGCGGCTGCGCCGCGAACTGGCCGACCGCGAGGAGGAGCTGCGCGGCCTCACCGCCCGCTGGGAGAAGGAGAAGCAGGGCCTCAACCGCGTCGGTGAGCTGAAGGAGAAGCTCGACGAGCTGCGCGGCCGGGCCGAGCGCGCCCAGCGCGACGGCGACTTCGAGGCCGCCTCCAAGCTGCTCTACGGCGAGATCCCGGCCCTGGAGCGCGAGCTGGAGGAGGCGTCCGCCGCCGAGCAGGAGGCCAGCAAGGACACGATGGTCAAGGAGGAGGTCGGCGCGGACGACATCGCCGACGTCGTCGCCTCCTGGACCGGCATCCCGGCCGGGCGGCTGCTGGAGGGCGAGACCCAGAAGCTGCTGCGCATGGAGGAGGAGCTGGGCAAGCGGCTGATCGGCCAGACCGAGGCCGTGCGGGCCGTCTCCGACGCCGTGCGCCGGTCCCGCGCCGGGGTCTCCGACCCCGACCGGCCGACGGGATCGTTCATGTTCCTCGGCCCGACCGGCGTCGGGAAGACCGAGCTGGCCAAGGCGCTCGCCGACTTCCTCTTCGACGACGAGCGGGCGATGGTCCGGATCGACATGAGCGAGTACAGCGAGAAGCACTCGGTCGCCCGGCTGGTCGGCGCGCCTCCCGGCTACGTCGGCTACGAGGAGGGGGGCCAGCTCACCGAGGCGGTGCGGCGGCGCCCGTACAGCGTGGTGCTGCTGGACGAGGTGGAGAAGGCGCACCACGAGGTCTTCGACATCCTGCTCCAGGTGCTGGACGACGGACGGCTGACCGACGGGCAGGGCCGGACGGTGGACTTCCGCAACACCATCCTCATCCTGACCTCCAACCTCGGCAGCCAGTTCCTGATGGACCCGCTGGCCAAGGAGGAGGAGAAGAAGGAGAAGGTCATGGCGACCGTCCGCTCCTCCTTCCGCCCGGAGTTCCTCAACCGGCTGGACGACCTGGTGATCTTCTCCGCGCTCAGCGGCGAGGAGCTGCGCCGCATCGCCCGGCTCCAGATCGACGGCCTCGCCCGGCGCCTGGCCGACCGGCGGCTCAGCCTCGACGTCACCGATGCCGCGCTGGACTGGCTGGCGGTGGAGGGCAACGACCCGGCCTACGGCGCCCGCCCGCTGCGCCGCCTGGTCCAGACGGCGATCGGCGACCAGCTCGCCCGGAAGATCCTGGCCGGCGAGGTCCGCGACGGCGACACGGTCCGGGTGGACGTGGACCTCGAGCAGGAGGGGCTGGCCATCGAGCCGGTGCGCGGCTGACGCCGTACCGGTGTCGTACCGGCACCGTGGAGCGCACGCCCGGCGGGCGGCACGGGGCCCCGCCCCCGCGCCGCCCGCGTCCGTCCGCGGGCCGCGGACGCCGGCCCGTCAGCCCGACGGCCGATGCCGGGGGGCGGCTGGGCTTGCCACGACCGGGCCGGGGTGAGGGAGGATGGCAGGACATCGTATGAAGGGAAATCCACGGTGACTATCGACCCGTCCTCGATTCCGAACTTCGGGGGCCAGCAGCCCGAACAGCAGCCGACAGGGCCTGCCGGGCCTGTCGTCCCCGACCAGGACCTGGTCAAGCAGCTCCTCGACCAGATGGAGCTGAAGTACGTCGTCGACGACGAGGGTGACCTCGCGGCGCCGTGGGAGGAGTTCCGCACCTACTTCATGTTCCGGGGGGAGAAGGAGCAGCAGATCTTCTCCGTCCGGACGTTCTACGACCGCCCGCACTCCATCGAGGACAAGCCCCGCCTCCTGGAGCTGATCGACGACTGGAACCGCCGCACGCTGTGGCCGAAGGTCTACAGCCACACGCACGACGACGGCACGGTCCGGCTGATCGGCGAGGCGCAGATGCTGATCGGCATCGGGGTCTCGCTGGAGCACTTCGTGTCCAGCACGGTGAGCTGGGTGCGCGCCTCGATCGAGTTCGACCGGTGGCTCGTGGAGCAGCTCGGCCTGGCCAAGGACGTGGAGTCCGGCGACGACGAGGACTGACCCCCACCCGCGGCGGGAGCCCCGGCGGCCCCGGGCACACCGGACGCACCGGTCATGTGCCCGGGGCCGTGCCGTCCCGGCGGTTCCGGGGGAGGTCCGGCCCCCGGGGGTGCGGCGGGCGCCGGATCACAGCCGCCGGAGGCGCGACACGGCCTCCCGCAGGACGTCCTCGCGCTTGCAGAACGCGAAGCGGACCTGGCTGCGCCCGGCCTCCGGGTCGTCGTAGAAGACGGCGTTGGGGACGGCGACCACGCCGCACCGCTCCGGCAGGCTCCGGCAGAAGGCGAGGCCGTCCTTCTCGCCGAGCGGGGCGATGTCGGTGGTGATGAAGTACGTGCCCTGCGGCCGGTGGACCGCGAAGCCCGCCTCGGCGAGCCCGTCGGCGAGCAGGTCGCGCTTGGCGCGCAGGTCGGCGCGGAAGGCGGTGAAGTACGCGTCCGGCAGGCGCAGCGCCTCCGCGACGGCGTACTGGAACGGGCCCGCGCTGACGTAGGTCAGGTACTGCTTGGCGGTGCGCACGGCCGTGACCAGGGGGGCGGGCGCCGTGACCCAGCCGACCTTCCAGCCGGTGAAGGAGAAGGTCTTGCCCGCCGAGGAGATGGAGACCGTGCGCTCCCGCATGCCGGGCAGGGAGGCGAGCGGGACGTGCTCGCCGTCGAAGACCAGGTGTTCGTAGACCTCGTCGGTCACCACGAGCAGGTCGCGCTCCACCGCCAGCTCGGCGATGGCGGCGAGTTCCTCCCGGGTGAGGACCGTGCCCGTGGGGTTGTGCGGGGTGTTCAGCAGGAGCAGGCGGGTGCGGGGGGTGACGGCGTCCCGCAGGGCGTCCAGGTCGGGGCGGAAGCGGGGGGCGCGGAGGGTGAGGGGGACGCGCACCGCGCCCGCCATCGCGATGCAGGCGGCGTAGGAGTCGTAGTACGGCTCGAAGGCGATCACCTCGTCGCCGGGCTCCAGCAGCGCCAGCAGCGCGGCGGCGATGGCCTCGGTGGCCCCGGCGGTGACCAGCACCTCGGTGTCGGGGTCGACGGACAGGCCGTAGAAGCGCCGCTGGTGCTCGGCGACGGCCGCGCGCAGCTCGGGGACGCCGGGGCCGGGCGGGTACTGGTTGCCGCGGCCCTCGCGCAGCGCCCGTACGGCCGCCTCCCGGACCTCCTCCGGGCCGTCGGTGTCGGGGAAGCCCTGGCCCAGGTTGATCGCTCCCGTACGGGCGGCCAGGGCCGACATCTCGGCGAAGACCGTGGTGCCGAATGCGGCCAGGCGGCGGTTGAGCGGCGGTCGTCCGGTGGAGGTCATGGCGGACATCCTCCGCCCAACCTCTGGACTTCCTCAACTCCGCTTTGCCGCGGACGGCCGCGGGGCATCGTGTTCACAAGCCCCACACGGGGGATGTGTGTGGACGAGGGGGGCATCATGACGTTCTTCGTCATCGCCAGTCTGTTTCTGATCGTGCTCGTGGTGCTGGTCTCCTGGGCCGCGACCAACCGGAGGGAGCGCCGCCCCGCGCGCAGGAGCCACGGCGACGCCGCGTCCGGTACCACGTGGTGGGCCGGCGGTGACGGCGGCGGCGCGTCGTGCGGTGGCGGCGGCGCGTCGTGTGGTGGCGGGGGTGGCTGCGGTGGCGGGGGTGGCTGCGGCGGCAGTTGAGACTCTTTCACCCGTACGGCGGTTGCCGAACGAGCAACTAGAACATCTGATCTGTTAGGCCCCCGCTGGTATGGAAAACCGACGAAGGTGGGTAAAAAGCCGGTGGGCGCCGCGCGTTCCGTGATTCGGTGAGTGTTGCAACCCGGACCCCACGTGGGCACGAACCGGTGAACAGACGTTCCCTCTGGTCCCTTCCGGTCCACGTTCGAGGGGCGGGCCGGCCCACTTTCACTGCGTGCTTGCGGAGCCGATCCATGCTCACCACCCTCAAGACCTCGTACACCGACACCCGTGCCGGTGACCTCGCCTGGGCGCTGGGACGCGACCCCCTGCCCGCCCTGGCGAAGCTGGACATCGAACTCTCCGGCGTCCGCGTGCAGTTGAGGCTGCTCGGCGCCTCGCACCAGGTGCTGCTCGACGACCCGGACGGCACCTTCTGCTCGGAGACCGTGGCGTGCATGCCCGGCAGCAGGACGCCGCTGCCGCTGGGCGTGTCCAAGCGGATCGACGACTGGGAGTACGCGTTCGCGGCGCGCGTCGAGACGCTCTCCGGCGGCTCCTTCGCGGGGCGCGCCCAGGAACTGCTCGCGCTCGTCGCGGACCACCCCCATGGTCTGGCCGGGACCTTCCCCGGCAGCCCGCACGCCTTCACCGCCCTGCTGGTGCAGCGGTGCGGCGGCCAGGTGCACTGGCGGACCTGGCACGCCTATCCGCAGGAGAGACGGCTGGTGGTGACGCACACGAGAGTGGGGGCGAGGGTCCGGGAACCGGAGTGCGCGGGCGTGTGAGCCCGATGTGCGCCGTGCGCGCCGTACGCAAGGGTGACCGAAACGCCAGTGCGGTTATTTGTGCCTCGTATTGCACCCGTGTGGGTGACAGGAGGCGCGTTTGGGGCCACGTAGCGTTACGGACATGATCGAAACGCCCGCTTCCGCACCGGCGGGACCGCCCGAACCGGCGCCGCACCACGCCCCGGCCCGGCTGCCCGTGCCGGCCGGGGTCGGCCGGTTCCTCGTCCTCACCGGGGTCTTCGTCTGCGCCGCCTGCGGGCTGGTCTACGAACTCGAACTCGTCGCCCTCGGCTCCTACCTGGCCGGCGACTCCGTCACCCAGACCTCCGTCGTGCTGTCGGTGATGGTCTTCGCCATGGGGCTGGGCTCGCTGCTCGCCAAACGGCTGCGCACCCGCGCGGCGGCCGGGTTCGGGATCATCGAGGCGCTGCTGGCCCTGGTCGGCGGCTGCTCGGCGATGGCGCTGTACGCGTACTTCGCCTGGATCGGCGACTGCCAGGCCGTGCTGATCGGCTTCTCACTGGTCATCGGGGTGCTCATCGGAGCCGAGATGCCGCTGCTGATGACGCTCATCCAGCGGATCCGGGAACAGGACGCGGGAGGCGCCGTCGCCGACCTGTTCGCCGCGGACTACGTGGGCGCCCTCGTCGGCGGGCTCGCCTTCCCCTTCCTGCTGCTGCCGCTGCTCGGCCAGCTCTCGGGGGCCCTGCTGGTCGGGACGGTGAACGCCGTCGCGGGCGGCACGCTGGTGCTGTGGCTGTTCCGCAGCGATCTGTCCCGGCGGGCCCGCCGCACCCTGGTGGCCGTCAACGTCCTGGTGGCGGTGCTGCTGGTCACCGCCACCACCGTCGTCGGCCCCTTCGAGCGGGCCGCGCGCCAGGCGGTGTACGGCAGCGAGGTGCGGACGGTGCTGAGCACCGACATCCACGAGATCGTGCTCACCGGGGGCGATCCCTTCTCGGGGCGGGCCGGGCCGGAGGCGTTCGGGATGTTCCTCGACGGCCGGCTGCGGGTGCACAGCGAGGACGAGCGGCGCTACCACGAGGCACTGGTGCACCCCGCGATGGCGGCGGGCCCGCGCGGCAGGGTGCTGATCCTGGGCGGCGGCGACGGCCTCGCGCTGCGCGAGGTGCTGCGCTACCCCGACGTCGACTCGGTGACCGTGGTGGAGCTCGACCCCGGCGTCGTCGAGGTGGCCCGCACCGACCCGGTGCTCAGCCGCCTCAACCGCCGGGCGTTCGACGACCCGCGGACGCGGGTCGAGACCGGCGACGCCTTCGACTGGCTGCGCACCTGGACGCGCTCCGGGCAGCGGCCGTACGACGTGATCCTCTCCGACCTGCCCGATCCGGGCATCTCGGCGAACACCCGGCTGTACTCCCAGGAGTTCTTCGGGCTGGCGGGCCGGGCGCTCGCCGGGCAGGGGCGGCTGGCGGTGCACGCCGGGCCGGCCGGCGAGCGCCCCCGCGCGTACTGGACGGTGGAGGCCACGGTGCGGACGGTGGGCCTGCGCACGGCCCCCTACGTGGTGGACGGGCGGCTGACCGGCTTCACGGCCGGCCCCGACCGCGCGCAGCGGCAGGGACGGACGGGGCACGGACGGTCCGGCGACTGGGGATTCGTCCTGGCGGCGCCCGCCGCGAGGCCGCCGCTCACCCTCGATCCGGGAGGACCCGGCCTCCTCGCCTTCGACCGGGCGGACCTGCGCCGGTCCGCCGCGCGCGCGGAGAACGGCCGCATCACCGGGCTGCCCGCCTCCACCCTGATGCACCCGTACTACCGGGAATGAGCCCGGTGGCCGGCCGGTCCGGCGGCGCGGCGGGGGCAGTGCGCCGGGGCGGCGCGGTGGCGGCGCGACGTGCCGAAGTCCGTGCGGACCGGGCACTGGTGGGGGGTGTTCTGGGTAGGCTCCGCCCCATGGAGCATGAGGTGTACGTCCCGTTCGCCGTCGGAGCCGTGCGGGCGGCGCTCGCCGAACCGGAGCGTGTCGCGCGCTGTATCCCGGGGCTCCAGCCCGACGCGTCGGAGACGGTGTCCGGGGACGGCGTGGATCTTCGGGGGCGGCTGCGGGTGCGGATCGGCGGCTCCAGCATCACGTACCGCGGCCGTCTGCGCCTGACGCACGAGCGGCGCGGTACGGGCGACGGGGCGGACGAGACGGCCGACGGGACCGACGGGACCGGGGACGAGCGGTACACGGTCCGCGGCGAGGGCACCGAGGCACGGGGCGACGGCTCGGTGGAGCTGACCCTGACGGTCGTGGCGCGCCCGGCCGGGGACGGCGAGGGCACCACGCTGGCCTGCACCGCCGAACTGCGCGGCGCGGGCCGGATCACGGAGTTCGAGGAGAGGCAGCGGCACACCGCGGGCCGCCGCCTGCTGGACCGCTTCGCCGGCGAACTGGCCGAGAGCATGACGGCCGATCCGGTCGCCCCGGCGGACGCGGCAGGCACGGCCGGCACGGCTGCCGGGGACACCACGGACGCCGGGGACACGGTGGCGGCCGCAGCCGCCGAGGGCGGAAGCACGGCGCGGACCCGGGACACCGGGGAGCCGGAGGAACCGCGGGAAGCGCGGGAGCAGGAGGGGGAGCCGCGGGTCGAGGGGATCTTCGAGGTCGAGATCCCGCCGCCGTCGCTCGACCCGGAGAGCGACGACGTCTTCGACGACGGGCTCGACGACGGACTCGACGACGGGCTCGACGAGGCGTTCGGCGACGACCTCACCGACGAGGAGCTGGACGAGAAGCTCGGCGGCGGGCTGGGCGACGGGCCGGCCGAGGAGTTCGGCGCCGAGGCCGACGACGGTCTCGGCGGGTTCGGCGACGACCTGGACGAGGAGCCGTCGCCCGCCACCGCCGAGGCGGCCCACGCCCGCCGGACGATGATCGGGCGCAGCGCCGAGGAGGTGGACCACGCGCCGCCGCGCGGTCGCTACGCTCCCGTCCCCCCACCCGAGAGCGCCTCCTCCACCGCCGCCGTGCTGCGCTGGGCCGCCCCGGCGGCGGCGCTGGTGCTGGCCTCGGCGGTCGTCGTCGGGCGTGTGCTGAAGCGGCGCCGCTGACCGACGCGGTTTAGGGTCATGGGTGTGACTGTCCATGACACAGAGAGCGGAGTACGCCTGCGGGCCGGCGACGCCGAGGTGATCGTCGAGCCGGAACGCGGATGCCGGATCGCCTCGCTGCGCATCGGCGGTACGGAGGTGCTGCGGCAGGGCGAGCGGTACGGCTCGTTCGTGATGGCGCCCTGGTGCGGCCGGACCAGGGAGGGGCGGTTCCGCAACGGCGGTGAGCCGTACCAACTGCCCGTGGACGCCGGCCGGCACGCCATCCACGGCACCGTGCGCGGCCGCGCCTGGCGCACGGCCCGCAGCGACGGGCGGACCGCGTCGTTCTTCTGCGACCTCACCGACCCCTGGCCCTGGCCGGGCCGGGTCACCCAGCTCGTGGAGCTGGCGGAGGACGGCGGGGGGCTCACCCTCACCCTGGGCGTGGAGACGTTCGAGAACTCCTTCCCGGCGCAGGTGGGCTGGCATCCCTGGTTCCTGCGCAACCTCGGCCGGGGCGGGCAGGACGTCGTCCTGGACTTCGACCCCGCCTGGCAGGAGGAGCGCGGCGAGGACCACATCCCCACCGGCCGCCGCATCGAGCCGCGGCCCGGCCCCTGGGACGACTGCTTCGGCATGCCGGACGGGGTGGACGTGACGCTGACCTGGCCCGGTGAACTGGAGTTGAGGGTCACCAGCCGCTCCGAGTGGGTGGTGGTCTACGACCAGCAGGCCGAGGCCGTCTGCGTCGAACCGCAGACCGGACCGCCCAACGGGCTCAACACCCATCCCCGCCTGGTCACGCCCATCGATCCGCTGGAGGCCACCACGACCTGGACCTGGCGTTCGCTGGCTTAGGCTCGTCGCCATGAGCGACGCGCGCGAGAAGCTGCTGCAGCAGATCAAGGACAAGGCCGTGGTCCACGGCAGGGTGACCCTCTCCTCCGGCAAGGAGGCCGACTACTACATCGACCTGCGCCGGATCACCCTGGACGCCGAGGCCGCGCCACTGGTCGGACAGGTGCTGCTCGACCTGACCGCCGACCTGGAGTACGACGCGGTGGGCGGCCTGACCCTCGGCGCCGACCCGGTGGCCACCGCGATGCTGCACGCCGCCGCCGCGCGCGGGCGGAAGCTGGACGCCTTCGTCGTCCGGAAGCAGGGCAAGACCCACGGTCTCCAGCGCCGGATCGAGGGCCCGGACGTGGCGGGCCGCCGCGTGCTGGCGGTCGAGGACACCTCCACCACGGGCGGCTCGGTGCTCACGGCGGTCGAGGCGCTGCGGGAGGCCGGCGCGGAGGTCGTGGGTGTGGCCGTGATCGTCGAACGCGGCGCGGCCCCGGCGATCGAGAAGGCGGGCCTGCCGTACTACCAGGCGTACGGGCTGGAGGACCTGGGCCTGTCCTGACCCGGTACGGAGCCCGGTACGCACCGACGGCCGGGGAGGGCGGCGGGGAGAACCGTGGAGGGAGCCGCGGAGAGGGCGGGCGGGGCGCTGCCCCGCCCGCTGTGCCACCGCCGGGAGCGGCTCCGCGCCTCCGCCGGAACACGGAGCGTCACCACTCTGCGAGCCCACAACCGCAGGAGACGGCCTCCGCACCCCCAGCCGGACCACAGAGCGTCACCGTTTCACGTGAAACAGTGACCCGCACGGCCCTCCCCGGCTGGCGGCGGGCGGTCGCGCCGCCCTCCCCGGGATCCAGGGGGTGGATCATTCGCACCCGTCTGGGAGGATGGGGACGACGATGACGTCGTTCCGTTGACCCAGCCAGAGCCGAACAGTTTTCGCACACCATCAAGGAGCGGACAGATGCCCATCGCAACCCCCGAGGTCTACAACGAGATGCTCGACCGGGCGAAGGCCGGCAAGTTCGCCTACCCCGCCATCAACGTGACCTCGTCGCAGACGCTCCACGCCGCACTGCGCGGCTTCGCCGAGGCGGAGAGCGACGGCATCATCCAGATCTCCACGGGCGGCGCCGAGTTCCTGGGCGGTCAGTACAACAAGGACATGGTGACCGGCGCGGTCGCGCTGGCCGAGTTCGCGCACATCGTCGCCGAGAAGTACCCGGTCAACATCGCCCTGCACACCGACCACTGCCCCAAGGACAAGCTGGACGGCTACGTCCGCCCGCTGCTGGAGATCTCCCGCAAGCGCGTGGAGGAGGGCCGCAACCCGCTCTTCCAGTCCCACATGTGGGACGGTTCGGCCGAGACCCTGGCCGACAACCTGGAGATCGCCCAGGAGCTGCTGGCCGCCGCGCAGGCCGCGAAGATCATCCTCGAGGTCGAGATCACCCCGACCGGCGGCGAGGAGGACGGCATCAGCCACGAGATCAACGACGAGCTGTACACCACCGTCGAGGACGCGATCCGCACCGCCGAGGCGCTGGGTCTGGGCGAGAAGGGCCGCTACCTGCTGGCCGCCTCCTTCGGCAACGTCCACGGCGTCTACAAGCCGGGCAACGTCGTGCTCCGCCCCGAGCTGCTGAAGGACCTCCAGGAGGGTGTGGCCGCCAAGTTCGGCAAGCAGAACCCGTTCGACTTCGTCTTCCACGGCGGCTCCGGCTCCACCGAGGAGGAGATCGCCACCGCCCTGGACAACGGTGTGGTGAAGATGAACATCGACACCGACACCCAGTACGCGTTCACCCGTCCGGTCGTGGACCACATGTTCCGCAACTACGACGGTGTGCTGAAGGTGGACGGCGAGGTCGGCAACAAGAAGACCTACGACCCGCGTAGCTGGGGCAAGCTCGCCGAGGCGGGCATGGCCGCGCGTGTGGTCAAGGCGTGTGAGCACCTGCGCTCCACGGGCACCCGCCTGAAGTGACCCCGGAGTGACACCGCCGCCACCCGGGCCCGACCGGACCCGGACGGCGGCGGAACGGTGGAAACGGTGGAGCGGCATACGGCGAGCCCGGCACCCGGCGGTGCCGGGCTCGCCGCGCTCCGGCCGGGGACCGGGCAGACTGGGGACCATGGCCATTCACGAGAACCTGCTCGGGGGACCGCCCCCGACCCGCCTTCCCGACGACCCCGAGCCGCGCGAGCTGCTCGCCGCGGGCACCCCGCCCGCCGAGGTCGCCGCGAAGCACCCGGCCTCCTCCCTGGCCTGGGCGCAGCTCGCGGACGACGCCTACACCGCCGGGCGCATGGTCGAGTCGTACGCCTACGCCCGCACCGGCTACCACCGCGGCCTGGACGCCCTGCGCCGCAACGGCTGGAAGGGACACGGCCCGATCCCGTTCGAGCACGAGCCCAACCGGGGCTTCCTGCGCGCCCTGCACGCCCTCGCCCGCGCCGCCCAGGCCATCGGCGAGCAGGAGGAGTACGAGCGCTGCACCACCTTCCTGAAGGAGAGCTCGCCCACCGCGGCGGCCACGCTGTCCTGATCGGTGTACTGACCGGTGTCCTGATCGGTTTCCGACCGGCTCTTGCCGTCGCCGGGCCCTGACCCGATGATCTGCGGGTAAGGCCCGGCGACCCCGGGCGAGCGTGCGAGGAGAGCAGTCCCATGGCGTCACAGTCGTCACAAACGTCGCAGTCGTCACCACCGCCCGAGACGGGGAGCGACCTCGGTCCGGAGGCTCCGAACCTCGACTTCGCGGGCACCACACCGTACGAGGACTACGTGAAGGCGGACGTCCTCACCCACCTCCAGCACCCCCTCTCCGACGACCCCGGAGAGATGGCCTTCCTGGTGACCACGCAGGTCATGGAGCTGTGGTTCACCGTCATCGTCCACGAGTGGCACACCGCCGCCCAGGCGCTGCGCGAGGACGACCTGCGCACGGCGCTGGCGGCGCTCAAGCGCTCCACGTACGAGCTGACCTCGCTCAACGCCTCCTGGGAGCCGCTGGCCCACCTGACCCCGGCGGAGTTCAACTCCTACCGGGCCGCCCTCGGCGAGGGATCCGGCTTCCAGTCCGCGATGTACCGGCGGATGGAGTTCCTGCTCGGCGAGAAGTCCGCGTCCATGCTCGTCCCGCACCGCGGCGCCCCCCGGGCGTACGCCGAGCTGGAGAAGGCGCTGCACGAGCCGAGCCTGTACGACGAGGTGCTGCGCTACCTCGCCCGCCGCGGCGAGGCGGTCCCCGAGTCCGTGCTGAACCGGGACGTCTCCCTGCGCTACGAGCCCGACCCGCAGGTCGAGGAGGTCTGGGCGCGGATCTACTCCGGCGATCCCGACAGCGACCTGCTGCGCCTGGGCGAGGCGCTGACCGAGGTCGCCGAGCTGGTCTGGCGCTGGCGCAACGACCACCTGGTGGCCACCCGCCGCGCGATGGGCGCCAAGCAGGGCACCGGCGGCTCCGCGGGCGTGGCCTGGCTGGAGAAGCGCGCCCGCAAGAACGTCTTCCCCGAGCTGTGGACGGCCCGTAGCCATGTCTGAGCCCGATCTGCCCGGGGGCCCGGCGGCCGTCCTGCGCGAGGAGGCGGCCAAGCTGGACGCCGCCGACGAGCTGAGGGACAGGCGCGAGGGCTTCGTCCTCGACGACGAGAACGGCGAGCGCGTCGTCTACCTCGACGGCAACTCCCTCGGGGCGCTGCCCCGTACCGTGCCCGCCCGCGTCGCGGAGGTGGTGGAGCGCGAGTGGGGGCGGCTGCGCATCCGCTCGTGGACCGAGTCCGGCTGGTGGACCGCGCCCGAGCGGATCGGCGACCGGATCGCCCCGCTCGTCGGTGCCGCGCCCGGCCAGATCGTGGTCGGCGACTCCACCAGCGTCAACGTGCTCAAGGCGGTCGTCGCCGCACTCCGCCTCGCCCGCGAGGACAACCCGGCCCGCACCGATCTGCTGGTCGACGCCACGACCTTCCCCACCGACGGCTACATCGCCGCCTCCGCCGCCCGGCTGACCGGCGCGGCGGTCCGCGCGCTGCCCGCCGACGGCATCCCCGGCTCCGTCGGCCCCCGCACCGCAGCGGTCCTGGTGAACCACGTGGACTACCGCACCGGCGAGCTGCACGACCTGCCCGGCATCACCGCCGCCGTCCACGAGGCGGGGGCGTACGCGGTGTGGGACCTGTGCCACAGCGCGGGCGCCCTCCCGGTCGGGCTCGACGAGCACGGCGTGGACCTCGCGGTCGGCTGCACGTACAAGTACCTCAACGGCGGCCCCGGCGCCCCCGCGTACCTCTACGTCCGCCGCGACCTCCAGCCGCGCTTCGACTCGCCGCTGCCCGGCTGGAACTCGCACGCCGACCCGTTCGGCATGAGCCACGAGTACGAACCCGCCGACGGGGCGCTCCGGGGCCGGGTCGGGACGCCGGACATCCTGTCCATGCTGGCGCTGGAGGAGGCGCTGACGGTCTGGGACGGCGTGGACATCGGGGCCGTACGCGCCAAGAGCTTGGCGCTGACGGACTTCTTCCTGCGCTGCGTGGGGAGCTACGTGCCGGCCGGGCGCGTGGAGTGCGTCACCCCGGTCGAGCACGCCCGGCGCGGCAGCCAGATCGCGCTGCGCTGCGCGGACGCGGGCGCGGTGATGGAGGAGTTGATCAGGCGCGGGGTGGTGGGCGACTTCCGCCGCCCGGACGTGCTGCGCTTCGGCTTCACCCCGCTGTACACGTCCTTCGCCGACGCCGAGCGCGCCGCCCGCGTGCTGGGCGAGGTGCTGGCCGGACGCGCCGCCTGACCGTGGCGACCGTCGACGGGTCCGTCAACGATGCGGAGGAGGCGGCGCTGCTGGGCCTGGCTCCGGTGGCGCCGCCCGTCTCCGAGCGGTACGGCCCCCACCCCTCGCAGGTGATCGACCTGTACGGCCCCGGGGACGCGCCCCTGGTGGCCGTCCTGCACGGCGGCTTCTGGCGCGAGGCGTACGACCGCGTCCACCTCTCCCCGCTGGCCGCCGTGCTGGCGGACGGGCACGGGCTGCGGGTGGCGCTGGTGGAGTACCGGCGCGTCGGCGGAGGCGGCGGCTGGCCGGGGACCTTCGAGGACGTCGAGCACGCCTTGGCACACCTTGCCGGGTCCGGGGAGGTACGGGCGTTGGTCGGCCACTCGGCGGGCGGTCACCTCGTGCTGTGGGCGGCGGCCCGCGGACTGGTCACGGGGACGGTCGTCGCCGTCGCCCCGGTCGCCGACCTCGCCCGCGCCCACGAGCTGGGACTGAGCGGGGGCGCGGTCGCCGAACTGCTGGGCGGGGCGGATCGGGTCGCGGACCGGTTGCCCGAGGCCGACCCGATGCTGCTGCCGCCGCCGGATCCCGCCGCGGTCGCCGTGACGCTGCTCCACGGCACCGAGGACGCGGACGTCCCCGTGGAACTGTCCCGCCGCTACGCCGCCGCCACCGGCGCCCGGCTGACCGAGCTGCCCGGCACCGGCCACTACGCGCCCGTCACCCCGGGCACGGCCGCCTTCGGACGGCTGGTGTCGGAGCTGGTGGCAGGGGCTGCGGCGGGGCCGGAGACGGAGCCGGCGGCAGGGGCCGCAGGACCGGCGGAGGCACCGCGGAAGGACCGGCGTAGTACCTGAGACGGACCTCCGCGGATGCGACCGCGGGCGGACGACCGGGACGGCCGCGGTCCATAGGGTCGTCGGCGTGACCGAGACGACGAAGACGATCCCGCCCACCGCCCCGCCCCCCGCGCCGCACACCGAGCCGGGAGCGGCCCGCGACGTCCTGCGCGGCCTGCGCGAGGACCTGCTGACCGGGGCCTTCGCGTTCCGGCCGCTCCTCCCGTTGCCGGAGGACGCCCCCTTCCTGCGCCGGCTGCCCGCGGCCGTGCGCGACCGCGTCCGCTGGCTGCCGCACCTGGTCCTCGGGGCCCTGGCGCTGCTGCTGATGACCGTCGAGATCGATGTCTCCTACGACGGTGACGCGGCCTTCGTCCGCGCGCTGCTCCTCGGGGCGCCGCTGGTCATGCTGCTCTTCCGGCCGGTCGGCGCCTTCTGGCTGTCGCTGGCCGGGGTGCCCGTGATGGCGCTGGCGTACGAGAGTCCCGGGGGCTCCTGGCCCTGGACGGGGTCCGCGTTCATCTCGTACCTGGTGGTGCTGCTGGTCGTCGCCGCCCGCTTCCGGCCCCGGGTCGCGGCCTGTCTGTGGCTGCTGACCGTGCTGGTCGGCGGGTTCATCGACCTGAACGTGCGCGGGCAGGAATCGGGTGTCGCCGACATGGCGTACGTCTCCGGGGTCGCGCTCACCCTGCTGCTGGCCGTGCGCGGCTGGCGCGAGTCGCGGCGGCAGGTCGTCGAGCAGGTGGCGGTGGTGGAGGAGGAGCGCTCCCGGCGCACGCTGCTGGAGGAGCGCACCACGATCGCCCGCGAGCTGCACGACGTGGTCGCCCACCACATGTCCGTCGTCGCCATCCAGGCGGAGGCGGCCCCCTACCGGGTGCAGGACCCTCCCGAGGAGCTGGTGGCGGCCCTGGCCACCATCCGGGAGAACGCCGTCACGGCCCTGACCGAGCTGCGCCGCGTCCTGGGCGTGGTGCGGGCCGACCTGCCCGCCGACCTGGACGGCTGGGGCCCGGAGGCCCCGCAGCCCACCCTCGCCGAGCTGGACGACCTGCTGGCCAACGTGCGCCGGGCCGGGCTGGAGGTGGAATCGGTGACGACCGGGAGCGTGCGGACGCTGCCGCAGGGCGTGGAGCTGTCCGCGTACCGCATCGTGCAGGAGGCGCTGAGCAACGCCCTGCGGCACGCGCCCGGCGCGAGCGCCCGTGTCGAGCTGGGCTACGTGCCGGTGGGGCTGGGCCTGCGGATCGTCAACGGCCCGCCGGCGGAAGCGGCCCGGGCGTCCCGGGCCTCCCGGGGCACCGGGCACGGTCTGCTGGGGATGCGGGAACGGGCGGCGATGCTCGGTGGCGGGCTGACCGCGGAGGCCACGGACGACGGCGGCTTCGTGGTGGAGGCGTTCCTGCCGGTGGAGCCGGAGCCCGGGGCGGGAGCGGAGGCGGCGGTCGCCGCGGCCGGCGGGGGGACGGTGTGCTGACCCCGGCGGCGGAGGGCCCCCGCACCCCGGTGCGCGTGGTGATCACCGACGACCAGATGATGGTCCGCGAGGGCTTCTCCGTCCTGCTGAACGCCCAGCCGGACATCGAGGTCGTCGGGGAGGCGGTCGACGGGCGCCAGGCCGTGGAGAAGGTCGCCGAACTGGCCCCGGACGTGGTGCTGATGGACATCCGGATGCCCGTGCTCAACGGCCTGGAGGCCACCCGCGAGATCTGCGCCTCGGGCGCCGCGACCCGGGTGCTGATCCTGACCACCTACGACCTGGACGAGTACGTCTACCAGGCGCTGCGCGCAGGGGCGAGCGGCTTCCTGCTCAAGGACGCCTCCGCCCGCCAGCTCGCCGACGGCGTGCGGACGGTGGCGGACGGCAACGCGCTGCTCGCGCCGACGGTCACCCGGCGGCTGATCGAGGAGTTCTCCCGGCTGGCCGCGGCCGCGGGGCCGCGCGCCCCGCTCAGGGAGCGCGTCGGGGCGCTCACCGAGCGCGAGACGCAGGTCCTCGCGCTCGTCGCCCAGGGCCTGTCCAACACCGAGATCGCCGACCGGCTCGTCGTCGCCGAGTCCACGGTGAAGACCCACGTCAGCCGGGTGCTGGTCAAGCTGGGGCTGCGCGACCGCACCCAGGCGGCCGTCTTCGCGTACGAGTCGGGGCTCATCACCCCCGGCGGCTGAGGGCACCCCCGGGGGCACCCCCGGGGCGGTCGCCTCAGTGGTCCGGAGGCGCCGGAGGCGGCGGGGCCGATCACGGATCGGTTGCCGTCGGCTACGCCGAGGCCACCGGGGTGCCTCGCACCTCTATCCTCAACGCACGAGGTGAACGGGGAGGAGCCGCGCGCGATGGAACCACTGGGGGACGGGGACCCGCGCTGGGTGGGCGCGTACCGACTGCTGGGCCGGCTGGGTGCCGGCGGAATGGGACGGGTCTACCTGGCCCGCTCCGAGCGCGGCCGTACGGTCGCGGTGAAGGTCGTCCAGGAGGAGCTGGCCCGCCAGCCCGCCTTCCGGGAGCGCTTCGCCAAGGAGGTCGTCGCCGCCCGGCGGGTCGGGGGCGAGTGGACGGCGCCGGTGCTGGACGCCGACACCGACGCCGCGACGCCGTGGGTGGCCACCGGCTACATCGCCGGGCCGTCCCTGCAGGCGGTGGTGGACGAGGACTACGGCCCGCTGCCGGAGCACTCGGTGTACGCGCTGGCCGCCGGACTGATCGAGGCGCTGCGGGCGATCCACGGCGCCGGGCTGGTCCACCGCGACCTGAAGCCGTCGAACGTACTGGTCACCATCGACGGACCGAAGGTGATCGACTTCGGTATCGCCCGCGCGCTGGACTCGGTCACCGAGAGCGGGCTGACCCAGACCGGCGCGGTCATCGGCTCCCCGGGCTTCATGTCGCCCGAGCAGGTGCGGGGCGAGCGGGTCACCCCGGCCAGCGACGTCTTCTGCCTGGGCTCGGTGCTCGCCTACGCCGCGACCGGCCGGCTGCCGTTCGGCACGGCCGACAGCGGATTCCACGCGCTGATGTTCCGCATCGCCGAGGAGCCGCCGGACCTGGGCGGGCTGTCCGGTCCGCTGCGCCGGCTGGTGGAGGACTGCCTGGCCAAGGACGCCGCGGCCCGGCCCACGCTGGACGACCTCGCCGCCCGTGTCGGGGAGCACGCGCCGGCGGGCGGCCCCTGGCTGCCCGGTGAGGTGCTGGCCCAGCTCGGCCGCCACGCCGTCCGGCTGCTGGACAGCGAGGACCCGGACGCCACCGCGGCCGGCGCGTTCGCGCGTCCCGCCGCCACGGCCACGGCCTCGGCCACCCCGCCGCCCGCACCGACCGTCCCGCCGACCGCGGGGTTCCCCGGGCCCGGCCCGCTGAGCACCCCGCCCCCGCCCTCGTACCCCTCGGCGCCGGCCACCGGGCCGGCCGCCGGCGGGTACGGGCCGACGGCCGGCCGGCCGTGGCACTCCACGCCCCCGCCGAACGCCACCTCCTCCTACCCGGCGCACGGGGCGGCCCGCCCCGGTGCCGCGCGGTCGGCGCGCGGGCTGTCCCTGTGGCTGTGCGCGGCGCTGAGCGCGCTGCTGCTGTGCACGCTGGTGCAGTTCGGGCTCGACGTCCGCCTCTACAACGAGCTGGAGGCGCTGTCGGTGAGCAGCTTCTACAGCTACGGCGGGGACTTCGACTACGAGTCGCTGAAGACGACCTCCGACGTGATGGCCGCCCTCACCACGCTGTTCTCCCTGCCGGTGGTCGTGCTGTGGCTGGTGTGGTTCTGGCGGGTCCGGATGAACGCCGAGGCGTTCGCCCCCGGAGGCGTCCGGTACGACCCTGCGTGGGCGATCCTCTCCTGGCTCGTCCCGGTGGTCTGGTTCTTCATGCCCAAGCAGATCATCAACGACATCTGCGACCGCAGCGATCCGGGCGCGTCCCCGGCGGGCTGGTACGGGCCCCGGCAGAGCAGCAACCGCGGCCTGCTCAACGGCTGGTGGACGCTGTGGCTGATCGGCATGGTCGGCGGGCTGCTGTTCTCCTGGGAGAACTGGTACGAGGCGACCAGCGTCGAGGACGCGGAGGGCACCGTGGCCCTGGCCATCCTCCTGGACCTGCTGGCCGTCCCGTCCACGGTCCTGGCGATCCTGGTGGTGCTGCGGCTGACCTCCCTCCAGGAGGACCGCATCACCGCGCGGCGCTGACCGGCCAGGCGGCACCGGCCGGTGCCACCGGTGCCCGCCTGGCCGGTGCCTCAGCCGATGTCGCGGCGGCGGAACGCGGCGAGCCCGGCCGCCGTCAGCCCGGCCGCGAGCAGCAGCATCCACAGGTACGGCCCCGCGGTCGCCTCCCCGCCCGGCAGCTTGGGCAGGTGGCTGAACGGGGTGAGGTTCATGACCTCCTGCGGCAGGTCCAGCGCCGGGCCGAGCCAGCCGAGGGCGAGGGCGGCGCCGACCAGTCCCCACGCCGTCGCGCTCGCCGCGGGAAGGGCGCCGAAGAGCAGCACCGTCACCCCGGTGAGCACCCACACGGCGGGTGCCTGCGCCAGGACCGCGCCGGTCACCCGCCACACCGCGCCCGGGTCGCCGGCGGCCAGACCGTAGCTCAGGCCCATGGTCAGGCCGCTGGCACCGAGCAGGACGGCCGCCCCGGCGAAGGCGAAGAGCAGGTGGCCGGCCGTCCAGCTCAGCCGCGGCACGGCACCGGCGAGGACCGGCTCGGCGCGCTCGGAGGTCTCCTCGCCGCGCATCCGCAGCACGGCGCCGGCCGAGTAGACCGCGGCCACCATGCCGAACAGCCCCGCCAGGGCGGCGAGGAAGGCGTCGGTGAGGCCCCGTGCCCCGCCCATCCGCTCGAAGACCTCGCGGGCCTGCTCGTTGTCGCCGACCAGGTCGGCCGCGCCCTCGGCCACGCCGCCGAAGACGAGGCCGGCCAGGGCGAAGCCGGCGGCCCAGCCGAACAGCGAGCCCCGCTGGAGCCGCCAGGCCAGCCCGTAGGGGCCGCCGATCCGGCCGGCGGCCGGGCCGGGCCGGGTGGCCAGGAAGCTCGCGCCGACGTCGCGCCGCCCGGCCAGCCCGTACGCGGCGGCGGTTGCCGCCGCGCACAGGGCGAGCGTCGACAGCAGTGCGGCGAAGCGCTCGTCCGCGAACGGCCGGAGGTTCTCCGCCCAGCCCAGCGGCGAGAGCCAGGTCAGCGCCGAGGAGCCCTCCTGCGCGGCGGACTGCCGGGCGTCCCCGGCCGCGCGCAGGATGAACGCGGCACCGAGCACGGCACCGGTCAGCCCCTTGGCGAGCCGGGCGCTCTCGGTGAGCTGCGCGGCGATGGCGGCGACGGCGGCGAAGGCGAGGCCGGTGCAGCCGAGCGCGAGTCCCATCGTGAGCGAGCCCGTCCCGGGCAGTCCGACGGCGACCAGGCCGAGGGCGGTGAGGGCGGCGACCGCCGCGTTGGCGATCCCGGCGGCGAGCAGGGCGGCGGTGAGCGGGGCCCGGCGGCCGACCATCGCCGAGGAGAGCAGCTCCTGGCGGCCGGTCTCCTCCTCCTCACGGGTGTGCCGCACCACGATGGTCAGGCTCATGATGGCGGTGAGCGCCGTTCCGAAGGCCAGCATGCGCCACGCGGTCAGGGCGCCGAGCGAGTCGCCGAACACCGGGCCGTACAGGGCGCGCATCGAGCCGTTGCCGTTCATCGACCGGGCCAGCCCGGCGCGGTCGGCGGCGGAGTCGTAGAACTGGTCGAGCGCGGTGGCGGTCTGCACGACCGCCAGGGAGAGCAGGAGCACCCACGCCGGGATCATCACGCGGTCGCGGCGCAGTGCGAGCCGCAGCAGCGTGCCCGTCCCGGCCAGGTCGCGGCGGGAGCCGCGGTCGGCGGCGGACGCCCGGGGGGTCTCGTGGGTCAGGGTGGTCACGACGCGATCGCCTTCTCGTCCTCGCCGGCGCCGCGGGTGCCGGCCTCCGCGCCGTCCGGGGCGGCCTCGTCCTGGTAGTGCCGCAGGAACAGCTCCTCCAGGGTGGGCGGGGTGCTGGTCAGGCTGCGGATGCCGGATTCGGAGAGCCGCCGCAGCACGGCGTCCAGCTTGTCGGTGTCCACCTGGAACCGCACCCGCGTGCCCTGTACGGACAGGTCGTGCACACCGGGCAGGCCGGAGAGTCCGCCCGGCTCGCTCGCCAGTTCGGCGCTGACGGACGTACGGGTCAGGTGCCGCAGGTCGGCGAGCGTGCCGCTCTCGACGGTGACGCCCTTGCGGATGATGCTGACCCGGTCGCACAGCGCCTCGACCTCGCTGAGGATGTGGCTGGACAGCAGCACCGTCCGCCCCCGCTCGCGCTCCTCGGCGACGCAGTCCCGGAAGACGCCCTCCATCAGCGGGTCGAGCCCGGAGGTCGGCTCGTCCAGGATCAGCAGCTCCACGTCGGAGGCGAGGGCGGCGACCAGGGCGACCTTCTGCCGATTGCCCTTGGAGTACGTCCGCCCCTTCTTGGTCGGGTCCAGCTCGAAGCGCTCCAGCAGCTCGTCGCGGCGCCGCCGGTCCAGCCCGCCGCGCAGCCGGCCGTAGAGGTCGATCACCTCGCCGCCGGAGAGGTTGCGCCACAGGGTGACGTCGCCGGGCACGTACGCCACGCGCCGGTGCAGGTCGACGGCGTCGCGCCAGGGATCGCCGTCCAGCAGTCGGGCGGTGCCCCCGTCGGCGCGCAGCAGGCCCAGCAGGACCCGGATGGTGGTGGACTTCCCCGATCCGTTGGGCCCGAGGAAGCCGTGCACCTCACCGGTGCGGACCTCCAGGTCGAGGCCGTCGAGGGCGCGGGTCCGGCCGAAGGTCTTGACGAGACCGGACACCGAGATGGCTGTGGTCGCCTTGGTCATGATTACGAAGCTACGCTTACTTCAGAAGAATGTGAAGTTAAAAAAATCCAGGGTGACCCGGTCTCCGCGGCCTGGGAGGATGAACCCGTGGTGGAGAACGAGAAGCCGGACAAGCCGAACACGACGCAGCCCTACGGCGCCGAGGTCGCCGACTTCGTCGAGCGCTTCGCGGCGGAGCTGACCGAGGCGGGCATGCAGCGCATGGCCTCGCGGGTCTTCGCCTGCCTGCTGGTCGAGCCCTCCGGCGCGCTCGGCTCCGCGGAACTCTCCGAACGCCTCCGGGTCAGCCCGGCAGCCGTCTCCGGCGCCGTCCGCTACCTCTCCCAGGTGCACCTGATCACCCGTGAGCGTGAGCCCGGCTCGCGCCGCGAGCGCTACCGCGCGCACGCGGACACCTGGTACGCGGCGGTCGCCGACCGCGACGCGCTGCTGGGGCGCTGGATCGCCACCTTCGAGCGGGGCGTCAAGGCCGTCGGTCCCGACTCCCCGGCGGGCCGCCGCCTCGCGGAGACGGCGGAGTTCTTCGCGTTTCTGCGGAGCGAGCTGTCCCGGATGATGGACCGCTGGTACGCCCACCGCGAGGCCTTGCGGTCCGGCGAGGAGGAGGGCACCGCCGGTTCCGTGCCCTCCCGCTGAGCGCCCCGGGCGCACGCCGGGCCTTTCGGGCCGTTTGGAGCCCGGGACGGCGGGCGTCAGGACGTCGGAGAGAGGGAGCGCGGGGACGGGACGGTCAGCCGCAGGGCGGAGGGGTGCGCCGTCCAGGTGCGGGTGTGGACCGGGCCGGAGACCACCGCGTCGGCGCGGTAGCGGAAGTGCGGCCCGGACACCGTGACCGTCCGGGCCCGCACCCGCACCGGCTCGGGCACCGACCGCTGCCGTACGACGACGTCCGCGAGGCCGCCGCCCGGCGCGAGGGAGACCCGCTCCACCGGGTGGTCGAGGTCGGCCAGCAGCACCCCGTCCGCCTCCACGCGCAGCCGCGGCGCCTCCGCCCCCGGCGCGGGCAGGGCCAGGGTGCGCACCAGGGAGCGGCAGCGGTCCAGCGCCCCGCGCGCGGCGCGCTCCGGTCTCTCCCGCACCGGCGGGATGCGCAAGGCTCCGAGCACCACCCCGCCGCTGTCGTCTATCAGCAGGTCGAAGCGCTGTTCCACGCCCTCCAGCACGGCCCGCGCCGCCCGCACCGCGTCCAGCGGCACGCCCAGCGAGGCGGCCAGCGCGACCGCCCCCGGCCGCCCCACCGGCACCACCGACAGGCCGCAGTGGGGCAGCTCGCGCTCCAGGTGCAGCAGCCGCACCGCCCGCAGCAGGGACCGGTCGTCACCGATGACCACCGGATGCCGGCGGCCCCGGCGGGCGAGGGCCCGGGCGAGCTCCTCGGGCCCGTCCGGCAGGGACACCTTCACCCCGGGCGCGCCCGCGCACAGCACGTCCTTGGCTATCCGTACGGATTCCCCGTCCGCGCGGCGGGCGAGGGGGTCGATGAGCACGAGCAGCGGATGCGGAACCGGCACCTCGGTCCTTCCTCAGGGGCGTCCACGGTGGGAGCCGACGGGAGCTGGCAGGGAGCTGGCAGGGAACTGGCTGGATCTCGACGGGAGTTGGACGGGGGTCGGCGGGAGGGGCGGGGAACGGGGGGAACGACGGGGGTGCGGCCGGAACTGTCGCGTTCGCCTCCCGTCGGAGGAGTCCGGTAATCTCTCGGTGCAAGAGCCCCTGTCGCTGTTGCGCCAGGGGCTTCGTCGATTCGGGGCACCGGTCCGACGGCTCTTGGACGGCGCGTGGCCGACACGCACGTTGGACATGCCCCGACGGGAAGGGGTGTACGCCTGTGCCCGCACTTGTGCTGCTCGGCGCTCAGTGGGGTGATGAAGGCAAGGGAAAGGCCACCGACCTGCTCGGTGGCTCAGTGGACTACGTGGTGCGCTACCAGGGCGGCAACAACGCCGGCCACACCGTCGTCGTCGGCGACCAGAAGTACGCGCTGCACCTGCTCCCCTCCGGCATCCTCTCCCCGGGGTGTACCCCGGTCATCGGCAACGGCGTCGTCGTGGACCCGGCGGTCCTGTTCTCCGAGCTGGACGGACTCGCCGAGCGTGGCGTCGACACATCCAAGCTGCTCATCAGCGGCAACGCGCACCTGATCACGCCGTACCACACGACCCTCGACAAGGTGACCGAGCGCTTCCTGGGGAAGCGGAGGATCGGTACCACCGGCCGCGGCATCGGCCCCACGTACGCCGACAAGATCAACCGGGTGGGCATCCGCGTCCAGGACCTGTTCGACGAGTCGATCCTGACGCAGAAGGTCGAGGCGGCGCTGGACTACAAGAACCAGGTCCTCGCCAAGCTCTACAACCGCCGCGCCATCGTCGCCGAACAGGTCGTCGAGGAGCTGCTCGGTTACGCGGAGCGGATCGGGGACTACGTCTGCGACACCACGCTGGTCCTCAACAACGCCCTGGACGAGGGCAAGGTCGTCCTCTTCGAGGGCGGCCAGGGCACGCTGCTCGACGTGGACCACGGCACCTATCCGTTCGTGACCTCCTCCAACCCGACGGCCGGCGGTGCCTGCACCGGCTCGGGCGTCGGTCCGACGAGGATCAACAGGGTGATCGGCATCCTCAAGGCCTACACCACGCGGGTGGGCGCCGGTCCGTTCCCGACCGAGCTGTTCGACGAGGACGGGGAGAGGCTGCGCCGGATCGGCGGCGAGCGGGGCGTCACCACCGGCCGCGACCGGCGCTGCGGCTGGTTCGACGCGGTGATCGCCCGGTACGCCACCCGCGTCAACGGGCTCACCGACTTCTTCCTCACCAAGCTGGACGTGCTCACCGGCTGGGAGCGGATCCCGGTGTGCGTCGCGTACGAGATCGACGGCCGGCGGGTGGAGGAGATGCCGTACAGCCAGACCGACTTCCACCACGCCAAGCCGGTCTACGAGATGCTGCCGGGCTGGTCGGAGGACATCTCCAAGGCCAAGAC
The DNA here is from genome assembly GCF_035644915.1 of Streptomyces sp. GTDB lineage: Bacteria > Actinomycetota > Actinomycetes > Streptomycetales > Streptomycetaceae > Streptomyces. The sequence continues at coordinate 31,075 of NZ_DASQNP010000085.1, forward strand.
CTTCGAGGACCTGCCGAAGAACGCGCAGAACTACGTGAAGGCCCTGGAGGAGATGTCGGGCGCGCCGATCTCCGCCATCGGGGTCGGTCCGGGCCGCGACGAGACGATCCAGATCAACTCGTTCCTCTGATCCACCGGCCGGCCCACGGGCCACCGGGCGCCACCGGGCGGGGGCGCGCCGTTCCATACGGCGCGCCCCCACCCGTTCCGTCCACCGACCGCCGGAGGCGTCTCACCGCTCCGGCACCGCCAGGGTGTCCAGCGCCTTCGACAGCCGCTCCAGCGCGTCGCGCACCTCGGCGAAGCCCTCCTCGCCGCCCAGCGCCTCGTCCAGCCGCGCGGCGAACTCCGCGTGGCCCGGCGCGATCCGCTCGACGGCCGCGCGCCCCTCGTCGGTCGGGGCGAGCAGCTTGGCGCGGCGGTGCGCGGGGTTGGGCTCGTACGTCGCGAGGCCGCGTTCGACCAGCAGGTCGGCGACGCGCTGCACGCTCTGCCGGGTGATGCCCATCACCCGGGCTATCCCGGCCACCGGCAGCGGCTCGCGCAGCACCGCGCCGAGCACCTGCCACCAGGTGGCGGTCAGCCCGGCGGGCCGGGCCAGCCGCTCGGCGACGGCGAGGAACTGGCCGTTCAGCCGGAAGACGGCCAGCGCCGTGTCCGACAGCAGCTCGGGAGCGCTCATGCCGTCCCGCTCTCGCCGTGCGCGCTGTGCGCCTCGCTCACGGCATCCGTGCCGCTCGCGTTCTCGTAGGCCGCCAGCACCGCGTACGCGTCCGCCTCCGAGTGCCGGAACAGCCGGAACCAGGCGTCGAGGACGTCGGGCGGGAAGACCTCCAGCCGGGCGAGGATCTCCCGGGCGAAGGCGACCGGCTCGGTGGGTCCGGCGGTGATCAGGTCGCCGTCGGTGTACGCGTCGGCCTCGCGGTAGCGGTCGCCGCCCCGGTAGCCGGTCGCGGCCAGCACCTCGGGCGCCGCGCCCGTGTGGTCGCGGTCGTCGAGCAGCCCCTCCTTGGCCAGCGCCGTCACGCCCCCGCAGATCGCCGCGACCGGCACCCCCGCGTCGAGGAAGCCGCGGGCGGCGGAGGCGAAGGGCGGGATGACCTTCTCCCACGCGCCGGCGCCCGGCACGATCAGCAGCGCGCTGTCGTCGGGGTGCAGGTCGACGATGGACAGGTTGGGCACCACCTGCATGCCGCCCATGGTGATCACCGGTTCGCCGCTCTCGCCCACGTACACCACGTGGTGCCCGGCGCCCGTCAGGTGAGCGGTCGCGTGACCGATCTCCCAGTCGGCCAGGGTGTCGTAGACGGCGACGTGCACGGTCTTGCGTTCCATGGCTCCTCCTCGGACCGGATTCCCGGTCGGTATGACAACATCCTGTCATTTCGACAGCATGCTGTCAATGTTCGGGGGTTAGGCTGACCTCTTGAGAAAATCGAAATGCGAGGTGCGGACGAGCGACGGCGTCGGCACCCGGACGTCCCGACCCACGAGGAGGCGCCCGTGATCCAGCGCAGCACGCTGCGCGCGCAGATCGCGGACGCGCTGCGCGACGAGGTGCTCGCCGGGCGGCTCCCGGCGGGGAAGGGGTTCACCGTCAAGGAGATCGCCGAACAGTACGGGGTCTCCGCCACCCCCGTGCGCGAGGCGCTCGTCGATCTGTCCGCACAGGGCCTGCTGGACGTGGAGCAGCACCGCGGCTTCCGCGTCCACGTGTTCACCCCCGACGACTACCGGGCCATGGTGGAGGCGCGCACCCTCGTCATCGAGGGCGTCTTCCGCCGCTCGGCGGCCCTCGTCCCGCCCGGTCGCGGCAGCGAGGAACTCGCCTCCGTGCGCCGCCGCGCCGAGGCGGCCGAACGGGCCGCGCTCGCCGGGGACCTGGACGTGCTCATCGGCTACGACCTGCGCTTCTGGCGGGAGTTGGGCGAGCTGGTCGGCAACCCCTACATCTCCGACTTCCTCGACCGGCTGCGCGTGCAGTGCTGGGTCTTCGCGGTGCCCCACCTGCGCGAACAGCCCGGCCTGCGGGGCTCGTTGTGGGCGGACTACTGCGAACTGGTCGACGCCGTGGAGCGCCGGGACACCGCCGCGGTCGAACGCATCATCGCCGCGTCCGACGAACACTCCCTCGCACTCGTCGAAAAGCTCGGGTGAACGGCACTACGCTGTTCCGCACCCTGTGAACGAACCGTTCCGACCGGTGCACCGGCGGCCGGGCCGCGCAGCGCCGTCCGCCGTGCCCGTCCGCCGCATTGGAGCACTCCTTGGCCTGTGACCTCTGGCTGGTGCCTCTCGTCGACGTGCTGTGCCACAGCCCCGACAACCCCTTCGCCGAGGAACTGGCGGCGTACGACAGGGCGTTGGGCGCCGCTGGCCTGCCGCCGGTCCCCGTCTACGGCTACATGCCCGGCCTCTCCGGCGACGTGGCCCCCGTCGCGGGCTTCGACTACGAGGCGCTGCACTTCCTGCGCCGCGCCTACCTGCTCCAGCTCTGCGGCCTGGAGGTCACCCCGGTCGACGAGCTCGGCGGGGACTACCAGCAGTTGCTGGAGATGTTCGCCCCCACGGCTCAGCAGTCGCACCTGGTCTGGCACTACGACCACGCGGGCGCGTACGTGCCGGTCGACTTCGCCCATCCGCTCTACGACGACGAACTCCTCGCCGGCGGCGGCCCGTTGGGCTCCAGCCACGGGCTGCTGCGCGAACTGGAGGCGGTGGCGCCGTACCTGGGCATCGACCCCGCCAACCCGCCGCCCGCCCCGGCGCCGCCGGTCCGCCCCACGGAGCTGGAGGAGCCCGCGGCCGCCATCGCGTACGACGGCGGTCCCTTCGCGCGGGAGCGCCACGTCTGGCTGGGCCTGCACGCCGCGGCCACCCGGAGCCTGGCGCAGGGCTCCATGATCGTCTTCAGCTAGCGGGGCGCCCCGGGGACCGCCGGGCCGGCCCGGACCGGAGCGGGCCGGCCCGGATCAGCCCGGATCAGCGCGGCCCCTCCGGGGGCCGCTGCCGCGGCATGCTCGGCCGTACGCCCGGCGGGAGCGGGAAGCGGCCCGCCGGCTGCGGAGCGGCGGCGTCCCGGGCGCGCGAGCCCCAGCCGGCCGCCGTCAGCGACTGGGTGCCCAGGGGCGCCGGGCCGGAGCGGAACTCCACCATCCAGGAGGCCGTCTCGCCCCGCACCAGCTCGGTCACGTCCTCCGTGAACCGCCGCAGCACCCCCAGGCACCGCTCGGCGGCCTCGCTCGCCGTCCCCTCGGTGGGCCCCAGCACCTCCCGCACGCACTCCGACGCCCAGTCGTACTGGAGCACCTCCAGCCGCCGCTGCACGGCCTGCGCGGTGGCGACGTCCCGCATCCAGCCGGAGGTCAGCCCGAACCAGCGGTCGCACCCCGCGCACACGGCGGCCGCCAGCAGCGCCAGGAAGGACCACACGGCCGCCCCCCGCACCGTGCCGGTCAGCTCCAGCAGCGGCAGCGCGGCCCCGGCGGCCACCCCCGCGGCCGTCCCCGCCCGCAGCGCCCGGGCGCCCCGGCGCTTCCACACCCGGTCGGCCAGGTACCACTCCGCGATCTCCAGCGCCCCCTCCTCGGCCCACCGGTACAGCTCGTCCAGCCGCTCGGCGGGCTCACCCCAGTCCCCCAGGGGGAACGGCCGCCCGAGCAGATCCCTCCGCAAGTCCCTGCGTCCGCCCCGCCCCGTGCCGCCGCCTGCCTCGGGCCGCATCTCCGGCTGACTCACCCGCCACTCCCAACAAAGCCCTCGCTCGGATCACTTAAGGACCGCTCGAAGCCCTTTCCTACCCCCAAAAGTGGGAGGCGCTGCCGCCTTCGCGGTATTTCCGCCCATACGTGGCTCCTGATCGGGTATACAAGGCCCGCTTCCTTAACCCGAACGGGTGAGCGCCGCGGCCCCGCCGCCGCCCGGTGCCCGCCCGGCGCCCGGGTCGGCGGGGCCTGAGGAGGCCGCCGGGAGGGCGGATAGGGTGCAGGCGTGAAGGTCCTCGTCATCGGCAGCGGCGCCCGCGAACACGCCCTGTGCCGCTCCCTGTCCCTCGACCCCGACGTCACCTCGCTGCACTGCGCGCCCGGCAACGCCGGCATCGCGGAGGTGGCGACCCTCCACGCCGTCGACGCGCTCGACGGCGCGGCCGTCGCCGACCTGGCGGCCGGGCTGCGGGCCGACCTCGTCGTCGTGGGCCCGGAGGCCCCGCTCGTCGCCGGGGTCGCCGACGCCGTGCGCGCACGCGGCATCGCCGTCTTCGGCCCGTCGGCCGAGGCCGCCCGGCTGGAGGGCTCCAAGGCGTTCGCCAAGGAGGTCATGGCCGCGGCCGGGGTGCCCACGGCGCGGTCGTACGTGTGCACCACCGCCGAGGAGGTCGACGACGCGCTCGACGCCTTCGGCCCCCCGTACGTCGTCAAGGACGACGGCCTCGCCGCGGGCAAGGGCGTCGTCGTCACCGCCGACCTCGCCGCCGCCCGCGAACACGCCCTGGCCTGCGGCATCGCCGAGGGAACCGGCCGGGTGGTGATCGAGGAGTACCTCGACGGCCCCGAGGTCTCCCTCTTCGCCGTGACCGACGGCGAGTGCGTCGTACCGCTGCGGCCCGCCCAGGACTTCAAGCGCGCCCACGACGGCGACGAGGGCCCGAACACCGGCGGCATGGGCGCGTACTCGCCGCTGCCCTGGGCCGACCCCCGGCTGACCGACGAGGTGCTGGCCACCGTCCTGCAGCCCACCGTGGACGAGATGCGCCGCCGCGGCACGCCGTTCTCCGGGCTGCTCTACGCCGGGCTCGCGCTCACCTCGCGCGGGGTGCGCGTGGTGGAGTTCAACGCCCGCTTCGGCGACCCGGAGACCCAGGTCGTCCTGGCCCGGCTGAAGACCCCGCTGTCGGGGCTGCTGTACGCGGCGGCCACCGGGCGGCTGGCCGAGTTCCCGCCGCTGCGCTGGAGCGAGGACGCGGCCGTCACCGTCGTCGTCGCCTCCCAGGGCTACCCCGCCGCCCCCCGCACGGGCGACCCGGTCGAGGGGCTGGAGGAGGTCGCGGCGGAGGACGCCCCCCGGGCGTACGTCCTCCACGCCGGCACGCGGCGGGACGAGGCGGGACGGGTGGTCAGCGCGGGCGGCCGGGTGCTGTCCGTCACGGCCACCGGCGCCGACCTGGCCGAGGCGCGGGAGCGCGCCTACCGGGCGGTGTCCCGCATCCGGCTGGCCGGCTCCCACCACCGGACCGACATCGCGGCCAAGGCGGCAGAGGCGGCCGGGACGGGCGGCGCGTAACGGACACCTCCGGCGCGGGCGGCAGCGCACCCAGCTTTACCCAAAGCCATTCCATCGAGTGACCGCTTCATCATCCGACTGACGTCCGTGGGGGGCCCAACTAGGGTTCCCGCGGACGGCTCCGGCAAGTGGCCCACAGCACATTGCGATGTCGCTTGCCGGTGCCACAGTGGGGGGTGACAGGCGCGGGGGGACGGCAGCAGGGGGTGAGCGAACTCGTGGCAGTACCGGAAACGGGCACACGGTCGGCGCGTGACCACGCGCTGGCGGTCCTGCGGGTGCGCGGCACCGCGCTGGGCGTCGCGCTGCTGCCCGCCGCCGCGGCCGTCGTCCTGCTCGCCGGAGGGGCCACCGGCCACCTCGGCGGCGAGTGGGACGCGGTGCGCTGGGCGGCCGTCCCCCTCGCCGTGCTGGTGCTCGCCGGGGCGGCGGCGGTGGCGGCGGTGATCGCCCGGGCCCGTCCGGCGGTGAGCCCCACGGTGCAGGTCGAGGAGGGGGCCGCCCCCGACCTGTACCGCCTGATACGCGACCTCGCCGACCGGCTGGACGTGCCACCGCCCTCGGCCATAGCCCTGACGCCGGACTGCGACAGCTGGCTGGAGGACCGGGCGCACATCACCCGTACCCGCCGCTTCCCGCGCCCCTCCCGCTCCGGGGCGCGCGGCTCCGACGCGCCCGTGCTCGTCATCGGCTCCCCCTTCCTGTGGTGGATGCGCGTCGCCGAGCTGCGGGCGCTGCTCGCCCCGGTGGTCGCCGGGACGGGACCGTCCGCGCACCCGGACATCGCCGCCGCGCGGCGCTTCGTCCGCGGCCTGGACGCCGCCGCCGCGGTCGCCGCCGCGGCCGGCGGCCCGCTCCCGCGGCGGCTGGCCCACGGCTTCGTCGGCTGGGTCGCCCGGCTGCTGCTGCGCGCCGGGGCCGCCCACGCCGCCGAGATGGAGCGGATGGTCGCCGCGGCCGCCGCCGCCCGGGCGCAGACGGTGGACTACGGCCTGCGGGTCGTCGCCCAGGAGCAGGTGGGCCTGGCGTACGCGGGCTGGGACCGGCTGCTGACCCGGGTCGCGCTGCCCGCCTGGCGCACCGGCCGCTGGCCCGTGCGGCTGGACGCGGGCGTGGTCGCCGCGCTCACCGAGCTGTCCCGGCGCGACCGGCTGGCCGAGGGCTTCGCCACCAGGCTGGGCGAGCGTCCCGCCTGCGACCTGCTGGAGGAGCCCGGCGCCGTGGACCGTGCGGTCTCGCTGCTGGCCGCGCGCCTCTTCCACGACGGTCCGGCCGAGCCCGGCCCCGACTGGGTGCCGGTGGACTGGCCGCAGTACCCGGAGGAGGTCGTGGACCGCATCTGGCGCACCGAGGCCGCCCGCCTCTTCACGGTGCTGCGGGCCACCGAGAACCCGACGCTGGACGAGCTGATCGACCGGCTGGTGCGCACGGCCGCCGCGGACGACGGCGGCACCGAGGCGCTCGCGGCCCGGATCGGCGCCGTACTCGCCCGGGAGGACGCGGCCCGTGAGAGCGCCGTCCGCGCCGCGGGCGCCGTACCCCCGCCCCTCCCCGGCGCGGACGGCGCGCTGCTCCCGCCCGGTGGCGGTTTCCCGCTCCAGGCGCCGCGCGGCGGACGCGACCTGCTGGCCGAGCACATCACGGCCGCCGTGTGCTGCGCGGCGGTGGACACCGCCGGAGCGGCCCCCGGGCTCGACTGGCTGGACGGGCCCGCCCTCCTCGTGGCCGGCGAGCGCCGCTCGGACCTGGCCAGGCCGGTCCTCGCCCTCGCCGAGGAAGCCGACCCCGAGCCCCTGCGCGACTGGCTGACGGCCGTGGGCGTACGGCACGACAAGCCCATACGCCTGGTCTGACCCGGCCGGGACAGCACGGATCGGGACAGCACCGGGACCGGGCGGGCCACGGCGGCCCGGCCCGCACCCCTGCTCCTCCGTCTCCTCCGTGCTTCCGGCGTTTCCCGTCATTCGCCGACCTTTCCGGCATTCCGCTGCCCCGACGAGCCGTTTCCGAGCGGGCGCGGTGCGGACTCCGGCCATTTCGCAACGAGGGGTGACCGGACGTTAGCGTTGTGTGATGTGCTGGTGTCTGACAGCACGGAACGGAACGCGGGCACCGGGACGGCACCAGGGAGGGGAGACGAGGTGGGCACGGAGCAGGTCCGGCGCTGGGAGTCGGGGGCTCTCGCACACGCGGTCACCGATCCGTTCGGCCAGGGCCCCCTGCCCTGGCTGCGGTGCAGCGAGCACTACTTCGACGGCACCGGGCACGTCGTCCCCTGGTACCTGGACCACAGCAGCCTGGACGGGGCCGAGGGCCCGGCCCGCGCCGGCGGCGTCCCGCGCACCGCCGACGACGTGCACTGCCAGATCAAGGGCTTCACCTCGGAGGGCGCGGTCTCCCCCGGCCAGTCCATCGACTTCCGGATCACGGTCAACCCGCCCCAGCCCTACGCCGTGGACATCTACCGCATCGGCCACTACGGCGGCGAGGGCGCCACCAAGATCACCACCAGCCCCCGGCTGCCCGGCATCGTCCAGCCCCGGCCGCTCACCGCCGGCCGCACCGTCTCCTGCCACCACTGGTGGCTCTCCTGGCGGCTCCCCGTCCCCGACTACTGGAGCACCGGCGCCTACGTCGCCGTCCTGACCACCGCCGACGGCCACCGCTCGCACGTCCCGTTCACCGTCCGCGACGAGCGCCCCGGCGACCTGCTGCTGGTGCTCCCGGACGTCACCTGGCAGGCGTACAACCTCTTCCCCGAGGACGGCCGCACCGGAGCCAGCCTGTACCACGCCTGGGACGAGGAGGGCCGGCTGCTCGGCCAGCAGGACGCGGCCGTCACCGTCTCCTTCGACCGGCCGTACGCGGGCGCGGGCCTGCCCCTGCACGTCGGCCACGCCTACGACTTCATCCGCTGGGCCGAGCGCTACGGGTACGACCTCGCCTACGCCGACACCCGCGACCTGCACGCGGGCCGCGTCGACCCCACCCGCTACCGCGGGCTGATCTTCCCCGGCCACGACGAGTACTGGTCGGTGCCGATGCGCCGCGCCGTGGAGAAGGCCCGCGACAGCGGCACCTCGCTGGTCTTCCTCTCCGCCAACACCATGTACTGGCAGGTGGAGCTGTCCGCCTCGCCCGCCGGCACCCCCGACCGGCTGCTGACCTGCCGCAAGGACCGCGGTCCCGGCCGCTCCCTGCGCTGGCGCGACCAGGGCGAGCCCGAGCAGCAGGTGCTGGGCATCCAGTACGCCGGCCAGGTGCCCCGGCCGTACCCGCTGGTCGTGCGGAACGCCGGCCACTGGCTGTGGGAGGCCACCGGGGCGGCCGAGGGGGACGAGCTGCCCGGCCTGGTCGCGGGCGAGGCCGACCGCTACTTCCCGCGCACCGCCCTGCCCCTGCACACCGACCGCGTCCTGCTGGCCCACTCGCCCTACGAGGACGCCGGCGGCGCCCGCCGCCACCAGGAGACCTCCCTGTACCGGGCGCCCAGCGGGGCCCTGGTCTTCGCCGCCGGCACCTTCGCCTGGTCCCCGGCCCTGGACCGCCCCGGCCACACCGACCCCCGCATCCAGCGCGCCACGGCCAACCTCCTGGACCGCATCTGCAAGCACGACTGACGTCCGTCCCGTCCCGCGGGCCCGCCGCCCGGGCCGCGCCGGGCGCTGCCGGGCCGGGTTCGGCCGTTCGCGTGCGCCCGTCCCACCCGACCGCCCGACCCCGGCCGGTGGGGACCGGGGCCGTACGGGAGAATCGGACCTCCTGGACCAAGCCACAGGAGGAGCCGTGACCGGATTCGTCGACAAGCCCGAACCCGTACGGGTGCCGGGCCTGGTACACGTGCACACGGGCAAGGTGCGCGACCTGTACCGGAACGAGGCGGGCGATCTGGTGATGGTCGCCAGCGACAGGGTGTCCGCCTACGACTGGGTGCTGCCGACCGAGATCCCCGACAAGGGCCGCATCCTCACCCAGCTCTCCCTGTGGTGGTTCGACCAGCTCGCAGACCTGGTGCCGGGCCATGTGATCTCCACCGAGCTGCCGCCCGGCGCCCCGGCCGACTGGGAGGGCCGCACGGTGGTCTGCCGCTCCCTGCGCATGGTCCCGGTCGAGTGCGTGGCCCGGGGCTACCTGACCGGCTCGGGTCTGGCCGAGTACCGGGCCTCCCGCACGGTCTGCGGCCTCGCCCTGCCCGAGGGGCTGGAGGACGGCTCCGAGCTGCCCGCACCGATCTTCACCCCGGCCACCAAGGCGGAGGTCGGAGAGCACGACGAGAACGTCCCGTACGAGGAGGTCGCCCGCCGGGTCGGCGCCGACACCGCCGCCGAACTGCGCCAGCTCACCCTGGCCGTCTACTCCCGCGGCCGGGACATCGCCCGGGAGCGCGGGATCATCCTGGCCGACACGAAGTTCGAGTTCGGCCACGAGACCACCGAGGAGGGGGAGGAGCGGCTGGTGCTCGCCGACGAGGTGCTCACCCCCGACTCCTCGCGCTTCTGGCCCGCCGACCAGTGGCAGCCGGGCCGCTCCCAGCCCTCGTTCGACAAGCAGATCGTCCGGGACTGGCTGACCTCTCCGGAGGCCGACTGGGACCGCAACGGCGAGCAGCCGCCGCCTCCGCTGCCGGCCGAGGTGGTGGAGCGCACCCGCGCCCGGTACGTCGAGGCGTACGAGCTGCTGACGGGCACCCGCTGGAGCTGACGGCGCCACGGGGGCACGGGGGCCCACGGGAAAGGCCCCGATCCGTTGGGATCGGGGCCTTCTTCGCGAGCGGACGACGAGGCTCGAACTCGCGACCTCAACCTTGGCAAGGTTGCGCTCTACCAACTGAGCTACGTCCGCGTGCGCCGTGCACGGCCCGCCCTTCCGGAGTGCGTTCCGTGCGGTGCGCTGACCACTATAGCCAACCCCGCTCGCGGGCGATGCGCACGGCCGCGTGACGGTTCTCCGCCGAGAGCTTCGCGGCGGCCGAGGAGAGGTAGTTGCGGACCGTCCCCGGTGCCAGCGCCGCCCGTTCGGCGATCTCCGCGATCGGCGCCCCGTCCGCGGCCAGTTCCAGCAGTTCGGCCTCGCGGGCGGTCAGCGGGGAGTCCCCGGCGCTTATCGCGTCGGCCGCCAACTCCGGGTCGACGTAACGGTTTCCGGCGTGCACCGTGCGGATGATCTCGGCCAGCCGCTGCGCCGAGACCGTCTTGGGCACGAAGCCGCGTACCCCTGCCGCCAGCGCCCGCTTCAGGTGTCCGGGGCGGCTGTGCCCGGTCACGATCATGGTGCGGCAGCCGGGGAGTTCGGTCCGCAGCGTCGTGGCGACCGTCACACCGTCCTGGCCCGGCATCTGGAGGTCCAGCACCGCCACATCGGGCCGGTGCGCCCGGGCCATCGCCAGGGCCTCGGGACCGGACGCGGCCTCCGCGACCACCAGCAGATCGTCCTCCAGGGCCAGCAGGGCGGCCAACGCGCCCCGGATCAGGTGCTCGTCGTCGGCCAGCAGCACCCGTACGGGACGCTCGCCGCCCCCGGGCCCCCGGTCGTGCTCCGTCACCGCTCTCCTTCCCCTCCGACTCGTCCGGCCCTCACGGCCGGCCCACCGCCGACACCACTGCCGGCATCACCGCCGACACCACCGCCGATCCCGCGGTCCGCATCACCGGCGCCACCGCCGCCACCACCACCGCCGCCACCGTCCGACTGAGTCGGCACCCGGGCCGTCAGCCGGAAGGTGCCGCCGGCGCGGCACTCCGCGCTCAGCGTCCCGCCGAGCGCGGCCAGGCGTTCGCGGAGCCCGGCCAGCCCCGAACCGCCCCCGGCGGCTTCGGACCGCCGTGCCCCGTCGTTCTCCATCACCAGCACGGCCGGACCCGCCCCCGGCCCGACCCGCAGCCGGATTCCGCACCACCCGGCGTCGGCGTGCCGCAGCACGTTGGTGGTGCCCTCACGGACCACCCAGCCCAGGGCCGACTGCAACGGCTCGGCCAGTCCGGCGCTGCCGTCGTCCTCGATCCGGCAGTCGATGCCGGCGGCCCGCAACACCCCGCGCGCGCCCACCAGTTCGGTGTGCAGGTCGGCCCTCCGGTAACCGCGTACGACCTCGCGCATCTCCCGCTGGGACTCGCGCGCTATGCGCTGCACCTCGGTCATCTGGTCCACCGCCGAGGGCGAGCCGCGCTGCGCGAGCTGGACGGCCAGCTCGCTCTTGAGGGCGATCACCGACAGGTTGCGGCCCAGCACGTCGTGCAGGTCCCGGGCGAACCGCAGCCGCTCCTCGGCCACCGCCAGCCGGGCCTGGGTCTCCCGGGCGGCCTCCAGCTCGCTGACGACCCGCATCGTCCAACCGGAACAGCGGTAGGAGACACCGAAGATCACCACCCCGGCGACCGTGGCGACGGTCATGAACAGCAGGCCCGGCGGGCTCGTCCCCAGGACCCCGCAGACGAGCGCCGAGACCGCCAGCAGCCCCGCCATCAGGGCGACACCCCGCCCGACGGACAGGACGAGGAACAGCGGCCCGGCGAGGAACATCAGCAGCCAGGCGATGGGCGGCAGCGCCTCGGGCGACGGTTCGCCACCGCCGATCAGGACGATGACGGCGGCGATCCCGGCGACCGTGAGCGCGAGGTACCCCGCCGTCAGCCGGCCCGGCCGCTCGGCCGTCCCCAGGTAGTACCGCAACCCGGCCCGGGACAGCAGCAGGTGGCAGACCACGTGGGCGGTGAACAGCACTCCGAGCGCGACCGCCGCCCAGCCGCCCAGCCGGTCGTGGTGGGCGGCGGTCCAGCCCAGCAGCGCCGGCCACTCGAAGAGGGCGAAGCTGTAGACCGTGTACCGGGTGTACTGGTGGAAGCGGACCGGCCCGCTGGCCCGTCGTACCCGCTCCAGCCAGCCCGGCGCGCTGATCTGCACCACCACTGTTCCGTCACCCCCCGCTCAACGACGCGGCTCCCAGCGGAACCACCGCCGTACAGCAAACACCGACGCCACCGCCCAGGCCACCGCGATCCCCACCGCCCGCAGCACCTCGCCCGGTTCGCCGCCGCCGAGCCAGCCGTACCGCACCAGGTCGGTCACCGGGGACATCGGCAGCACCCGCAGCACGTCGGCCACCCGGTCCGGCATGATCTCCAGCGGGGCTATGATCCCGGAGCCGACGAGCGAGGCCATCATCAGCGGCAGGGCGGTGATCTGCGCGCTCTCCGCGGTCCTGGTGACGACGGCGGTCACGGCGGACATCAGCACCATCAGGACGATGCCCAGCAGCACGCCCAGGACCAGCAGGACCGGCCGTCCGGGCGGGGCCATCTCCAGCAGGGTCGCCCCCGCCACGACCAGCAGCGCGCACTGCGCCAGCGCCACGGTGACCACCGGCAGCGCGGTGCCGACCAGGATCTCCCCGTCGCGCACCTCCCCGGTCCGCAGTCGCTTGAGCACCAGCTCCTCGCGGCGGGAGACGTAGGTGGGTATGAGGTTGGCGTAGATGACGAAGATCAGCACCATGGCGATCCCGCCCGTCATCACCACGCCGGTGGCGTTCAGGCCGGTGCCCTCCAGCGGGACCTGCCTGACCGTGGACCGTATGAACATCACCATGGCGAACGGCATCAGCAGGGCGGTGAACATCGCGGTGCGGTTGCGGGTCAGCAGCGTCAGCTCGGCCCGGCCGAGCGACCGCATCCGTTTCACGGCGGCCGTGACCGAGGTGGCCGAGGTGGTCGCCGTGCCCGTGGTGGGGGCGGTGTCCGTCGTGCTCATCGTGTCCCCGTCTCCGTCGGCTCCGCGGTCCGGCCGGTGGCCGTGCCGTCCCCGTCGTCCCCGCCGCCCGCGTGGGCGATCTCCAGGAAGGTCTCCTCCAGGGACGCCGATCGGGCGTCCAGGCCCGCCAGCTCCACGCCCTCCTGCCGTGCCCACAGCAGCAGTTCGGTCAGCGTCTCCTGCAGCCGCCCGGTGCGTATCTCCACCCGGCCGCCCTCGGCGGCGGCCCGCAGCGACAGCGGGAGCCGCGCCGCAGGCACCCCCTCGGGCAGGGCGAAGCGGATCCGGGACGGGCGCGTGGCGGTGACCTCGGCGGGGGTGCCGGAGACGACGATCCGCCCCGCCCGCATGATCGCGAGCCGGTCGGCCAACTGCTCGGCCTCCTCCAGGTAGTGCGTGGTCAGCACCACGGTCGTGCCGCTCTCGCGCAGCTCCCGCACCAGCCGCCAGGTCTCCCGCCGGCCCTCGGCGTCCAGCCCGGTCGTCGGCTCGTCCAGGAAGAGCACCTCGGGGCGGCCGAGCAGGGCCGTCGCCAGGTCCAGCCGTCGTCTCTCGCCGCCGGAGAGCTGCTTGACGCGTACGTTCGCGCGTCCGGTGAGCCCCACCGTCTCCAGCGCCTCCGCGACGGCGCCCCGGCCCGCGGCGGACGGGGACGCCCCCCACGTCCTGCTGGTGCAGCCGGCCCACATCCTGGCGGTCTCGGCGACGGTCAGGTCGGACGGGAAGCCGCCCTCCTGGAGCATCACCCCGATCCGGGGCCGTACCCGGGCGCGCTCGCGGTACGGGTCGTGCCCGAGCACGCGCACCCGGCCGCCGCTGGGCTCGGCCAGACCCTCCAGCAGTTCGACGGTGGAGGTCTTGCCCGCCCCGTTCGTCCCCAGCAGCGCGAACAGCTCGCCGCGCGCCACGGAGAACGAGATGCCCCGCACGGCCTCGAAGCCGTCTCCCTTCGCCGGGCCGTAGCGCCGCCGCAGCCCGCTCACCTCGATGACCTGTTCCCCGGTGTTCATGTCTTCCACGGTTCCGCCCGCGCGGGCGTCCGGGCAGTGCGGGCTGTCACGATCACATATGACAAATGTCAGTCGATCGGAGCGGCGTTCGGGGGAGACGTCCGACACACCCGCCGGACACACGGGAAAGGCCCCGATCCGCTGGGATCGGGGCCTTCTTCGCGAGCGGACGACGAGGCTCGAACTCGCGACCTCAACCTTGGCAAGGTTGCGCTCTACCAACTGAGCTACGTCCGCGTGCCACCCCTCGGCTCTCACCGAGTGGCGCCTCTTCACTCTACCCGATCCGCGAGGACCGGCTGAGCGAATGGAGCGGGTGACAGGAATCGCACACTGCGCCTCCCTCTTGGAAAGAGGGCGCTCTACTACTGAGCTACACCCGCGTGACCACCCCGGCTCCGGCCGTTTCCGGCCGCCCCGGGCGGTGTGCTCCAGACTTTAGCCGATCACCCGGGGTGGATGGCAAGTCGGCCCAACGGGCGGCTCAGTGGGCCTCGTTGAAGGCGTCGTAGACCTTCTTGGGGATGCGCCCGCGGGGCGGCACCTCGAAGCCGTTGGACCGGGCCCACGCCCGCACCGCCGCCGGGTCCGGCGCGACGGAGGTGTGCTGGTACGTCCTGCCCGACCTCGACCGCTTGCGGCCGGCCCGCACATAGGGGGCGAGGCTCATCCGCAGTTTCTTTGCGTTCTCGCGGTTGAGATCGATCTCGTACGACTTGCCGTCGAGGCCGAAGGTGACCGTTTCCGATGCTTCCCCGCCGTCGATGTCGTCGGAGAGTGTGACCACTACGCGCTGCGCCACGGATATCGGTCCTTTCGGGAGGATCGCCGTCCAGAACACCGTGGAATCACTGTTTGACGTGCGGTGATGCCGGTGCTGCGGTCGATCGGGTTCAATGCCTTTTCCTTTGTACAGCGGCAGGCATTGTCTGGCGAAGCGGTTGAATTCCCGCCCGCGTGTCATGCTGCGAACGGGACTTTACGTTTTCGCCCCCCACGTTCGCAGTACTTCCCGGCGGTTTTCGGGACGCTGATACCTGACCGTGACCGAACCAACCCGTATCTACGCGAGTAGAATTTTCCGCCCGGTACGCTGAAGCAGCAGCCTCCAGCACCAACACCCACCGGGAGTACCTGTGGCTCGCGTCGTAGTCGACGTCATGCTCAAGCCGGAGATCCTCGACCCCCAGGGCCAGGCGGTTCAGCGGGCGCTGCCCCGGCTGGGCTACGAGGGCATCACCGACGTCCGCCAGGGCAAGCGCTTCGAACTCGAGGTGGAGGGACCGGTCGACGACGCCGTCCTCGCCCGCATTCACCAGTTGGCCGAGACGTTCCTCGCCAACACCGTCATCGAGGACTTCACGGTCCGCGTCGAGGAGAGCGAAGAGGTGACCACGGCATGACGACCCGCATCGGAGTCGTCACCTTCCCCGGCTCCCTCGACGACGTGGACGCCCGGCGCGCCATCCGCCTCGCGGGCGGCGAACCGGTCGCCCTCTGGCACCGCGACAAGAACCTCCACCAGGTGGACGCCGTCGTGCTGCCCGGCGGCTTCTCCTACGGCGACTACCTGCGCTGCGGCGCCATCGCCCGCTTCTCGCCGGTGATGGAGACGGTCATCGAGCAGGCCCGGGCGGGCATGCCGGTGCTCGGCATCTGCAACGGATTCCAGGTGCTGTGCGAATCGCACCTGCTGCCCGGCGCGCTCACCCGCAACGACCACCTCCACTTCGTCTGCCGCGACCAGAAACTGCGCGTGGAGAACGCGCGGACCCCCTGGACGTCCGACTACGCCGAGGGCGAGGAGATCACCGTCCCGCTCAAGAACGGCGAGGGCGGCTACGTCGCGGACGAGCGCACGCTCGACGAGCTGGAGGCGGAGGGCCGGGTGGTCTTCCGCTACCTGGAGGTCAACCCCAACGGCTCCCGCCGCGACATCGCCGGCATCTGCAACGAGGCCGGGAACGTGGTCGGCCTCATGCCGCACCCCGAGCACGCCGTCGAGACCCTGACCGGGCCCACCACCGACGGCCTGGGATTCTTCACCTCGGTCCTCAAGAAGCTGGTCACCTCCTCATGACTCTCGACACCGTCAAGCACGCGAGCGACACCCCCGACGTCGAGCAGCCCTGGGCCGAGCTCGGCCTCAAGCAGGACGAGTACGACCGCATCCGGGAGATCCTCGGCCGCCGTCCCACCGGCGCCGAGCTGGCCATGTACTCCGTGATGTGGTCCGAGCACTGCTCGTACAAGTCCAGCAAGGTGCACCTCAGGCAGTTCGGCGAGAAGGCCCCCGAGACCGACGCCCTGCTGGTGGGCATCGGCGAGAACGCGGGCGTGGTGGACGTCGGCCAGGGCTACGCCGTCACCTTCAAGGTCGAGTCGCACAACCACCCGTCGTACATCGAGCCCTACCAGGGCGCGGCCACCGGCATCGGCGGCATCGTCCGCGACATCCTCGCCATGGGCGCCCGCCCGGTCGCCGTGATGGACCCGCTGCGCTTCGGCGCCGCCGACCACCCCGACACCCGGCGCGTCCTGCCGGGCGTCGTCGCCGGCATCGGCGGCTACGGCAACTGCCTGGGCCTGCCCAACATCGGCGGCGAGGTCGTCTTCGACCCCTGCTACCAGGGGAACCCGCTGGTCAACGCCCTGTGCGTAGGCGTGATGCGGCACGAGGACATCCACCTGGCCAAGGCCTCGGGCGCGGGCAACAAGGTCATCCTCTACGGTGCCCGCACCGGCGGCGACGGCATCGGCGGCGTCTCCGTCCTGGCGTCGGAGACCTTCGACGAGACCGGTCCCGCCAAGCGCCCGGCCGTCCAGGTCGGCGACCCCTTCCAGGAGAAGCTGCTCATCGAGTGCACCCTGGAGATCTTCAGGGAGAAGCTGGTCGTCGGCATCCAGGACCTCGGCGGCGCCGGCCTGTCGTGCGCCACCTCCGAGCTGGCCAGCGCCGGCTCCGGCGGCATGCGCATCGACCTGGACACCGTGCCGCTGCGCGACTCCACGCTCTCGCCCGAGGAGATCCTCATGAGCGAGTCGCAGGAGCGGATGTGCGCCATCGTCGAGCCCGACAAGGTGGACCGCTTCCTGGAGATCTGCGAGAAGTGGGACGTCATCGCCACGGTGATCGGCGAGGTCACCGACGGCGACCGGCTGGAGATCTACTGGCACGGCGAGCAGATCGTCGACGTCCCCCCGCGCACGGTCGCCCACGAGGGCCCGGTCTACCAGCGCCCCTACGCCCGCCCCGAGTGGCAGGACGCCCTCCAGGCCGACGACGCGAACAAGCTGCCCCGCCCGTCGGACGGCGCGGAGCTGCGCGAACAGGTCCTGAAGCTGGTCGGCTCCCCGAACCAGGCGTCCAAGGCGTGGATCACCGACCAGTACGACCGCTACGTGCTGGGCAACACCGTCCTCGCCCAGCCCGAGGACAGCGGCATGATCCGCATCGACGAGGAGACGGGCCTGGGCGTCGCCGTCGCCACGGACGGCAACGGCCGCTACGCCAAGCTCGACCCGTACGCCGGCGCGCAGCTCGCGCTGGCCGAGTCGTACCGCAACGTCGCCACCACCGGCGCCAGGCCGCTGGCCGTCACCGACTGCCTGAACTTCGGCTCCCCGGAGGACCCGGGCGCGATGTGGCAGTTCGCCGAGGCGTGCCGCGGCCTGGCCGACGCCTGCCAGGCGCTGGGCACCCCGGTGACCGGCGGCAACGTCTCCCTGTACAACCAGACCGGCGACACGGCCATCCACCCGACCCCGGTGGTCGGCGTGCTCGGCGTGATCGACGACGTCACCCGCCGCACGCCGATGGCGTTCACCGAGGAGGGCCAGCTCATCTACCTCCTCGGCGACACCCGCGAGGAGCTGGGCGGCTCGGCCTGGTCCCAGGTGATCCACGACCACCTGGGCGGGCTGCCGCCGAAGGTGGACCTGGAGCGGGAGAAGCTGCTCGCCGAGATCCTGATCGCCGCCTCCCGCGACGGCATGATCGACGCGGCGCACGACCTGAGCGACGGCGGGCTGATCCAGGCGCTCACCGAGTCCTGCCTCAAGGGCGGGAAGGGCGCGCGGCTGATCGTCCCCGACGGGCTGGAGCCGTTCGTCTTCCTCTTCTCCGAGTCCGCCGGCCGCGCCATCGTCTCGGTCCCGCGCAGCGAGGAGCTGCGCTTCACCGACATGTGCGGCGCCCGGGGCCTCCCGGCCACCCGCATCGGCGTCGTGGACGGGGACGCGATCGAGGTCCAGGGGCAGTTCACCATCCCGCTGGCGGAGCTGCGCGAGGTCCACGAGGCCACGATCCCGGCGCTCTTCGGCTGACGTCCCGCCCGGCCGCACCCGCGCCTTCCGTGCCCCGCCCCCGCCTGGGGGCGGGGCACCGTGTCACAGGGCGCTGGTAGGTTCGCTGCCGGGCGCACGGACCGTACGGCACCGGGGGGGCGGGGAATGGGACGCGAGCGACGGCGGAGGGTGTTCAACCGGCTGATGTGCACCGTGGCCGTCCTCGCCATCGGGCTGAGCGGCTGGACGCTGTGGGAGTGGTGGGACCGCCGCCACACCGTGGACGAGGCGTGCGGCGGTCTGGTCCCGGCGGGCGAGGTGCTGGCCCTCTCCGGGAGCGGGGGCGAGATCACCCCCGCCCGGAACGTCTCGGACGGAATCCGGCTGGGCGACGCCCCGCTGCCGCAGGACTGCGTCCTGCGCAGTGAGGAGACCGCCCGGAAGCGCCGCGTGGGAGGGGGCGGTTTCTTCTTCTCCGCGCGGATCGCCACCGAGCCCACCGGGTGGACGTCCGAACCGGTCGACGACGGCTTCGAGGACGCGCTCGACCCCGGCAACCCGTACGTCGGCATCCCCCGGGTGCACCAGCCGATCGGCGGGGGCGTGCCCGGGCACGTCACCGACACCGGCGTCTTCGTCCGGCTGCCCTGCCCCGGCGTCGAGCACCGGGGCAGGAGGATCACCGCGGTACGGGCCTCCGCCGAGCTGGACGCGGCCGTGCGGCCGGAGTTCTCCGAGGACGGCCAGCTCACCCAAGGCGACCGCGACCGGCTGGCCGGCATCGCGGTCGTCACCGCCAACAACCTCGCCGGCGAACTGGGCTGCCCGGACCGCCTCCCCGAGCCGCCGAACGGCATACCGGCGCTGAACACCGAGCCCGTCGCCCCCGACGAGGCCGAGGGCACCTGCGCCTGGTACGGCCGGGCGAGGCTGGACGAGAAGCCCGCGAACGCCTCCGGCTGGCTGCCGGACCGGGTCCTGGAGGCCCGCACCGGCGACCGCGTGTGGGAGGAGCGCTGCCTGCTGAGCGTCACCGGGGAGGCCCGGGGCGCGGTGTACCGGCGGTACGCGGACGATCCGGCGTACCGACGGTTCCGGGAGAACTCCTCCATGGACGACAGGACCTGGTGGATCAGCGCCGAGAGCTTCTTCGGGGACGCCGCCGAGCGCGTCTCGACCGATCCCGTCGACGACGACCGGGTGGCCGTCGCCGGCCGGGGCGGGTACGACCCCGAGGGGAACACCCTGTGGGCCACCTCCGTGTGCGGCGGGAGACCGGCCGTGCACACCCTCACCGTCTCCTGGCCGTACGCCCACGGAGCGGCCCGCCACCTGGAGCCGGTCTTCCGCGCCTACGTCGAGGACGTCGCCGGGCGGCGCGGCTGCACGGACGTCGCCCTGCCCGCGAAGGGGGACTACCGGCGGGAGGAGTGACCCCGCGGTCACCCGACCGGCGGGTAACCGCCTGCCGCGGTCATGCGCGTTCTACGCTGACGCCATGCCTCCGGTGAAGCGCAAGCCCAGGACGTACGACCCGGCCCTGGTGCGGGCCGGGCTCATCGCGCAGGTGGAGTCCGTGCGCACCGCCGTGCACCAGCTCACCCCCGAGCAGTTGGCCCGGCCCTCCGGGCTGCCGGGCTGGGACGTGCACCACCTCGTGGCCCACATCGCCGGGCAGATCGAGGCGGTGCCCCGGCTGCTCGCCGAGCCGCCGCCCCGGGCCACCGCGCCGGAGACGGACCTGAACACCTGGGCGGTGTCCACCGCCGGCGCCGCCGAGGAGCTGGACGCGGCGACCCGCAAGCACGCCCAGGCGTACCGGAGCGCCGCGGCGGCCGTCGACGACGCCGTCGAGGAGCTGGAGCCGGTGCTGGAGCAGGCCGTCCGGGCCGACGTGCTGCTGCCGCACGACTTCGGTGCCATGCGCGCCCTGGACTTCACGGTGACGCGTCTGGTGGAGCTGGTCGTGCACAGCGACGACCTCACCCGCGCCACCGGCGTCCGCGTCCCGCCGGCCCGCCAGGCCCTGGCCGCCACCGTGCGGCTGCTGGCCGACGCCCTGGCCGCCAAGGCGCCCGGCGGCGCGGTGGAGGTGAGGATTCCGCCCTTCGCGGTCGTCCAGTGCGTCGAGGGGCCCCGGCACACTCGCGGCACCCCGCCCAACGTCGTGGAGACCGATCCGCTCACCTGGATCCGTCTGGCCACCGGCCGGACAACATGGGAGAAAGAGCTCGATGCGGCGCATCTCACAGCGAGCGGTGAGCGCGCGGATCTGCGTGACCACCTCCCTGTACTGGGCTGATGGCCCCGAACGGGGCGATCGCGCGGCGCGCTCCCGAGTTCTGACCACCGCGGGACCTGTCCTAGACTCAAAGGCGTGCCACGTGGTGACGGACGACTCAACCACGACCTGCTCCCCGGTGAGAAGGGCCCCCAGGACGCCTGCGGCGTCTTCGGTGTCTGGGCTCCGGGCGAAGAGGTCGCCAAGCTCACCTATTTCGGGCTGTACGCGCTGCAGCACCGGGGACAGGAGTCCGCGGGCATCGCGGTGAGCAACGGCTCCCAGATCCTCGTCTTCAAGGACATGGGTCTGGTCTCCCAGGTCTTCGACGAGACCTCCCTCGGCTCCCTCAAGGGCCACATCGCGGTCGGCCACGCGCGCTACTCGACGACCGGCGCGTCGGTGTGGGAGAACGCCCAGCCCACCTTCCGCGCCACCGCGCAGGGCTCGATCGCGCTCGGCCACAACGGCAACCTGGTCAACACCGCCGAGCTGGCCGAGCTGGTCGCCGCCCTGCCCAGCACGGGCGGCCGGGCCACCCAGGTCGCCGCCACCAACGACACCGACCTGATCACCGCGCTGCTGGCGGGCCAGACGGACGACCAGGGCAGGCCGCTCACCGTGGAGCGGGCCGCGCCGGAGGTCCTGCCGAAGGTCAAGGGCGCGTTCAGCCTGGTCTTCATGGACGAGCGCACCCTCTACGCCGCCCGCGACCCGCAGGGGATACGCCCGCTGGTGCTCGGCCGCCTGGAGCGCGGCTGGGTGGTGGCCTCCGAGACCGCGGCGCTCGACATCGTCGGCGCCTCCTTCATCCGGGAGATCGAGCCGGGCGAGCTGGTCGCCATCGACGAGGAGGGGCTCCGCTCCCAGCGCTTCGCGGAAGCGAAGCCGAAGGGCTGTGTCTTCGAGTACGTCTACCTGGCGCGCCCCGACACCGACATCGCGGGCCGCAACGTGTACCTCTCCCGGGTGGAGATGGGGCGCCGGCTGGCCGCCGAGGCCCCGGTGGACGCGGACCTGGTCATAGCGACCCCGGAGTCCGGCACCCCGGCCGCGATCGGCTACGCCGAGGCCAGCGGCATCCCGTACGGCAGCGGGCTGGTCAAGAACTCCTACGTGGGCCGGACCTTCATCCAGCCCTCGCAGACCATCCGCCAGCTCGGCATCCGCCTCAAGCTCAACCCGCTCAAGGAGGTCATCCGCGGCAAGCGCCTGGTGGTCGTCGACGACTCGATCGTCCGCGGCAACACCCAGCGCGCCCTGGTGCGGATGCTGCGCGAGGCGGGCGCGGCCGAGGTCCACGTGCGGATCAGTTCCCCGCCCATCAAGTGGCCGTGCTTCTTCGGCATCGACTTCGCCACCCGCGCCGAGCTGATCGCCAACGGCCTGTCGGTCGAGGAGATCGGCACCTCGCTGGGGGCGGACTCCCTGGCGTACATCTCCCTGGAGGGGATGGTCGAGGCCACCACCATCGCCAAGCCGAACCTCTGCCGGGCCTGCTTCGACGGGGAGTACCCGATGGAGCTGCCGGACCCGGGGCTGCTGGGCAAGCACCTGCTGGAGGCCGAGACGGCCGAGACCGCCAGTGCGGACCCCGACGGGGTCCGGACCCTGCTGGGAGGCGCCGGCGCGGCCGACGCGCTGCGCAGGCCCTGACTCCGCACCCGACTCCGCGACGAGCCGCGTGAGTCACCGTCCGTCACAGAGGAAGACCATGACCTCCACCAACCCAGACGCGGCCGGCACGGGCGCGAGCTACGCCGCCGCCGGAGTGGACATCGAGGCGGGCGACCGCGCCGTCGAGCTGATGAAGGAGTGGGTGAAGAAGACCCGGCGGCCCGAGAGCGTCGGCGCCCTCGGCGGTTTCGCCGGACTCTTCGACGCCTCCGCCCTCAAGCGCTACGAGCGTCCGCTGCTGGCCTCCGCCACCGACGGCGTGGGCACCAAGGTCGCCGTCGCGCAGAAGATGGACGTCCACGACACGATCGGCCACGACCTGGTGGCCATGGTCGTGGACGACCTGGTGGTCTGCGGCGCCGAGCCGCTGTTCATGACCGACTACATCTGCGTGGGCAAGGTGCGCCCCGAGCGGGTCGCGGCGATCGTCAAGGGCATCGCCGAGGGGTGCGTGCTGGCGGGCTGCGCACTGGTCGGCGGCGAGACGGCCGAGCACCCGGGCCTGCTGGGTCCCGACGAGTACGACGTGGCGGGCGCGGGCACGGGCGTCGTCGAGGCCGGTGAGGTCCTGGGCGCGGACCGCGTCCGCGCGGGCGACGTGGTCGTCGCGATGAGGTCCAGCGGTCTTCACTCCAACGGGTACTCGCTGGTGCGGCACGTGTTCTTCGACCGGGCCGGCTGGGCGCTGGACCGGCACGTCGAGGAGTTCGGCCGCACGCTGGGCGAGGAGCTGCTGGAGCCCACCAAGATCTACGCGCTGGACTGCCTGGCGCTGATCCGCGCCACCGAGGTGCACGCCTTCTCGCACATCACCGGCGGTGGGCTCGCGGCCAACCTCGCCCGGGTCGTCCCCGGGGAACTCCACGCCACCGTGGACCGCTCCACCTGGACCCCGGGCGCGGTCTTCGGCACCGTCGGCGCCCTCGGACGGGTCGAGCGGGCGGAGCTGGAGAGGACCCTCAACATGGGCGTCGGCATGGTCGCCGTCGTCCCGCCGGAGTCGGTCGCGACGACCCTGGCCACCCTGGAGGAGCGCGGTGTGGACGCCTGGGTCGCCGGCGAGATCACCGAGCGCGGCGACCGCGCCGCGGCGGTGACGCTGACGGGTGACTACGCCGGCTGAACGGGCGGGAGGACCGAGAGGACCGAAGAGAGCACCAAAACCCGGTCCGGCTGTGACCGGACCGGGTGGTGATCGGTATGAGATCCCGGAATGAGACCGCTGTGTTCAGTGGACGACGGCGTCAGGCGCGGCGTCGGTGGTTCGACGGAGAGGAGGACTGGCGGGGGCCGGCCGACTGCTCGTCGTCCTCCGTGTCCTCGTCGTCGTCGTTGTACAGATCCGCGTACCGTGCGTACGGGTCGTCCAGCTCATCGTCCTCGAACCGTTCGCCGTTCGGCGGCTGACTCGACGTCGATGCGCCCAGCTCCTCAGCCAGGCGTGCAAGATCAGTCCCACCGCTGTTGTACTTCAGCTGGCGGGCGACCTTTGTCTGCTTGGCCTTGGCCCGGCCGCGCCCCATGGCTCGACCCCCTCAACGACGGGGCTCAACGGCCCCAGAGTCTTGACACGCGTTCACGATGCGGAGCGGACCCTCGATGCGATCGAGAGACCGTCCGTGGAGCTTCAACGGTACCTGCTTCCGTGGCCGTACGGTACGCCGCCCGCGCGACACGGCAGGTGCCCACCCCGCCTGGTGACCATTTCTCTGCTGGTCAGTGACGATTTTACCTTCTGTCCGTCCGGTCACCCGCCCAGGGGTGGTGAGGGATGTCTCCCTCACCACCCGTCACGGTGAGTGACCGGACGTGAGACGCTGGGTCAGGGAACCCCGCCGGGAACTGTCAGGGGCTGTCCGGGACTGTCGGGAGCTGTCGCACCTGCCGGGTCCGCCGGCGTCTGCCGGTGTCCTCCGGACCTGTCGGGGCCTGTCCGGCCCGTCCCGGTTCATCGGGCGCCGTCGGCTCCCGTGCGGCCTGTCAGGTCCTGTCGGGCCCGTCAGGCTCTGTCAGGACCTGTCCGCCGCGTCGGCCCGGTCGGCCTTGCCGCTCTTGTCGCCCCTGTCCGCCCGTCGGGCGTCGGCCATCCGCTGCTCGGCGATGCGGTCCGCCGCCACCGCCGGCGGCACCCCGTCGGTCACGGCGCGCTCGAAGATCGACAGCGTGGTGTCGTAGATCTTCTCCGCCTTTGCCTTCGCGCGTGCGAAGTCGAAGCCGTGGAGCTCCTCCGCCACCTGGATCACGCCGCCGGAGTTCACCACGTAGTCCGGCGCGTAGAGGATGCCCCGGTCGGAGAGGTCCTTCTCGACGCCCGGGTGGGCGAGCTGGTTGTTGGCGGCGCCGCAGACGACCTTCGCGGTGAGGACGGGGACGGTCTCGTCGTTGAGGGCGCCGCCGAGCGCGCAGGGCGCGTACACGTCGAGGCCCTCGGTCCGGATCAGCGCGTCGGTGTCGGGCACCGCGGTGACCTCCGGGTGCGCGGCGCGGACGCGCTCCACCGCCTCGCTCCGCACGTCCGTGATCACGACCTCGGCCCCGTCGTCGAGCAGGTGCTCCACCAGGTGGTGGCCGACCTTGCCGACGCCGGCGATGCCCACCTTGCGGCCGCGCAGCGTGGGCTCGCCCCACAGGTGCTTGGCGCTGGCGCGCATGCCCTGGTAGACGCCGAAGGCGGTGAGCACCGAGGAGTCGCCCGCGCCGCCGTTCTCGGGGGAGCGGCCGGTGACCCAGCGGCAGGTGCGCGCGACGACGTCCATGTCCTGGACGTAGGTGCCCACGTCGCACGCGGTGACGTAGCGACCGCCCAGCGAGGCGACGAAGCGCCCGTAGGCCTCCAGCAGCGCCTCGCTCTTGAGCTGCTCGGGATCGCCGATGATCACTGCCTTGCCGCCGCCGTGCTCCAGCCCGGCGAGGGCGTTCTTGTACGACATGCCCCGGGCGAGGTTGAGCGCGTCCAGGACGGCGGCCTCCTCGGGGTCCTTCTCGGAGGCGTACGCGTGGAATCGGGTGCCGCCCAGGGCGGGGCCCAGTGCGGTGGAGTGGATGGCGATGACGGCCTTCAGGCCGCTCTCGCGGTCCTGGCACAGCACGACCTGCTCGTGACCTCCCTGCTCGGAGTGGAACAGGGTGTGCAGGACCTTGCTCTCGACCGGTCCGTCGACGCTGACGGCGGGACGTACGTCAGTCACGGTGGTGACTCCTGTATGTCGCGGAAGGATGCCCTCCCAGCCTCCCCCGGCTTGTGGCGGGAGGAAACGGGCGGGCCGGATGGCACGAGAGTATGGCCTGATGGCCCCCGGGAGTACAGGGATGCAGTTGCGGTGCCACGATCGGGGTATTGAACTGCCGTCGCACGCCCCTCGGCCAATCGCTCCGGGAGGAAGAAACCCGTGGCCTTCACTACTCCGGTGGTCGTCCCGTACGCGTCCTACCTGCGGGTCTACGAACCGCTGGCCGCCTTCCCCGAGCCGGAGCGCTCGCACTGGGCCCGCTACGCCCGGCGCGAGCACCTGCCCAGCGCCCAGGACGAACTGCGCCGGGCGCTGGCCGACCTGGTCCCGGTGCCGCCCGTCGTGGTGCCGGTGCGCGAGAGCGCGGACGCCTTCGTGGCCGAGGTGGACGGGGTCGTCTGCGTCTGCCCCTGGCGCACCCGCCTGCGCGGCTGGCAGGCGCTGGACCGGATCGGCGCCGAGCTGCCGGCGCCGGTGCTGGACGCGGCGGTGCCGCCGGTGGTGCGACGCGAGGCGGCGGCGGACTACGACCGCTGGCGCGAGCGCAACCCGGACGCCCGGCCGTGGATCCGCTCGGCGGCCTGGCACGTGCCGATCCGCTGGTTCGTGCTGTTCTCGGACGAGGAACGCGAGTACGGCAAGGGGCAGGGCGGCGGTGCCGGCAGCGGCGGGCAGGAGGAGTTGGTGCTGCGCTACCGCACCCCGATGGTGCAGGCCCGGCGGCGGGTGGCCCGCGCGCTGCGGGTGCTGCGGGAGAAGCTGGAGGACAACCCGCTGGTCGACGGGCTGGTCGATGTGGGGCGATGGCTGGAGGAGTTCCACCCGCGCTCGCTGGTGGAGCTGGACTACGGCGGACTGGTGTATACCATCTCCGAGGACCAACTCGCCGCGGATCACTCCGCGGCCGACGCCGCGGAGGGCCTGGCGGCGCTGCGCGAGGGGGACGGAGAACGGGCGAGCGCCGCGTACGAGCGGCTGACCGAGCGCTGGCGGGCCGTACGGCAACGGGGACTGGCCAGTTGAGGCATGCCGCGCGGCCGTGCTCCGGTGCGTGCGCTCCGCGCGCGGTGAGTCCGCCCCGATCCACGCGATCCGGGCGATTGGCTCAAGCGTGATGGAAAGCACTTACCCGGGTCTTGCCCTTAAGGACACCTCTCGTGTCAAAATAGGACAAGGAGTCCGGATGGGGGCTTCATCCGGCCAACTATGGTCGGAACCATCGGTATTGCGCTCCCTTCGGAGAACCCGAGGGGCTCTGCTCACGTTGTAACCGATCGTCACGGCGATGTGACTGTCCGTTATGACATGGTCCATCGGCTTCCGTCGAGGTTGGCCACCTGAGAGGGCAATTCCGTCGGTTTGGCCGACGTGGCTGGACAGATGGTGTAGTTGTAGTGCCGAGGACAAGCCGTTCGTCCTATAACCGACTCGGCCCGCGTCCGCCATTTCGGGCAACGTGGGTCAAGGTGCAGAATTTAGAGGAAAGAACCGTGATGGTTCGGTTCTCCCGAGGAGGCCGCTCATGACCGCTCGCACCCCTGATGCCGAGCCGCTGCTGACCCCGGCTGAGGTTGCCACCATGTTCCGCGTGGACCCGAAGACGGTCACGCGCTGGGCCAAGGCAGGCAAGCTCACGTCCATCCGCACGCTCGGAGGGCACCGCCGCTACCGCGAGGCGGAGGTGCGCGCTCTGCTGGCGGGTATTCCGCAGCAGCGCAGCGAGGGCTGAACAACCCCGTAAGACGGGCGTACAGGGGCCCCCATCCCGTTCCGTCGCCCGCTACAGCACCACCCGTCAGGCCGGTGTCCCCCACGTGGCCTGAACGTTGACCGCGCTGGGCTCCGCCGGGCCCAGCGCGGTCTTTGGTTCTCCGAGGCCCCTGAGTCGGACCGTCCGGGTCCGGCCCAGGGGCCTCGGCGCGTCAACGGGCCGTCCCCGCAAGGGCGTTCGCGGACCGCCGCCGGCCCCTCCCGCGTCCCGGAGGGGGCGTGGGGAGGTGGTGGAGAAAGTGGGGGAGGGCGACCGTCGGCGAACAGTGCAATGGCACATATTAAATTTGGCCGGTGCCGGAAGGGGGAGAATTCCCCCTTCCGGTGAACCGATTCGGTGACTCCCGTCACATCGTCTGGCCCTTGCCCGCACAACTACCGTGCGGTAGTGGGAAATAAGCACATGACGCCCTCTTCCGGCGGCCGACGGCCGGAAGGCGGCGTACGGCGCGTCAGTCCGCGGGCCGGCCCGCGGTGGAGGGCAGCCCCCCGCCCGGCTCCGCGCCCGGCGCGGCCTCCGCCGGCGCCGCGGCCGTACGGGGCTCCATCGGTGCCTCCGGGCGGGGCTCCGGCCCGGCCGCCGCGGGGGCCGCCGCGAGCGCCTCCGGGCGCGGCCCGGGAGGCTCGTCCGCGGGGTCGTCCGCTGGCTCCATCGCCAGCCGCTGCAGCCGGTGGCAGACCGGACAGTGGCGGGTCGCGTGGCCGTAGCGCGCCGCGGCCGCCAGATGGGCTCTCAGCAGGGCCCGTGTCGCGTGCCGTGGGGACTTCGGAGTCGTCGGCATGGCGCCCCACCTCCCTGTAGCAGGGGTACCGGCGGCCCGCGGGGGCGTCAAGACGCCCAGCGGCGCACGGAGCGGCGGGAGAAACGGCCAACGGCCCGAATCCGCGGGGGATTCGGGCCGTTGCGATGCGGTCCTGACGGGATTTGAACCCGCGGCCTCCACCTTGACAGGGTGGCGAGCACTCCAAACTGCTCCACAGGACCATCAACCCGCAGCCGGATCTCCGGGCTGCGAGAAGAGACTCTACAGCAGCTCAGGGGCATAAGGCGAACTCACCGACCGTGTCAGGAGCACTACGGCGCCGCCGCGTCCACCGCCTTGATGATGCGCTTGTCCGACACCGGGTACGCCGTGCCCAGGGCGTGGGCGAAGTAGCTGACCCGCAGCTCCTCGATCATCCAGCGGATCTCCCTCGCCTCGCGCGGCACCGGCCGCCCCGGCGGGAACTGCTCCAGCAGCCACTCGTACTCGTCCCGCATCTCCTTCACCTTCGCCATCCGGGCGCGGTCCCGCTCGACGTTGGTGGGGAGCTGCTGGAGGCGGCGGTCCGCGGCCACCAGGTAGCGCAGCAGGTCCGGCAGGCGCTTCGCGCCGTGCGCCGTCACGAATCCGGGGCAGACCAGCTCCGCGAGCTGCTCCCGGACGTCCGCCAGGCTCGCCACGAGTGCCGGACTGTTCGTCAGCGGGGGCGACTTCAGGCGGCGTTCGCAGGCCTGCCAGGCGGCGAGCACCTCCCGCGCCTGCCGGACGGTCGCCGTCGTGGCGTCGATGATGTCGGCGCGCACCGCGTCGAAGAGCTTGCGGAAGCCCTCCTCGTCCCAGGCCGGGCCGCCGTGCGCCGCGATCAGCCGGTCGGCGGCGGCCGTCGCGCAGTCGTCGAACAGCGCCTGCACGCTGCCGTGCGGGGAGGCGGCGAGGGCGAGCCGGTCGCGGTTGGAGAGCTTGTCCAGGGCGAACTTGGCCGGGTTGGAGGGCAGGTTGAGCAGGATGAGCCGGCGCGTGCCGCGCCACATCGCCTGCCGCTGCTCCTCCTCGGTGTCGAAGAGCTTCACGGACACCGAGTCGCCGTCGTCCACCAGCGCCGGATACGCCTTGACCGGCTGCCCCGCCCGCCGCGTCTCGAAGGTGCGCGGGAGCGTGCCGACCGTCCAGGAGGTCAGGCCGGTGCGCTGCTCGACGCCTCCGCCGCCGCTCTCCCGGGCGGACTCGAACGCCTTGGACAGGGCGGCCCGGGTACGGGGGCGCAGGGCGGTCTTCAGCGCGTCCAGGTCCTTGCTCTCGGAGTCCCCGGAGAGCTTGCGGCGGCGCTCGTCCACCACCCGGAAGGTGATCTTCAGGTGGTCGGGGACCTTGGAGAGGTCGAAGTCCTCCGGCGCCACCCGTACGCCCGTCATCCGCGTCAGCTCGCGCGCCAGCACGGCCGTCAGCGGCTCCCGCAGCGTCTCCTCGGGCACTCCGCCTCCCTGGGCGTCCCGCTCGGAGACCGTCTCCAGGAAACGCCGGGCGAAGTTGGGCGCGGGCACGCAGTTGCGCCGGATCGCCTTGGGCAGGGAGCGGATCAGCTCGGTGACCAGGTCCGTGCGCAGGCCCGGGATCTGCCAGTCGAAGCCCTCGGGGGTGACCTGGTTGAGCACCTGGAGGGGGACGTGGACGGTGACGCCGTCGGCGTCGGCGCCCGGCTCGAACTGGTACGTCACCCGGAGCCTGAGCTTCCCCTGACGCCACACGTCGGGGTAGTCGGCCTTGGTGATCTCCCCGGCCCGCTCGTTGATGAGCATGGACTTCTCGAAGTTGAGCAGGTCCGGCTCCTCGCGGCGCTTCTTCTTCCACCAGGAGTCGAAGTGCGCGCCGGAGACCACGTGGTCGGGGATGCGGCGGTCGTAGAAGTCGAAGAGCGTCTCGTCGTCCACGAGGATGTCGCGGCGGCGGGCGCGGTGCTCCAGCTCCTCGACCTCGCCCAGCAGTTTGCGATTGTCATGGAAGAACTGGTGGTGGGTGCGCCAGTCGCCCTCCACCAGCGCGTTGCGGATGAACAGGTCGCGGCAGGTCTCCGGGTCGATGCGCCCGTAGTTCACCTTGCGCTGCGCGACGATCGGGATGCCGTAGAGCGTCACCTTCTCGTACGCCATCACCGCCGCCTGCTTCTGCTCCCAGTGCGGCTCGCTGTAGGTGCGCTTGACCAGGTGCTGGGCGAGCGGCTCGATCCAGTCGGGATCGATCCTCGCGTTGACCCGCGCCCACAGCCGCGAGGTCTCCACCAGCTCGGCCGACATGACCCAGCGCGGCGGCTTCTTGAACAGCGCCGAGCCGGGGAAGACGGCGAACTTGGCGCTGCGCGCCCCCAGGTACTCGTTGTTCTTGTCGGCGTCCTTCAGGCCCACGTGCGACAGCAGGCCCGCCAGCAGCGACTGGTGGATGCGGTCGGCGTCCGCGTCCTGGTCGTTCAGGTGGATGCCCATGGACTTCGCGACCTGGCGGAGCTGGACGTAGATGTCCTGCCACTCCCGTATGCGCAGGTAGTTCAGGAACTCCGTCTTGCACATGCGGCGGAAGGCGGAGGAGGACAGCTCCTTCTGCCGCTCGCGCACGTACCGCCACAGGTTGAGCAGGGTCAGGAAGTCGCTGTTCTCGTCCCGGAAGCGGGCGTGCTGCTGGTCGGCCTGCTGCTGCTTGTCGGCGGGGCGCTCGCGCGGGTCCTGGATGGACAGGGCCGCGGCGATCACCATGACCTCGCGGACGCAGCCGTTGCGATCGGCCTCCAGGACCATCCGGGCCAGCCGCGGGTCCACCGGGAACTGCGCGAGCCTGCGGCCGGTCTCCGTCAGCCGCTTGCGCGGGTCCTTCTGCCCCGGGTCGAGGGCGCCCAGCTCCTCCAGCAACTGCACGCCGGCCTTGATGCTGCGGTGGTCCGGCGGGTCGATGAAGGGGAAGCGCTCGATGTCGCCGAGCCCGGCCGCGGTCATCTGGAGGATGACGGACGCCAGGTTCGTCCGCAGGATCTCCGGATCGGTGAACTCCGGGCGGGAGAGGAAGTCCTCCTCGGAGTACAGCCGGATGCAGATGCCGTCCGAGGTGCGCCCGCAGCGGCCCTTGCGCTGGTTGGCACTGGCCTGGGAGATCGGCTCGATGGGCAGCCGCTGGACCTTGGTGCGGTGGCTGTAGCGGGAGATGCGGGCGGTCCCGGTGTCGATGACGTACTTGATGCCCGGGACGGTCAGCGAGGTCTCGGCCACGTTCGTGGCCAGCACGATCCGCCGCCCGCTGTGCCGCTGGAAGACGCGGTGCTGCTCGGCGTGCGACAGCCGCGCGTACAGCGGAAGAACCTCCGTGGAACGGAGGTTCTTCTTGTTCAGCGCGTCGGCGGTGTCCCGGATCTCCCGCTCGCCGGAGAGGAACACCAGGATGTCGCCCGGCCCCTCGGCCTGGAGCTCGTCCACCGCGTCGCAGATCGCGGTGATCTGGTCCCGGTCCGGGTTGTCGCCGTCCTCCTCCAGCAGCGGCCGGTAGCGGACCTCCACCGGGTACGTACGGCCGGACACCTCGATGATCGGGGCGTCGCCGAAGTGCCGGGAGAAGCGCTCGGGATCGATGGTCGCGGAGGTGATCACGACCTTCAGGTCGGGGCGGCGCGGCAGCAACTGGGCGAGGTAGCCCAGCAGGAAGTCGATGTTCAGGCTGCGTTCGTGCGCCTCGTCGATGATGATCGTGTCGTACTGCCGCAGCTCCCGGTCGTTCTGGATCTCGGCGAGCAGGATGCCGTCCGTCATCAGCTTGACCAGGGTGTCCTCGCCCACCTGGTCGGTGAAGCGGACCTTCCAGCCGACGGCCTCGCCCAGCGGCGTCCGCAGCTCCTCGGCGACCCGCTCGGCGACGGTGCGGGCCGCGATCCGCCGCGGCTGGGTGTGCCCGATCAGGCCCTTCACCCCGCGCCCCAGCTCCAGGCAGATCTTGGGGATCTGCGTGGTCTTGCCCGAGCCGGTCTCACCCGCGACGATCACGACCTGGTGGTCCCTTATCGCCGCCAGGATCTCGTCCTTCTTCTGGCTGACGGGGAGCTGCTCGGGATAGTCGATCGCGGGTACGGCCTCCCGCCGCGCGGCGACGCGCAGCTCGGCCCGCTCGATCTCGGCGGCGATCTCGGCGAGGACGGCCTGCCGCGCCTCCGGCTTGCGGATGCGGCGGGTGCCTTCGAGCCGCCGTCCCAGCCGCTGCTGGTCGCGCAGCATCAGCTCGGGCAGTCGCTCCAGGAGGGCGGGCAGGGTGGGAACAGACACAGTGGACATACGGACTCCAGGATCGCACCCGCGTCGAGTGCCGGGCGAATCAATTCACCGGGACCCATGAACGATATGCGGTCTTATGGGAGGAATGGCTGGCTAGGGTGAGGCGCATGAGCGACCAGCGCCACCCCATCTC
Source organism: Streptomyces sp. (assembly GCF_035644915.1). Classification (GTDB taxonomy): domain Bacteria; phylum Actinomycetota; class Actinomycetes; order Streptomycetales; family Streptomycetaceae; genus Streptomyces. The sequence continues at coordinate 63,554 of NZ_DASQNP010000085.1, forward strand.
GCACGGTTCGCGCGGTGCGCACGGCTCTCATGATGCCCCCGGTCACGGCGGAACCGGCCCCGGGTGGTGGCGGCGCTTCAAGCGGTCGCCGTTCCTGCCCGCCTCCGTGCTGACGCTGATCATCGCCGCCGCGGCCGGGCTCTTCGCGGGCTCGTACACCTACGCCATGGCCGACCCCACCCCGCACCGCATCCCGGTGGCGGCCGTCGGCGCCCCCGCCGACCGGGAGCGCGCGGCGGCCTTCGCCGACGCCGTGAGCGAGGACCTGCGCTCCTCCCTGGATCTGCACGAGTACCCCACCTACGCCGGGGCCAGGGACGCCCTGGAGTCCCAGGAGGTCTTCGCCGTGCTGCGCGTCCCCGCGGACATCGACCGGAACCCGCTGATGCTGGACGTCTCCGGCGCGTCCGGCGCCTCCGTCGCCGAACTGCTGACCCAGGCCGCCCGGACCGTGGACGAGAGGACCGGCCTGCGGGTGGAGGTGCGGGACGTCAAACCGCTGGGCCCGGGCGATCCGCGCGGCCTGGCCCTGTTCTACGTCTCCCTCGCGGCGGTGGTCACCGGATTCATCGGCGCCATCCAGATGAGCATCCACGCCAAGGCCCTGGACCCGGCCGAGAGGATCGCCTTCACGGCCGCCTACTCCCTGCTCGGCGGCTTCGCCATCACCGCGGTCGTGGGCTGGCTGCTGGACGCGGTCCGCTTCCCCTTCGTCCACTCCTGGATGATCCTCGCCCTGACCATGTTCACCTCGGGCATGGTCTTCACCATGTTCCAGGCCCTGATGGGCCGCTGGGCCATGCTCCCCACCTGGGGCCTGATGGTCCTCCTCGGCAACCCGTCCTCCGGCGGCGCCGTCTCCTGGCCCCTCCTTCCCTCGCCCCTGGGCACCATCGGCCGCTGGCTGCCCCCGGGCGCCTCCGTCAACGCCCAGCACACGGCCGTCTACTTCCCCGGTCACCAGCACGTACAGCCCTACCTGGTGCTGGCCGGCTGGGCGGTCGTCTCCTGCGCCGTCTTCTGGGTCTGGCGCCACCGCCATCCCGGCGGCCGTACCGCCGGCCCGTAGGCCGGGGCGCGGCCCGGGGGCGCCGGCACCGGCCGTCCCCGCGCTCAGCAGGCACTCGCCGGCCGGGTACCGCCGCACGGTGACGTGGTCGGTGCCCCGCCCTCGCACCGGGCGCGCAGCCGGTCGCCGACCTCGCGTCCGGCGCAGACGCGTCCGGTCCCGAAGGACTCCGCCACGACGTGCTCCAGCACCGGACTGAAGACGACCACGCCCGTCACCGCCGGCCGGACCGTCCGGTTCATGGCGCCCGCACCCGTCATTCCGGCGGAGTCGCATTCCTCGGACGGGAACGGGTGCTTTCACGCCCTGTGCAAGCCGGGAAGCGGCTGCCATAATCGCGCTCAGCGTTGTGTGAATTACTTGGGGGGACTGTGTACAACGCGGCAACTCTGGCTGTCTCGCTGCTCGCCTTAATCGTGGCCGCCGTGACCGCACGGCGGCAATTCCGCCATGCGCGGAGGACGAGCGACTTCTCCGCGGTCCTTGAGTTGTACCTGCGTGACGTGCGTAACAAGGAGTACCAGAGTGACCAGGACTACGTCGTTCACCGTCTCGCCGAGGAAAACACGCCCGACGGCGGCGTCGGAGGCTTGTCCGACGAGGACGCCAGGCACGCTGTGTGGAACGTCGCGTTCCTGTACGAGAGCATAGGGATGATGTACGCCCTCGGCGTGTTGGACCGTTGCATCGCGCTCGGCGTTTTCAACTACCGCGTCGTGCAGGTATGGGAAGCGCTGCGTCCCTTCGTGCTGAAGGAACGGGAGAAAAGGAAGGGGCCGTTCCTGGCTTTCTTCGAGAACCTGTACCTCGATGCGAAGGAAGCGGACGTGGAAGCCCTCTACCGGGAGGTGGGACTGAAGAGCAGCGCGGGTTTCACACCCCCCGGCTGCATCGACTGAGGCAACGGGGGCGAGACGCACGGGGCAGCCCACGCCCCGGACCGGGGCGCTCCTGGAGTCGGGCGGCCTCACGCCGGCCCCGGTCCTGTTCATCGACGCGTGGGGCCCGGGGCTCCGCATCCGCGGCCCTCGGCCGTCCGCTGCGTGCTCGGGGGCCGTGCCACGCCGGTGGCGGATCGAGGGGCGCCCCACCCGAGCCGCCGGCGGCGGCCACGGGCGCCGGGGATACGGAAAAACCCCCGGCGAGTGACTCGCACGGGGGCTTCCTGCGGTGGCTGGGGCCGGGGTCGAACCGGCGACCTTCCGCTTTTCAGGCGAGTTGATCGTACGGAGTGGATCATCCTCCTGCCCGGCAACGACCAACGTTGACAGACAATGACGTACGGCTGCGTTCGGTGGCGTTCGCCGACGTTGCCGTCAGACTGCCGTCAGTCGCGTCCCGCAATGGCCCTTGCTGATGTGTACAGACTGGCCTGACCGCCGCCTTACAAGTTCGATCACCGAACTGTATGGCCTGCTCAGCTCTCGTCCGCCTGACAGTTCTTGGTGTCTCTGCGGCTGCTCCGGTCCGCTGTTGTCCGGGGACGTTGATGTCATCTGGTGATGTCAGCGCAGGCTGTGGCGCTTAGTAGGCGGTTGGTGATGCTTTGTTGCCGAACCGTGGTCGTCCTGAGGAA
>NZ_DASQNP010000086.1:0-51519 GCF_035644915.1 Streptomyces sp.
TCCTGACCGGCGCGCTCCCGGACCCGGCGCCGCTCCACCGCCTCAGCCGACGTACCGGCGGGCGGTGGAGCGGCGCTGTTCGCGCTCCAGCAGCCGCAGCCGCTCCTCGACCTCCTCCGGCACCACCCGGCGCTCGCGCAACACCCACGGCAGCCCGGCCAGGGCCCGGCCGAAGGCCCGCGCGGACGCCGCGTCGCGCGGCACCGTGCGGGCCAGGTGCCAGGTGCGGCGCAGGGCCGCGGGCAGCGGGCGGCGCAGCCAGGCGAACCACAGCGTGTTGCGCAGCCCGTCCTCCCGGCGGCCGGTGGCGTCCCGCGCGGCCGAGGGGGCGTGGTGGACCGTCAGCTCCTCGGCGTAGGCCAGCCACCAGCCGCGCACCATCAGGTCGGTGGCCAGCAGTTCCTCCTCCCCGCCCAGCCACAGCCGCGGCGAGAAACCGCCCGCCGCGCGGAAGGCGTCCACGCGCAGCACCGTCGCGGCGGCCAGGAACGAGCCCAGCGCGGGGCCGGGCAGCCAGCCGGGGCCGGTCAGCGGCGAGTCGCGCAGCTCGGCGACGATCGGGTCCTCGGTGCCGTCCGGCTCCACCACGATCCGCGCCGTGACCGCCGCCAGTCCCGGACGGGCGTCGAGCAGGTCGGCCGCCGCGCCCAGCGAACCCGGCTCCCACCAGGAGTCGTCGTCGCAGAAGGCCACGTACGGCGTGGTGACGCGCTCCACCGCCACGTTGCGGCCCACCGCCCCCAGGTTCCGCCCGGCCCGCAGCAGCCGCACCCAGGGGTGGACGCGGGCCACGGTCGCGCAGGTGCCGTCCGTGGAGGCGTTGTCGACGACGAACACCGGCGGCCGCTCGGGCAGTTCGGCCAGCCGGCCCAGGGTGCGCAGCAGCTCCCCGCGCCGGTTGTGGGTGATCACCACGACCGAGACCCGGGGGTCGGCGTCCCGGGTCCGGGCGGGGCCGGCGTCCTCATCAGCGTCCCGGGCGGGGGCGTTCTCAGGGGGCACGGTGCTGTCCATCCACACGGCGTGCGGCCTCCTCGACGTACGGCGGCAGGGGCCTGCGGGCGCGCAGGGCCGCGGGCAGCGCGGCCAGCACGCCGCGCAGGGCGCGCCGGGCCACCGGGTCGCGGCGGGCCTCGGCGGCCAGCGCGCGGGTACGGCGCAGGGCCAGCGGCAGCGGGCGGCGCAGCCAGCAGGTGAGCAGTTCGTTGCGGCGCAGTTGGGCCTCGCGGCCCGCCCGCGGCGCGGGGTCCGGATGGTGGTGGGCGGTGACCTCGGGGCAGTAGCTGACCCCCCAGCCCCGGGCGGCGAGGTCGTAGGCCAGCAGGGTCTCCTCGGCGCCGAAGAACAGCAGCGGGTGGAAGCCCCCGGCGTCCAGGAACGCCGACCGGCGCACGACCGAGGCGCACCCCAGGAAGCCCATCACCTGCGGTCCCGGCAGGTCCTCGGCCGTGCCCAGCGGCGAGGTGCCCAGCAGGTCGTTGATCGGGTCGGGCCTCTCCTCGGGGCCCACGCAGGTGCGCGCGGCGATCAGCCCCAGCCGCGGGTGCCGCCGCATCAGGTCGGCGGCCCGCTCCAGGGACCCCGGCTCCCACCAGGAGTCGTCGTCGCTGAAGGCGACGCACGGGGTGTCCATCGCCGCCACCCCCAGGTTGCGGGCGACCGCCCCGCGGTTGACGGGCAGCGGCAACAGCTCCACCTGCGGGAACAGCACCGACACCATGGTGCGGGTGTGGTCGCCGGAGGCGTTGTCGACCACCAGGACCGGCGGCCGTTCGGGCAGTTCCGTCAGGTGGCGCAGGGTCCGCGCGAGGCTGTCGGCACGGTTGCGGGTGGCGATGACCACGCCGATCGGCGGGTCCGTCATGCGGTACGCACCTCCGGCAGGCGGGACAGCGCAGCCAGCACCTCCTCCGGCCGGATGCGCAGCAGCAGCGGGTCGGGCACGTGGCCGTGGGGATCGCCCGGCGGGCCGGGGTGCCACAGCGCCCGGTGGCGCGGCAGGGGCGGCGGGCCCCACAGCCGCGGCGCCACCGGCCCGAAGAGGGTGACCGAGGGGGTGCCGAGGGCGACCGCCAGATGGGCGATCCCGGTGTCGCCGCTCACCACCGCCGAGGCCCCGGCCACCAGCGCGGCCAGCCGCTCCAGGGGCGGGCCGCCGTGGACGTCGGCGTCGGGCAGGGCGGCCAGCTTGGCCAGCCGCGCCAGCAGGTCGTACTCCTGCGGCCCGCCGGTGACCACCACCCGGCGTCCGGCGCGCCGCAGCCCGGCGGCCACGGCCGCGTACCGCTCCACGGGCCAGCACCGCGCGGGCGACCCCGCGCCCGGGTGGAGCACCACCGCGCCGGGGGCGGGGGAGACCGCGGCGGGACGCGGCAGGCGCAGGTCGGAAGGGTCGGCCGGGACGCCGTACCAGCGCAGGAACCGGCACCAGCGGTCCCGCTCGTGCTCCTCGGCGTACCACGGGGGCCCGCCGGGGGCGGCGAAGGCCAGCAGGCGGTGCGGGGCCAGTCGTTCGAGGGGCCGCATGCTCTCCGGCCCCCTGCCGTGCAGATCGACGGCGACCCGCGGCGGCGGCCCCGGCCAGCCGATCTCCTCCGGCACGGCGCGGCCGGGCGCCGCGGCGTGCAGCAGGGTGTCCACGGCGCCGCTCAGCCTCGCCAGCGGCTCCAGCTCCCGGGGCGCGGCCAGCACGATCTCGTACCCCCCGAACTCCCGCCGCAGCGCCCGCAGGGCGGGCACCCCGGCCAGCAGGTCGCCCAGGCCCAGCGCGCGCAGCACCAGCAGCCGGGGGCGGTGCGAGACGTCCGCGGGCCCGTTCGCCGGGCCGCTCACCGCGTCCCGTTCCGGGCCACGGACACCGCCGCGCGCTCGGCGATGCTGCTGCTGGAGCGGCCGTCGAGGTACGGCAGCAGCACGGCCTGCCCGCCCCAGCTCTCCACCAGCGCCGCCTCGGGCAGGTCGGCGAGCGCGTAGTCGCCGCCCTTGACCCACACGTCCGGGCGGAGCCGCTTGAGCAGTTCCTCGGGGGTGTCCTCCTCGAACACCGCCACCGCGTCCACGCACTCCAGCGCGCGCAGCACCCGGATGCGGTCCGCCAGCGGGTTGATGGGGCGGCCCGGGCCCTTGCGGCGGCGCACGGAGGCGTCGGAGTTGAGGCAGACCACCAGGCAGTCGCCGGTGCGCCGGGCCGCCTGCAGCAGCCCGACGTGCCCGGCGTGCAGCAGGTCGAAGCAGCCGCCGGTGGCCACCACGGTGCCGCCCGCGGCCCGCACCCGGGCGACGAGCTGCTCGGCGTCCTCGCCGGGGGAGGGCGGGGGCGCGGCCCGGTCGGGGAAGGCCCGGTCCGGGAAGGCCAGCGCCCCCGCGCCCCCGGCCGCCACATAGCCGGTGGCGGCGGCCACCGCACCCCGTACGGCCGTCTCCGGCAGCGCGCCGTCGGCCAGCAGGCCGGCCGCGCTGGCCGCGAACTGGTCGCCCGCCCCGCAGGAGTCGCCGCTGTGCCGCGCGGGCGCGGGCACCAGCAGCGGGTGGTCGCCGTAGGACAGCAGCGCGCCCCGCTCGCCCAGGGTGATGGCCACCGAGCCCACGCCCCAGGCGTCGGCCAGCGCCCGCGCGTACCGGGCTGCGGTGTGCAGGTCCTCCGGGTCGCCGGAGCCACCGCCCGTGGTGCCGCCCGTGGTGCCGCCCGTGCCGCCGCCCGTGGTGCCCGGCCGGTCCGCGCCGCCGGGCAGGCGGGAGGCGAACAGCCGGGCCTCCTTCGCCGTCGGGGTCACCAGCCGGGCGCCCGGCACCGGCTCCCGGCCGCGCGGATGGGGGTCCCACACCAGCGGCACCCGGGCGGCCCGCTCGGCCAGCAGACCGCGCACCACGTCCGCGGTGCCCCGGCCGTAGTCGGAGACCAGCAGGGCCGGAGCCGCGGCGATCACCGCGCGGACCTCCTCGGGCACGGCCCCCGGGGCGTCCGCGGCGGCCCGGCCGTCCCCGCGGTCCATCCGGACCACCGGGCGGTCCCCGGCCAGCACCCGGGTCTTCTCCGGCAGGGCGCCGTCCAGCGGCAGCGCGGCCACGGAGACCCAGGGGGCCAGCATCTCGCGCAGCCGCGCGCTGGCCGGATCGTCGCCCAGGGCGGTCACCAGGGTGACCTCGCGACCGCCGAGCGCCGCCACGTAGGCGGCCAGGGCGGCGCCGCCCGGCCGCAGCAGCTCCTCGCAGTCGTCCAGCACCGGCACCGGGGCGTCGGGGGCCAGGCGCTCGGCGCGGCCGACCAGATCGCGGTCCAGCAGGGCGTCGCCGACCACGACCAGCGGCGCGGCGACGGACGGCGGCGAGGACTTCCCGGCCGCCGGTTCGGGCACCGGCTCAGGCACCGGCGGTGGCATCGGTGGCGCCATCGGTCGCGTTCCCCCCTCCCAGTACGTCCTCCAGTGCGGCGTCGAAGGCGGCGCACACCATGTGCACCGTCACCAGGTGGAGTTCCTGCACCGTCGCGGTGGAGCCCGCGCGGACGCACAGCGCCTCGTCGCTGCCCGCGGCCAGCGGGTTGGGCGCGGGACCGGTGAGGGCCCACACCGCCATGCCCGCCTCGCGCCCGGCCTCGGCGGCCGACAGCAGGTTGGCGCTGGCGCCGCTGGTCGACAGCAGCATCAGCACGTCGCCCTCGCGCCCGTGCGCCCGCACCTGCCGGGCGAACACCTCGTCCACGCCGTAGTCGTTGGCGATGGCGGTGGTGGAGGAGGTGTCGGCGTGGAGGGCGATGGCGGAGAACGGCGGGCGGTCGTCGCGGTAGCGGCCCACCAGTTCGGCGGTCAGGTGCTGGGCCTGGGCGGCGCTGCCGCCGTTCCCGGCCGCCAGCAGCCGCCCGCCGCCGGCCAGCACCCTCGCCAGCCGCTCGCCCCAGCGCTGGGCGGTCCCGGTGTGGGTGCGGAAGTCCGTCAGCGCGTGCAGCAGCGCGTCGCAGTGGGCGGCGACCGTCCCCGGCGCCTCCGGGGACGCGCCGACGCCGGCCTCCGGCTCCGGCGCCGCCGCGCGGGCCGTCTTGCGGGCCCTCCCGGTCCTGGACGTCGTCCTGGGTGTCGTCGTCATCGGATCGCCCCCGTCGGAACGCGGTGGCGCGCGACCACCTGGGCGTACACCTGTTCGGCGCCGTCGGCGACCCGCTCCCACGAGAAGCGGGCCAGGGCGCGTTCCCGGCCGGCCTCGCCGTAGCGCCGCAGCAGCTCCGGCGAGCCGGTCAGCTCGTTGACGGCGCGGGCGAGCGCGCCGGGATCGCCGGGAGGCACCAGCCGCCCCGTCACCTTGTCGGCCACCGAGTCCAGATGGCCGCCGACGCCGGTGGCGACGATCGGCACCCCGCAGGCCATCGCCTCCAGCGGGACGATGCCGAACGGCTCGTACCGCGGCGTGGAGAGCACCAGGTCGGCGCTGCGGATCAGACCGGGCATCCGCTCGTGCGGCACGGCCCCCAGCAGCCGGACCCGGCCCGCCACACCCGCTTCCCGGGCCAGCCGCCGCAGCCGTCCGGCCTCGGGATCGGACGCCAGCCGCGCGGGCTCCGGGCCCCCGGCGATCAGCAGTTCGGCGCCGGGGATCTCCGCCAGCGCCGCGATCGCCTGGTCGAAGCCCTTGCGCGGCACCAGGCGGCCTATGGCCAGCAGCCGGTGGCGGGCGGCGCGCCGGTCCCGGTCCGGGCCGCCGTCCGGGGGACCGCCGGGACCGGCGGGGCTGAACTCCCCGGTGTCCACGCCGCACGGCACCACCGAGGTCTGCTGCGGCGGCACGCCCATGGCGGTCAGCTCGAACACCTCGTCCGTGCAGGTCGCCAGGACGCGGCTGCACTCGCGTCCGATCCGCCGCTCCACCTCGATCCGCTCGGGCGGGCTGGTGTCGTCCGCGCCCTGGTGGCGCCGCTTGACGGTGCCCAGGGCGTGGAAGGTCTGCACGACCGGGACGTGCAGGCCGCACGCCCCGGCCAGCGCGGCCAGGCCCGACATCCAGAAGTGCGCGTGCACCACGTCCGGCGGCCGGTCGGCCCAGCGGCGCGCCAGATGGGCGCCGAAGGCGGGCATGTGCTCGAACAGGTCGTCCTTGGGCACCGGACGCGGCGGCCCGGCGGGGACGTGCTCGACGGTGACGCCGGGGCCGAACGGCACCCGGTCGGGCGTCCCGGACGCGTCCCGGCGGGTGTAGACGGTGACGACGTGACCCCGCCGGGCGAGCGCCTTCGACAACTGTGCGACGTATACGTTCTGGCCTCCGGCGTCGGGGCCGCCGAGCGCCGCGAGGGGACTCGCGTGCTCGGACACCATGGCGATCCTCATCGGGTCACTTCCTTCGTCAGCCGTTCCCAGTCGTCCAGGAAGCGCGACAGCCCGTAGCGGGCCAGCGCGGCCTCGCGGGCCCGCCCGCCGACCTCGCGCGCGTGGGCGGGGTCGGCGATGAAGCCGCGGACGGCGTCGGTGAGTACGTCGAGCCGGTTGGAGAGCACCCCGGCCCCCTCGGGCACGGCCTCGGACGCCTCGGTGGTGTCGAGGGCGACCACGGGCATGCCCAGGTGCATGGCCTCCAGCAGGGACAGGCCGAGCGAGGTCCAGCGGACCGGGTGCACGTACACCCGGCGCCTGGCCATGGCCCGGTGCAGCTCCCGCTGGGGGAGGTCGTGGGAACGGCAGCGGTCCGGGGGCAGGCCGAGCCGTTCGGCCACCCCCTCGGTGCGCATGCCGAAGACGTCGAGCGGTGCGGTCCGGGCGAAGTGGGGCAGCAGATCGGTGCCGGTGGTGCGGCCGCGGCGCAGCGGCTCGTTGACCACCACGGCCGCCCGTGCCAGCTCGCCGGTCCACAGCGGTCCGGGATCGACGATGCCGTGCTCGATGACGGTGGTGGGCGTGGTGCCGCAGTCCCAGAACAGCCGGTTGAAGTGGGTGACGTGAACGATCGTCAGGTCCGGGCGGTCCGCCATCGGGTGGCGGGTGTCGGGCACGTTCCCGTCCGGCGCGTTGTGCTCCAGGTAGACGGCGGGCACGTCGCGGCCCGGCCGTCTGCCCAGCCAGCGCTCGGCCAGCTCGGTCTCGTGCGGGCGCTGGAGCACCACCAGGTCGACGTCGGTGTCGCGCAGCCGGTCGGGCGGCAGTTCCACCACGCTGTCGGGCCAGTCGAAGGTGACGGCACGGCCGAGGCCGTCGGGACCCCGGTCGGGGGTCACGGGCACCAGGTAGGTGTGCGGGCCCTGGACGAACGCGGTGGTCCAGGAGCCGTGCACGTGCCACAGCAGGATCCTCATGCGGCTCCTTCCCGGCCGCCCTCGGCGGCTGCCTCCTGTCGGCCGCCTTCGGCAGCGACCTTCTCCACGGCAGTGACCACGTCCTCCGGAGTCACCCGGTCCAGACAGGGGTGGCCGGGGACGGGACAGGTGCGGGCCCTGGTGCCCGCGCACGGCGCCTGCTGGTCGCCCAGCAGGACCAGCGGGACGCGGAAGGGCGCCCAGCGCTCGGCCGGGACGACCGGGGAGAAGAGCGAGACCACCGGCGTGCCGACGGCGGCGGCCAGGTGGGCCGGCCCGGTGTTCCCGGTGACCACGGCCCGCGCCCCGGCCAGCACCCCGGCCAGTTCCGCCGGCGAGGTCCGTCCGCCCAGGTCGAGCCCGTCCGAGCCCGCGACGTACGCGGTCAGCTCGCGCTCCTCGGGCACGCCGGTGACCACGACCCGGTGGCCGGCCGCGGCCAGGGCGGTCACGGCCTCGGCCGACAGCCCCGGGCTCCAGCGGCGGGCGGGCACGCTCGCCCCCGGATGCAGCACGACGTAGCCCGGCGGCCCGGTCAGCTCCGCCGTCCTCGGCGGCGGCAGCACCCGCAGCCGTCCGTCGTCGCCCTCGGGCAGGGGGAAGCCGGCGGCCTCGGCCAGGGCGAGGGCGGCCTCGGCCTCGTGCGCGTGCTCGTCCCGCCGGTGGCGCACGTCCAGCAGGGAGCCGGGGTAGTGGACGCTGTCGGCGGCGATGCGGGCGATGCCCGCCATCCGCAGCACCAGCGCGGTCGGCAGCGGACTCTGGTGGGCCGAGGCCAGCACCAGGGCGGTGTCGCAGCGCCGGGCCGCGATCTCCCCGACGGCCCGCTCGATGCCGGCGCGGTCGGTGGGGGGCGGGTCGAAGCCCACCCAGGGGGCGTCCCAGACCAGGACCTCGTCCACCCCGGGCAGCATCCGCCCGGCGGGCGCGCCGCGCGGGCCGCACAGCAGCGTCACCCGTTCGGCGTGCGCCGCCACGGCCCGTACCGCCGGGCCCGCCAGCAGCACGTCCCCGAAGCTGTCCAGACGCGCGACCAGGGCTCTCATGACGGCCTCCGGACGGTCGGGCGGACGGTGGCGCGGGCCGTGGTGCGCGCTCCGGCGCGGGCGGTGGTGCGCGCTCCGGCGCGGGCGGCGGTACGGCCGTCGGCGGGGACGGACACCGGCACCGGGACGCCCGGCGCTGTGCCCGGTGCTGCGGCCGGCGCTCCGTCCAGCGCTCCGTCCAGCGCGGTGCGCACCGCGGTGAGCAGGTCGGGGGCGACCACGGGCGCGGCCCGGACCTCCTCCGGCAGGGTGACGGGCGTGGGGACGAGGATGCCGCGGGCGCCTGCGGCCCGGGCAGCGCCCAGGTCGGAGCCGATGTCCCCGATCACCACGCACTCGGCGGGGGACACGCCCAGCCGCCGGGCGGCGTCCAGCACCAGGCCGGGGGCGGGTTTGCGGCACGCGCAGCCGTCGTCGGGGCCGTGCGGGCAGATGGCCCAGGCGTTCAGCGGGCCGAGGAGTTCGTCGATCCGGGCGTGCACCCGGCCCAGGTCGTCCCAGCTCACCAGCCCGCGGGCGATGCCGGACTGGTTGGTGACCACCGCGGCCGGCACCCCGCGGGAGCGCAGCAGCGCCAGCGCCTCGGCCGCACCCGGCATCGGGCGCACCAGCGCCGGGTCGCCGTTGTAGGGGACGTCCTCCACGAGGGTGCCGTCCCGGTCGAGGAGCACCGCGCGCACCGCCGTCATGCGTCACCGTCCCGGCCGCTTCCGTCCCCGGAGCGGCGTGCGATCCCGTGGTCCCCGGTGCCGGTTCCGGTCCCGTCCCAGGGGGAGGCCCCGCGGTGGCGCAGCGTCCCGGCCAGCCGGTGGTACGCCGCCAGCGGCGGTATGAGCGCGCTCGTCGCCAGCATGGTCATGACCTCCTCGCGGGTCCGCGGCCCCGGGGCGATCCGGGCCCGGGCGAACTCGGCCGTGCCCAGCAGCCACCCCGCCCCGGCCAGCGCGGCGGCCCGCCGCCGCCCGGCCGCGGCCAGCGCGAGCGCCGCGAGACCGGCGGCGGTGACCGCCGCATGGCGGCGGATGCGCCCCCTGGGCGCGGCGGCCCGCCGCCACCAGTCGGGGCCGTGCAGCCGCAGCATCAGCGCGTCGTCGGCGTTGCCGCGCTGCAGGCGCAGCGACACCCAGCGGTCGGCGGGCCGCACCGGGTGCGTGGTCAGTCGGCTGCCGCGCCGGATGCGCCAGCCGTCGTCCAGCACCCGCAGCGCCAGGTCGGCGTCCTCGCGGAAGGCGCGGGGGAAGCGCTCGTCGAAGCCGCCGACCGCCTTGAGCGCCTCGGTGCGGTAGGCCATGTCGGCCGTCGCCCACTGGGCGCGGGCCAGTCCGGCGGTGTTGCGCTCCCAGTCCGTCGGCCGCCGCCCGACGGGCAGCGGCACGTCCAGGACGCCCTGCACCCCGGCGACGGTGGGGTCGGCCTCGGCCAGGTCGCGGGCGAGGGCCTCGCGCCAGCGGGCGCCGACCCGCACGTCGTCGTCGAGGAAGGCCACCCAGGGGGCGGTCACCACCTGCCAGCCGGCGTTGCGGGCGGCGGCGGGGCCGCGGCCGCCGGTCTGTACGACGGCGGCGCGCTCCCGCAGCGGGCCCAGCGCGTCGAGCGGCAGCTCCTCGCGCAGCGGCTCGGGCTGCGGTCGGTCGTCCACGACCACGATCTCGCGCGGCTCGGGGCCGATCGCCCCGCCGAGCGCCGCCAGGCACTCGGCCAGGCAGGGGCGCCCGACGGTGGGTATGACCACGGAGTAGTCGGTGGCCGGGGCGCTCATGCGAACGCCTTCCCGCGGCGGACCGCGAACGGGCCGATGGCCAGCAGGTCCACGGGCGCGGAGCCGAAGCACTCCAGCGCGTCGCGGGGGGAGTCCACCATCGGACGGCCGGCGGTGTTGAGGCTGGTGTTGACCACGACCGGCAGCCCGGTGCGGCGCTCGAAGGCGTCCAGCATCCGCGCCACCAGGGGCTCGCTGCCGGGATCGACGGTCTGGACGCGGGCGGTGCCGTCGACGTGCACCACGGCCGGGATGCGGTCGCGCCACTGCGGGGCCACGTCGTGCACGAACAGCATGTACGGGCTGGGGAGCGGGCCGTTGAAGATCTCCGCGGCCCGCCGCTCGGCGACCATGGGCGCCACCGGGCGGAACTCCTCGCGCCCCTTGACCCGGTTGAGCCGGTCCAGGTTCTCCGCCCGGCCGGGGTGGGCCAGCAGCGAGCGGTGGCCCAGCGCCCGCGGCCCGTACTCGCTGCGGCCCTGGAACCAGGCCACGATGCCGTCGGCGGCGAGGGCCTCGGCGACCGTCTCGGCGATGTCGGCGGGCCGCTCGTAGGGCACGGCGGCCCCGGTCAGGAAGCCCTCGATCTCCTCGTCCGACCAGCCGCGGCCCAGGTCGGCGCCGGGCATCGGAAGGGGGGACTCGCCGTGGGCGGCGGCCAGGTGCAGGGCCGCGCCCAGCGCGGTGCCCGCGTCCCCGGCCGCGGGCTGCACCCACACCCGTTCGTACGGGCCCTCGGCGGCGATCCGGGAGTTGGCCACGCAGTTCAGGGCGACGCCGCCGGCCATGGTCAGCTCCCGGCCGCCCGCCTCCGCGTGCAGCCAGCTCACCAGGTCCAGCAGCGTCTCCTCCAGCACGGCCTGGGCGCTGGCGGCCAGGTCGGCGTGGTCCTGGGTCCACTCGGTGCCCGGCCGCCGCGCCGGGGCCAGCGCGGCCCACTCCACCCCGTGGGCCCGGAAGCCGCCCTTGCCGACCGCGTGCACCCACTGGCGCAGCTCCGGCAGGAAGCGCGGCTTGCCGTAGGAGGCGAGCGCCATCACCTTGTACTCGTCGCTGGAGCGCAGGAAGCCCAGGTGCTCGGTCAGCTCCTCGTAGACCAGTCCGAGGGAGTGGGGCAGCTTCTGGGTGGCCAGCACCTCCAGCCGGTCGCCGTGGTAGCGCCCGGACAGGTGGGAGGCGGACTCGCCGCGCCCGTCCAGCACCAGCACCGCGGCGTCGCGGTGCGGTCCGGCGATCCCGGCGGAGGCGGCGTGCGCCATGTGGTGGGGCACGAAGCGGACGACGGACGGGTCCAGGCCCGGCAGGGCCTCGGCGAGGAAGGACGGGGCGCGCCGGGCGTACTCCTGGCGCAGGTGGTCCCAGGGGTCGTCCAGCCCCAGCGAGCCGGCGGGGGCGGCCAGGTCGGGATCGAAGGAGTAGGCGACGGCGTCGAGGTCGGCCGGGGTGAGGCCCGCCTGCCGCAGGCACCAGGCCGCCGACCGCTCGGGCATCTCCCACGCGGAGAAGGGCACCGGCCGCTTGCCGTGCTTGCGGCGGCTGAATCGCTCCTCCTCCGCCGCCGCGACCGTCCTGCCGTCGATCACGAGCGCCGCTGCCGGGTCGTGGAAGACGGCGTTGATGCCGAGGATGCGCATGTACGAGTGCCTCCGGTCTCGGTCGTCCCGTGGGCCGGGCTGTCGTGGCCTTCCGTGGTTACCGTCAGCAGCGATGTCAAACGTCCGAGATCGACTCTTCCGGGGGGAACTGACTCCCCAGAGTGAGGAGAGCGGGCCGGGACACGGCGGAGGAGAGGGCCGGGAGGCCCTGGGGCGAGCGGGAAGGGCGGGGCGGGAGCGACGGACGGGTCAGGAGGTGGTGCGCCGGGCGAACCACTCGATGGTCCGCTCCAGCCCCTCCTGCCAGCCCACCCGCGGCGCCCAGCCCAGCTTCTCCCTGGCCAGGGCGGTGTCGGGGCAGCGCCGGGCGGGGTCGTCGCCGGGGCGCTCGACGAAGACCACCGGGGACGAGGAGCCGGTGAGCTTGACGATCCGGCGGGCGATCTCCAGCACCGTGGTCTCCTCGTCGCCGCCGATGTTGACCGGCCCCGGGAGGTCACTCTCCGTGAGCGCCACGATGCCCGCCACGGTGTCCTCGACGTAGCACAGCGAACGGGTCTGGCTGCCGTCCCCGGCCACCGTCAGCGGCTCGCCGGCCAGGGCCTGCCGGATGAAGGTCGGCACCGCGCGGCCGTCCCCGGCGCGCATCCGGGGCCCGTAGGAGTTGAAGATCCGCACGATCGCGGTGTCCGTGCCGCGCGCCTGCCGGTGGGCGGTGACCAGCGCCTCGGCGTACCGCTTGGCCTCGTCGTAGACGCTGCGCGGGCCGACGGGGTTGACGTGCCCCCAGTAGTCCTCGCGCTGCGGGTGCACCTGCGGGTCGCCGTACACCTCGGAGGTGGAGGCCAGCACCATCCGCGCGCCGTCGCGGGCGGCCAGCTCCAGGGCGTTGCGGGTGCCGCTGCTGCCCGTCTCCAGGGTCTCCAGGGGCAGCCGCAGGTAGTCCGCGGGGGAGGCCGGGCAGGCCAGGTGGAACACCGCGTCGAAGGGGCCGCCGGGCAGGTCCGCCAGGGCGTCCGGCGCGCACACGTCGCGGCGCACCAGGACGAAGTCCGGCCGGCCGGACAGGTGCGCGACGTTCTCCTCGACCCCGGAGAGCAGGTTGTCCACGGCGACCACCCGCCAGCCGTCGGTCAGCAGCCGCTCGCACAGGTGCGAGCCCACGAACCCGGCTCCGCCGGTCACCACGGCCCGCCGCTCACGTCCACCCATCATCGAGCAACTCCTTCTTCCCTCTTCGGCTCCGGATTCCTCCGGCCGGTGTAAGACGGCGCCCGCTGCGCACTCGGAGGGCATGAACGAGACGCATCCGGACCCGGACCCCCGACGGACGCCCGGCCTCGAGGACGGCGGTGGAGTGCCGCCGGGCGAGACGCCGCCCGGCGAGAGCAGCACGCCCGCTGGGGCGCCCGACCAGAACGCCAACACGCCGAGCGGCTGGGGTCCCGCCCCGCTGATCGTGCTGCTGGCCCTGGGGGTCCTTGTCGCGGCGTTCTTCCTCGCCTACGCAGTGGCACTGTGACCCCGAGTCCCCTGATGGCCGCACAGAAAACTCTGCTCACGGGCTGGTTCACCTTCCTGCACGGCGAGGTCACGGCCGGTGACGAGCTGGCGCTGCGCCGCGTGCAGGAGGTGCTGGACCGTTCCGGCATCCCGTACGAGACCGCCTGGAGCCCCGGTTTCCGGCCGGACGCCCTGAGCCTGGAGGAGGCGGACCCGGACCGCTACGACCGCCTGGTCTTCGTCTGCGGCCCGCTGCACGGCCCTCAGGTCGCCCGCCTCCACCAGCGCTACGCGCACTGCCTGCGCATCGCCGTGGGCGTGTCCGTCGTCGATCCCGGCGACCCCGCCGTGCGCGGCTTCCACCGCGTCCTGCCGCGCGACGCGCCCGGCGTCCGGCCGGCCGCCGACCTGGCCGCCGCCGCGCCGGAGGCGCCCCCCACCCCGGTGGCCGGAGTGATCCTCACCCACGGGCAGGGCGAGTACGGACGGCGGCGGCGCCACGAGGAGGTCACCGGCCGGGTGAGCGGGTGGCTCGCGGGCCGGGACTGCGCCCGGGTGGAGCTGGACACCCGGCTGGCCCGCGACGACTGGCGGCTGTGCCGCACCCCCGCCCAGTTCCATGCGGTGCTGGCCCGGCTCGACGTGGTGGTCACCGACCGGCTGCACGGCCTGGTGCTCGCCCTGCGCGCCGGAGTCCCGGCCCTGGCCGTCGACCCGGTGGAGGGCGGCGCGAAGGTGACCGCCCAGGCGCGCGTCCACCGGTGGCCCGCCCTGATCCCGGCCGAGCGGCTGACGGACGGGGAACTGGACCGGTGGTGGCGGTGGTGCCTGGTCTCGGGCCGGGCGGCGGCGCGGCGCCGGCGGTACGCCTTCCGGCACCCCGCGGGGCCCGGTGACCTCGGGAACGCGCTGGTGGCGGCCCTGCGGGCGGAGCCGGGGAGGGTACGCGTCCCCTGCCCCGGTGAGCCGATGGCCGGAGCCCCGGTGGTCCGGGGCTCGTGGCGTTCGGGGCTCGTGGTTGCCGGGGCGGGCTGCCGGCCGCCGGTCAGGGCCGCCGGCCCACGCCGGTGGCGATCTCGCGCAGCCGGCCGCCGCGCAGCTTGGGCACCAGCGGCGGGGTCGGCGCGCCCGCGGTCTCGCGCAGGCCGCGCAGCAGCTCCTGGATCGCGTCCGTCGCCGAGCGGCGCGGGGTCCAGCCCAGCTCCCGTTCGGCCCGGCCGCAGTCCATCACCGGCAGCCGCAGGAACGCGTCGAACAGCTCCGGGGAGGCCGGTGCCAGCCGCAGCCGCCACGCGGCGGCCACCGCCGCCCGCGCCGGCCCCAGGGGCAGCCGTACGACCCGGGCGTCGAGCAGGCCGGCCAGCACGGAGGCGTCGACCACCGGCCCGGCGGCCAGGTTGAAGGCGCCGTGCACCGGTTCGGTGACCGCGAGCCGGTAGGCCTCGGCGGCGTCGTCGGTGTGCAGCACCTGGAAACGCAGCCCCGGCAGGTCCGGGACGACGGGCAGCAGCCCGGGCCTGATCAGCCGCTGGGGCAGGAACGGCCCCATGAACAGCCGCCGCTGCTCGCCGGCCGACTCCCGCTTGAAGAGGAACCCGGGCCGCATCCGCACCACCCGGACCTCGGGGTGGTCGCGCTCGAAACCGTCCAGCAGCCGCTCCACGTACGCCTTCTCCCGGCAGTACGCGGTGTCCGGCCGGCCGCCGTGGGTGGGCCACGACTCGTCCACGGCGCGGTCCTGGGGACCGGGGGAGTAGGCGCCCACCGAGGAGGCGTACACCAGCGCGGGCACCCCGGCCGCCGCCACCGCGCGCAGCACCCGGGCGGTGCCCAGCACGTTGGTGCGCCAGGTGGTCAGCGGATCGCGCAGGGGCTGGAGCAGCCAGGCCAGGTGGATCACGGCGTCGGCGCCCCGGAACAGGTCGGTCAGCCGCTCCTCGGCGGCCTGTCCCGCGCTGTCGTCGCCGCCCGCCCGGTCACCGCCGGCGCCGATGTCCGCGCTCGCCCACTCGGTCCGGGGAGGGTGCCAGTCCGGCGTGCGGCGGGCGACGCCCAGCACCGAGGCGACCCGCGGATCGGCACCCAGCCTCTCCACCACGGAGGTGCCCACGTTGCCGGTGGCGCCCAGGACCACCACGCGCAGGCCCGTGGCGCCGCTGCTCACCGGGCCGCCGTTCACCGCCCGGCCCTCCGTCCGGCGTTCCGGGCCGCCGTCCTGTCCCGTCCGTCCATCTCGCCTCTCCTCACGCGCTGCTGTCACGCCGCCCCGCCGCGCCGTGCTCCCCGGCGTCCCGTCGTGATCCCGCGGTGCGGGGACGCGACGCCGGGTACCCGGGCGGGGAGCGGGAAAACGGCCCGCCCGGGCGCCCGGGCGGACGCGCCCCGGGCCCCGCCGCCGTCCCGCCGCCGGGTGGTTCCCGGCCGCTTCCGGAGACCGGGAACCCGTGTCCGACCGGTGTTTCCGCCCGGGGGCGAGGGGTACTGCGCGAGGTGCGCAAGGAGGGAGGAGGGACGCAAGGAGGGAAGGGAACGGCACGCCGGTCGGCCTCCTGGCGTTCCCCCGCGGCCCGCCGCCGCACCGGCCCGCCGCTTCCACCGCCGCACGGCCCCGGTGGTCATGGGACGGCTTCCGCCCGCCCCGTACGAGCGGGCCGCCCGGAACGCCCGGCCCCGCGCGCACCCGCGGGCCGGGGAAGTCGCCGGGACCGCGCGGGCGTCCCCCGGACGAGAACGGACCCCTGTCATGAACTGCTACGAATGCCAGGCCCAGGGCCGGACCACCACCGCCGTCGCGGTGTGCTCGCGCTGCCACGTGGGGCTGTGTCCCGAGCACCTGCGGATGGAGACGGAGATCGTCAGCGAACCGCGGGGCATGGGCCAGGTGAGCCAGAAGCCCGAGGCCCGCCGCGCGCTGTGCGAGGTGTGCCAGCGGGCGGAGGGCTGACACCGGACCACCCGCCCGGCCCGCACCGCCGACGGCGCCGCCCCCACCGCCGGCCTCGTCACCCACGACAACGACAACGCCGACAGCACCACCGACGACCCGACAACCGGACGGGCCCCGGCGCGGCCGCGCCGGGGGCGGACGCACGACCGTGCGGCACGCGTACCGGTACACGCACTGACGCATGGTTCACCCAGGAGTGCCCGTGCTGGTTCTGATCGCCGCCCACATCGTCGTGGCCGCCGTCCTCCCCGCCCTCGCGTCCCGGACCGGCCGCGCAGTCTGGGCGGTCGCCACACTGGTGCCGCTGGCCGCGCTGGGCTGGGCGGCGGCGCTCGCCCCCACCGTGCTCGACGGCGAAGCGCCCGTCGAACGCCTCACCTGGGCACCCTCGCTGGGCCTGGAGGTCATCCTGCGGCTGGACGCGCTCTCGCTGCTGATGGTGGGGGTCGTCAGCGGCGTAGGGGCCGCCGTCCTGGCCTACTCCGCCCGCTACACCGAGGAGGGCCACGGCCGTGAGTCCGCGCTGCTCCTCGCCTTCGCCGGGACGATGCTCGGCCTGGTCACCGCCGACAACCTGCTGGTCCTGTACGTCTTCTGGGAACTGACCACCGTGGTGTCGTTCCTGCTCATCGCGGGCCGGGGCCGCACCCGGGAGCACCGCGCCGCGGCCGAGCAGGCGCTGATGGTCACCACGGGCGGCGGCCTGGCGATGCTGCTGGGCTTCGTCCTGCTGGGCGAGTCGGCCGGCACCTACCGCGTCTCCGAACTGGTCGCCGCTCCTCCGCGGGGCGGCTATGTGCCCGTCGCCCTGGTCCTCGTCCTGATCGGGGTCTTCGCCAAGTCGGCGCAGTTGCCCCTGCACGGCTGGCTGCCCGCCGCGATGGTGGCACCGACCCCGGTGAGCGCCTACCTGCACGCGGCCGCCATGGTCAAGGCCGGGGTCTACCTGGTGGCCCGGCTGGCCCCGGGCTTCGCCGACGCCGGACCCTGGCGCCCCCTCGTCCTCACCGTCGGACTGCTCTCCCTGCTGGTGGGCGCCTGGCGGGCCCTGTGGGAGAGCGACCTCAAGCGCGTCCTGGCGTACGGCACCATCAGCGAACTCGGCCTGCTGATCGCGCTGTTCGGCTACGGCACCCGCAATGCCGCGCTCGCCGGCGCGGTGATGCTGCTGGCGCACGCCACCTTCAAGTCGGCGCTGTTCCTCACCACCGGACTGGTGGAGCACCACACCGGCACCCGCGACCTCGGCCGGCTCTCCGGCCTGGGCCGCCGCAGGCCGGTCCTGCTGGCGCTGGCCGCGCTCGCGGCCGCCTCCATGGCCGGACTGCCGCCGCTGGTCGGTTACCTGGGCCACGAGGCGTACTTCGACACCTTCTCCGAGGCGGTCCTGCAGGGGGCCGGAGCGGGCGAGGGATGGGTGCTGGTCGCCCTGGCCGCCGGCTCGGCGCTCACCGTGGCCTACTCCGCCCGGTTCCTGTGGGGCGCCTTCGGCGACAAGCCCGGCGTGGAGCCGCTCCCCGCGGACGGCTCCGGCGACCGGGCGCCCGGCATGGCGGTGCCCATCGGCCTCCTGGTGGCGGCGGCCCTGGCGCTGGGCGTGTGGTACCCGGGCACCGAGGCGCTCACCGAGCCCTACGCGGACCGGATGCCGCAGCGCCAGGCGCCGTACCACCTCGCGCTCTGGCACGGGCCCACCCCCGCCCTGGCACTGTCCGCCGCCGCCCTGGCCGCCGGTCTCGTCCTCCACCGGGTGCGTCCCGCCCTGGCCGCGGTGCGCGGCCGGCTGCCCCGGGCCCCCGACGCGCAGGAGGGCTACCGGCGGCTGCGCCACGGCCTGGACGAGGCGGCCGTACGCTTCACCCGCCGCACCCAGGTCGGTTCCCTGCCCGTCTACCTCACCGTGCTGCTGGCGACCGTGCTGCTGGTGCCCGGCACCGCCCTGCTGCTGAGCCGGACCCCGCTGCCCGCCCCGCCGCTGTGGTCCTCGGCCCTCCAGGTGCCGCTCGGCGCGGTGGTGCTGGTTCCGGCGATCGTCCTCGCCCGCGTACGGCACCGGCTGGCCGCAGCCCTGCTGGCCGGCGCGGTCGGCTACGGGACGGCCGGGTTCTTCCTGGTGCAGGGAGCACCGGACCTGGCCCTCACCCAATTCCTCGTCGAGACGCTGACCCTGGTGATCATCGTGCTGGTGCTGCGCGGACTCCCGGCCGAGGTCGGCTCCCTGCCCGGCTCGCGCCGCGCCCGCAGGCTGCGCCTGTCGGTGTCGGTGGCCTGCGGGGCGCTGGTCGGACTGCTCGCCGTGGCCGCCTCCGCCGCCCGCCGGGAGCCCCCGGTCTCCACCTACTACGCGGACCACGTGACGGACGCCGGCTTCCACAACGTGGTCAACGCGATCATCGTGGACTTCCGCGCCATGGACACCCTCGGTGAGATCGCCGTGCTGGTGGTGACGGCGATCGGGGTGGGCGCGCTGATCGCCGTGCAGGGCGGCGAGCGGAGCGGCGGGGCCAGGACGGTCCGGGCCGGGCCCCCGGCCGCGGACCGCCATCCGCGCGCCGCCGGCTGGGCCGTGCCGCGCGAGCAGTGGCTGCCGGAGGCGCGGGAACTGCCCGCCCACGACCGCTCGATCCTGCTGGAGGTCGTGACCCGGCTGCTGTTCCCGGCCGTCCTGGTGTTCTCGGTCTACCTGCTCTACTCGGGCCATCTGCGCCCAGGCGGCGGCTTCGCCGGGGGACTGGTGGCCGGGCAGGCGTTCACCCTGCGCTATCTGGTCGGAGGCCGGGCCGACACCGCGTTCGTCGGCCCGCTCGACCCCCGCGTCGTCGCGGGCGGCGGGCTGGCCCTGGCGGCGGCGGCCGGACTGGCCCCGATCCCCTTCGGCGGCGAGCCGCTGTCCACCGCGCTCGTCGGCGGGACGCTGCCGGTGCTCGGCCATGTCGAGCTGACCACCAGTGTGGTCTTCGACACCGGGATCTACCTGCTGGTCGCCGGGGTGTGCCTGAAGCTGCTGTCGGCCGTGGGCCCGGCCCAGGTGTCCGTACAGGAGGCCGCACGGGAACCCGACAACGCGCCCGGGGCGTCCGGTGCCCCCGGCGCGCCCGACGACGACCCCGGGAGCCGCGAGCGATGACGGAACTCGACCTGACGTCGGCCGTGGTGGTGGGCGGACTGTTCGCCGCCGGCCTCCACCTGCTCCTGCAACGCTCCCTGATGCGCCTGCTGTTCGGCTTCCTGGTGCTCGGCCACGCCACCAACCTGCTGGTGCTGCTGGCCGCGGGCCCGCCGGGCAGGCCCCCCGTCACCGGGGAGGGACACGGGGACGCCGCCTCCTTCGCCGACCCGCTGCCGCAGGCCATGGCCCTGACCGCGATCGTCATCACCTTCGGCGTCACCGTCCTGCTGCTCGCCCTGGTCTACCGGGGCTGGCAGTTGCGCGGCCACGACGAGGTCCGCGACGACGTCGAGGACCGCAGGCTGGGGGAGAGCGGCCCGCGGGAGAGGAGGGAGGAACGGTGACCGGCTGGCTGCTCGTCGCGCCCGTCCTGCTGCCCGTGCTGGTGGCGGGCCTCTCCCTGGCCGTGTGGCGCAGCGCCGGCACCCAGCGGCTGCTGGGCGTCGGCGTGCTCTCGACGGTGCTGGCCGACTCCGCGGTCCTGCTGGTGCTCGCCGACCGGAACGGCCCGCTGGTGCTCCACGTCGGCGGCTGGCCGGCCCCGGCCGGGGTCTCCCTGGTGGCCGACCGGCTGTCGACGCTGCTGATGACCATGGCGCTGGCGGTGACGCTCGCCGTGCTGGTCTTCGCCGTCGGACAGGGCACCGCCGAGGGCGGCGACCCGGTCCACGCCCCCTTCCACCCGACCTACCTGCTGCTGGCGGCGGGGGTCTGCCTGGCGTTCCTCGCCGGGGACCTGTTCAACCTCTTCGTGGCCTTCGAGCTGATGCTCGCCGCCTCGTACGTGCTGATCAACCTGAACGCCGACGAGGGCCGCATCCGGGCCGGGATGACGTACACCATCACCAGCCTGCTGTCCTCGCTGCTCTTCCTCACCGCCATCGGGCTGCTCTACGCGGCCACCGGCACGGTCAACCTGGCCGACCTCGCCCGCCGCGTCCCGGAACTCCCCGACGGCCTGCGGACCGTGTTCAGCCTGCTGCTGCTGATCGTGTTCGGCATCAAGGCCGCCGTGGTGCCGCTGCACTTCTGGCTGCCGGACAGCTATCCGACCGCCCCGGCGCCCATCACCGCCGTACTCGCCGCGCTGCTGACCA
Source organism: Streptomyces sp. (assembly GCF_035644915.1). Classification (GTDB taxonomy): domain Bacteria; phylum Actinomycetota; class Actinomycetes; order Streptomycetales; family Streptomycetaceae; genus Streptomyces. The sequence continues at coordinate 20,393 of NZ_DASQNP010000086.1, forward strand.
AGGTCGGCCTGTACGCGATGGTGCGGACCCAGACGCTGCTCTTCCCCCGCCCGGAGCCCTGGCCCCCGCTGCTGGTCGCGGCGGCGCTGACCCTCCTGGTGGGCGCGGTGGGCGCCGTCGCCCAGCGGGACCTCAACCGGCTGCTGTCCTTCGTCCTGGTCAGCCACATCGGCTACATGCTCTTCGGCCTCTCCCTGTACACCGTCGAAGGGCTGACCGGGACCGTCCTCTACGCCGTCCACCACATCGCGGCCCAGGCGGCGCTGTTCCTGATCGCCGGCCTGGTGGTGAGCTGGAGCGGCACCGCCGCGCTGCCGAAGCTGGCCCGGGCGGCCCCACCGCCGGGGCTGGTGGCGGGCCTGTTCATGGTCGCCGCCCTCAGCCTGGCCGGGATCCCGCCGCTGTCCGGTTTCGTCGCCAAGCTCGCCCTGCTGCGCGCCGGGGTGGACCGGGGCGGCGCGGCCGTCCTCGCCCTGCTGGCCGCCGCCCTGGTCACCAGCCTGCTGACGCTGTACCTGATGGCCCGGGTGTGGCAGGCGGCGTTCGCGGCGGGTCCGGCCCGCCCGCCCGCCGTGCGGCGCCCGGGCGGCCTCCGGCTGATGCTCGGCGCCACGACGGGCACCGTGCTGGTCGGCGTGGCGGTGGCGGTGGCCGCCGGGCCACTGGCCCGGGTCAGCGAACGCGCCGCGGTGGACCTGCTGGAACGCGACACGTACCGGGAAGCCGTGCTCCAGCGGCACGCCGACGGAACCGACGGAACCGACGAACAGGACCGGGAGCGCCGATGACACCGACGAACACCCCCGCCGATCCGCCGCGCCGGGCCTGGCGCCGGTGGCCGGTGGTCACCGGACTGTGGCTGCTGTGGACCGTGTTGTGGGGATCGGTGAGTCCGGTCGTGCTCGTCGGCGGGGCGGTGGTGGCCGCGCTGGTGGTCCTCCTCTTCCCGCTGCCCCCGGTCACCCACCGGCTGGCGGCCCGTCCGCTGTGGGCGGTGGCCCTGGCGGGGCACCTCATGGTGGACCTGGTCGGTTCGGCCCTCGTCGTGGCACGGGAGGCGCTGCTGCGCGGGCCCCGGGTGAGGGCGGCGGTGCTGGAGGCGCCGCTGCGGGTGGACACCGATCTGCTGATCACCGCCACGGCCCACCTGACCACGCTGACGCCGGGCTCGATGGTGCTGGAGGTCGACCGCGGGGGACGGCGGTTCTACATCCACTCGCTGCCCGTGCGCAACGCCGCGGAGGCCGAGGCGCAGCGCGGGGACGTCGCGGCCGCCGAACGCTGGGTGCTGCGCGCCCTGAGCACCACCGCGGCGCGCGAGGACCTGCCCCGGCGGGCGCGGCGGTACGGCGGACAGCAGGACGGGGACCAGGGGGAGGGACGGCGGTGAACGCGGTCGCGGTCGTCGCCCTGGCCCTGCTCTCGGCCGCGGCGCTGCTCGTGCTGGTCCGCCTGGTGCGCGGCCCGCGCGCCCTGGACCGGATCGTGGCGGTGGAGGTCCTGGTGACGCTGATCGTCGCCGGGACGTGCGTGGCCGTCGCCGTGTGGGAGTACACGGCGTTCGTGCCCGTGCTGATCGTGCTGGCACTGCTGGGCTTCATCGGGTCGATGGCGGCGGCGCGGCTCGTCGAGGAACGGAAGGACCTGCGGTGAGGGACCTGTTGGCCACGGTGGCGGCCACCGTCTCGGCCGTGCTGCTGCTGACCGGCGCCGTCTTCTGCCTGCTGGGCGCCGTCGGGCTGCTGCGCTTCCCGGACGCCGTCACCCGGCTGCAGGCGTCCGCCAAGGCCCAGACACTGGGCGTGCTGTTGACCCTGCTCGGCGCGGCCCTGCGGGTGCCCGCCCCGTACGCCGGGCTGCTGCTGCTCGTGGCGGTCTTCCAACTGTTCACCGTGCCCGTCACCAGCCAGGTCATCGGCCGCGTCGCCTACCGCACCGGCGCGGTGGACCAAAGCACCCTGTTCACGGACGAGCTGGCCGGGCGGCTCGCGCCCCCGGACCCGCCGGGCGCCCCGGGCACCGGGGAGGACACCGGAGCCGGGGACGACCGGGGGCGCGAGCCCTGAGGGCGGCGCGGACCGGGAGGGCGCGTCGGCCGGAGCCGTCAGCGGACCGGACGCAGCACCATCGCCGAGCCCCCGCCGCGCCGCTCCGGTTCGGCCACGGCCAGCGTCCGCCCGTCGTCGAGGACCTCCAGCGCGGCGACCGCCCCGATCTCCGGTGCCGGGGTGAAGGCCGCCGGCGGGAGGACGAACCGGTGCCCCAGCCGCTCCAGCGGCGCACGCTCCGCGGAGGAGTCCAGGAACGCCGGTTCCGCCAGCGTGGTCGCGGTGTTGCGCTGCGACAGCCGGGGCGCGGCGACCGCCTGCGGGAGCGTCATGCCCAGGTCGAGCCGGTTCACCAGGGTCTGGAGCACGGTGGTGATGATGGTGGAGCCGCCCGGCGAACCGAGCGCGAGCAGCGGCTCCCCGTCCTCCAGCACGATCGTGGGCGCCATGCTGCTACGCGGGCGCTTGCCCGGCCCGGGCAGGTTGGGGCCGTCCACCTCCTGCGACAGCGGGGTGAAGTCGAAGTCCGTCAGCTCGTTGTTGAGCAGGAAGCCCCGGCCGGGCACGGTGATCGCCGAGCCGCCGGTCTGCTCGATGGTGAGCGTGTACGACACCACGTTCCCCCAGCGGTCCGCGGTCACCAGGTGCGTGGTGGACGGGCCCTCGTACGGCTCGTCGCCGCCCCGGCCCGCCGTGCAGTCCCACGAGGCGGGGTCGCGCGGGTCGGCGGGGGCGAGCGGGCTGGTCAGGGCGCGGCCGGGGTCGATCAGGCAGGCCCGCTCCTTGGCGAAGCGCTCCGACAGCAGCTCCTCGGCGGGCACGTCGGAGAACGCCGGGTCGCCCACCCACCGGTTGCGGTCGGCGTACGCGATGCGGCTCGCCTCCAGGTAGTGGTGGAGGGCCCGGGTGCGGTCCGTCCCGGCCAGGTCGGTGTTCTCCAGGATGTTCAGCGCCTCGCCGACCGTGGTGCCGCCGGAGGAGGAGGGGGCCATGGAGTACACCTCCACGCCCCGGTACTCCACCCGCGTCGGCTTCCGGTGCAGCACGCGGTAGCGGTCCAGGTCGGCGGTGGTCATCAGCCCCGGCCGCACGGTGCGGTCCGCGTCCGGCGCCACGGGCGGGCGCTGGACCGTACGGGCGATCTCGCGGGCCAGCGGCCCCTCGTAGAGCGCGTCGGCGCCCTCGCGGGCCAGCAGCCGGTAGGTGCCGGCCAGGCCGGGGTTGCGGAACACCGAGCCGACCTCGGGCAGCCGGCCGCCGGGCAGGAACAGCTCGGCGGTGGGGGTGAAGTCCCGGAAGCGGTCCTCGTTCATCGCCGTCTGCGCGCGGAACTCCTCGTTCACCACGAAGCCGCGCTCGGCGATCCGGGTGGCGGGCCGCAGCGCCGCGGCCAGGGAGACCGTGCCCCAGCCCTCCAGGGCCTCCTCCCAGGTCGCGGGCGTGCCCGGCACGCCCACCGACAGGCCCGAGTTGACCGCCTCGTCGAAGGGGATCGGCCGACCGGTGGCCGGATCGAGGAAGGCGTCCCGGCCCATGGCGGCCGGCGCGGTCTCCCGTCCGTCGATGGTGTGCACCCGCCCGGTGCGCGCCTGGTAGTGGACGAAGTAGCCGCCGCCCCCGACGCCCGCCGAGTAGGGCTCGACGACACCGAGCGCCGCGGCGGTGGCCACGGCGGCGTCGACCGCGTTGCCGCCCGCGCGCAGCACGTCCAGCCCGGCCCGCGAGGCGTACGGGTTGACGCTGGCGACCGCGCCGCCGTAGCCGGTCGCGACGGCGTGCCGGGCGGGCGGCTCGCGGCCGGAGTCGGCCGCGGCGGCGGACGACCGCGGTGACAGCAGCGGCAGGGCCAGGGACAGCACCAGGGACAGCGCCAGGAACAGCACCAGGGGCACGGCCGCGGCGACGGCGCCGCGGCCGGAGGGACGGCGGGAGCGGGAGGGGCGTGCGGGGCGGACGGACATGGAGCCTCCGTGGCCTGACGGGAACGCTCGAACGGCCGGACGACAAAGCGATGACGAAACCCTCCCAGCCGACCGCGGCCGCGGCAACCGCGCCGCGCCGCACCACACCGCGCCGGCCAGCGCGGTGTGGTGCGGCGCGGCGGCATGACCGGCGGCGGCGCCGGGTACCCGGCGGGCGGTCCAGCGGGAGGTGACCAGCCATGCCGACCACCGGCCGCCGGTCGCGCACCGGCACCGAACCCGTGACGGCCCGCAGCGCCCTGGGCCTGCGGCTGCTGCTCTCCGTCCTGTACACCCCGGTGTTCCTGGCCGGGACGGTGTTCTTCGCGGTCTGGTCCGGGCGGGCCGGGCCGGACGACATCCCCGACGCGGACTCCCTGGCCACGATCGCCTGGATCTGCGCCGCGCTGACCGTGCTGGGGCTGGTCGACCTGGTCGTCGTCACGGTGCGCCGCAGGCGCGAACGCGAACGGGGTGCGCGGGAGGAGCGGTACGGGCGCTGACGGCCCGCGCCGCCCGCCCCGTGCACCCCGGACCGGGGGAGGCCGGAGCGGCGGGGGAGATCAGGGCCGCAGGACGATCTTCACCGCGCCGTCGGCCTTCTTCTGGAACATCTCGTACGCCTCCGGCGCCCGCTCCAGCGGCATGTGGTGGGTGGCGAAGCCGTCCACGCCCAGCACGTCGCCGTCCGTCAGCAGCGGCATGATGTCCGGCACCCAGCGCCGCACGTTGGCCTGCCCCATGCGGAGCTGGATCTGCTTGTCGAACATGGTGAGCATCGGCAGCGGGTCGGTCATCCCGCCGTAGACGCCGATGACCGAGACGGTGCCGCCGCGCCGCACGGCGTCGATGGCCAGGTGGAGGGCGGCCAGCCGGTCCACGCCCGCCGTGGTCATCAGCTTCTCGGCGACCTTCTTCGGCAGCAGCCCGGCCGACTTCTGCGCCAGGCCGGCCACCGCGCTGCCGTGGGCCTCCATGCCCACCGCGTCGATCACGGCGTCGGTGCCGCGCCCGTCGGTGCGGTCGCGGACGGCCTCGGCGACGTCGTCGACCTCGGTGAGGTCCAGCACCTCCACGCCGCGCGCCCGGGCCCGCTCCAGCCGCTCCGGCACCAGGTCGACCCCGATCACCTTCTCGGCGCCCCGGTGGAGGGCGACCCGGCAGCACATGTCGCCGATGGGCCCCAGCCCCAGCACGGTCAGCGTGCCGCCCTTGGGGACCGCCGCGTACTCCACCGCCTGCCAGGCCGTCGGCAGCACGTCCGACAGGTACAGGAAGCGGTCGTCCGGCGGGCCCTCGGGCACCTTGATCGGGCCGTAGTGCGCCTGCGGCACCCGCAGGTACTGGGCCTGGGCGCCGGGCACCGCGCCGTAGAGTTTGGTGTAGCCGAAGATGGCGGCACCGCTGCCGTGCCTGCGCACCTGAGTGGTCTCGCACTGGGTCTGCAGGTTCTGGGAGCACATGAAGCAGGAGCCGCAGGCGATCTGGAACGGGATCACCACCCGGTCGCCGGGGGCGAGGTGCTCCACCTCGGGACCGACCTCCTCCACCACGCCCATCGGCTCGTGACCGAGGATGTCGCCCTCCGCCATGAACGGCGTCAGAACGTCGTACAGATGCAGGTCCGAGCCGCACAGCCCGGCCGACGTGATCCGCACGACCGCGTCCGTGGGCTCGCGCACGGCCGGATCGGGCACCTCGTCCACCCGTACGTCGCGCCGACCGTGCCAGACCGCTGCCTTCATCTCTCCACCTCCTGTAGGGAACCGTCCGGGTACCCGCGGGCGGGGCGGCCTACCACCGCGGCCGCACTCCGGGACGCCGTGCCGGCGCCGCCGGTGGTGGGGGCGTCAGAGGGAGGCGAGCCTGCGCAGGTCCTGGGGGAGCCTGCGGTGCGGCAGCGAAAGGTGCTCGAAGTCCTCGTCGTCGGGGGTGGGCAGGTGCTCGATGAGCGTCCTCAGGTGGACGGGGAGGGTCGGGGGGAGGCATTCGTGGCACTGGGCGATCAGGGAGTTGCGGACGCTCTCGTCGAGCAGGGGGGGCAGGGCGCCGGCCGGTGCGCCGGTGGCCCGGGGGGCGAGCTGGTGGACCTGGTGGCGCCAGTGGGCGGCGTCCGCGTACTCCGCCCGGATCCGGTGGCTCAGGTAGAGGCAGAACGCGGCGGTGCGGTTGCCGTCCCCGGCGGCGTACTGCCACCAGAACTCGGCCGCGTCCGGGTTCTCGGCGAGGTGGAGGAGCGCACCGAGGACGGTGGCGCCGTCGGGGTCCGGCAGGCTGTCGTCGCACAGCCGGGCGGGGCCGCGCACACCGCGGGCGGGTGCCGTGAAGCGTGTTAGGGAAGCGTCATCCGAGGTATCCGGTGTGCATGTTGTTGCTCAGGCCACCGGGGGTGTACGCGCCACAGGCCGACACCTGGCTGCTGCGGCGGGCGCTGCAGGACGCCGCCCTGGCGCCCGGCGCCCGCGTCCTCGACCTGTGCACGGGCACCGGAGTCCTCGCCATGGCCGCCCTGCGGATGGGCGCGGCCGAGGCCGTGGCGCTGGACGCCTCACCCCGGGCCGTGCTCGCCGCGCGCTGCAACGCCTGGCTGCACCGGCTGCCGCTGACGGTGCGGCGCGGCGACCTCGCCGAAGCCGTGGCGGAGGCGGGGGACGGCCGCCGCTTCGACGTCGTCCTCGCCAATCCGCCGTACGTGCCCTCCCCGGACCGCGAGCTGCCCCGGCGCGGGGCGGCGATGTGCTGGGACGGCGGGCCGGACGGCCGCGCGGTGCTGGACCGGCTGTGCGCCGGCGCGCCGGCGCTGCTGGCGCCGGGCGGCACCCTGCTGCTGGTCCACTCCGAGCTGTGCGACACGGACCGGACGCTGGACCTGCTGTACGGGGAGGGCCTGGAGCCCTCGGTGGTGGCCCGCAGCACCATTCCGTTCGGCCCGGTGCTGCGCGGACGCGCCGCCTGGCTGGAGGCCCGCGGCCTGATCGCCCCGGGCCAGTGCACGGAGGAGCTGGTGGTGATCCGTGCCGACCGGCCCTGACCGGAGGGAGGACCTGCCGGACGGCCCGCCGGGCGGGTGCCCCGCGGAGCCGGGGGACCGGCGCGCCCGGCGCGTGGTGGTCGACCCCGAGGGGCCGGTGCTGATCGAGGGGCCGGTGGAGGTCGAACTCCCCGACGGCCGGACCGCCCGCTCCGACCGCTTCGTGGTCGCCCTGTGCGTCTGCCGCCGCAGCCACCGCTACCCGTGGTGCGACACCAGCCACCGCCGCCGGGAGCGCCGCGCCCGGCCCGCCGCCGCGGCCCCGGACGCGGAGGCGGAGGCGGAGGCGGACACCGGCGCGGACCCGGAGACGGACAACGGCGGCCGGACGGACCGGGCCTGATCAGGCCGCCGCCCCGGCGGTGGCGTTCCTGGCCGCGAAGGCGACCCAGGCCGCCAGCGCCGCCAGCGCGGCCACGGTGGTCAGCGCCCGGGGCAGCCCGAAGCCCTCGGCGAGGAAGCCGATGCAGACGGGACCGACCAGCATGCCGCCGTACCCCAGGGTGGAGGCGACGGCGACGCCGGACGGGCCGCTGATCGCCCCCGCCCGCGCGATGGCCACCGGGAAGATGTTGGCCAGACCCAGGCCGGTCAGTGCGAAGCCCAGCAGCACCAGCCAGAGGAACGGGGCCAGCGCCCCCAGCAGCATGCCGCCGCAGGCCACCAGCCCGCCCGCCACCACGCACGTGGTGGGCCCCAGCCGCTCCAGCGCCGCGGTGCCGAGGAGGCGGCCGGCCGCCATGGCGAGCGCCACGGCCGCGTAGCCCGCCGCGGCGATGCCCGGTCCGGCGTGGAGGTCCTGCTCGATGTGCAGCGCGCCCCACTCGGCGAGCGCGCCCTCGCCGTACGCGGTGCACAGGGCGATCAGGCCGAAGACGGCCACCAGGCCCCGGCCCCCGCCGCCCCGCCGGGCCCCCTCGCGGCGGAGCGCGGACGCCCCGTCCGACGCCTCGTCCGCCGCGCCGCCGGAAGGGAGCCTGTCGGCGCGGGGCACCGGGTGGGCCAGCAGGACGCGTCCCGCCACCGCGGTGGCCAGCAGGCCGGCCGGCACCAGCAGCAGCAGGTGCGGCGTGGGCGGCAGGTGCGGCGCCAGCAGGCCGCCGAGCCCGGCCCCGGCCAGGCCGCCGAGGCTGTAGGCGGCGTGGAAGCCGGGCATCACCGGCCGGCGCAGGGCGTCGACGACTTCGAGGGCCAGGCTGTTCATCCCCACGTTGAGGCCGCCGTAGCCGACGCCGAAGACGAGCAGCACCAGCCCCAGCGCCAGGGGGCTGTGGACGAGCGACGGCAGGACCACGGAGAGCGAGAGCAGCACGCCGGTGACGACGGTGACCCGCGGGCTGCCGAAGCGGCGGCACAGCCCGCCCGCGAGCAGCATGGTGGCCACCGCCCCGGCCGACACCCCGAGCAGTGCCAGCCCCAGGTCCCCGGCGGACGCGCCGACCTGCTCCTTCACCGCGGGGATCCGGACCACCCAGCCGGCGAAGAGGAATCCGTCGAGGGCGAAGAAGACGGTGAGGGCGATGCGGAGGCGGGTCAGGACGGAGGAGGCCGGACGGACGGTCTTCGGCCACAGCGCGTCGGTGGTCCTCATCGGCCCAGCCTAGGGACCGGGCAGAAGCGGGACAAGACGTTATGGGAGCGCTCTCAGAAATGGCCGGACACCACTCGGTCGGGCGCTGCGGAGCCGGGGGCCGGCGTGTCCGCGCCGCCCGCCCGGGCCCCGGTCGGCGGTCAGGCGTCGAGCGGACGGCGCAGTGAACTCGCGTTCCGGCGCCAGGAGTCCAGCAGGTGACCGGCCAGGCGGCCCTCCAGCAGCTCCGTGGCCCGGATGCCGAACACCACGTCGGCGGCGAGTTCCGGCTCGCGCTCCAGCAGGTCGCCGATGACGTCCCGGCGCATCACCTGCTCGTGGACGGCGTCCGCCTCGATGTGCTCGGTGAAGAACAGCACGCACTCCGGCGCGGCGCCCAGCCGCTCCAGCGCCCTGGCCATCTTCCGGGCGCTGGGGGCGGTGCTGATCTCGGCCGCCGCGAAGTGGCCGACCAGCGCGCCCCGCAGGGAGCGGTGCAGCCCGCACAGCGACATCAGGTTCACCGTGGCCAGCGCCGGGGCGGGCACGTCGTCGAGGTAGTGCAGGTAGGACGGGTCCAGGCCGGCCCCCGCCAGCAGGTCGGCGAACAGCCGCGCGTGCACCCGTTCGCCCCGGCCTCCGCCGAACTCGTCGTACTCCACCGCCACCAGCGCGGCCTTGGCCCGTCCGTCGAGGCGGGGGATGACCCAGGCGTGCGGATCGGCCTCCTTGAGGTGGTAGACCGAACGGTGCGCGAGGTACTCGCGCATCTGCCACCACTCGCCCTCGCGCAGCAGGAAGTCCGAGACCCCGCCGCCCTCGGCGGGCTCCACCAGCAGCGGGTCCAGCGCGGCGGCCACATCGGCGTCGGAGGGGTCGTGCGCGGTGGTGTCGCGGCGCAGTGCCGTCAGGAAGACCCGCTCCAGACCGGCGCGCAACCGCAGCAGGTCCGGATCCCACTCCCACTCCGGGGACACGCCCGCGAAGCCCCGGTAGTGCAGCTCGTAGCAGGCGTACAGGGCCAGTTGGAGGTCGTCGCCGTACGGGTCGGCGCCCTCCACCGCCGCTGTGAGGGACGACGGCGGCCGGGCGGGCGGCGGCGCGGCCAGGGTCTGGAGGACGGCCGCGCTCAGCTCGCCGCGCGCCCCCGGAAGGGGGGCGGTGACGGCGCCGGAGGCGGCGGACGTGCCGGTGCCGGTCGTCATGTCTCCTCGCGCTCCCTCGCGTCGGTCAGCTCCGCCAGCAGTTCCACCACCGCCAGGGGACCGCCCCGGGCCCAGGCGCGCCGCTGGCGGTCGGCCCCGGTGCCGTCCCGGCGCACCGCCGCCAGCAGCCGCCGTACGGTCGCGGTGTCGCCGGTCTCCTCCAGCGCGGGCCCGACGTGCCGCAGCAGGGCGCCCACCAGGTCGGCGGCCGGCACCCGGGCGCGGGTGAGCGGGTCCACGCCCTCGCCCGCCAGGCCGTACCGCGCCGCGGCCCACACCGCGGCCGTGGCCGCCCGGTCGTCCAGCTCCGGCTCGGGCACCCCCGCCTCCAGGTCGGCCAGGGCGCGGCGCACCAGGGCCCGCCCGAGCGCGGCCTGGAGCACGGCGTCGTCGACGGTGGCCGCCGCGTCCGCGACCCGGAACTCGACCGTGGGCAGCCACGGCGAGGGACGCATCAGCCAGAAGCTCATCCGGTCGTCGACCAGCGCGCCGTACGTCACCAGCCGCTCCACCTCCGCGTCGTAGGCGGCCGCGTCGGGGAAGCGGGGCGGCATCCCGGAGGCGGGGAAGCGCCGCTGCTCCATCATGCGCCAGCTCGCGTAGCCGTGGTCGCGGCCGTGGGAGATGGGGGAGTTCGCCGACAGCGCCAGCAGCGTCGGCAGCCAGGGGCGCACCCGGTTGACCACGGCCACCGCGGTCTCCCGGTCGGGCACGCCCACGTGGACGTGGCAGCCGCACACCTCGTAGTCGTCCACGACGTCGGCGAAGAGCTCCGAGATGCGCCGGAACCGCTCCCCGCCGGCCACCGGGGTCCGCCCGTCGCTCAGCACGGCCGTACCGCTCGACAGCAGGTACAGGCCCTCCTCGCGGGCGGCGTCCGCCAGGCGGGCGCGGTCCGCCGTCAGCCGGTCGCGCAGCTCGTCGAGCGTGGTGCACACCGCGGTCGCGGACTCCACCTGGCTGGCCAGGAACTCGGCCTTGCAACCGGAGCCGTCGGCCGTGGGCGCCTCCTGGTGGGCGCGCCGCAGCACCGCCTGCGCGCCGGGCACGGTGCGCGCGGTGGTCGGGTCGGTCAGGAGGAACTCCTCCTCGACCCCCATGGTCACTCCCCCAGCGGTTCCGTCCCTGGTCACGGCAGTGTGAGTACCCCCGGCCCGCCGCGCGAAACGGCCGCGGGGTTTTCCGGGGGCGGCCGCGGGTACCGCGGGGAACCCGCCCCGGGCGCCACCGGCACGGCGGCGGAACGCACCCCCGGACGCGACTCCCGGCCGCCGGCCGGGCCACGGCAGCTCACGGAAGGAACCCGCACATGGCGCAACGGCAGGACGCGAGGAGGAGCGGGATCAGCGGCGACGACGGCGACAACGTCGTCGCGCTGCTGATGCGGCAGCACGGCGAGATCCGCAACCTCTTCGACGAGGTGGAGGCGGCCCGGGGCGACGCCCGGCGCGACGCCTTCCGCCGTCTGGTGAGGATGCTGGCGGTGCACGAGACCGCCGAGGAAGAGGTGGTCCACCCCTACGCCCGGCGCGGCATCGAGGGCGGCGAGGAGGTGGTGGAGCAGCGCCTGGCGGAGGAGCGGAAGGCCAAGGAGACCCTGAAGGAACTGGAGGACATGGACCCGGGCGACCCGGCGTTCATGCCCCGGCTGGAGGCGCTGCGGCGCGACGTGGAGGAGCACGCCCGCGCCGAGGAGCGCTACGAGTTCGTGCACCTCGTGCGCGAGGCCGAGCCCGGCCGGCTCCGCACCATGGCCAGGGCGGTCAGGGCGGCGGAGGCGACGGCGCCCACCCACCCGCACCCGGGGACGGAGACCGCCGCGGAGAACCTGGCCCTCGGCCCGCTGGCCGCCGTGGCCGACCGCGCCCGGGACGCCGTGCGCAAGGTCATGGGCAAGGACTGAGCGGCGCCGCGCCCCCGGCGGCCGGTGACTGCCCGCAGCCGGAGGGCCGGAACACCGGACACGGCCGGGCCGCCGTCCTTCCGCGGGAACACCGCGGAGGGACGGCGGCCCGGTGCCGGGGGCTCCCGGGTCTCCCCGCCGGGGCTCAGACCCGCTCGCGCAGCGACGGGACCGGGTGCTCGCCCTCGGTGTCCATCCGGTACTCGTGCCCGAACATCTCCCGGTGCTCGTCGATCACCTGCTCGCTCGGCGGCTCCTCGCCCCCGTGGAGCTGCTCCTGCATCCGCTCGAAGCGCTCGTGGGCCTCGCGCACGTACCCCGCCCCCAGCGTCGTCAGGTCCAGTTGGGTGGCCAGCAGCTCCCGGATGTAGCCCTTGTTGGGTTCGAAGGTCAGGACGTCGGGCAGCCGCGGCGCCAGGACCTCCTCCGGCTCGCGCCCGTCGTGGCGCCGCATCAGGTCGCAGGCGATGCGCAGGTGTTCCAGCTCCATGTTCAGGTGCAGCTCCCAGATCGCCTTGACCTTCGGGTCGCTCTCCTGCTCCATGAACGAGTAGTACAGGTAGCACTCGTTGTACTCGTGGTGGACCAGCCGCTCCCACCAGGTCTCGCCCGGGTCCACCAGCGACTCGTAGTGCGTGACGTGCTCCTCCTCGATGAGCCCGATCTCCTGGTAGAGCCGGCGGGCGATGGGCTCCATGTACTGGGGGCCGACGTTCATGTAGAAGTTCATGGTCTGCTGCTCCGCCGACATGATGGTCAGCGCGTGCAGCTTGGAGAGCGGGTCCGTCCGGTCCTTGTCGTACGGGTCGCGCACGTTGTCGGCCGGGTGCCGGTGGTGGTACTTGGTCGGCCGCCCCGGGATGATCTCGGTGAGCTGGTCGACGATCTTCTCGGCCTTGCGGTGCTCGATCATCTCGTACAGGTTCGAGTACCGGTACAGGTGGTCGAAGTCCTCCAGGACGCCGAACTGGTACGCCTGCTTCAGGTACGGGTCCGGCTCCATCCGGGCCACCCAGGCGGTGAGGTCGACGGCCACCTGCTCGTAGGCGATCGTGGTCTCCAGCACCGAGGAGAGCCCCGGCAGCAGCCAGTTGACCGCCTTCTGCTGCTGTTGCTCGGTGTACCGCACCTCCGCGAGCTGCCGCTTGACGTCCATGTCGGGGCACACCCGGGCGAAGTGGTGGCTGAACATGATCGCCTCGACCTCGATGCCGTTCATGGTGATGATGCGGCAGCGGGTGTAGGGGTCGGCGTGGTTGGGGTCGATCGGCTCGACGTCCAGCTCCCGCCAGGTGCGGATCTGCCGGTCCAGGGGGATGCCGCGCTGTTCCAAGGGGTTGAAGGTCACCTGGGTCCTCCTGCTCGTGTACGGCCTGGAGCGCCCGGCGGCCGCCGCGCGGTCGCCGCATCGGCCCGCCGTCCTCGTCACTCTCCGGTGACGCCCCCGTACCGGGCGCGGCCGCCGGGGTACCCGCGTCACCACCCCCGAAACGGATCGATCGGGGCGAAGCGGGGGCGGGACGCGCGTTTCCGCCGGGTACCGGCGGGTACCGGCGGGGCGATGACGACCGACCGGATCACCGACGCGTGTACGCCCCTGACCGGCACCGTGACCCGGAGGGAGACCGACCATGGCTGACCAGACGGCTGACGAGCACGAGCCCACCGGAATGGAGGAGAGCGGGCCCGGGCCCGGCGACGAGGGCGCCACCGCCACCGACGACGAGACCCCCGGCCTGCCGCCCGACGACGCCCCCGCCACCGGCCCCAGCCCCGGCGACTCGGCGCTGGAGGGCCCCAACGACCCCGGCGCCGCCCCGGAGGACGAGGGCATCCCGGACCTGCAGAACGGCTCGCCCGAGCAGGAGTGGATGAGCGACCCGCAGCAGATGCCCGTCCCCGGCGAGCGGCCGGTGGCCGCCGACCGGTGGGGCACCACCTACGCCGAGCAGGTCGAGGGCGAGTCCCTGGACCAGCGGCTGGCGGAGGAGGAGCCCGACGTGGGGGAGACCTCCTCGGCCTACGGGCCCCCGACGGAGCAGACCGGCCAGCTCAGCGACGACCCCCTCCAGGAACGCCCGGCCAACCAGGACGTGTTCTCCCACGAGTCGCCCGCCGAGGGGCTGGCCCCGGAGGAGGCGGCCGTCCACACCGTGGCCGACGACCGCGACATCGGCCAGCTCAGGGGAGCGGAGGACGAGGACCAGTCCGGCCCGCCCGAGGGCGTGGGCGAGGTCGGCCCGTCCGGAGAGGGCGAGGGGACCGGTGTGCACCCGGACCGGGGAGGGTCGCGGAAGCCGTGAGCGAACTCCCCGCCGAGCACGAGTCGTACTGGCTGGCCTCCGCCCCCGTCACCCCCGGCAACTCCCATCCGCCGCTGGAACCCGGCAGCCGGACCGAGACGGACGTCGTGGTGGTCGGCGGCGGCATCGCGGGCCTGTGCACCGCCTGGGAACTCGCCCGCGCCGGCCGCCGGGTCACCGTCGTGGAGGCCGACCGGATCGCCGCCGGGGTGACGGGCCACACGACCGCCAAGGTCACCGCCCAGCACTCCCTGATCTACGACGACCTGCGGCGCCGCCACGGTGCCGAGGGCGCCCGGCTGTACGCGCGCTCCCAGCAGGACGCCATCGAGCACCTGGTCTCCGTCGTCGGCGAACTGGGCGTCGACTGCGACCTGGAGAGGGTCCCGGCCTACACCTGGGCGGAGTCCGCCGAACAGGACGAGAAGGTCCGCGCCGAGGCCGAGGCCGCCGCCGAGGCCGGACTGCCCGCCTCCTACGTCACCGACACCCCGCTGCCCTTCCCGGTGCGGGGCGCGGTCAGGGTGGCGGACCAGGCGCAGTTCCACCCGCGCAGGTACCTGCTGGCCCTCGCCGAGGACCTGGTGCGGCGGGGCGGACGGATCGCCGAGCGCACCCGGGTGGTCGGCCTGGAGGAGGGCGAGCCGTGCACGGTGACCGCCGAGAACGGCGCCACGGTCACCGCCGGCGCGGTCGTCGTCGCCACCCACTACCCCGTCTTCGACCGGGCGCTGCTGTTCTCCCGGCTGGAGCCGCACCGCGAACTCGTCGTCGCCGCCGCGATCCCCGCCGACCGGGACCCGGCCGGGATGTACATCACGCCCGAGGACAACACCCGTTCGGTGCGCACCGCGCCGTACGGGGACGGGCAGCGGCTGCTCATCGTCACCGGCGAGCGGTTCCTGCCCGGCACGGCGGACGTCACCGAGCGCTTCGGGAGGCTGGCCGCCTGGGTGGCCGAACGCTTCCCCGGCGCCCGCGTCGTCCACCGCTGGGCGACCCAGGACAACGACTCCACCGACCGGGTCCCCTTCATCGGTCCCTTCCACCCCGGCGCGCGCCACACCTACGTCGCCACCGGCTTCGGCGGCTGGGGGATGAGCAGCGGCGTGCTCGCCGGCCGGCTGCTCGCCGCGTACGCCACCGGCGGCGAACTCCCGCCCTGGGCCGGCCTGTACGACCCCAGGCGCCTGCCCGGCTTCCGCGAGGCCCCCTCGCTGCTGGGCCTCCAGGCCACCGTCGCCAAGCACTTCGTCGGCGACCGGCTGCGCCCCTCCCACGCGGACTCCGTGGAGGAGATCGCCCCCGGCAGCGGCGCGATCGTGCGGATCGGCGGCCGCCGCTGCGCCGTCCACCGCGACGCCGAGGGCCAGGTGCACGCCGTCTCCGCCCGCTGCACGCACCTGGGCTGCCTGGTCCACTTCAACGACGCGGAGCAGGCCTGGGAATGCCCCTGCCACGGCTCGCGCTTCGCCCCCGACGGCTCGGTGCTCCAGGGCCCGGCGACCCGTCCGCTGGAGCCGCGCGACCTCGGGTGACCACCGCGCGGGGGCGGCCCCGCGCCGTCCGCGAACGGCCCCCCGTGGCCGGGGCGTTGGAGGTGTCGGAGGTGCTGCGCGTTCAGATCCGGACGCCGTGGGAGCGCAGGTAGGCCAGCGGGTCGATGTCGGAGCCGTAGCC
Organism: Streptomyces sp.; assembly: GCF_035644915.1. Lineage (GTDB taxonomy): Bacteria > Actinomycetota > Actinomycetes > Streptomycetales > Streptomycetaceae > Streptomyces. Next base: position 36,094 of record NZ_DASQNP010000086.1, read on the forward strand.
GGGGCCGGTGCGGACCTCGAAGTGCAGGTGCGGGCCGGTGCTGTTGCCGGTGGAGCCCGAACGCCCGATCCGCTGCCCGGCGTTGACCTGCTGGCCGGCGCGCACGGAGATCGCCGACAGGTGGGCGTACTGGCTGTAGCGGCCGTCGGCGTGCCGGACGACGACCTGGTAGCCGTACGCGCCGCCCCAGCCGGCCGAGACCACCTGGCCGCGGCTGACGGCCCGCACCGACGTCCCGGTGGGCACGGGGAAGTCGACACCGGTGTGGTAGCCGCTGGACCAACTGCTGCCCGACTGCCGGTAGGCGGTGCTGGGACCGACACCGGAGACGGGGGCGGTGAAGGACGGCGAGCTCTCCGCCCGCTGGGACGTCCGGTCCGCCTTCTCCGGCTTGGCCTGGGCCCTGACCTTCTCCTGGGCCTTGGGCTTCTGCTGGACCCTGGGCTTCTCCTGCGCCTTGGGCTTCTGCTGCGCCTTGGGCTTCTCCTGGACCCTGGGCTTCTGCTGCGCCCCGGACCCGGTCCTCTCCTGGGCCCGGGGCTCGGCCCCGGCGGTGCTCCGCCCCTGCTGGAGGTGGAGCCGCTGGCCGGGGAAGATCAGGTTCGGATCCTCGCCCACGACCGTGCGGTTGCGCTCGTACAGCGCCTGCCAGCCGCCCCGGACGTCGTGCTCGTCGGCGATCCCGAAGAGCGTGTCACCGCCGGCCACCACGTACGAGCGGCCCGCCTCGTCGGGCCGCTCGCGCGGCTTCTCCCGCTCCCCGGCCTTCCCGGAGCGCTCGGCGCCCCCGGCGGCTCCGGTGTCCTGGGCGGGTCTGGTGTCCTTGGTGGCCTTGGTGGTCCCGACGGTCTCGGCGCGGTCCGTCCGGGGGGCGGGGACGGCCGGGGAGCCCTGGTGGTCTCGGGTCAGCCCGGCCCGGTCCGAGCAGACCGGCCAGGCGCCCGGGCCCTGCTGGTCGAGCACGCGCTCGGCGACGGCGATCTGCTCCTGCCGGGTCGCCAGGTCGGCCCGGGAGGCGTAGGCGGTGCCGCCGAATTCCTGCCAGGTGCTCTGCTTGAACTGTAATCCGCCGTAATAACCGTTTCCGGTGTTGATATTCCACTTCCCGCTGCTCTCGCAGGCGGCGACCTTGCTCCAGATCTCGTCGGGCGCCGCGTGGGCGGTGGTGGCGCCGATCAGTGGGATGGCTATTCCCGCACCGCTCGCGGTGACGGTCAGCGATGCGCGGGAAACCGCGTTGGGCTTGTAACGGCGATGACGTCCACGTCCGGCCACGGCCGGTCCCTCCCCTTACGCCGTAACCGGCGCTCCGTCAGTCGTGCTCGGTTGAGCATTCACAGAATTCGGTCGACGAGCGCGCCAAACATAGACGCGCCCGTCGCAATCCGGCAAGGGGTGGACTTTGCCGCCACCGGAAAAGGGCGGAGCCGTGGCGCGCCAGGGCGCACGACGGTGCGAAACGGCGTGGTACGGCGTGCGGAGCAGCGTGAAAAGGGAAAAGGAACTCACGCTTCCGCTGCGGCCCGCACCTCCTCGGCGACCTTCCGGTCCAGGGCGGCGCGGACCAGGCCCGCCGCCAGGCGCGGCAGGTCCTCCCCGGGCACCAGGCGCGCCAGCGCGCGGGCGGAGGAGGGCAGCCCGAGCCGTTCGGCGCCGTCGCGCGCCCGGCGGTCGATGTACGGGGCGAATTCCGGCCAGACGCCCTGCGCCTCGCGCAGGAAGATGTCCGCGCCGGTCGGACCGATGCCGGGGAAGCGCTGGAGCCGCTCGCTCACCCCGCTCTCCTCCCGCAGCCGGCGCAGGTCCCCCCGGTACCGCTGGAGGAGCAGCTCCGCGCCGTCCCCGAGCTGGGTGGCCGTCCGCTCGTCGTACCGGCGGTAGCCGCCCGCGCCGAGCGCGTCCACCCGCTGCTGCCAGGTGGACTCGGCCATCCGGCGCGCGTCGCCCAGCCCGGCGTCGAACAGGGCGCGCGCCGCCGCCACCGCGGTGTCCGCCCGGATGCGGGCGCTCAGCAGCAGCGAGAGCACCAGCAGGCGGTACAGCGGCACCGGTGTGTTCCGCAGCAGGATGCCCGCCTCCTGCGCGTAGGTGCGGCCGTACCGGTCCAGCAGCGCGCGCACCGTGGCGGCGTTCCGCTCCTGGTCCCGGCGGGCCGTCTTCCCGGTCGTCTCGTTCATCGCCGCATCACTCCAACAGGCCGGCCATGGTCTCGGCGGCACTGACCGCCGCGTCGCCGCAGCAGTTGTTGAACAGGACGTGGACCTGCTCGGTCCGCTCCGCCAGTGCCCGTATCCGCGGGATCCACTCCGCGAGTTCCTCCTTGGTGTAGCGGTGCCGGTAGGCGTCCTCCTTGCTCCCCGTGCCCCAGTGCGGGCTGCGGCCGTGGAACCGGACCACCGACAGGTGCGGCGCGGTGGCGACGGCGACGGGCGGCACGGAGGTCGGCAGTCCCTGGGCGGAGTCCACGGCCACCAGCGCCGCCCCGTGCCGCCGCGCGAGTGCGGCGGTCCGCGCGCACCGCTCGGGCGCGTACCACCGGGGGTGGCGGAACTCCACCGCCGTACGCCAGCCGAGTGCGTCCGCGCGCCCCAGACACCGGTCCAGGAACACCTCCGCGTCCGGCCCGGGCCGCAGCGACGGCGGGAACTGCATCAGCACCGCGCCCAGCCGTCCCGCCGCGCGCAGCGGCTCCAGGGCCTCCGCGAAGCGCCGCCACACCTCCTCCACGGTCGCGGGCGGCAGCGCGTCCGCCCGCACCCGCGCCCCCGGCGCCGCCCCGGCCGGGCGCAGCGGCACGGGCAGCGAGCCGACCCGGGTGGAGTGACCGGTGAGCAGGGAGAACGCCTTGACGTCGAAGACGAAGTCGGCGGGGGTGCGTTCCGCCCACAGCACGCTGTTGCGGGTACTGGGCAGCCCGTAGTACGTGGAGTCCACCTCGACCAGCCCGAACCGCTCGGCGTAGTGCCGCAGCCGCCCCTCCGCCCCCCGGGCGGCCGGGGGGTACCAGCCGCTGGCGATCAGTGCCGGGTCCGTCCACGAGCAGGTGCCCACCAGAATGTTTCCCATGGTCACGGGGTACCCGCGCCGCGTCGGCAGATCCGTCGTCACGGAGCACTCGGAGCGCTCGGAGGGCTCGGAGGGCTCGCGGAATCCACGGAGAGGAGCGCGGCCATGACCGACGAGGAGAACGGAACGGAGCGGGAGCGGCGCGCCCGCGAGATAGCGCAGGAAGCCGAACGGAGCCGGAATCCCGGCAACGCCCCGCACCGCGAAAGCGCCGGCAGTGGGGAGGACCCGGGCACGGGCGAACGCCACTGGGACACCGGCGGCGGGGACCAGCCGCGTCCGTCCCCCCTGGGCAAGGGCGACGTCCACGCGGTGGCGGGCAGCGACATCGAGCAGCCGGAGATCGCCGAGGGACCGGTCCCGGGGATGCAGCCGGGGGAGAGGGTGGAGCGCGGCCCCTGGATCCCGCCGGTGGAGGTGGATCCGCCGCGGGACGGCGACCTGCCCCGTGACGCGGCGGGCGAGCCGGACGCGGTCCGGCGGCAGAAGGAGGAGGGCGGTCCGTGACCGCCCTCCGGCGCGTGCGGCCGCCCCGGCTTCCCGGCCCCTCCGGCCGGCGGCGGGCCGGGGCGGCCGGAGGTGCCGGCCGGGTCTTCTCGGGGCGTTCGCTCCTGGGGCCCTTGCCGCGCCCGGTGCGCGGCCCGGGGGAGCGCCGCTGAGGAGCCTCCCGCAGCGACCGGCCGGCCTCCTCGGCGGCGTGCCGGTCCGGAACGCCGCTGTCCTCGGCCTCCTCGCGGCGCCGAGCGCGCTACCTGTCGCAGCTCCTGCTTCCGGGCTCGGGCACGGCGTCCGCCTCCGCGTCCGCGGGTTCCCGCCGCCGGAGTGAAACGGGCCGCCGCCGGGGTGGCTCCGGTTTCCCGCGCCCGCCCCCGTGGCACTCGTGCGGAACCCCCTGAAGCCCACGGGAACGGGAACCGAGCCATGCCCCTGCCGCCGCCTCCGCCACCCGCCCGTACGCCGGCCGTGAGGACGGCCGCCGCCCTCGCGGCCGGGCTGCTGGCCGCCCTGCTCGCCGCCGGGTGCGCGCCTCCCCAGGAGGGGAACCTGGTGGGGCGGTTCGACTCGCCGGGCACCAACACGGAGGTCGGTTCCGTCGAGGTGCGCCAGGTGCGGCTGGCCGAACCGCCCGACGGCAGGGCCTGGTCCAGGGGGGACGACATCCCGCTGTACGGCCGCTTCTACAACGAGTCGGGAGCCCCCGACCGTCTGGTCGGGGCGGAGTCGCCGGTGGCCGGGTCGGTGGAGATCGTCGGCCGGGAGGGCGGGACGGGGCTGGAGGTGCCCCCGGAGGGCGTCCTGGTGCTGGGGCGGGACCGCCCGCACCTGGTGCTGCGCGGCGTGGAGGAGCCGGTCCGGGGCGGCGACTTCGTCCCCGTCACCCTCCGCTTCGAACGCTCGGGCGTGCTGGAGACGCGCATCGAGACCCAGCCCCCCACCCACGACGACCCTCCGGGCCCGCCGCTGCCCTCGCCCGAGGCCACCCGCGCGTCGTGGGAGGGCTGACGGCCCGCCGGATCGCGGGCCCGGAACGTGAGCCCGGAGCACGAGCCCCGGAACACGGGAAGGGCCGGAGCCCGGAGGAGAAGGGAGTCTCCGCCGGGCCCCGGCCGGCTCCCGCCCCGTGGCGGGAGTGGAGGAACGGCCCTGACGCTCGGGTCAGTCGATGATGCAGACGTTCCCGAAGGTCGGGTTCAGCGCGCCGATGACGCTCACCGTGTTGCCGCAGGCGTTGATCGGGGCGTGGACCGGGACCTGGACCACGTTGCCGCTCAGGACGCCGGGGGAACCGACGGCCGCGCCGTTGGCGTGGGCGCCGTCGGTGGCCGCCGCGACCCCCGCGCCGCCGAGGACCAGGGCGCTGCCGACCGCGGCGAGGGAGGCGGCCTTGGCGATACGGATCATCGCCAATCTCCTTTCAGGTGGTGAATTGGGACACCCGGCCCAACGACGGTTGATGCGAGGGGGTGCGCATGATCACTCGATAGGGTTAGTCAGATCACCATTCCGGCTCCCGTGGCGGCCGGAGGGCGGGGGCGGTTCGGCCCGCCGCGATGCCCCGCCGGGATGATCACACTCTCGGCGCAACCCCCCGCGCGTCTCCCCCGGGGGAAGGGTCCACCTCTGTCATGGTTTGCTCCGATTTGGTTGGCATCGATCGGAGAAGATCCATGCGTGTTCCCCTGGGGCTCACCAGCCGAGGAGTGCTGTGCGCACTGGCGTCCGCGGCCCTGGCGATGGCACTGCCGCCGACCGCCGCCGCGCCCGCCCCCGCCGCGGCCGCACCCACCGCGCCCGCCGCTTCCGGTGAGGCGGAGCGCATCCCCTTCGGCGAGCGCTACCGCGCCGTCCAGCACGGCGGCCTCGTGCGCGCCGCCAACTCCGCTGCCACCTGTGAGGCGTCCGCCGACCCCGGGGGACTGGCCTGCGACGCGGCCCGGGCGGGAGTGGACGGAGGGACCAACGGCGACTACGAGATGACGTACGTCGACGTCGACGACGACCCCAACACCTACAACTCCAGCCGGGCGGAACTGCGCCTGCCCGCCGGGGCGCGGGTCACCTACGCCCGGCTGTACTGGGGCGGCAACCTCCGGGTCGGCGAGCAGAAGCCGCACGAGGACAACGGGCGGGTGCTGATCGCCGAACCGGGCGGCGCGTACAAGGAACTCCTCGCCGACACCCTCGTCGGCCACCGCCGCACCGGGGTCATGGACGGCTACACCGCCTCGGCCGACGTCACCGCCCTCGTCGCGCAGTCCGGCGGCGGCTACTACACCGTCGGCCAGCTCAACGTCGCCAAGGGACGCTCGTCCGCGGGGGCGTGGGGCGGCTGGACGCTGGTGGCCGCCTACGCCCACCCGCAGGAACCGCTCCGCCACCTGGTGGTCATGGACGGCTACGAGCCCCTGACGCCTTCCCGGAACGCCCTGGACATCACCGTCGAGGACCTGCCGGTGCCCGCCCGGGCCGCCGGCGCCGCGGGCGTGGTGGCCTACGACGGCGACCGCGGCCGGGGCGGCGAGTCGCTGACCGTGCGCCCCGGAACCGGCCCGGCGTTCCGGGTGCACGACGCGGCCAACCCCGCCGACGACCCCATGAACTCCACGATCACCGACCACGGGCACCCGGCGCACGGCCGCGTGCCGTCGTACCCCAACACGCTGGGCTACGACTCCGACGTCTACGGCATCACGCCCGCGCTGGCGCGCGGCGGCCGCTCACTGACGTTCCGCTTCACCACCCGCGACGAGGGCTACCAACTGGGCGCGCTCTTCCTCCAGGTGGACGCGCGGCCCTGAGGCCCCGCCGGACGCCGGAGGGCGTGAAGCCGAGTCAGTTCCCCGCATGAGGAGTCGAGTCGTGCCCCAGAACGAGAGAGCAGCGGCGCCCGGGACGGTGCTGCACCTGTCCCAGCCCGTCGACGGCGGCGTCGCCCGGGTCGTCACCGACCTGGTGCGCGCCCAGACCGCCGCGGGACTGCGCGCCGTGGTGGCCTGCCCGCCCGGCGGCGTGCTGGGCCGGGACGCCGCCGCGGCCGGAGCCGAGGTCGTCCACTGGCCCGCGCGGCGCGAACCGGGCCCGGACCTGCTGCGGGAGACGGTACGGGCCGCCCGCCTGATCCGGCGGACCGGCCCCGACCTGGTGCACGCGCACAGCGCCAAGGCCGGCCTGGCCGCCCGGCTGGCCCTGCGCGGCCGGGTGCCGACCGTCTACCAGCCGCACGCCTGGTCCTTCGACGCGGTCGGGGGGACGACCGCCCGCCTCGCCCTGCGGTGGGAGCGGCTGGCGGCCCGCTGGACGGACCGCGTGCTGTGCGTCAGCGAGGACGAGCGGCTGCACGGTCTCCGGGCGGGGGTGCGCGCCCGCTGGGCGGTGGTCCGCAACGGCGTGGACACCGGCCGCTTCCGCCCGGCGGACGACTCCGCGCGCGCCCGCGCCGCCCTGCCCGCCCTCGACGGGGTGCCGCCCGGCGCCCCCCTGGCGGTCTGCGTCGGCCGGCTGTGCCGCCAGAAGGGCCAGGACGTGCTGCTGAGGGCGTGGCCGGAGGTCACCGCCCGCGTCCCCGACGCCTGGCTGGTGCTGGTCGGCGACGGACCGCAGCGCCGGGAACTGGGCGCGGCGGCGCCGGGACGGGTGCTGTTCGCCGGGGCCGCCGACGACACGGTGCCCTGGTACGCGGCCGCCGACGTGGTGGTGCTGCCCTCCCGCTGGGAGGGCATGGCCCTGGTCCCGCTGGAGGCGATGGCCTGCGGCCGCCCGGTGGTGCTGACCGAGGTGACCGGCGCGGCCGAGAGCCTCCCCCCGGACCGCGCCGGCCACTGCCTGGTCCCGCCGGAGCACCCCGGCGCCCTGGCCCGCGCCCTGGTCGCCCTGCTGGCCGACCCGCGGCTCCGGCACGACCTGGGGCGGCAGGCCCGGGAGCACGTCCTGACCGCCTACGACGTACGGCGGACGACGGCGGAGACCGCGCGCCTGTACGGCGAGGTGCTGGCCGAACGGTCCGCCGCCCCGCGCGTCCGCCCGCCCCGCCGTCCGTCCGCCGGGCCGCCCGCCCGCCCGTCCACCGACCCGTCCGTCCCACCCCACCCCGAAACCAGGGAGCGCACCAGGCGATGACCACGGAGAACGCCGGGACGTCCAACCCGAGCCAGGTCCTGTCCCCACCGGAACCCACGATCCGCGCGGCGACGTCCGTCGGCCCGCCGCGCGGGCCGGTGCCCCGACCGCTGCCGCCGCACCTGCGGAGGAACACCCACCGGCGCCGCGCGGCCACCCTGCTCGCGGCCGCCGACTGCCTCACGGCGGTCGCGGTGGCCGCCGCGGCGGTCCCCCCGGCCGGTGGCGGGGGGCAGGGCCCGCTCGTCCTCGCGGCGGTCTGCGCCGCCGTACCCGCGGTCCTGCTGCCGCTCAACGCGCACGGCGGTCTGTACCGCACCGCCCTGGCCGCCTCCGCGCTCGACGAACTGCCCGCCCTGCTCGGCCGCACGGCGGTCGCCTGGTGCGTGGCGGCGGCGCTGCTGGCCGCCGTCCACCCCGCCGGGGCCCTGGGCTGGACCGCCCTGCTCGGCACGGTCCTCGCCCACGCGGCGCTGGCCTGCGCGGCGCGCGGCGCGGTCTACTTGGGGCGGCGCCGGGCCGGCCGCCGCAGGCCGCGCTCGGCCCTGGTGGTGGGCGGCGGTCCGGCCGGCCGGCGGATCACCGCCGCCCTGTACGAGCACCCCGAGTACGGGATGCGCCCGGTCGGCGTGGTCGAACCCGGCGGCGGACCGGCCGCCGCGGTCCTGGCCGAGGACGTCTCCGTACCGGTGCTCACCGGGCAGGAGGACATCGTCCGGGCCGCCATCCAGAACTCCGTGCGGGACGCGGTCTTCACCCGCGACCCCTGGTCGGACCCGGAGACCGCGGCGCTCCTCCCGCTCTTCACGGACCTGGACTGCACCGTGTGGCTGGTCGGCGGGCCGTCCCCCGACACCGCCGCGGTTCCGCACCCCGCCGTCCGGCGCGTCCGCGGCGGCGACCACCTGTGGGGCTTCGCCTGCCACCGCCTGGACCCGCGGCCCCGGCACCGCGCCCGCGGACTGCGCGGCAAGCGCGCCCTGGACGTCGTGGTCGCCGCCACGGCGCTGGTGGCCGTCTCCCCCGTGCTGCTGGCCTGCGCCCTGGCCGTCCGGCTCGCCGACGGCCCCGGGGTGATCTTCCGTCAGGAACGCATCGGGCTGGGGGGCCGCCCGTTCACCGTGCTGAAGTTCCGCACCCTGCGCCCCCGCGACGAGCACGAGTCGGCGACGCGGTGGAACGTCGCCGACGACCGGCGGATGAGCACGGTCGGCCACCTGCTGCGCCGTACCTCGCTGGACGAACTGCCCCAGCTCTGGAACGTCCTGCGCGGCGACATGAGCCTGGTCGGCCCCCGGCCCGAACGCCCCTACTTCGTCCAGCGGTTCAGCCAGCTCCACCCCGGCTACGCGGCCCGTCACCGGATGCCCGCCGGGATCACCGGGCTGGCCCAGGTGCACGGGCTGCGCGGCGACACCTCCATCGAGGACCGGGCGCGGTTCGACAACCACTACATCGACACCTGGTCGCTGTGGCAGGACGTCCGCATCCTGCTGCACACCGCCGGCTCCGTCTTCCGGCTCGGAGGAAGCTGAGGTGACCACGGCCAACCCGGCCACCACGGCGATCACGGCCCCGTGCCCCCCGGCGGACGGCCGGACGCGGGACGGGGTGCACGACCGGATCCGGGACCTGCTGGCCGACCACTGGCCGGTGCTGCCCGCGCTCGCCGCCGTCGTGCTGCTGTGCGTGCCCGCCGCCCCCGGCCCCGGCGGGGGCGGCGGGGGCGTTCACGTCACCCCCGCGGACGCCGCGTCGGCGGTCCTGGTCCTGTGCTGCGCCGTCCTGGCGCTGCGCACCCGGACCCGGCCGCTGGACCGGACGGCCGTCGTCGTGCTGGCGGCCCCCGTCGCCGCGCTCGCGGCGGCGACCGTCGCCTCCCACGACACGGCGTCCGGCCTCGCCGGCTTCGCCCGCCTGCTGCAGATCCTCGTCCTGGTGCCGGCCGCCCTGGTGATCGTGCTGCGCTCGCGCCGCCACGCCCGGCTGCTGGCCGCCTGCCTGGTGGGGGTCGCCCTGGTCCAGGGCGCGGTCGGCGTCCACCAGTACCTCACCGGCACCGGCGCCTCCTACCAGGGCCAGGACGTCCGGGCGGTGGGCACCTTCGGCCCGCTGGACATCATGGGGATGTCCTCCACCGTCTCCTGCGGCATCGTCATCGCCCTGGCCGCGGGCCTCGCCCCGCCGCCCGGCGCGCCCCGGTGGCTGCGGCCCGCCGCGCTGTCCACCGCCGCGGCGCTCCTGGTGCCGCTGGCCCTCTCCTTCAGCCGGGGGGCGTGGATCGCCACCGCCGCGGCCGGAACGGCGGTGCTGTTCCTGGCGGGGGCGCGGTCGGCGCTGCGCACCCTGGCGCTCCTGGTGGCCGCCGGGGTGGTCCTGGTCGGCGGGGCGGGGGTGGGCTCCGACCTCGTCGCGGAGCGGGCGAGCAGCATCACCGACGTCACCGACGCCCCCGACCAGTCGGTGACCGACCGCTACACCATGTGGGCCGCGGCCGTGGAGATGTGGCGCGAGGACCCGGTGACCGGGGTGGGCCCCAAGGGCTTCCCCGAGCACCGCGACACCCACGCCTCCCTCGCGCTGTCCTCGGCCAGCGACACCGCCGGAGCGGGGCAGGACTTCCACCGCCAGCCGCTGCTGTCCCCGCACAACATGTACCTGCTCGTCCTCGCCGAACAGGGACTGGTCGGCGTCACCGCCGTCGTCGGCGGCTGGGCGGCGCTGCTGGTGCTCGGGGTGCGGCGGCTGCGGCGGGCCCGGGCGGCGGACCGGGGAACCGGCCCCGGCGGCACCGGCCGCGGAGCCGACCGCGGGGTCGACTGCGGCCTGGTCGCGGTCGGCCTGCTGGTCCTCAACTGCGTCGACTTCCTGTACGCCGACATCGGCGGCCCCTCGACCGTGCTGACCGCCGTGGAGTTCGGCCTGACCGCCTGGTGGGCGCTGGCGCCCGCGGCCGTGGCGGGGGAGCCGGCCGGCGCGCACGCCGGGGAACGCGCCGGGGAATACTCAGTGAAAGGGGCCGGCCGGTGACCACCGCACCCACCGCACCCCCGCCGCCCTCCGGTCCCGGCACGTCCGGCACGCCCGCCGCGTCCGCTGCGGCCTCCGCCTCCCGGCGGGGCGTCGGCTCCGTTCCGGGCGGGCGGTTCGTCGCCCGGGCCGCCGCCGCCACCGCCGTCCTCACCGCGGCGGGCTCCTTCCTCGGCCTCATGCGGGACCAGACCATCGCCCACTTGTTCGGGGCGGGCAGCGACACGGACGCCTTCCTGGTGTCCTGGACGGTCCCGGAGTTCGCCGCGACGATCCTCATCGAGGACGCCATGGCGCTGGTGCTGGTACCGGCGTTCAGCCTCGCGCTGTCCCGCCGGGCCGCCGCCGGCCGTCCGGACGACGGCCCCGCCGATGACCCCGCCGAGGACCCCGTGCGCGCCCTGCTGGCGGCGACGCTCCCCCGGCTGCTGCTGGCCCTGGCGTGCGCCGCCGGGACCGTGGCCCTCCTGGCCCCGCTGCTGGTGCGCGCCCTCGCGCCCGGGCTGGCCGACCCCGGCCTGGCGGTGGTCTGCACCCGGCTGACCGCCCTGACGGTGCTGGGCTTCGGGACCGCCGGGTACTTCAGCGCGGCCCTGCGGGCCCACCGCAGCTTCGTCCCCCCGGCGACGATCTACGTCGCGTACAACCTCACCATCATCACCACCGTGCTGGTGCTGCACGCCCGGTGGGGCGTGCGCGCCGCCGCGTTCGGGGTGGCCGCGGGCAGCGTCGCGATGGTCCTCGCCCAGCTCCCGGCGTTCTGGCGGCACCTGCCCGTCCGCACCGGCCGCCGCCGGCCCGGACGGCGGCCCGGCGCCCGGGGCGGGGCACCGGCACCGCGCACGGCCGCGCTGGTGGCCGGGACCGTGCTCGCGCCGGTGGCCGTCTTCGCCCTCTCCCGGCAGTCCCAGGTGCTCGTCGAGCGCTTCCTGGCCTCCTCGCTGCCGCCCGGCGCCATCTCGCACCTGAACTACGCGCAGAAGGTCGCCCAACTGCCCATGACCTTCTCCCTGCTGGTCTGCACGGTCACCTTCCCGCTGGTCGCGCGGGCGATGGCCGACGGACAGACGGAGCGGGCCCGGCTGAGGGTGGAGCGCGATCTGATCCTGGCCGCCGTGGTGGTGCTGCTCGGCGCCGCGTACGTGATCGCCTACGCGCCCCAGATCATCGAACTCCTCTTCCAGCGCGGGGCCTTCGACGCGGCGGACACCGGCGCCACGGCCTCGGTCATGCGCGTCTACGCCGTCGGCCTGCTCGGCCACAGCCTGGCCGGCGCCCTGGTGCGGCCGTTCTTCTCCACCGGCCGGCCCACCTGGTACCCGGCCGGGGCGATGGCCGTCGGCCTGCTGCTGACGGTCGTGGCCGGTGCCCTGACCGCCCCCCACTGGGGCGTCCACGGCATCGCCGCGGCCAACGCCGCCGGGATCACCACCACCGCGCTGCTGCTCCTGCGCGGCCTGCGCACCCGGATGCTGCCCATCCGGGTGCGCCGGGTCACGGCCGGCCTCGGCCGGCTGGCGCTGGCCGCGGCGGTCGCCACCGCGGCCGGCTGGGCCGCGGCGCCGCTCGTCGCCTCACCGCTCCTCACCGCGCTGGCCGGGGGCCTGGTCGTCCCGGCCGCGTTCGCCGTCGCGGCGCTCGCCGTCCGCGCACCCGAAGTACCCACGCTGCTCACCGCCGTCACACGAAGGTTCCGCCATGTCCGCTGACCCGACGCACATTCCCGCTCCCGCCGTCCCCGGCTTCCGGACCGCCTCGCTCCCCCGGCTCCGCCCGGTGCGCCCCTGGCTGCTGATGTACCACTCGGTGGCCGAGCACACCGAGGACCCCTACAAGATCACCGTCTCGCCCGGCCGGCTGGACCGCCAGCTCCGCTGGCTGCGGCGGCGGGGCTGGCGCGGCGTGGGGGTGGGGGAACTGCTGCGCGAGCGCGCCGCCGGACGGGGCGCCGGCCTGGTGGGCCTGACCTTCGACGACGGATACGCCGACTTCATCGAGGAGGCCGTGCCGCTGCTGCGCCGCCACGGCTGCACCGCGACCGTGTTCGTCCTGCCCGGCAGGCTCGGCGGCAGCAACGAGTGGGACCCGCTCGGTCCCCGCAAGCCCCTGCTGACCGAGGCCGGAATCCGCGCCGCGGTCGGCGCCGGGATGGAGATCGGCTCCCACGGGCTGCTCCACCTCGACCTGACCCGGGCCGACGACGACACCCTGCGGCGGGAGACCGAGGGCAGCCGCCTGCTGGTGGAGGAGATCACCGGCCGCCCGGCGCGGGGCTTCTGCTACCCCTACGGCACCGTCGACCGGCGCGTGGTGCGGGCCGTGCGCGCCGCGGGCTACGACTACGCCTGCGCCATCGACCCCGGCCCGCTGACCGGACCGTACGCCCTGCCCCGCGTGCACGTCGGCGAGGAGGACACCTCGCTGCGGCTGTACGCGAAGAGGCTGCTGCACCCCCTGCGCCGCCGCGCCCTGCCCAGCGGGCCCACCGAGCCGGCCGCCGGCACCCCCCTCACCGGGGCCGGACGGTGAGCCCGGCGCGGCCGGGGAGGGCACGGGCGGACACCCGGGCGGAGCCGGACGCCGGGACGGGGGAGGACCGATGAGGGTGCTGCACGTCATCACCGGTCTCGGCGCCGGCGGGGCCGAACAGCAGCTCCGGCTGCTGCTCCGCCACCTCCCGCTCTGCTGCGACGTCGTCACCCTCACCAACCCCGGCGCGGTCGCCGCCGGCATCGAGGCCGACGGCACCGCGGTCACCCACCTGGGCATGAACGGCAACCGCGACCTGTCCGCCCTGCCCCGCCTGGTGGACCTCATCCGCGCCGGGCGCTACGACGTCGTCCACACCCACCTGTACCGGGCCTGCGTCTACGGCCGGATCGCCGCCCGGCTGGCGGGGGTGCGGACCGTGGTCGCCACCGAGCACTCCCTGGGCGAGCGGATGATCGAGGGACGCCCGCTCACCGCGGGCACCCGGGCGCTGTACCTGGCCACCGAGCGCCTGGGCAACACGACCGTCGCGGTCTCCGCCACCGTCGCCACCCGGCTGCGCCGCTGGGGCGTGCCCGCCTCCCGCATCCGCCTGGTGCCCAACGGCATCGACGCCGAGCGCTTCCGCTTCGACCCCATCGCGCGCACGGCCGTACGGACGCGGCTGGGCCTGCCCGCCCACGCCCTGGTGGTCGGCGGGGTCGGCCGCCTGGTGCCCGGCAAGCGCTTCGACGTCGCCGTACGCGCCGTCGCCCAACTGCCCGGGGCCTGCCTGGTCCTGGTCGGCGACGGCCCGGAGCGCACCCGGCTGCGCGAACTGGCCGCCGGGCTCGGCGTGGCCGACCGCGTCCTGCTGCTGGGGGAGTGCGGGGGAGCGGTGTCGGCCGGGCACGGCGACGGCCCGGACATCCCCGGACTGCTGAGCGCCATGGACGTCTTCGTCTCGCCCTCCGCCGAGGAGTCCTTCGGGCTGGCCGTGCTGGAGGCGCTGGCGGCCGGGCTGCCCGTGCTGCACGTGACGTGCCCGGCGATCGACGAACTGCCGCCCGGCCACGCCCCGGGGGCGCACCGGATCGGACCGGGGGTCCGGAACCTGGTCACCGCCCTGCGGGAGCCGTCGTCGGTACCGGCCGGGAGGCGCCGCGCGCCGGTGTGCGAGGCCGTGCGCCGCTACGACGTGGCCCGCAGCGCCGACCGGCTCATGGCCCTCTACGAGGAGTTGCACGAGCGCGCCACCGCGCGCGTCTCCGGGCGCACTCCCGTCCGTACCGCCGTCCCCGGCCTGCCCGCGCGGTCCGCCTCCGTGCCCGCGCCGACCGCATCCGCGCCGGCGGCAACTGCTCCGACGACACCCGCTCCGACGAAGAGGTGAGTTTCGCCTTGACCACGCGCATGACCCAACCCCCCGCACCGTCCGGACGTCCCGACCTGCTGGGCAGGCTGCGCTCATGGCGCCCGTGGCGCGGCCCGGCCGTGCCCGCCTGGGCGCCGCCGGCCCTGGGAGCCCTGCTGGGGCTGACCGGCGGGGCGGCGTACGGGCTGCTCGCCGCGCCCGAGTACACCGCCACCAGCTACGTGGTCGTGGTGCCCGCCGGCCAGGCCGACTCGGCGGCGGCCCTCGGCTTCGCCCAGGCGTACGGCCGCGTCGCCACCGACAGCGCCGTCCTGGCGGAGGCGCAGGCGTCGGCGAGGATGCCGGCGGACGAACTGCGGGGCAGCGTACGGTCGGTCACCTCGCCGGACGCCCCCATGGTGGAGATCACCGGGATCGCCCCGCGCCCCGACCGGGCCGCCGCCATCGCCAATGCGGTGGCCAACGCCCTGACCAGGAGCGGCAACGCGGTCACCGGCAGCACCGGGGTGAGGCTGTCGCTGTTCTCCCCGGCGTTCGACCCCACCGAGCCCGCCTCGCCCTCCGCCCCGCTCACCGCCGCCGTGGGCCTGTGCGCCGGGGGGCTCGTCGGCTCCATCGCCCTGCTGGCCGCCCCCCGCGGCCGTCGCGAGCCGGTCTTCCCCGGCGTACCGGCCCCCGCGAGCCGGAGCGAGCGCGTCGAGCCCGCCCCGCCCCCCGGCCGTACGCCCACCGCTCCCGCCCCGGCGGCGGTGGCCGCGCCCGCTCCCGCCCCGGCGGCGGTGGCCGCGCCCGCTCCCGCCGTGGTCGCCGCGCCGGCCCCGGCCGCCGCCACCACCGCCACCACCGCGCCCGCCCCCGCGGCCGTCTCC
>NZ_DASQNP010000087.1:0-7244 GCF_035644915.1 Streptomyces sp.
CCCGTACGGCGGACGTCCGCGGCTCCTCGCCGCGCGGCGCCGGTTCGGTCCGTACGACGGTGTGGTGCTCGGTGCGGACCTCGCGCTCGTGCCGGAGCCGTTCCTCGCGGTGCACGACCGGCCGGGGCGCGGCCGGGGGGAACGGGTCGTCCCCGTCTGGTCCGGGCAGGCCGTCCCGCAGCGCCTCGACGCGTTCGAACGGGCCGGGCAGTCGCGGCCGCGCCCGCACGGGGGTGTCCGGCCGGCCGTCCGTGCCGTCCCGCTCGCCGTACGCGGCGGGCAGCCCGGGGACGTGCCGGGCCAGCAACCGGTCGAAGTAGTCAGGCATCTGCGCACAGCTCCAGGTAGTAGCGGCGCCGCAGCGGGCTGAGCACCAGGATCTCCGGCTCGGTCCAGCCGTAGGCGCCGGCGAGCAGGTGGACGTCGAGGAGCAGGTCCCGCGCCCAGGCGTCGAGTTCGCTCCACAGGTGGGAGGCGATGTCGAGTTCGGCCCGGGTCGTTCCGCCGCACTCCGGGCAGGAGACCTTGAGGGTCACGTCGGCGGCCGGGTCGGCCCGTTCGGCGGCCTCGGCGACGCGCCGCAGCACCGTCTCGGGCAACAGCGCGGGCAGCCGGCCGGCGGGGACCGGTTCCCCGGCCCGTACGGCCGAGACGACGCAGCGCGCGATCAGCAGGGAGCGGGCGGAGTCGTCGCCGTCCGGGCCCGCCGCCGGTGTCCCGGGGCCGGCCGTCCGGTCCACCGCCTCCGCCACCGCCGCCAGGTCGGCGACGGTGGGCAGGCGGAAGTCGACCGTCCAGTCGTCCTCCGTCACCCGCAGCGGCCCGTCCTGCCGGGGTCGCTGCGCGGCGAGTTCGTCGGTGCCGAGGTCGAACTCCATCGCCTCGCCGCACGGCCCGCACTCCACCAGCACCTGCATCCGTTCGCCGAACAGCGCGCGGCGCAGCGCGAACAGGTCCGCCTCGCGCTCGCCGACCGGTACCGACAGCAGTTCCCCGTCGCCGGCCCCGGGGCGGGCGGCGCGGTGCAGCAGGAGGGCGCGGCCGGGGCCGGACCGTCCCAGCCCCGCCTCCCAGGTGGCCAGCAGCTCCGCGGGTCCTGTGATCGCCATGCGCCGGACCGTCCGCTCAGGCGGGGTTGGTGAACGACGGCTCGGTGGGCTCCGGCACCTCGTAGTCCCGCTCCCAGCCCTCGCACTCCAGCTTCAGGCTCTGGATGGCCACCGCGTTGGCGTTGGCGTCCAGCTCGCCCAGCACCTGGTACTCGCTCGGCCAGGTCCGGTAGAGCTTGTGCGAGACGGCCACCTGCCCGGCCTCGTTGAGGACCTGGATGATGATGTCCCTGCGGAAGTCGGCGAGCGAGACCTCGGAACCGAGGCCCGCGCCGACCTGCCACACCTTGTTCGCCCAGCGGTCGAATTCGGGGTCGTGCGTGACGCCGCGTTCGAGCGTGATGCCCTCGAACTCGGAACGGCCCGGGGACTTGCGCGGTGTGCTGGGGTCGCCGCCGTGCCGGTGCTTGACCACTTCCGTGGTCCGCTTCAACGGGCTGATCTTGCTGACCCCCGCGACCGTGCGCCCGCCCCACAGCACCAGGAACTTGAAGTTCTTGTACGGGTCGAAGCGCTGTGCGTTCACCTGAAATTCAGCCATCGGATTCCTAAACCTCGAACTGTCCGGCGGTCTGCTGGATCTTGACGACCACGAATTCGGCGGGCTTGACCGGAGCGATGCCGACCAGCACGTTCACCACGCCGCGGGCGATGTCGGCGTCCGTGGTGGTGTCCTTGTCGCACTTCACGAAGTACGCCTCGCGCGGTGTGGTGCCCTTGAAGGCGCCCTGCCGGAACAGCGTGTTCAGCCAGGCCGAGGCGTCGAGCCGGATCTGCTGCCACAGTTGTTCGCCATTCGGTTCGAACACGACCCACTGGAGCCCGCGGTACAGGCTCTCCTCGATGTGCAGGGCCAGCCGCCGCACCGGCACGTACTTCCACTCGCTGCCGAGCGCGTCCGCGCCCTGCAGGGTGCGGGCGCCCCAGACGACCGGGCCGACGACCGGGAGGGTGCGCAGGCAGTTGACGCCGAGCGGGGACAGCAGGGCGTTCTCGCGGTCGGTGAGCTTCACGCTCAGCGAGTGGACGCCCGCCAGCCGCGCCTCGGTGCCCGCGGGCGCCTTCCACACGCCGCGTTCGGCGTCGGTGCGCGCGTAGACCCCGGCGACGGCGCCGGACGGCGGGAAGGAGCGCAGCCGGCCCGTGAGCGGGTCCGTCATCTGCACCTGCGGGAAGTACAGGCCCGCGTGGTCGTCCCGCACCGGGTCGAAGGCGCCCAGGCCGGCCCGTGCGCCGTCGACGTCCACCCAGGAGCCGGGCGCGTCCACGAGCAGGAAGATCCGCCGCTCCCGGCAGAGTGCCCGGGCGGCCGAGATCACCGTGATCATGTCCTCGGTGGACTCGTACGCCGCGAGCTCCGGCAGCGACAGCAGGTTGACGTCGTCGACGTCGCGCAGCGCCTGCAGGCCGGTCTTGCCGGCCTCGTCGCCGATGATGTCGCCCGGGCCGGGCGGATCGCCGTCCACGCCGCCGGTCAGCGGGAACACCGGCGGGTTGACGACGGCCTCCAGGCCCAGGTCGTTGGCGCACTCGCCGAGGAAGCGGACGACGTCGTCGGGGTCGGTCGAGCCCGCGACGACCTGGAGGCGGCGGCCGAAGGCGGTGACCTCCGTGCCGGCGAAGGCCCGCTTGCCGGGCGCGTCCGGCAGTGCGCGCAGCTTGCGTTCCAGGAGCAGCGCCAGCTCGGTGACGGTGCGCGGCGGCTCGCCGTCCCGGTCGGGGTCGTAGAGGGTGAACTCCCGCTCGACGGCGCCGATCTTCACGGTCAGGTCGACGGCGAGGTCCGGCAGGTCCCCGGCGAACGGCTTGGACACCGTGCCGGACGGGTCCGGCCTGCCCTCGCCGATCACGTCGGCGCGGACGAGCGCGGAGCCGGCGTTGACCACGGCCTCGACGTGGCGGCCGTGGTCGGGGTCCATGGAGAGCCCGGTGAAGGTCTCGCGGGTGGTGCCGTCCGCGTCGAGGACCCGCAGGTTGAAGGTCTCGCCGGGGTTCCGGGTGTCGTGGTCGACGGCCAGGCGCAGCCGGGAGCCCCAGACGCCGGGCTCCTTGGCGCGCACCGTCAGGACGGGGCAGGCGCTGTGCCCCTCGGTCGATTCCAGCGTGACGCCGGCCTCCTCGCCCGTGCCGGCCGCGGCGACGCGCACGACCACGGCGACGGCGCCGCCGTTGCCGAAGAACTGGTGGACGGCGTAGGAGACGGCGCTCTGCGCGGTGAGCCCGCCGAAGCGGCGTTCGAAGTCGGCGAAGCTGGTGATCCGCACCGGCTGGTTGAGCGGGCCGCGGCGGGTGTGGCCCACGAAGGCGGTGACCGAGGTGGTGACCGCGGAGATGGTGCGGACGCTGCTGGGAAGTTCCTCGATGTAGACGCCGGGATGGCCCGTTTGCACCGGCATTCCCCTCCATTCCCTTCGGGCACCAAGAGATGAGGAGAAGGGGTGAAGGAAACGCGCACGAACGGCGACACGCCCGGCACGGATTATTCGTTTCCCCCCGTCACACGTGCCATGCGCGGTCGGTTTCGCATGGCCAGACCCACGTGGTCTGTGGCTCCTGATGCATGAGTTCCTCTGGGAGTGTCGAACTCTGTTATAGGGCGGGTCAAGGAGGCGTTTCAGTCATCCGAATCCGGCCGGCCCCCAGGGATCCCGGCTCCTCGAATTCTGCGCATGCAGGATGATTTGCACTCCCGGAAAGAGATGACAATAAGATCAACAGTGAGTGCGATCTTGAAATACCGGCATCGATAATAAGCCGAATGAGTGAATCCCCCGGCGCGCCGATTTGCGACCCGCCCGGCGCATATCGAGCACCCCCCGCACCCGGCCCGTACCGCCGGGGGAAGAACTGGCCGAACCGCCACGGGTCACCCGCGCGGAAAGCGTCCGGACCGCGTCCCGCGCCGGCGGAACGGGTGGGACGTCACTCGGGACGTCCCACCCGGCAGCCCGTGCCGGCTTGCGCCGGAGCGCGCTCGAACCCGTAACGTCCGGTGTCCGGTGCACGGCTGACGGAAGGGGAGCACGTGCGGTACACGCTGTTCGGCAGGACCGGCCTGCGGGTGAGCGAACTGGCCCTGGGCGCCATGACCATCGGCGGCGGCCGGGGCTGGGGGGCCGACAAGGAGACGAGCCGGCGCCTGGTCGACGCCTACGCGGACGCGGGCGGCAACTTCATCGACACGGCCGACGTCTACATCGAGGGCGACTCGGAGACCGTCCTCGGCGAACTGCTCGACGGGCGCCGGGACGCGTTCGTGCTGGCCTCGAAGTACACCTGCGCGACCCGCCGGGGCGATGTGAACGCGGCGGGCAACCACCGCAGGAAGCTGGTGCGCTCGGTGGAGGCCAGCCTCGCCCGGCTGCGCACGGACCACCTCGACGTCCTGTGGGTGCACGCGCGGGACAACTTCACCCCCGTCGAGGAGGTCATGCGGGCGCTGGACGACCTCGTGCGGACCGGCAAGATCCTCTACGTCGGCGTCTCCGACTGGCCCGCGTGGGAGATAGCGCAGGCCAACACCCTCGCCGAACTCCGCGGCTGGACCGCCTTCGCCGGCTCCCAACTGCGCTACAACCTGCTGGACCGGACCCCGGAGCGCGAACTGCTGCCCCAGGCGCGCGCGTTCGACCTGGCCGTCCTGGCCTGGGGCCCGCTCGCGGGCGGCAGGCTCACCGGCAAGTACCGCCGGGGCGGGACGGGCCGGCTGAGCACCCCCGCCGGGGACGGCGGCGCGGAACGCGGCGGGGACGGCGAGGAGAGGATCGTCACCGCGGTGCTGGAGATCGCGGAGGAGGGCGGCTGGAGCCCGGCGCAGGTGGCGCTGGCCTGGCTCCGCAGCCGGCCCGGCACCATCGTCCCGATCATCGGCGCCACCGGGGAGAGCCAGCTCGCCGACAACCTCGCCTGCACCGGGGTCGTCCTCGACGCCGACGCCGTCGCACGGCTCGACGAGGTGAGCGCGGTGTCCCTGGGGTTCCCGCACGACTTCCTGCGGGAGCCCGAAATCAGGGAGAACGTCTACGGCGACCGCTGGGCCGACATCGAGGACCGGCGGTCCACGTACCGGCGTACGGTGAACGACGTCCTCTGACGGGACCGGGGCGAGGGCCGGCCGGTGGCACCGGCCCGCCCTCGCTCCGGCCTGGAGGTGACCGGCGGCCGTCTCACCGGGGTGCGGCTGGAGGACGGCCGGACGGTCCCCCGCCGGGCCCTGGTGGTCGCCCCCCGCTTCACCGCCCGGGGCGGACCTCCTGGCCGGTCTCGGCCTGGGGACCACCGAGCAGCAGAGGGACGGCCGGGTGATCGGCACCTGCGTCGCCGCCGACGCGACCGGGGCCACCTCCGTCCCCGGGGTGTGGGTGGCCGGCAACGTCGCCGACCCGACCGAGCAGGTCATCGGTTCCGCCGCGGCCGGGGTGCGCGCCGCCGCGGCGGTCAACGCCGACCCGATCGCCGAGGAGACCGACCGGGCCGTCGCCGCACGTGCCGCCGCCTGACGCTGACAGGCCGGCCGGAACCGCGGTTCCGGCCGGCCTGTCCGTGCGCGGGCCGTGCCCGGGAGCCGTCAGACGAGCTGGGCGTCCAGGGTGATGTTCTTGACCGCGGCGAGGGCCTGGCTGACCGGGCAGTTGGCCTTGGCGTCCTCGGCGGCGGCCTGGAAGTCCTCCTCGGACAGGCCCGGAACGGTGGCGCGGACGGTCAGCTTGATGGCCGTGATGCCCTCACCGGGCTGGAAGGTGACGTCCGCCTGGGTGTCGACCTTCTCCACGGTGTAGCCCTTGCCCGCCAGGCCGTGCGAGAAGGCCATGGAGTAGCAGGCGGAGTGGGCCGCCGCGATCAGCTCCTCGGGGCTGGTCCTGCCGTCGGGCTGCTCGGCGCGGGAGGCCCAGGTCACGTCGTAGGTGCCGGTCTTGGAGGAGTCGAGGGCGACGGTGCCCTGGCCCTTGAGGAGGTTGCCTTCCCAGTGGGTCTTGGCCGTACGGACGGTTGCCATGGCGTTTGCTCCTGATCGGATGAGACGGGAAAAGCCGACTGCGGTGATCAGTCTAGGCGGGGGACCGGGCGCGGTCCGGGGCGTGCCACGCACTCGGTTCCCGCCCGGTCCGGCCGTGCGGCGGCGGAGTTGGCGGTCGCGGTGACCGGCCGGAACCGCGGGCGGCGCGGGTGGCGCGGTCATCCTCGCCGTGCCACGACCAGGCGGCAGCGGGGGCTGCCGTCCGGCAGCCGGCCCAGGTCCTCCAGCGGTGCCGTCTCCACCGTGAAGCCCGCGCCGGCCAGCTCCTCGCGCACCTCGGGGAGCCGGAAGGTGCGGTAGTACATGACGAACCGCGGACGCCACAGCGCGTTGCGCACCCGCATCGCGGCGTCGAACCCCCACAGCGCCCAGTACGGCCGCGATCCCACCCGGGGCGGAGCGGCGACGGGGAAGACGAACCGGCCGCCGGGGCGCAGCGCCGCGTACACCTGCGCGAACAGCGCGGGCCGCTCCCGGGGCAGGAAGTGCCCGAACGCCCCGAAACTGGCGGCCAGGTCGAAGGCCCGGTCGAAGGGCAGCCGCCGGGCGTCGGCCCGCACCCAGTGCACCGCCGGTCCGGCGGGGTCGGCGGGGAGGGAAGAACGGGCCACGCCGAGCATGCCCGCGCTGAAGTCGACGCCGACGACCCGCCGTTCGCACAGCCGCCGGAGCACGTCCGTGCCCGCACCGGTGCCGCAGCACACGTCCAGCCCGTCCTCGAACGGCCCCAGCGGCCCGAGGGCGCTTTCCACCGCCTCCAGGACACGCCGCGGTGTCCTGAAGGGGGTGGCGTCGAACTTCGGCGCCAGCAGGTCGTAGCCGCGCTCGACGGACGACAGCGCCTGCACGGCGAGCTCGCGGAGGGTCGGGCCCTGCGGGGTGAACATGACGGCCACCGTACCGGCCGCGCGGCGGCGCGGGAGGGCGGCGGGCGGTGCCGGGGGACGCCGCCGGGCGGCAACCTCCCTTCTTCCGGAGGGAGTTGGCAGCGTAGGTTGGCGGGGAGCAACCGCAGGGACGCAGGAGAGGTGCCCCGTATGACCGATGGAACGTCCGCCGCAGGCCAGGTGTCGTCCCGGATCGACACGACCGTGCCGCACTCGGCCCGGATGTGGGAC
>NZ_DASQNP010000088.1:0-19059 GCF_035644915.1 Streptomyces sp.
GGTCCAGCGCCCACTCGACGTCCGCGAACACCTCGCCCAGGTCACCGGGGACCAGCAGCCAGTCACCGTCCGACCGGGGGCGGAGTCCCTCGACGATGCGCCTGTTCTCCTCGTAGCGGACGTGCAGGTCGCTGATGGCGAGCAGCCTTCCGGCTCCGGGAGACTCGGCGGCGGCCACCTCACCCTCTTTCCGCTCGGGCCTTCGGTCGGTTCTTCTCCGGTCCTTCACCCTGGCAGCGGCCACCCTGCCGGACAACCCCCTGCTCACCCCTAAGGCTTCGGGCCTCCAGGCCCCAGCGCGCACAGCCGCCGCGGCAGGGCCGACAGCCGGGAAGTAGGGGTTATACGGAGGCAGTGGGCCATGGTCCACTGGCGTGCACAGCCACCTGTCCGACAACCGGCTTCCCCGCGAACCGTCGGCACCGAGGAGGAGGCAGTCCGCCCATGCCCACGAACGAAGTGAACATCATCCTGCACGGAGGACCGGCCACCCAGCTACCGGAGCGGGAAAGGGTCCGGTACCTGCCGGACACCGCTTCCACGTTCAAGATGCTGAGCGGCAACCGCTACGCGCATTTCGAACCGACGACCGAGTTCGTCCGGCTCGACGACCGGGAACTGCAGGTGTTCTCCTGGACGCGCTACACCTACGTGGCCGAGTGAGGCCCGGTGGACCGGGTGCGACCCCGGACCGGGACGACGCCGGCCTCCCCCCGGCCCGGGAGGGAGGCGTCCGGCAGGTGCGTCAGATGTCGTTTCCGTCCCGGAACCGCAGGTCGGCCGGGAGCTGGTTACGGCCCTCGATCCGCAGCTTCCGGTAGACGCGCGTCAGGTGCTGCTCGACGGTGCTGACGGTTATGTGCAGCCGGGAGGAGATGTCCCGGTTGGTGTGTCCGCAGGCGGCCAGCACGGCCACCCGCTTCTCGGAGTCGCTGAGCCTGGTCTGCCAGCCGCCGTCCCACCGGCCGGCCCCGGCCTCCTTCCGGGCCGGCTTCCTCTCCCCTCCGGATTTCGGTTCCGTCCGGTCGCCTGACCGCAGACGTGCGCACAGTGGCTCGGCCCCGCACTCCTTGGCCAGTTGCCGGGCCCGGCTCGAGGCCGCCGCCGCCCGGCCGTCCTCACCCAACCGCCAGTAGCTCTCCGCCAGCGCGCCCAGCGCGTGGGCGAGCTGCAGCCGGTCTCCCGCACCCTGCAGCAGGGCCACCGCCCGGGCCAGCAGCGGCGGGCGCTTCCGGGCCTCCACCGTCGCGCTGAGCAGCCTCATCGAGATTCCCTGGATGCGGTCGTGACCCGCCGGGACGAGTGCCAGTTGCTCGTTGAGCATCTGCTCGGCCTCCGCCCTCTCGCCAAGCTGGAGCAGCACCTCCGCCGCCTCACTGCGCCAGGGCACCCAGTACGGCTGGTCTATGCCCCAGTCCCGTACCATGCGGCCCACGGTGAGGAAATCGTTCAACGCGCTGCTGAGCCGGTTGGTGACCAGGTTGTAGTGACCGCGGGCCCGCAGGTAGACCAGCCCGTACTCACTGCCGAACAGGCCGTCCGGGACGGGCTGGTCGAGCCAGCGCGCTCCGGTCTCGTAGTCGCCCATCTCGGTGAGGGCCGCCACCTGCATCGCGGCCAGTCCGCAGGCCAGCGTGCCCAGCTTCCGCTCGGGCAGGCGGTCGAGACCGAGCCGGCTGTACCTCTCCGCCTCCGGCAGGTCACCCGTCAGCAGGGCGAGTTCCGCCCGGATACCCGCGAACGCGGCGTACCAGCCCACCGCGCTCCGCCGTTCCGCCTCCCGGATGAAGGTCTCGACCCAGTGACGGGCCGACTCCGGTTTACCGGTGTAGACCAAGTGCCGGACCGCGTTGCTGATCGTCGTCAGCGTGGAATCGGTGAGCACGGACCGTTGGAGGAACTCCTCGGTCGCCGTGGTGCCGTCCTCCCCGTGCGGCGCGGTCCGGCTGTCCGGTCCCATGGCCGGGTTCCGCGTCCCCGGCGCGACCCCCGGCCACGGCGGGCAGAACTCCACCACCGCCGCCGCCCGGCCGACCGGCCCGTCAGGAACGTCGTTCCCCGGCTCCCGCAGTGCCGCGAGTGCCTCGCCGACCCCGTCGATCCGGCGGCACCCGGAGAGCAGGTCCGCCGTCACCGCGCACTGGTCGGGCGTCAGCTGTCCGGACCGCAGCATTCCCAGCAGCTCGTCGCCGGCCAGCTCGGCGGCGGACGGGTCGTTGCGCTGCCTCAGGACAGCGGCGCGGATGCGGATGTCGATCCGCAGGCGAGGGTCGTCGCAGAAGGCACGGGCCAGTTCCAGGTAACTGATCGCCAGCCGGTCACGGTCCTCCGCGAGGGCCTCCTCGGCCGCATCCCGCAGCACCCGCACCCCCCATGGGTCCTCGATGCGTCCGACCGCGGTGAGGTGAGGGGCGATCAGCGATGCCTCCGCGCCCTCCAGGTACAGCAGGCGGGCGGCCCGGCGGTGCAGTTCCAGCCGGCGTTCGGACGGCAGGCTCTCCAGGACCACGCTCCGTACGGCGGGATGTCGGAACCTCAGGTTCTTGACCACTCCGGCCGCCTGGAGCACGCGCAACCCCTGTACGGCCGAGAAGCGGGACAGCTCGCACAGCCGGGCCAGCAGTCCGGAGTCGGGCGCCTCGCTGAGGACGGCGAGCCCCTCGGCCACCGTCACGGCGAGCGGCCCGCTGCGGTCCAGACAGGTGAGCAAGGCGTGGGCCAGCGCACCGCCCGGCAGGCCGCCCACGCCGGGATCCAGCATGTCGGCTTCCCGGTCCGGTGCCGCTGCCATTGCACAGTCTTCCAGCAACGCCCGTAGAAGCAATGGGTTCCCGCCGGTAACACCGTAGAAGTGCTCCACCGTCGGTTCGTCCGGCACCAGCCGTGTGGCTTCGGACAGCAGCCCCGCCACCTGTACGCGCCCAAAACGTCTAACGCGCACACGCAGGAAGTTGGGTTTTCGGAGGAGTTCGGTCCGATAAGCGGGGGTGGAGCGACATGCCCGGAGAGTTTCCGTGAATACCGTCATCAACCGCATCGCACGGGAACGGCCGGTGATATACAGCAGATACTGCAGGGAGGGAATATCCGTGTGCTGGAGATCATCCACCCCGATCAGCATCAACCGGTCCTTGATGCTACTGTGCAGTACGGCACAGAACCGTTGCATTCGCACGGCGCGGGCCGCGGCAGCACGACCACTCAGGTCCGGGACGGCGCAGTCCCGTTCGTCCAAGATCTCCTGTAGATCCCGTCTCGTCTCCGCGGATAAGGACGGGCTGTCGACCAGTTGCTTCATCACCCCCAGCGGCAGGGTGGACTCCGAAGGCAGGGCGGTGGCCCGCAGCACTGCGGCACCCGACCCCGACAGGTGGATGGCGAGTGATTCGAGGAGTTCGCTCTTGCCGCATCCGGCAGCGCCCTCGATCACGACCGTACTCGCTTCGCCCGATGCACATCTGTCAAGTACGGAGCTAAGCCGGTCAAACTCCGCTTCATTACCTCTAGGCAACATCAAGTCGCTGGACTCCACGTTTCCCCCGATAGGCCACTTGGACCCCTGATAGCCCGTACACGCGAATCCCACAAGAACTGAAGCGGTTCAGAACCCGACCGCTTCGTCCGACTCACCAGAACCACCGGCAGACGGGCACCCGATGATGAAACCGCTGGACCTGCGCCCTTGTCAATGAGGCTTTTCCATCCTCACCCCGAGTTGCTCAAGTGAAGGGTGAGGGCGGCCCGAGCGGGGTTGGTGGTCCGATTGGCGAAACAGCACAGTTTCCGTCCTTGGGAGTGGCGACGGTCTGTCCGCCGGCGCGTGGGAGCGGTTGACGGCCTGCCGAGCCGCGGAGAGGCTGTCTCAGCGGCTGCGCCGGGAAGTACGGGCCGTGCCACCGGCACCCGACGGCCTTGTGCGGGATCAGTGCTCCGCCGCTCACCCGCACCCACGCCATCCGCCCCGAATCACACCTCCGGCCTGTAGCACCTGGATCCGGACCAGCAAGCGGAATTACTTGCTCCGCCCCTAGTCCCCGACTCGGGTCGGCGCCCTTTCCGACCGCTCGCCGGCCCGTCCGCGCGGCTGGTCGACGGCGCCGTCGAAGGTGAAACCGGAGGTACCGCCGTGCGGGATTCACGCCACCCGGGTCCCGTCCTCGGCCCGGACCGGAGCGGTCGGGCAGGCCAGGGAGGTGAGGACCGAGGCGCCGGGGCATGATCTCTCAGGTCTCGAAGCGGTAGCCCATGCCGGGTTCGGTGATGAAGTGGCGGGGGTGGGAGGGGTCGTTCTCCAGCTTGCGGCGGAGCTGGGCCAGGTAGACCCGCAGGTAGTTGGTCTCCTTCTCGTAGCCCGGGCCCCAGACCTCGCGCAGGAGCCGCTTCTGCTCCACCAGGCGGCCGCGGTTGCGGACCAGTACCTCCAGTACGTGCCATTCGGTGGGGGTGAGACGGATGTCGGCGCCGTTGCGGTTGACCTTCTTGGCGGTCAGGTCGACGGTGAAGGACTCGGTCTCGATGACGGCGAGGTCCTGGGTGTCGGAGGGAGCGGCTCGGCGGACGGCGGCTCGCAGCCGGGCGAGGAACTCGTCCATGCCGAAGGGCTTGGTGACGTAGTCGTCGGCGCCGGCGTCGAGGGCGTCGACCTTCTCGTCGGAGGCGTGGCGGGCGGAGAGCACGATGATGGGGGTGCGGGTCCAGCCGCGCAGGCCCCTGATGACGTCGATGCCGTCCATGTCGGGCAGGCCGAGGTCGAGGATGACGACATCGGGGCGGCGGTCGGCGGCGAGCCGGAGCGCGCTCGCGCCGTCGTGGGCGGCGTCGACGTGGTACCTGCGGGCGCGCAGATTGATGGTGAGGGCGCGGACGAGTTGCGGTTCGTCGTCCACGACGAGCACCCGCGGCACCGTCTCCCCTTCCGTCCCGTGCCGTGGGACGTCCGTCCGCGGTCCGCTCATGTGGTCACTTCCGCTGGGAGGTCGGGGCGGGCCAGGGGCCTGCCGGGGGCGGTTTTTAGGGTCAGCACCATGGTCAGGCCGCCGCCGGGGGTGTCCTCGGCGGTGAGCGTGCCGCCCATGGCCTCGGCGAAGCCGCGCGCCACGGCCAGACCGAGGCCGACGCCGGTGCCGCGGGGTGCGTCGCCGCGGCGCTGGAACGGCTCGAAGATCTCCTCCTTGGCGGTGTCGGGCACGCCCGGGCCCCGGTCGACGACGCGCAGCTCCACGCGGTCGCCCAGTGCGCTGGCGGTCAGCAGCACCCGCTCACCGCCGGGGCCGTACTTCACGGCGTTCTCGACCACGTTGGCGACGACCCGCTCCAGCAGCCCCTTGTCGGCGACGGCCATGGGCAGCGTCTCGGGGATGTCCAGCACCACGCTGTCCTCGGGCACGCCCTTGAGCGCCAGGGGCACCACCTCGTCCAGGGCGGTCTCACGCAGCAGGGGGACGACGGCGCCGGTCTGCAGCCGGCTCATGTCCAGCAGGTTGCCGACGAGATGGTCGAGCCGGTCGGCCCCCTCCTCGATGGCCGCGAGCAGTTCGGCCTCGTCCTGCTCCGACCAGGCGACGTCGTCGGAGCGCAGGGAGGACACCGACGCCTTGATGGCGGCCAGCGGGGTGCGCAGGTCGTGGGAGACGGCGGCGAGCAGGGCGGTGCGGATGCGGTTGCCCTCCTCCAGTCGGCGGGCCCGCTCGGCCTCGTCCACCAGGCGTCGGCGCTCCAGGACGACGGCGGCCTGCGCGGCGAAGGCGCCGAGCACGCGGCGGTCCTCGGCCGGCAGCACGCGGCCGCGCAGGGCCAGGGCGGTCCGGTCGCCGGCGGGGACGTCCACGTCCGCCTCGTCGGGGTGGGCCGCCGGGTTCGGCCCCACGCTGTCCACACGCGTCCACCGGCCACGGTCGCCGCCCCGTTCCAGCAGGGCCACGGAATCCATGCCGAACGTCTCGCGGACGCGCTCCAGGAGCGCTGGGAGGGCCGTCTCACCACGCAGCACGCTGCCCGCGAGGAAGCTCAGTATCTCGGCCTCCGCGCGCAGCCGCGCGGCCTGCTGGGTGCGGCGGGCGGCCAGGTCCACCACGGATGCCACCGAGATCCCCACCACCACGAAGACCACGATGGCCAGGATGTTCTGCGGCTCGTCGATGGTCCAGGTGTGCACCGGGGCGGCGAAGAAGTAGTTCAGCAGCAGGGAGCCGACGACGGCCGAGACGAGTGCGGGCAGGAGTCCGCCCAGCAGGGCGGCGGCCACCGTCAGGGACAGGAACAGCAGCATCCGGTCGGCGAACCCCAGCCCGGATGCCGAGGTGGCGAGGGCGGCGGTGAGCAGGGCGGGGCCCGCGGTGCCGGTGAGCCACCCGGCCATGGTGCGGGAGCGGCCCAGGCGCGCCCCGCGGGCCATGGGCAGTCCGCGCCCCTTGGCGGCGTGCTCGTGGGTGACGATGTGGACGTCCAGGTCGGGGCCGGACTCACGGGCGACGGTGGCGCCGATACCGGGGCCGAGGACGTACTGCCACGTCTTGCGGCGACTGGCGCCGAGGAGTATCTGGGTGGCGTTGACGCCGCGCGCGAACTCCAGGAGGGCGGTGGGGACGTCGTCGCCGATGACGGGGTGGAAGGTGCCGCCGAGGTCCTCGACCAGGGTGCGCTGGACGGCCAGCTCCTCCGGGGAGGCCGAGGTCAGACCGTCGCTGCGGGCGACGTAGACGGCGAGGATCTCGCTGCCGGACCCCTTGGCCGCGATCCGCGCGGCGCGGCGGATCAGGGTGCGGCCCTCCGGCCCGCCGCTCAGAGCGACCACGATGCGCTCGCGGGCCTGCCAGGTCGAGGAGATGCCGTGATCGGCGCGGTACCGCTGGAGGTACTCGTCGACGCGGTCGGCGGTCCACAGCAGCGCCAGCTCGCGCAGGGCGGTGAGGTTGCCGGGGCGGAAGTAGTTCGACAGCGCGGCGTCGATCCTGTCGGCGGAGTAGACGTTGCCGTGGGCCAGGCGCCGGCGCAGCGCCTCGGGGGACATGTCCACCAGCTCGATCTGATCGGCGCGGCGGACCACCTCGTCGGGGACGGTCTCCTGCTGGCGCACTCCGGTGATGGACTCCACGACGTCGCCGAGGGACTCCAGGTGCTGGATGTTGACGGTGGAGATGACGTTGATGCCCGCGTCGAGGAGTTCGTCGATGTCCTGCCACCGCTTGGCGTTGCGGGAGCCGGGGACGTTGGTGTGGGCCATGTCGTCGACGAGGGCCACGGCCGGTTCGCGGGCGAGGACTGCGTCGAGGTCCATCTCGGTGAGGACCTCCCCGCGGTGGACCACCTCGCGGCGCGGAACGATCTCCAGGCCGGGGAGCAGCGCCGCGGTGCGCGGACGGCCGTGGGACTCGACGAAGCCCACCACCACGTCGGTGCCGCGCTCCAGGCGGCGGTGCCCCTCGGAGAGCATGCTGTAGGTCTTGCCGACTCCGGGAGCCGCCCCGAGGTAGATGCGCAGTGTGCCGCGGGCCATGGCCCCATTGTCCGCCATGTCGATCACGAGGGGTGTCCGGCCTGGTCGGAAGCCCTGCTCGCGCGGGGCTCCGGCCGGTTCCGGGAGGTTCACCGCGGGCTCGCCGGGGAGGCCCCCGCCCGTCCGGGAGCCGGATTCACCGGGCTGTTCGAGGCCTCTCCGGGAGGAGCGGCGAGGACCGGACGGCGCAACGGCCCGGTGGCCACGACCGGGCCGGCGGCGCTCCCGGCACCCACGGCCTCGCCGTTCCCCCGGCGACGAGCGCCACCGGCGAGCACCGCGACGGTGACGGCGGCAGTGGCCGGACCGGCCATCGGGTTCCTTGTGCGTGTCCTCGGTCACCGGCGCCCGTCAACGGCGGGCACAGAGATCGAGAACACACCTCCCCGCACAGCGGTGCGCAGTCCCCTTTTGACACGGTTCCAACGCTCTGACGAGCGATTTTGACGAAATCCTAACGGCGGTCCGGCAGTGAGCAGGCACAACCCGGGCGCATACTCGATGACCGTTGCGACGCCGTGGGAGCGGTGAACCGCAGTGGCCGCAGCGACCGGCACACCGACGGACCACAGGGAAAGACCGATGGGAGTTACGAGGAACGTGAACGAGCCGGTGGTGCCGGAAGTGGTGGACAGCCCCGTTCTCCGGGCACAGCCGGGCGGCCCCCTGGCGCGGTGGCTGCTGCGTCACCGGGTGCAGCCGGTCGGGCCGGCGGCCGGTGAGGGGCACGCCGAGCCGCACGCCTGGTGGAAGGTGATGTGCCTGACCGGGGTGGACTACTTCTCCAGCCTGGCCTACGTGCCGGCGATCGCCGCGCTCGCGGCCGGGGCGGTCTCACCGCTGGCGACGTTCCTGATCGTGGCGCTGACCCTGCTGGGCATGCTGCCGATGTACCGGCGGGTGGCGAAGGAGAGCCCGCACGGGGCCGGGTCGGTGGCGATGCTGGAGGACCTGCTGCCGTTCTGGTGGGGCAAGCTGTTCGTGCTGGTCCTGCTCGGTTTCGTGGCCACCTCCTGGATCATCACGATCACCCTGTCCTCGGCGGACGCCGCCGTGCACATCGTGGAGAACCCCTACCTGCCCCACGTCCTGCACGGTCACGAGGTCGCCATCACGGTGGGGCTGCTGCTGGTGCTCGGCGGGGTGTTCCTGCTCGGGTTCAGCGAGGCGGTCGGCGTGGCCATTCCGCTCGTCGCCGTCTTCCTGGCGCTCAACGCGGTGACCATCGCCGTCGGCGTGGCCCACGTGGTCACCACACCGGAGGCGTGGTCGGCATGGACCGGGGCGCTCGCCGACGGTGGCGGCGGCCTCGGCCACCTGGTGGGACCGGCGCTGCTGGCCTTCCCGCTGCTGGTGCTGGGCCTGTCCGGTTTCGAGACCGGGGTGAGCATGATGCCGCTGGTGGCCGCCGACGGCGCCGACGACGAGCGGCGGCTGCGCTCCCGCATCCGCAACACCCGCCGGCTGCTGACCTCCGCCGCGGTCATCATGAGCGGCTACCTGCTGGCCGCGAGCTTCGTCACCACCGTGCTGATCCCGGAAGAGGAGTTCGAGCCCGGCGGGGACGCCAACGGGCGGGCCCTGGCCTGGCTGGCCCACGAACACGTCGGGGAGGCGTTCGGCACCGTCTACGACGTCAGCACCATTCTGATCCTGTGGTTCGCCGGCGCGTCGGCGATGGCGGGGCTGGTCAACATCGTCCCCCGGTACCTGCCCGACTACGGCATGGCCCCCGAGTGGGGACGCGCGGTACGTCCGGTGGTGCTGGTCTACACCGCCATCTGCGTGGTCATCACCATCGCGTTCGACGCCGATGTCAATGCCCAGGCCGGCGCCTACGCCACCGGCATCCTGGCCATGATGGTCTCCGGTGCCTTCGCCGTCACCGTCTCCACCGCCCGCCGCCGGCGGCGCCCGGCCTCCGTCGGTTTCGGGCTGCTCACCGCGGTGCTGCTCTACGCCCTGGTCGCCAACATCGTCGACAAGCCCGACGGCATCGCCATCTCCGGGATGTTCATCGCCGGCATCATCACCGTCTCCCTGATCTCCCGGATCTCGCGCACCACCGAGCTGCGCGCCGACCGCATCGTTTTCGACCCGGCCGCCCGCCGGTTCATCGCCGACACCCTCGCCCACGACAACGCCATCAACATCATCGCCAACCGCCGCCAGGCCGGCGACGGTGCCGAGTACGCCGACAAGGAACGCGAACAGCGCGGCACCAATCCCGTCCCCGGCCCCGCCGACGTGCTGTTCCTGGAGATCGACGTGGTCGATCCCTCCGACTTCAGCGACACCCTCACCGTGCACGGCGTCGAGGTCGACGGTCACCGGATCCTGCGTGCCCAGGCTCCCGCGGCCCCGAACGCCATCGCCGCGATCCTCCTCGCCCTGCGCAACACCACCGGCGTCCGTCCGCACTGCTACTTCGCCTGGGCCGAGGGCAGCCCCCTGAAACACATGTTCCGCTACTTCCTCCTCGGCCGCGGCGACACCGCCCCGGTCACCCGCGAGATCATCCGCAGGCACG
The DNA here is from genome assembly GCF_035644915.1 of Streptomyces sp. Classification (GTDB taxonomy): domain Bacteria; phylum Actinomycetota; class Actinomycetes; order Streptomycetales; family Streptomycetaceae; genus Streptomyces. Next base: position 10,026 of record NZ_DASQNP010000088.1, read on the forward strand.
AACCCGATCCCGACCGCCGCCCCGGCATCCACGTCGGCGGCTGACACACCCGCGCGAGCCGCTGCGCGGTGGAGCCGGGCGACACCGGCGCCCGTCCGAACCGCTCCGCCTCTCACCCGACGGCCGAAAGGCCGCGGAAGCGACGCGGGGCGCCCGCGGGGCGGGGCCGGGTGGCCGCGTGGGTCGTCAAAACGGCATCAGGATTTGCCTCCGGTCCTCGCAGCGGGGAGGCCGGGCGGGAATCCTTGTCCCCATGGCATCCACCTTGCGTCCCGACCGGCCCGTACGACGGACCGTGCTCGCGCTCGCGGCCTGCGCGCCGGTCCTGATCGTCGCGGGAGCGATCGTCGGTTCGTCATGGCTGCTCGGCATCGGCGCCTGGGTTCTGATCGTCGCCGTCGTGATCGAGTTCGCCTACCGGCCCTGAGCGGAGAGGGGACCGGCCGCCCACGGTGACGATGCGCTGGACGTCATCGCCCGCGCCGGTGGCCTCGGCGGAGACCTCGGGCGGAGAGCCGGGGGTGCGGTGCGGGTGATCCCCTGAAGAACGTCGCTCCCGCGCCCCGGGCCGGGTACGTCAAGGGGTGCCCGGCACGACCGCCGGGCGGTGCGGCGGTGGCCGGCGCGCCCTGTCGTCCTCGGCCTGCCCCACCGCGGCGGCACCGGCCCGGCGGGCCGGCCGCACGTCAGGAGCGTCGCTGCGCGGCAGCCCGGTAGGCGGTGGGTGTCATGCCCGTCGCGTTGCGGAAGGCGCGGGTGAAGTCGGCGGGCCGCGGGCAGCCCCAGCGGGCGCCGATCACGCTGACGGGTGTGGAGCGGAGGAGGGGGTCAGCGAGGTCCCTGCGGCAGCGGGACATCCGTTCGCGCCGGATGACATCGCTCACGGTGCTTCCGTGCGCCTGGAACATGCGGTGCAGGGAGCGCGTGGAGATGCAGTGCGCTTCGGCCACAGCGGCCGGTGTGAGGTCGGGGTCGCGCAGGTTGCGGGCGATGAACGCCAGGACCTCGTGGTACAGGGCTTCCATCCGGGACCGCGGTGGCAGCGCGGATGTCTGTTCGGCGTGGCGGGCGATGACCGCCGCCGCGAGGTCCACGACCGTTGCGCCGAGCCTGCTGCGGTCTCCGTCGGTGAGCTCCGCTTCCGGGCCGGCCAGCGTGCTCAGCGTCTGGCGGAAGACGTGACCTATGCCCGCCGTGCCCTTCAGGGCCGTTCCGCACAGCGGGGCGACCACCTTGTCCGGAAGCGGCATCAGGTGCCTGGGGAATTGCAGCAGCAGGGAGCCGGCCCCCTCCGGGCTCGCTCCGATGGACGCCTCGAAGGGGCGGGAGCTGTCGTACAGGACGATCTCGCCGGGCCGCAACGACGCGCTGCGTCCGGCCTGGTTCATGTTCTGCCGCCCCGAGGTGATCAGGCCGAGCTGGTACAGCTCCGGATCCGACTGCCGGATGAGCCGCGGCGACCGGTAGCTGACCAGGGAGGCGTACTCGATCGCCGACACCTGGGCCGCCCCCAGCTCCATGGCGCGTATGCGGGCCCCGAAGCGCTCGGGCTCGGGGAACGTGAAACGCGTGGTCACCAACGCCAGCGCCGTGGTCTCCTCCCACGCGGCCGTCCTTTCGGCCGGCGGCAGGGAAGCGGTGTCCAGCACTGTCGTCATCATGGAAATCCCCCGGTAGCGTCCGTGCCGTTCACGGTCGCGCAGCAGTGTGGGTCTGCAGGAGCCACAGGGGAAGCGTCATATGCGCCAATCGCACTGCTTCGGCATCGTGCGGCGCGGACGATCTGCGGTACGGCCGCCCCGGGACGGGGGGATGAGCCGACGACCTGCGGCGCCGGGCCGACTGCCGCGATGGGGCGTCCGGGGCGCGCCCCGGACGGGGGCCGATCACGTCTCCAGCCGTTCGTCGGGGGGCACGGTCTTGCTCCGGTCCGGTGGGAGGGATCGTCACCTCGCCCGTGGCGGCCAAGGCCGGAGGCTCGGGCACCGTTCCACGTGCCGGAGACAGGCACCGGTGTTCCTCGGCGGGGGCCCGTCCTGATCGTGGGGCCCATGCCTGCGGGTACGGCGGGAGGCGGGCCTCTGGACATCCGCCTCCGGTCCTGTCCGATGCATCGCGAGCGGGTCCGGAGCCGGGAGCGTTGTGATGCCGCGGAAGCACGGGGACGCGGTTGGCCGTGGTGTGTCCCGGGCGCTTGAATGCCGGGGTGATGGACTGGACGCAGGTGTACGCCTCCCACGGGACCGCCGAGCGGATACCCGAGCTTCTCGACCGGGCGGAACGCGGAGGCGGGGAGAGGGTGTGGGAGGAGCTGTGGGACCGGCTGTGCCTCTACGGCGAGACCGTGTCCTCCGCGAGCTTCGCCGCCCTGCCGCGCCTGGTGGAACTCGCCCGGACCAGTCCGCAGGCGCTGGAGCTGGCCGGGGCGATCCTGCGCGGTGCCCCGCGGGACCACGGCGGCGAACTGCTCGCCGGCTGCGCCGAGGCGATCGCGGAGCTGCGGGAGCTGCTGGACCGGCGCCTGCGCACGCGGCCGGAGAACTGGCTCCGGGCCTTCCGTGATCTCCTCGCGGCCGAAGGGCAGTACCACTGGAGTGCCGTCCTGGAGGACTTCACGGACGACTTCTACCACCTGCCCTGCCCGCACTGCGCCGTGGAGGTGACCGTCGCCATCGGCGGACACGGGTGCTACTCGGCGATCCGGGACTGGGACTTGGGCGATGTGGACCGGCGCCCCCTACGGCCGACCTCCCCGGCGGACCTTCGCGGGACGGGGCGATGGATGTACGACACCGCCGTCCGCGACGGACAGGACAGGATCGCCGACGGGATCACCCACCTCTTCGGCCGGGCGGAGTGCCCGCGCTGCGCCGCGGTGTTCACCGTCGCCGACGAGTACACGGCCGCCAACCTCCCCACCCTGTGCTGAGGAACGGTGGCCCCGGTGGGGCACTGGCCGCAGCCGCGCGACGGGTGGGCGTCACCGGTGGCCGGCGCCGCAGGACGGCGCCGTCCAGACCGCGACACCCCTGCCCCGCGGTGGAAGGCAGCACCGACCTCCGTGGTGGGGAAGGGGCACGAGCGGCGGAAGACACGACCGGGGCGCCGGATTCCGTCCCGGGTGGGAGGAGCTGCGGGACCGGCGATGCCTGCGCGGTGAGACCGCATCCTCCATGAGCCTCGCCGCCCTGCCGTGATCAGTTGGGGTACGGAGCCGGGCTACGGACCGCCACGCTCGACCAGTGAGCCGTCCGGCCCCATCGTGAAGAAGCGCGGTGGGCCCATGGCTTCCATGGCCCGCCGCAGCTCCGCTTCCCTCTGTGCGGGGTCGGGTCCGTTGGGATCCCGCAGACGGAATCCGTGGAGTCGGATGCCGGCCGCGTCGACGTCATCGGGGTCGTGGCGGCCCTCCTGGACGAACCCGCAGAGCGCGCGCAGCGCGTCTTCGCCGAGCTCCAAGGGGTGGAAGGGCAGGGCGTACGGCTCCTCCTCCTCACCGGGCCAGGGGATGACGTCGGCGGGGCGGTCTCCGGCCCAGTAGGGGCGTTCGAACGGCAGTGGTTCGCCGATGTTCTCGATGATGCCGCTGTCCGGCGACAGGCTCAGGGAGCGGACAAGTCGGCCGTCTTCCCAGACGGCGAACGCGAGCCAGTCGACCACGCTGTGCATGGCGTGCAGGACGAGCCGCCGACCGGCGCTCGCCTCGATCAGACGTCCTGGGAGCTGCGACGGGAAGTCGACCATCACCTCCTGATCGCAGACGACCTCCACGCCCGGCCAGCCGGCCGCGTAGGCCGTCCCCTGTGGGGGGTACACACCGTCCCACAGGTTCGATCCCTCGCTCTCCTCGATCTCCCAGCCCGGATAGAGGCGCCGCATCATGGCGGACGTCCGCGCCGGGTCCGCCCTCCCCACCTGTCGCAGCAGGCTCGGTGCGTCGCCGTCGGCGTATACGAGCAGTCCTGTCTTGGCCCCCAAGGCCCCTCCCCCGAGCGTCATGTTCGATGGTCACCGCACCATAGCCGTCGCCACTGACATCGGAGGTGGCCCGATCGAGCCCGATCGGAGTGGGCGCGCTGAGCCGTCACCGGGCCGTCCGAGGCAGCTCGTCACCACCCGCCGCCGGCCGACGGCGACCGCTCGCCTGCGTCCCCGCGACAACTCGGCCGGCCGAACGCACCCGGCGCGCCTGCCGGTTTGCCACCTCATGCGCAAGGCGTGGTACGGCTCACGGGTCACAGGCGGAAGGCGTTGGCCTTCGGCCGGGCCGGGTCATCACGGCCGCCTCCCGCCAGCCGGCGGTGCCGCGGAAGTCCCGCGCCGGAGTGAAGAGTTCGGCAAGATGCGTGCGCGGATCTCCGGTGATCGCGGAGAAGCCGCCGGCCTCGCGGTGTGCGGGGGAGGCTCCGGCAAAGGAGGCTGGTGTCCATGGCGGCGAATGCGCGCGGCACTTCGGTCACTGCCGCGGGAGCCGGGAGAGCGGGGAGAGGCATTGAGGCCGCCGTAGATCTTCGGGATGGCCGGGGAAAGCGATCCGATCATGGGGTTCCGGCGATGCCACTCGTCGGGCGTATGCGCCGGTAGGACGCGGTGCTCAGAGGCACTGGTGCGGATCGCCGTGTCAGCGACATGCGATACGGGCCTGCGCGCAGGTCCCGGCTCGGTCCGGAACCGTCGGCCCTGAGCACGGAGAAGGCCCCGCCCCGGACGGTGTCCGGGGCGGGGCCTTTCGTCGAGCGCCGGGCAGGCCTTGCACCTGCATCTCCCCGCAGGAAGCGGGGCGTCTTTCCTTGGACCACCAACGCGCGGCACACCACCCGTGGTTCGGTGGCGCGTCCGAGGTTCACTCTACCCCAACTCCCGTTGGTGGCGCACCCGGTGGGGAACGATGGCCGGAGCGGCGCCGTGAGCGGTGACCGGCTGCTCCCACCGGGTGCCCTCGTCCGCGGTCGCGTACGGCGAGGATCGCCAAGCGGACGTCACGCCGTCGCGCTGCTGCGCGCGGTCGCCCGGTCGGCAGGTGGAGGCGGCGACGGCCGGAATTCAGGAGACGCGCTTGAGCGTCCACGCGTTGGGGTTGAAGCTGGGCACGGCGGAGTACCGGCAACTGCTGCTGTAGTAGCTGCTGCCGGTCTGGACCCACCCCGCAGGCGGGTAGGTGGAGGCGCACGCGTTGACGGTCGTACCCACGGGCAGCCCCGTGAGCTGCTTGATCTGCTTGATGTTGGGGGCGCTGCCCGAGCCGCACGTCAGGCTCGTTCCCCAACTCACGTCGACCCAGCCGGTGGGGGTGAGCGTACTGGCGCAGACGGTCTGGACCTCGCCGGGCGCCGCGTGTGCCGGGGGCGTGGCGGCCGCGAGCCAGAGGGCGGGACCGACGAGGACCAGCGCCGCAGCGCGCTTGCGTATCACCGGTGTCTCCTCCTGAGGGAAGGAACGTGCTGCTTCGGGAAGCCCCGCATCGGTGCGACGCGGGACCTCACCACCCAAGCGCCGGAAGCCTCCCCTCAGGAGGTCTTTTCCGGTCACACCGGCTGTACCCGCCACGGTCCGGGCCGAGCGCTTCAGCCCATCACCGCCCCAACGCCGCGGGATCCGCCGTATCGATTGTCAACTGCCCCCGTTTCAGGGCCATTCGAGAGCTCGGAGCGATTGCCGCAGCAAGCAGCGGAACGGACCGGACCTCGCTGCCTCGGGTACGGAAGCCCCCGGACGGCACCAGGGGCCGACTCGTCGACCCCGCGGTGAGAGACAGCCCCGAGGGGGCGAAGGGGAGACGTCGAGCCCGCCCGACGAGCGGGGCAGTATCCCGGAGCCGCACCTCGGCGGCCCGTCGTACGCCTGCCTGACCGCGCTGCCCACCGACCCCGACGCGCTGCTGCACCTCGATCCACAAGGAGATCAAGGGCCGGGGCGGCAGCTCCGAACAGCAGGCCCTCACCACCATCGGCATCCGTTCGGCGAGAGCTACCCGCCGGCCGAGCTGTCCTCGGCGCTGTCCAAGGCGGCGGCGAAGATCCCCGGAGTCGTCGTCGGGGACGCCGTGGACGCGGTCGGCCGACGCAGGGTGGCAGCGGCCGGCCGGACGAGACCAGCGGCCGGCACGAGGAGTGGACCATCGACAGAAAGACCTGCGTTTTCCTCGGCGAACGCATCGTCCAGGTGAACCGGGCGGAGGGCGAGGACGGCCTGATCGAGCCCGGTACGGTGACCTTGACCGGTGTCGTCATCGAGCGGGCCGTCATCGGCGGCATCAAGCAGAATCCCGGACAGGCCGACCGACCTCCCCCGGCCGCGTGGGGCCGTGGCCGTGCCTGTACGACGAGCGGACCCGCGTCGGGCACACCTCGCAGCACCTGTCGAAGCGTCCGGGAGGCGGTGGCCGATCGCCGGGCTCGGGGGCATTCGCAAGGAGACGACGTCACTCCCGCGTCCGCCGAGCCTGGGTGCCGCGCCCACCGGGGCGGAAGATCCGGTCCAGGTGGTACTCGAGGATCCCGGCGGCGGACTCCGGGCTGCGCTGGCCGACGAGGACGCTGGTGCCGAGCCCCGCGGACATGGCCAGCAGGCTGACCGCCTCCGACCGGGCGTCCACGCCGGGCCGCAGGAGACCGGCCTCCTGTGCCTGCCGGAGGAGGCCGGCCAGGACGGCCTCGGCGGCATCGGGGTCCTTGATGAAGGGCTGGGCCGCGAGCGTCCGGTCGTTGACGGCCAGAACGGCGTACGAGGTGTAGAGGTGGTGGAAGGTGCGGCTCTCCTCGTCGGTCGGCAGGGCCGCCATCAGCAGTGCCTCGATCACCGCGCGCGGTTCCGGGGCGTCCCCGGCGGCCCGGACCCTGGCGGCGACCCGCTCCCCGAACTTCTCGGTCAGGTGCCGCAGTCCGAAGAGCAGCAACTTCTCCTTGGTCTCGAAGTAGTACTGCACCAGCCGGAGCGACACCCCCGCCTCGGCCGCCACGTCGCGCATGCCCACGGCGTGCAGCCCGCGCCGCCCGGCGACCCGGACGAGTGCCTCGGCGATCTCGGTCCGCCGCTCTGCGTGATCCACGCGCTTGGGCATCGTCCGGCTCTCCGCTCGTCGTCGATGCTGACAGGGGTTCTGCCCACCCCCTTTCATGATACAGCCGTACCACCATCGTGGTACGGTCGTATCACGAAGACCGACCGTCCCGGAGGTGGCCGTGCCCAGGACCGCTGCAGCCCGTACCCGAGCCGATGTCGGCCGCTATGTGAGCGACGCCTGGCGCGACCGCTACTTCGCGGCCTGCGACGCGGTCTACGCGCTGGGCGCGCCCGCGCTGGGGGAGGAGGACGTGGAGACCTCCTTCGGCACCACGCACGTCTACCGCTACGGCCCCGCGGACCCGGCCGCCCGACGCCGCACCCCCGTCGTCCTGGTGCACGGAGCGGGCTCCTGCTCCGCCATGTGGTATCCGAACACCCCCGCTCTCAGCGCCGAGCGCCCCGTCTACGCGATCGACACCCCGGGCGACCCCGGCCGCAGCCTGCAGCGCGAACCCATCCACCAGCCCGAACGCGCCGCGCAGTGGCTGGACGAGACGCTCGCCGGGCTCGGGCTCGACCGTGTGCACCTCGTCGGTTCGTCGTACGGCGGGTGGCTCGCCCTGAACCAGGCGCACCACAGGCCCGAGCGCCTCGCCTCGGTCACACTGCTCGACCCCGGCGGCCTGGAGAAGGTGGGGCTGCGCTTCTTCGCCTGGATCTTCGCCAGTTTCTTCGCGACCTTCGCTCCGAAGGCGGTGCGGCTGCGGATGGCGGCCTGGCTGGAGCAGCCGGTGCTCGTCGTGCCGGAACTCCGCACCATGATCAGGATCGGCGTCCGCGCCTACCGCATACGCCGCCCGGCGCCGCTCCCCCTCTCCGACGCCGAGCTGTCCAGCATCCGCACCCCGCTCTACCTGGTGCTCGGCAAGCGCAGCCTTCTCGTGCACCCGCAGCGGCAAGCGGAGCGCATTCCCCGCCTGATACCGGGCGCCCGGGCCGACATCATGTCGAACACCGGCCACGGACCGCAGATCGACCACGCCGAGGAGATCAACCGTCGGATGCTGAGCTTCATGGACTCCACCGACCTCATGGGCTCCGCCGACCGATGACCGACCGAGCCGGTGGACCAGCCCCACCCACCCTCCCGGCTCCTGATCCCCTCCACCGCGAGCGCTGGGTTCCCGGGCCGGTGCCCACGTCGATGCCGTCCCGGCAGGGCTTCCGGTGCCGTCACAGATCGTGGGCAGAGCCACCCTGCCTGCTCGTAGTCTTCCGCGATGTGCTTGGGCGGGCACAGGCGATCAATGGGCTCCTGCCCCGCCTCACCACCACGTTCGCGGCCGATGGCACGCCGCCGCACTCGGCCGGCTCGGACCGTGCACGCGGCGCACGCCGCTGCGCCGTGCCCGGTTCCCGGTGTGCTTCTTCAGCGTTCGGCGCTTTCGACGGCGGTCTTGATGCCGTGCAGCGTTTCCCGCAGGCCATGATCGACCTGGGCGCCTTCCGTGTCCTCGGTGTGCAGCTCGACCGTGAGGCGGGAGGTGCCGCGACTGTCACCGGCCGTGACGTGCAGCCGGCCGTGGTAGTCGCGGGGCCCGGGCGCGCCCCACTCCAGGCTCCTTCCCTCCTCGACGACGCGGATCCAAGCCTCGCTGGTGACGTCCTGTTCGGGAGCGCCTTCGGGCGCGATGTGGGCGGTGACGGTGACGCGGTCACCGTCGTGGGGGCGCGCGGAGGTCATCCGCGGCAGGTAGGCGGGCAGGTTCTGCACGTCGGAGAGGTAGGCGAAGAGCCGGTCGGGAGGAACCGCCACTGTGATCGAGTTGTCGTAGTCACCCATGGTCCCCGCTGTCCCCCGGCCGCCGGGGACACAAAACGGAATCCGAGTCCCATCGCTCCCATGGACGACACGAGAAGCGGCTTGGCGGACCGTGGGACGCCGGGTGGAACGGGCTGTTCCAAGGAGGGCGCACCATCCCTGGACCACGCCCCGGTACGGCCCCGCCAGAGCGGGCAGGCGTGATCA
>NZ_DASQNP010000089.1:0-11859 GCF_035644915.1 Streptomyces sp.
CTGGGGGAGGGCCGCACCGCGCTGCTGGTGCACGCCGACGACGCGCGCCTGCGCCGCCTCGCCGTCCTGGACGCGGTGATCAACAACGCCGACCGCAAGGGCGGGCACCTGCTGACCACCGCGGACGGGCGCCTGTACGGCATCGACCACGGGGTCACCTTCCACACCGACGACAAGCTGCGCACGCTGCTGTGGGGCTGGGCGGGCGAGCCGCTGCCCACCGAGACGCTGGAGCCGCTGCGCGCCCTGTCGGCCGCGCTGGCCGACGGCGCCCCGCTCGCCGCCCGGCTGGCCGAACTGATCACCCCCGCCGAACTGGACGCCCTGCGCAAAAGGACCGACGGCCTGCTGAGCACCGGGCGTCATCCGCTGCCCGGGGGAGACTGGCCCGCCATCCCCTGGCCGCCCGTCTGAGGCCCGTCCCCGGCCCATCCCCGGCCCGTCCCGGGCCCGTTCGGCGTCCGCCGGACCGGGCCCCGCCCGTGCCGCACCGGCCAAAGGGCGCTTTTCGGCTAGTGGCCGAATCCCGCTCGTGGGCATCACCAAGTGCCGGTTACGCTCATGACCATGCATGCCTGGCCCGCTTCCGAGGTGCCCGCCCTGCCAGGTCAGGGCCACGACCTCAGCCTCCACGACACCGCGACCGGCGGTCGGGTGACCCTCGCCCCCGGTCCCGTCGCCCGCCTCTACGTCTGCGGCATCACGCCGTACGACGCGACCCACATCGGGCACGCGGCGACCTACAACGCGTTCGACCTCGTGCAGCGCGTGTGGCTCGACAACAAGCGGCAGGTCCACTACGTGCAGAACGTCACCGACGTCGACGATCCGCTGCTGGAGCGGGCCGCCGCCACCGGTGACGACTGGGCCGCGCTCGCCGAGCGCGAGACCGCGCTCTTCCGCGAGGACATGACCGCCCTGCGCATGCTCCCCCCGAAGCACTACGTCGGCGCCGTCGAATCCATACCCGCCATCGTCCCGATCGTCGAACGGCTGCGCGACGCCGGCGCGGCCTACGAACTCGACGGCGACGTCTACTTCAGCGTCGCCTCCGACCCCCGCTTCGGCGAGGTCTCCGGCCTGGACGCGGAGACGATGCGGCACCTGTCGGCGGAGCGCGGCGGCGACCCCGACCGCCCCGGCAAGAAGAACCCGCTCGACCCGCTGCTGTGGATGGCCGCCCGCGAGGGCGAGCCCTCCTGGGACGGCGGCTCGCTCGGCCCCGGCCGCCCCGGCTGGCACATCGAGTGCGTCGCCATCGCACTGGAACACCTCGGCATGGGCTTCGACGTCCAGGGCGGCGGCTCCGACCTGGCCTTCCCCCACCACGAGATGGGCGCCTCGCACGCCCAGGCCCTCACCGGGGAACACCCCTTCGCCCGCGCCTACGTCCACGCCGGGATGGTCGCGCTCGACGGCGAGAAGATGTCGAAGTCCAGAGGGAACCTGGTCTTCGTCAGCCGGCTGCGCCGCGACGGCGTCGACCCGGCCGCCATCCGCCTGGCGCTGCTGGCCCACCACTACCGCTCGGACTGGGAGTGGACGGACTCCGTCCTGGACGAGGCGGTCGCCCGGCTCGGCCGCTGGCGCGCCGCCGTCTCCCGCCCCGACGGGCCGCCGGCCGACGCGCTGCTGGAGGAGATCCGCACGGCCCTCGCCGACGACCTCGACTCGCCCGCCGCGCTGGCCGCGGTCGACCGCTGGGCCGAACACCAGCGGGAGAGCGGCGGCGAGGACACCGGCGCGCCCGGACTGGTCTCGCGCGCCGTGGACGCCCTGCTCGGCGTCGCGCTCTGAGCACCCCGCTCCCCGCCGGCTCCCCGCACAGCACCGGGCCGCCGGGACGCCCCCGGAAGAGGGGTGCCCCGGCGGCCCGGGCGGTTCGTGCGGTCCGGGAGCCGGCCGGGGGTCAGGACCCGCCGTCCCCGCTCCCGCCCCCTTCTGCGTCCCCGGAGCCGTCCGGCCCGTCCTCCCGGCCGTCCCCGCCGTCCGGGTCCCCGTCCTCCCCGTCCTCTTCGTCCTCCTCCGGCTTCGCCGGCCGGCCCCGGCCGCCGGGGGCACCGCCGGAGGTGTCGCGCAGGTACGAGCCGCCCTCGGCGGCCGTACCGCCGCCGGCGGTGTGGCCGTCGCGCCGCCGCAGGTAGCGCTCGAACTCCTTGGCGATCGCCTCGCCCGACGCCTCCGGCAGCTCCGCGGTGTCCCGGGCCTCCTCCAGCGACTGGACGTACTCGGCCACCTCGTTGTCCTCGGCGGCCAGCTGGTCCACGCCGAGCTGCCAGGCGCGGGCGTCCTCCGGCAGCTCGCCCAGCGGAATCCGCACGTCCAGCAGGTCCTCCAGCCGGTTGAGCAGGGCGAGGGTCGCCTTCGGGTTGGGCGGCTGCGAGACGTAGTGCGGCACCGCGGCCCACAGGCTCACGGCCGGCACGCCCGCGTGCGTGCACGCCTCCTGCAGGACGCCGACGATGCCCGTGGGGCCCTCGTAGCGGGACTCCTCCAGATCCATCGTGCGGGCCAGGTCCGGGTCGGAGGTGGTGCCGGTGACCGGGACCGGCCGGGTGTGCGGGGTGTCGCCGAGCAGCGCGCCGAGCACGACGACCATCTCCACGCCGAGCTCGTGGGCGAAGCCCAGGATCTCGTTGCAGAAGGACCGCCAGCGCATGCTCGGCTCGATGCCGCGCACCAGGACCAGGTCGCGGGCCCGGCCCCGGCCGTCGGCCTCGCCGAGCCGCACCACCGACAACCGGGTCGTGGGCCAGGTGATCCTGCGTACGCCGCCCTCCAGCCACACCTGGGGACGGTTGACCTGGAAGTCGTAGTAGTCCTCGGCGTCCAGCGCCGCGAACACCTCGCCCTTCCACTCCCGCTCCAGATGGGCGACCGCGGCGGAGGCGGCGTCGCCGGCGTCGTTCCAGCCTTCGAACGCGGCCACCATGACCGGGTCAACCAGCTCGGGAACCCCCTCGAGCTCGATCACCCAGTGCCTCCTTCCGGCCGACGCGGAGCGTTCCGCTCCGTACCGGCTGACGTGTCATTACCGTGCGGGCCCAGCCTACGGCGTGACGGCGTCCGCCCCGCAGCCTTCGCGCGCCTTTCCGGGGCGGCGGGGCGCGGATGCGTCCGGATACCGCCGCAGGTGTCCCGGGGTGCTCACCGGGGCAGTGGTGACCACCGGGACGCCCACTGAACCGGTGCATACGGTACGGGGCACGGCGGCGGACGAAGGCGGCGGACGAAGGGGACAGCCATGACGGGACCGGGCGGGGGACGGGAACTGGGACGCACCGGGGTGCGGGTGCCGCCGATCGGCCTGGGCTGCGCCCCCCTCGGCAACTTCCGCCGCCCCATGGGCGAGGAGCAGGCGCGCGCGGTCGTGGAGGCCGCGCTGGAGGAGGACTGGAGCTATCTGGACACCGCGCCGCACTACGGCGTCGGCCTGTCCGAGGAGCGCCTCGGCCGCGCGCTGGCCGGGCGCGACCGCGCCTCGTACGTCGTCTCCACCAAGGTCGGCCGGAGGCTGCGCCCGCTCGCCCCGGGCGAGGAGCCGCCCGACGGGGAGGGCTTCACCGACACCCCGCCGCGGGCGCGGGTGTGGGACCTCGGCCGGGACGGCATCCGGGCCACCGTCGAGGCGTCCCTGGAGCGGCTGGGCACCGACCGGGTGGAGATCCTGCTGCTGCACGACGTGGAGAACCACGTCCGCGAGGTGTACGAGACCGGCTTCCCGGCGCTGGCCGAGCTGCGCGCCGAGGGGGCCGTGGGGGCCATCGGCTTCGGCATGAACCACAGCGACGTCCTCGCCCGGTTCGTCGCCGACCTGGACGTCGACGTGGTGCTGTGCGCGGGCCGCTGGACGCTGCTGGACCACCGGGCGGCCACCGACCTGCTGCCGGTCTGCGAGCGGCGCGGCACCTCCGTCGTCGTCGGCGGGGTCTACAACTCCGGGCTGCTCGCCGACCCCCGCCCCGGCGCCCACTACGACTACCGCGAGGCGCCGGCGGAGGTGCTGGAGCGGGCACGGCGCATCCAGGCGGTGTGCGGGGAGTTCGGGGTGCCGCTGCGGGCGGCGGCGCTGCGCTTCCCGTTCGGCCACCCGGCGGTGGCCTCGGTGGTCGTCGGCTGTGCCACCGAGGCCGAGGTGCGCGACAACGCGCGGATGTTCGCCCGGGAGGTGCCCGAGGAGCTGTGGCACGCGCTGGTGGAGCGCGGCCTGCTCCCGGAGGGCCTCCCGCTGCCGGCGGAGTGAGGCGGGGCGGTCCGGCGGGGGCTCAGCGGGTCACGTCGTGGAGGTGGTGGACGGGGTCGTGGAGCAGGTACCGGGCGAAGGTCTCCACGGTGAAGCGGGAGCCGTCGCTCCGGTCGCCGGTGCGCTGCCACTGCCCGCCCGTCACCGTCCCGAACCGGGCGGCCAGGGCCTCGCCCGCCTCCTCCAGCTCACCGGCCACCCGGTGCGGGTCCTGTTCGCCGTAGCGCTCGGCGACGGCGGTGGCGTCCTGGTCCCAGTCGGGGAAGGACGGGCCCTCCTCGGAGAGCATCAGCCGCAGCCGCCCGTCGAAGACCCGGAACACGTCCCGCACGTGGCAGGCGTACTCCAGCGGCGACCAGACGTCCGGCGCCGGGCGCTCGCGCACGTCGGCGCGCTCCAGCACCGGCCGCCAGGCCGCGGCGTTCTCGCGCAGCAGTGCGGGCACGTCCTCGCCCCGGACGGACCGGGCGTCGAAGCCGCACTCGGGGCAGGGGCGCTCCAGCACCCAGGTCCAGTTCTTGGTGTCGGGTGTGATCATGCCGGTCAGCATTCCGCAGCCGGCGGCCCGGCACCAGCGAGTGTTCCTTCACCGGAAGGTTCAGCGGTGCTTACGGGTGCGGGCCCGCACGGCGGGGAGACCGCCGCCGCACGGGCCCGCCGCGCAACGGGGCGCGGCCGGTCAGGCCGGACGCGCCGCCAGCAGCTCCGCGACCCTCGCGCGGACCTCCTCGGTGTCCAGCCCCCGGACGGTGAGCGTGGTGCGGCGGCGCAGCACGTCGTCCACCGTCACGGCCCACTCGTGGTCCCGGGCGTAGACGACCTGCGCCCAGATCTCCGGGGCGTCCGGGTGGACGCGCTCGCCCAGCGCCGGGTCCTCGTGCACCAGCCGGGCGATGTCGAAGGCCAGCGCCCCGTAGTGGGTCGCCAGGTGCCGGGCGGTCGGCGGGTCGAGCGGGACGCCCGGCTCGCGGTCCACCAGCAGCCGGTGGGTGACCGCGTCGGGGTTGGCCACGCCCGGCAGCGGCACCCGCCGCACCAGGTCGGAGACCGGCACGGCGTCCTCGGTGATCCCCGCTGCCGAGGTGCCCGGCAGCCGCGTCAGCGTGCGCATCACCGTGCGGCCGATGTGCCGGTAGGTGGTCCACTTGCCGCCCGCGACCGAGAGCATCCCGCCGCGGCCCTCGGTGACCACCGTCTCCCGCCGGGCCGACTCCACGCCGCCCGGGCCGCCGGGGAGCACCCGCAGGCCCGCGAAGGCGTAGGTCATCAGGTCGCGGTCCAGGTGCTCGTCCCGCACGGAGAACGCGGCCTCCTCCAGGATCTGCCGGATGTCGGACTCGGTGACGGAGACGTCGGCCGGATCGCCCTCGTACGCCTCGTCGGTCGTGCCCAGCAGCAGGTGGTCCTCCCAGGGGAGGGCGAAGGTGATGCGGTACTTGTCGACGGGCGTGGCCATCGCCGCCTTCCACGGCGCCCTGCGCTTCAGCACCAGGTGCGCGCCCTTGGACAGCCGGACGCTGGGCGCGGCGCCCGCGTCCTCCATCCGCCGCAGGTGGTCCACCCACGGGCCGGTGGCGTTGAGCACCAGACGGGCGTCGATGCCGAACTCCGTGCCGTCCAGCCGGTCCCTCAGCTCGGCGCCGGTGACCCGGCCGCCGGTGAAGCGCAGGCCGGTGACCTCGGCGTGGTTGAGGACCACGGCACCGGAGTGCACGGCGGCGCGGACGGTCATCACCGCCACCCGGGAGTCGTTCATCTGGTGGTCGCCGTAGACCGCGACCGCCTTGAGGTTCTCGGTGCGCAGCGCGGGGTTGTCGGCGGCGGCCTTCGCCGGGGAGATCAGCCGGCCGACGCCGTCGCCGAAGGCGGACAGGGCGGAGTAGGCGAAGACGCCCGCGCCGAGCTTGGCCGCGCCGTGCGGGCCGCCCCGGTAGACCGGCAGGTAGAAGGTGAGCGGGTTGACCAGGTGCGGGGCCACGTCCCTGGCCAGCACCCGCCGCTCGTGGTGGTTCTCGGCGACCAGCTTCACCGCGCCGGTCTGCAGGTAGCGCAGCCCGCCGTGGACGAGCTTGGAGGAGGCGGAGGAGGTGGCGCCGGCGAAGTCGCCGGCGTCCACCATCGCCACCCGCAGCCCCGACTGCGCCGCGTGCCAGGCGACCGAGGTGCCCAGGATGCCGCCGCCGACGACCAGCAGGTCGAAGACGGCGCCCGCCAGCACCTCCCTGGTCTCGGCGCGGCCCGGATTGGGGCCGGTGACCGGGCGCGCCCCGAGGGTGGGGACGCCTCGCGTGGTGCTCATGTGGATCAGTTCTCCTCTTCGATCCAGCCCATGGTCCGTTCCACGGCCTTGAGCCAGTTCTTGTACTCGCGTTCGCGTGCGTCCGCCGCCATCCGGGGCGTCCACTCCGCCGCCCGCCGCCAGTTGGCGCGCAGCGCGTCGGTGTCGGGCCAGAAGCCGACGGCGAGGCCGGCGGCGTAGGCGGCACCCAGGCAGGTGGTCTCGGCGACCATGGGCCGGACGACCGGGGCGTCCAGTACGTCTGATATGTACTGCATCAGCAGGTTGTTGCTGGTCATGCCGCCGTCCACCTTCAGGGCGGTCAGCTCGACGCCGGAGTCCTTCTCCATCGCGTCGACGATCTCGCGGGTCTGCCAGGCGGTCGCCTCCAGGACCGCCCGGGCGATGTGGGCCTTGGTGACGTAGCGGGTGAGGCCGGCGATGACGCCCCGCGCGTCGGAGCGCCAGTAGGGGGCGAACAGTCCGGAGAAGGCGGGAACGAAGTAGGCGCCGCCGTTGTCCTCCACCGAGCTGGCCAGCGTCTCGATCTCGGCGGCGCTGTTGATCAGACCCATTTGGTCGCGCATCCACTGTACCAACGAGCCCGTGACGGCGATCGAGCCCTCCAGGGCGTACACCGGGTCCTGGTCGCCGATGCGGTAGCCGACGGTGGTCAGCAGGCCGTTGTAGGAGTTGACGGCCTCGGAGCCGGTGTTGAGCAGCAGGAACGTGCCGGTGCCGTACGTCGACTTGGCCTCGCCCGGCGAGAAGCAGGTCTGGCCGAACAGGGCGGCCTGCTGGTCGCCGAGCGCGGAGGCCACCGGCACCCCCTCCAGGGCGCCCCGGGCCTCGCCGTAGACCTCGGCGGAGGAGCGGATCTCGGGCAGCACCGCCATGGGCACGCCGATGGACTCGCAGATGCGCGGGTCCCAGTCCAGGGTGCGCAGGTTCATCAGCAGGGTGCGGGAGGCGTTGGTGACGTCGGTGACGTGCACGCCGCCGTCGGGGCCGCCGGTGAGGTTCCAGACGACCCAGGAGTCCATCGTGCCGAAGAGGATCTCGCCGGCCTCGGCGCGTTCGCGCAGCCCCTCGACGTTGTCCAGCAGCCAGCGGATCTTCGGGCCCGCGAAGTACGAGGCCAGCGGCAGGCCGGTCTCGCGGCGGAAGCGGTCCTGCCCGACGTTGCGGCCCAGCTCCCGGCAGAGGGCGTCGGTGCGGGTGTCCTGCCAGACGATGGCGTTGTGGACCGGCTCGCCGGTGGCGCGGTCCCACAGCAGCGTCGTCTCGCGCTGGTTGGTGATGCCGAGCGCCCGGACGTCGTCGCGGGTGATGCCCGCCTTGTCGAGGGCCTCGGAGACCACCTCCTGGACGTTGGCCCATATCTCCGCGGCGTCGTGTTCGACCCAGCCCGGCTCGGGGAAGATCTGCTCGTGCTCCTTCTGGCCGACCGAGACGATGCGGCCGTCCCGGTCGAAGACGATGCAGCGGCTGGAGGTCGTGCCCTGGTCGATGGCGGCGATGAACTCGCGGCGGGTGTCGCTCATGTCGGGTGCTCCAAGGGATGGGCGAGGGCGAGGGAAAAGGGGGCGGGGGCGGGGATCCGCCCGCGGGGGTCAGGCGAACGCGAGCCGGTAGAGGCCGCCCGCGAGGACACCGCCCAGCAGGGGGCCGGCCACCGGCACCCAGGCGTAGCCCCAGTCCGAGCCGCCCTTGTTCGGCAGCGGCAGCAGGGCGTGCACGATGCGCGGCCCGAGGTCGCGGGCCGGGTTGATGGCGTAGCCGGTCGGGCCGCCCAGCGACAGGCCGAGCCCGACGACGACGAGGGCGGTGACCAGCACGCCGGTGCCGGACAGGGCCAGGCCCTTGGTGAGGCCCTGGGTGAGGATCGCCAGGACCAGCACGGTGGTGGCGACGGTCTCGGTGGCCAGGTTCTGCACGGGGTTGCGGATCTCGGGGGCGGTGGAGAAGACGCCGAGCACCGGGCCGGGGGCGCCTGCGCGCCGCCGGTCGGCCGCCGCGGTCGCCTCGGCCCCGGGGCCGCCGACGACCTCCCGGTCGCCCAGGTGCGCCAGGAACTGGCCGTAGTAGCAGACCCACACCAGGGCGGCGCCGATCATGGCGCCGAGCAACTGGCCGGCGAAGTAGACGGGCACCTCGCCCCACTTCCCGCTCTGCACGGCGATGCCGACGGTCACGGCCGGGTTGAGGTGGGCTCCCGAGAGGCCCAGGGCGATGTAGGCGGCGGTGAGGACGGCGAAGCCCCAGCCGAAGGTGATGGCGACCCAGCCCGCTCCCATCGCCTTGGAGCGCTTGAGCGTGACGGCGGCGCAGACGCCGCCGCCGAGCAGGATGAGGACGGCGGTACCGATGGTCTCGCCCAGGAATATGTCGGAGCTGGACACCCGCGACTCCTTTGTTCGTGTCCGGAGGGAGCCCGATGGAGGAAGTGGGGGAGGCGGACCGAGTCCCGTTCGGTGTTCGACAATGTCGACCGCCGAACGGCAGTTTTATGCCCGTTGAACATCCCGTCAAGGGTGTGTGCAGCGGAACGCGCTCCCTCGGGGCGCGCCGCGGGCCTGAAATCCCCGCAAAGCGTCCGGCGGCCTTCGGAAGGCCCGGGGCCTTCCCGTGCGGGAGTGAAAAATAATGTGCCAAGCAGGGGTGGAGACCCCCGGCGCGGCGCACGGGCGTCACGCATGCGGCAAAGGGCCGGACGGCGACGCGGGAGGACCAGGTGGAAGGACCGGGCGGGAGGGGCCGGACGGGGCACCGCGGCCCGGCGGGTTCTCAGAAGCGGCCCGCGCCCAGGTCGCGGGAGACCGCGCGGGCGCAGTCCCGCACGGCCGCCACCAGCCGCGGCTGGATCGACCCGCCGGCGCACACCCGCTCCACCGCGCCGGTGACGGCCACGGCACCCACCGGCATCCGGCGGTGGTCGCGGATCGGCGCGGCGATGGAGGCCACGCCCTCCCAGGTCTCCTCCACGTCCGAGCCCCAGCCCCGGGCCCGGGTCAGCTCCAGGACCTCCTCGAACGCCTCCGGCTCGGTGATCGTGTGCGCCGTCAGGGCGGTGCGCTCGGCGTCCATCGCCTCGTTCCGCGCCACCGGGTCGTACGCCGCGAGCACCTTGCCCAGCGCGGTGCTGTGCAGCGGCTGCATGGCACCCACCTCCAGCACCTGGCGGCTGTCGTCGGGCCGGAAGACGTGGTGCACGATCAGCACCCCCTGCTGGTGGAGCACACCCAGGTAGACGCTCTCCCCGCTGGACCGGGCCAGGTCGTCGGTCCACACCAGGGCGCGGGCCCGCAGCTCGTGGACGTCCAGGTAGCTGTTGCCCAGCCGCAGCAGTTCGGCGCCCAACTGGTACTTGCCCGAGGCCGGGTCCTGCTCGACGAAGCCCTCCTGCTGGAGGGTGCGCAGCAGGCCGTGGGCGGTGCCCTTGGCCAGGCCCAGCGCGGAGGCGATGTCGGACAGCCCGAGGCGCCGCTCACCCCCGGCGAGCAGCCGCAGCACCGCCGCCGCCCGTTCCAGCGACTGGATGGTCCGGGCCATCGCGTATCTCTCCTCTGTTCGGTTCTCGCTCCGGTGGGCCAGAAAACACGATTCGACAATGCCGAACGCTATCGGATCATGGCGATGTCGTGGTAGCCGTTCCAGCCACCTTTGAGTCCATCCATCGGAACACCACCGGCCCGCGAGGCCCCGGCGGATACCCTGGCTGGGTGCGCTTCCGTGCGGAAGACGCATAGCCGACAGCCGTCGCACCTCAGGGAGCCCTTCATGGCAGCCTTGCCGTCTCCGTCCGTCACCGTGCCCCCGTCCGCCCCCGCGGGCCCGTCGAAGGCCCCCCGCGCCGATGCCCTTCGCGAGGCACTGGCCTCGCGGGTGGTGGTGGCCGATGGGGCGATGGGCACGATGCTGCAGGCCGCCGAGCCGTCGCTGGAGGACTTCCAGCAGCTCGAGGGCTGCAACGAAGTGCTGAACGTGACCCGACCGGACATCGTGCGCGCGGTGCACGAGGCGTACTTCGCGGTGGGTGTGGACTGTGTGGAGACCAACACCTTCGGCGCGAACCACGCGGCGCTGGGGGAGTACGGGATAGCCGACCGGATCGAGGAGCTGTCCGAGGCCGGAGCGCGGATCGCGCGCGAGGCGGCGGACTCCTTCACCGCCTCCGACGGCCGGGTGCGGTGGGTGCTGGGGTCGATGGGGCCGGGCACCAAGCTGCCGACCCTGGGCCACGTGGACTACACCACCCTGCGGGACGCCTACCAGCGCAACGCCGAGGGGCTGATCGCCGGCGGGGCGGACGCGCTGCTGGTCGAGACCACCCAGGACCTGCTGCAGACCAAGGCGGCGGTGCTGGGCGCCCGCCGCGCCCTGGAGGCGGCCGGGCTGGACCTGCCGGTGATCGTGTCGGTGACGGTGGAGACCACCGGGACCATGCTGCTGGGCTCGGAGATCGGCGCGGCGCTGACCGCGCTGGAGCCGCTGGGCATCGATGTGATCGGGCTGAACTGCGCCACCGGCCCGGCGGAGATGAGCGAGCACCTGCGCTACCTGGCCCGCCACGCCCGCGTCCCCCTGTCGTGCATGCCCAACGCCGGCCTGCCGGAGCTGACCGCCGACGGCGCGCACTACCCGCTCACGCCCGCCGAGCTGGCCGAGGCGCAGGAGACGTTCGTCTCCGAGTACGGGCTGTCCCTGGTGGGCGGGTGCTGCGGCACCACGCCCGAGCACCTGCGGCAGGTGGTGGAGCGGGTGCGGGAGCTGATCCCGGCCGAGCGGGAGGTGCGCCCGGAGCCGGGCGCGGCGTCGCTGTACCAGGCGGTGCCGTTCCGGCAGGACACCGCGTATCTGGCGATCGGGGAGCGGACCAACGCCAACGGGTCGAAGAAGTTCCGCGAGGCCATGCTCGAGGGCCGGTGGGACGACTGCGTGGAGATGGCGCGGGAGCAGATCCGTGAGGGCGCGCACCTGCTGGACGTGTGCGTGGACTACGTGGGCCGCGACGGGGTGGCGGACATGACCGAGCTGGCCGGGCGGCTGGCGACGGCCTCCACGCTGCCGATCGTGCTGGACTCCACCGAACCGGCGGTGATCGCCGCCGGCCTGGAGAAGCTGGGCGGCCGGGCGGTGATCAACTCGGTGAACTACGAGGACGGTGACGGCCCCGACTCGCGGTTCGCGCAGATCACCGCGCTGGCCAGGGAGCACGGGGCGGCGCTGATCGGGTTGACCATCGATGAGGAGGGCCAGGCCCGCACCGCCGAGAAGAAGGTCGAGATCGCCGAGCGGCTGATCGCCGACCTGACCGGCAACTGGGGCATCCGTGAGG
>NZ_DASQNP010000090.1:0-5303 GCF_035644915.1 Streptomyces sp.
ACGGCGGAGGGCACCTGGGCGGACCTCACCGCCTCCGGGGCGCTCTCCGGCGTCCTGGCCGGGGAGCACGGATGAACCGGGGCCGGTTCGTTCCGCCGGTGGCCGTTGTGCGCGTACGGGCCGGCGTTCCGTTCCGCCTGACCCGAGCACGACGAGGGCCCTGCCGCACGGGCTCGCACGGCAGGGCCCTCGTGCCCGTGTGCCTCTTCTGCCGCGGCGGATGACGTCCGCCCGCTCCAACTCGGACCGCCGGCCTGTGGAGAAGCCGTAAGCGGTATCCGCGGCAACCGGAATCGGTGATCAGGCGGCCGGGGGCTGGTGCCGGCATCTACCGTTGGAGTTCGGCACGGGCATGGTGCAGGGACCTCAACGCGGTGCGGGGGAGCGGGAGATGGCAGAGCAGAAAGTGGAAGTCGATCCGGTCGTCCGGTCCCGGCTCGGTGAGCGGACGCTGGCGGACCTCCGCAGAAATCTCTGGGCGATCGACTGCCAGAGCTGCGGCCGCGCGTTCGGCCGTTTCCGCACTCCGGTGCTCGGCGTGCGGGACCACGGTGACACCGCCACGGTGGCGCTGCACCACCGGCGTTGCCTGCCGTCCCCTTGGGTGGACGCCCCGGAGGTGAGTCTTGCCGGGGAACCGATGCTGAGCTGGCGAGCTTCGGTGGCGCTCCTCCCGGGGGACCGGCTGTTGTTCCTGGTCAACCCCTCCTGCGAGTCGGCGATGCTCCTGCCGGACGGTGATGGCTGGCGGGTCGGCACCTTGGAGCTGTTCATGAGGCTCGGGCTGGTGACGGACCCTCTGGACCGGTCTGAGGAAGCGCTCCTGGTGCCCGGATTGAACGCAGCGCTGCATCCTGACCGGTTGTCGGTCCACCTCCGCGCTCCGGCCGGTCTGCCCAGCCACTCGTGGCACTGCCTTACGAACCCCCTCAGCCCGGTCATGCCTCGTCTCCAGTCACGCGACCGGCTTCTCGTAGGCGTCACCACAGCGCTGCGCGTCGGTTCCGGGATCAGGGATTACGAGCTGTTGACGGCGATGGCCGACCAGCAGATCGCGTTCGGCATGGCCGAGCTGCTGCGAGCACCGTAGTCCGCCTGGACGGTCTCCTCCGGATCGATGGCCATAACGCAGAACCAGCCGCGTTCTTCCAGAGCGAGCCGTCGGAGGCGACACTGCGGCCGTAGCCGGCACCGATCACGATCACCGGCACGGTCAGGCCCTGTGCGGCCGGTCCAGCAGTCCCAGGGCCGTACGGGTCCTGGACACATGCCCGACCTCGTCGGGTACCCCGGCCATCGGCACCGCTGGTGATCCTCCGCCCACTCTTCGGGCAGGAACAGCTCCTGCCGCAGCGAGCGCGAGGCGGCACCGGTGGCCGCGTGCCCGCCGACCGCGACCTGGCAGCCGGCCCGTTTGCCCTGCGCCCACCCCTGCTTGCCGGACTGCGGCGGAAGCGGCTCCAGCCGAGCCCATTCCCCATGCGCCGGACCGCCCTGCCCCATGCCCAGGTCAACGATGCGAGCAGGGGCCCGCCATGCCTGAGACCGTCACCTGGCGGCGCCGAGCCGGCGGGGGCGGGTGTGGAGTCCGGGCCCCGTCACTGGCCCACTCTTCCGTCGACGCACTCGCGCAGCAGGTCGGCGTGCCCACAGTGACGGGCGTACTCCTCGATCCTGTGCACCATCAGCTCCCGGATCGCGATCCTGTCCTTCCCCACCCGCTCGCCCGGATCCGGGTGTTCGGCCAGCGCGGCGTCGGTCGCGGCCTGCTCACGCTCCAGATCGGAGAACGCCGCGTCGACCACGGCCTGCTCGGCGACCGCTCCGTCGAAGTCCGCGTCCTTCTCGCCGTACAGCCTCGGCAGCGGGTCGCCTTCGGTGAGCCAGTTGCGCCAGTCGCGTTCCACCTCGGCGAGGTGCCGGACCAGGCCGAGCAGCGACATCGTCGACGGCGGAACCGACCGGCGGGCCAGTTGCTCCGCATCCAGGCCCTCGCACTTCATCCGCAGGGTCATGCGGTAGTCCGCCAGGAAGTCCTCCAGCGTGGCGAGTTCGCCGTCCGGACCGGCACCTTCCTTGTTGCGGGGGTCGTCGTCCGGGTCGGTCCACATGTCGGGGTAGACGGTCGCCCGGGTCCATCGCGCGGGTTGGTCGCTCATGTGGTGCATGGTGGTCCGCGACGGCCCGGGTCCGCCACCGAGTTCTTGTCGCGGGGTGACGCGGTGGTGGCGTCAGGGTCCGGGCCCCGCGTCACCTCCGCCAGAACAGGTGGTGCGTCACGCCGCTCGGGCTGGGCACGACCTCGAGGTGGAACCGGTCGAGCAGCTCGTCGGGCGACTCCCAGAGCCGTACCCCGGAACCGAGCCGCACCGGCGAGACCGCCACGTGCAGGGTGTCGACGAGGTCGGCGTCGAGGAACTGCCGGATGGTGGTGGCCCCGCCGCCGAGCCGGACGTCCTTGCCCCGCGCCGCCTCCCGCGCCCGTTCCAGGACCGTGGCCGGGTCGCCGTCGACGAAGTGGAACGTGGTGTCGGAGAGCGTGAACGAAGGACGCCTGTGGTGGGTCATGACGAACACCGGGGTGTGGAACGGGGGCTCGTCACCCCACCAGCCCTGCCACTCGTGGTCGCGCCAGGGCCCGCGCTGGGGACCGAACTTGTTGCGGCCCATGATCTCGGCGCCGATGTTGCGCGCGTAGTCCCGGGTGAAGTAGTCGTCGAGGCCGCGGCTGCCCCCGGGTTCGGTGCGCCTGGGCCAGCTCGCCGTGGCGCCGGCCCAGGCGAACAGGGCCCCGGGATCGGCGTGGCCGAACGGCCGCTCAAGGCTCTGGTGCTCACCGGCGCCGAAGCCGTCGCTCGAGACGTTGAAGTTCTGGACCCTCAGTAGCTGGCTCACGTGTTCCCTCCTGGACCGTCGACAACGGTGAGACCGTCCGGGCCGGGAAAACTCATCGCCGCGGCCGTGACCGGCCGGGAACCGGGGCTGCCCGGCCTTCCGGCCGGGGCGGCTCGGCGGGGCGGGGCCTCTGCCCCCACGAACCGGCTCCGGGGCTTCTGTGCCAAGGTGGAGGGGAAGCACCCTAGGGAAGTGAGGGCCGTTGATGGCGGAGAGTGCCAGGCAGATCGCCGACGAGCTGCGGGAGCGTATCCAGTCCGGCGAGCTGGCTCCAGGGGCCCGGCTTCCTGGTGAACCGGCCCTGGTGCGCGAGTACGGCGTGGCCAAGGAGACCGCCCGCCGGGCGCTGACACTGCTCGTCACCGAGGGGCTGGCGGTCCGCAAGCGGGGCAGCGGGACGTATGTGCGGGAGTTCCGGCCGATCAGGCGGGTGGCCAACCGCCGCTTGGCCGAGGAGGGCGGTTGGGGTTCCGGGCGGTCCATCTGGGCCGCGGACGTGGGCGAACGGCCGCTGTCGGTCACCGACGTGAAGGTCTACGAGACGGCCGCGCCCGACCACGTGGCGCGCGTGCTGGACCTGCCCGAGGGCGCCCCGGTCGTGGTGCGCGACCGGCTGTTCGTGGTGGAGGGCGAGCCGGTGCAGGCGGCCGTCTCCTACCTGCCGGCCGAGCTGGTGCGCGACACCGCGATCGCCCGGCCCGACACCGGTCCCGGCGGCACCTACGCGCGGCTGGCGGAGCTGGGGCTGAAGCCCGTCCGCTTCACCGAGGAGCTGCGGGCGCGCATGCCCGGCCAGGCCGAGGCCGAGCGGCTGCACCTGGCGGAGGGCACGCCGGTGGTGGAGATCTGGCGCACCGCGTTCACCGAGGACGGTCGCGCCGTCGAGATGAACCGGATGCTGCTGGACGCGGGGATCTACGTCATGGAGTACCACCTCGACGGTTGAAGCCGTCCGCATCCGGCTCCGGGCCGGCCGGGACTACTCGTCCCACCAGCGGTCGTCACCGGTCACCGGCCTGGGGGTTCATGGGGCGACGGCCCCGGCCGTGCGGTGCGTGCGCTGCCGGGGGTGCTCCCGGCAGCGGTCATGCGGTACCGCCGAGGGGCAGGCGGTCGTAGACCAGCTCGATGCGGTCCGCAGGGGCGATCACCCGCAGGACCTCCAGGGGCGTGCCGTCGGCCGCCCGGGTCAGGCGCTGGACCCGCAGGACGGGGACGGCCGTTCCGATCTGGAGCTGTCGTGCCTCGTCGGCGGTCGGCACACCCGACGTCACCCGCTCGTCCGCTTCGGCAGGGGCCAGGCCGGCGCCGGAGAGGGCGCCGAGCACACCGCCCACCACCTTCCTCCGCTCGCCGATCCCCGCCCGGTCGGCCAGGGGCGCGGGGTACCACGCGCACTGGACCTGGACGATCTCCTGGTCGATCAGCGCGTGACGGCGACGCTGCACCAGTTCGCTGCCGGGAGCCACGTCCAGGAGGGAGGCGAGGTCGTCGGGTGCGCTCACCCGTTGGACGTCCACCAGGCGCATCTCGCCGTTGAGGCCCTGCTGGGCACAGGCCGTCTCCCATGGGCCGTGGGCTCCGCCCGGCTGGAGGACGCTTCCGTAGCGGCTGAGGGGCACCCGGATCGGCCGCCTGTCGCGAACGAGCGTGCCCAGCTTCCGGCGGACGACGACCAGTCCTTGGTTGGCCAGTTCGGCGAGGGCCGCCCGTACGGTCTGACGGGCCATGCCGTACTCGTCCATCAGATCGGTGATGGGCGGCAGGGTCGTGCCCGGGGAGAACTCACCCTCTTCGATGCGTCGCCGCAGGTCGTCTGCGAGATCGCGGTACCCGCGCACATCGGCCTCCTCATCTCTCGAACGAGTTTCCCTCAAGGCTAGCCCTGATCGAAGGGTTGGGCCTGGCCGCCGCGGACGGATCCCTGTCCTGGCGCATGAGTTTGATCCACGACCGCTTTTCAGGAGGGAACCGCATGACCGAGAACTCCGGACACCTGACGCGGAGGAACCCGTGGTGGTGATCCCGACGGACGGGGAGCAGGAGGAGCCTTCCCGCCAGAGCACCCGGCCGGACACGGTCCCCTACATCTCCTCGTGGAGCCGGGAGAAGATGATCCGCCCGCCCGTCGTACGGGTGGCGGGCCGGGGCGGCGAGGGCATCGGCTACCTGGGCGAGTCGCCGTACGACCGGGACCGGCGCGGGGTGCTGTGGGTCCGGCACACCCTCGCCAGAGGGAAGGGCAGACCGCTGTTCCACACCGTGCACACCCTGCGGCAGCGGCGCGCCGTGCTCCACATGCTCTGCCAGGTCTGCGGTACGTCGGTGCTGGACGACGGTCCGCACCTGTTCGTCCTCCGGGACGTGGGACGGCCGGTGGCCGAGGAGGAGCGGACGACGGCGCCGCC
>NZ_DASQNP010000091.1:0-30899 GCF_035644915.1 Streptomyces sp.
CCGGGGGCCCGCGGTACGGCGCGGGGCACCGCGCCCCGGGCGGCGGTGGGCGCAGCGGGGCGGCGCGGCACCGGATTCCCCGGTATCCTTCGGCGGCCGGAGCGCCCGCTCCGGCCGGAGACGACAGGACGCCCGGGAAACCGCGGGACAACCGAGGGAGAACGGGAGGAGGACCGGCGGCCACCGGCAGAAGACGACGGGCAGCGGAAATCCCGTTGCCAGTCCCACACCCCGCACCGGATGCTGACCCTATGTTCGCCGATTCCGTCGATTCCGACATAGCGCCCAGCGGCACCTTGCTCGGCCTCCTGCAGCGAGGCCGCGGCGACGGCACGCTGCACGCTCTCGCGGCGCCGCGTGCCGAGGCGCTCGCCGCGCTGAGCCGGTGTCTGCGGCGCGACCCCCGGCGCGACTGGCAGCTCGAACACCGCTCCCTGTACTACGCCCGGCTCCACATGGAGCTGAACGCCGGACTCGACGACATCGAGGACCACCTCTTCTGCCCCGCCGACCTCGTCGACACCGGGGAGGAACGCACCGGCCTGGCCCTCTCCGTCCTGGGCCACCTCGCCTCCTACGGCGACCGCGGCGCGCTGCTGCTGCTGCGCCGCTACGCCGCCCACGGCGCCAACTGGCAGTGGGCCCTGGACGAGCTGGCCGTGCGCGACGACGACGCCGGACTGCGCTCGCTCGGCCCCGCCGTCCTGGAGCGCTTCCCGGACACCCCCGAGGGCGACGCCGAACTGGCCGCGGCCGTGCGCGACGCCTTCGAACCACGGCCCTGGCGGCTGTGGGCTGAGGATCCGGGCCGCCCCGCCCAGGCCAAACGCCTCGCCCGCGCCCGGGAGCGGGGCTCCTTCGACCGCTGGCAGCGCCAGCTGCGGCCCGCCGGACCGCGCCCGGGCTGGAGCGTGCGCGAGGTGCTCGACTGGGCCCAGGACGACGGCCCGCTCTCCCACGGCCCGGCCGACCCCCCGGCGCGGAACCCGCGGCAGCGCGAGGCCGCCGCGGCCCGCTGCCTGGCCGCCGTCGCCGGTCCCGAGGACCGTCCCGAGCTGCTCGCCGCCGCCCGGTACGGCCCCGACCGGGCCCGTGCCGCCGCGCTGCGCCACCTCGCCGAGAGCGGCGATCCCGACGCCCTGGACCTGATCGAGGCGGCCGCCACCGACCCCGCGAGCCCCCCGGACGCCCCCTCCGGCACCGTCGCCCGGGCCGCGTTGGAGGCCTTCTCCCGGATGCGCGGCGTCGCCGCCCTGGACCGGGCCCGCCGGTGGGCCCGGCGCGAGGACGCCCTGGGCGCGGCGGCCGCCGCGATGCTCGCCTGCCGCGGCGGCCGGAAGGACGTCGGGCCGGTGCTGGCCGCGCTGCGCCGCACCGTCCGTGCCGAGGGGCCCGACTCCGAGGCCCTGTGGCCGCTGGTCGACGGGGTCGGACGGCTGACCGTGCGCTGCGCCGCGCCCGTGCTGCGGCACGTCTACCGCGAGACCGCCTCCTCACAGCTCCGCGGCCGGACGGCCCGCGCCCTGGCCGCCACCGACCCGTCCTTCCCGGCGGGCTTCGCCATCGAGTGCCTGTGGGACTGCGAGGAGTCCACCCGCGAGGTCGCCGCCCGCCACGCCACGACCGGCGACACCCGGGTCGTGGAACGCCTGCGGCGGCTCGCCGCCGACCCCGCCGAGGAGGCGGGGGTGCAGAGCGCCGTACGCGGCCGGCTCGGCTCCGCGGACCCCGCCCGCTGAGCGCCCGGCCCTCCCGGGCGGCCCGGCGGCGGGCTCCCGGGACGCGGGCGCGGACGGTGTTGACGGGCCCGACGGGTTCGGGCGATGGTTCACCGGGCCGCGGCGCCAACCGGCACGGTCCGTTCCCGACCCGAGTCGGAGGTTCCGGTGGCCATGACACCCCTGCGCATCGCTCCGTTCGTCCTGCCCGGCCCGTCCGTCCCGTGCGGGCGGCCGCGGGGCATCCGGTGAGGCCCGGTGCCGGCCTGACACTGCTGGCCTGCGCCGTCGTCCTGTTCGCCTGCACGGCGCAGGAGGGTGAGCGCCTCGGCGCCGACCCCGCCGCCCCGCACGGCTCCGTCGGCCCCACGGCGACGGACACGACCGCGCCCGCGGGCGCGGAGGCGCTGGCCGAACGCTACCGGCGGGCCGGCGGGGACGGGCACGTGTACGCCCTCCAGCGGGAGTCCGGCCCCAAGGGCGTTCCCCTGCTGATCGTCCGGACGCGCAACCCGGACACGGACGACGAGGTGTTCCAGGAGCTGAAGGAGTCGGTCGTCTCCTTCCTCGCGGACGAGGAGGGGCTCGCGCCGGACCGGGGCTACCTGATGGACGTCTTCGGACCGGACGGCTCCCTGCTGCACCGCCTGGACGCCCGTCCCTGACGCCGGCCGCGGACGGACCGCTCCGCCGGTCCGGGGCGTCCGGCGAGGCCCCGTCCGCCCGGTGAACCCGCCCCGGTCCCGTGGACCGGACGCCCGCCGGCCGGCGCCGTTTCGATCTTTGTCAGTGCCAGCGCCTAATCTGTGCCACGTGACCACAGCCGTATCCGCTTCGTCCCCCGGTGCCGTCCGGCCCGCACCGGGCCCGGCCGCCGACGAGGGCCTGGCCCGGCGGCTGCGGGCGCTCGCCTGCACCGCGCCCCTGCACGACCTGGACGTGCGCAAGGCCAACCTGGCCGGGGAGTACGGCACGTACTCGATGGCGGAGGTGGCGCTCGCCGCCATCGACCTGGTCACCCTGCACATGGACTTCGACACCGGCGCCGACCACGAGGAGATAGTGGCCCGGCTGCTGCCCCGCGTCGCGGCCCAGGCCCCGCAGCGGCCCGCCGCCGAGCACGAGCGGGTCGCCCGCTGGGTCCTGGAGAACCTGATCAACGTCGGCAGCGTCGACCGCGGCTTCCGCGCCGTCTACGGCACCTTCGGCCCCGACGGGGAGTACGTGCGGCGCGACTACGACTTCAAGCTGATCGAGGAGGTCCCCGGGCCGGGCGGGGGCGTCTACCTGCGCACCACCGACGAGGCGGTCAACGTCCTGGTCGGCGCCCTCGACACGGACGTCACCAGCGCGCAGATCGCCGCCGAGGTCAAGCTGGAGGTGCTGATCAGCCGCGGGCGGCTGGCCGACGCCCAGCTCGCCGCCGAGCAGGCGCGCTACCGCACCGTGCAGTACGCCGAGACGCTGCGCCGCACCCTGGAGGCCACCCGGCGCAACGTCCGCGCGGTCGACTGGCTGAACGCCGTCCCCGACATGATCGCCGAGGCCCTCGACCACGTCGCCGACCGCTACCGCCACGAGAACGCGATCCTCACCAACATCCGCAAGGCGCGCGACGAGGCGGAGAGCGCGGAGAACAAACTGCGCGCCGCCGAGCTGGTCGACATCGTCAAGGACTGCATCCGGCGCCACACCCAGCTCCAGTCCCGGCTGCTGGAGGCGGGCCCGCTCTTCCGCGCCGAGCAGGACCGGCAGGCGTTCGCGCCGCCCGCCGCCCGCGCCGGCCTGGACGTGTACGGCCAGCTCCTCGCGCCGGTGCTGCCGCTGCCCCTGGAGAGCGCCACGAAGGTCACCGACGCCTTCTTCGCCCGCGGCACCGGGCTGCGCACCCCCGCCGCCGTACGGCTGGGGGACCTGACCGAGATGCTGCTCACCCCGCCCGCCCCCCGCGAACACCTGGGCGCCGAGATGCCCGAGCCCGACCTGGTCGCCACGCCCGACGACAGCCGGTTCAGCGAGGAGCAGATGGAGGCCGCCATGGAGCTGCTGGACCTGCCCCACGACGCCCCGCGCCGGCTGTCGGGCCTGCTGGCCGAGGCCCGCCGCCGCGATCCCGACCTGCCCTACCTGGTGGCCCTGCTGGCGGTGCACGCCGCCAGCCCGCCGGTCGGCACCGCCTACCGGCAGGGCGAGCGGCGGCTGCTGTTCGCCGTGGACGACGGCACCGAACTGGACGACCCGGAGTTCGGCGGCGCCGACCTGATCGTGGGCACCGCCCTGCTGGACGCGGAGGGCATGGCCGCGGACCGTACGGAGGTGACACCGTGAGCGAGTACGGACGGTACGACGACCACGAGGGGGAGGCCCCCCAGGGGGCCGGCGAGCGGTCCGGCGCCGCCGCGCCCGTCACGCCCGCGGACGCCGCGGACGCCGCCCGGCTGGTCTCCTTCGGGCTCCAGCCCAAGCTGCTGCCCGCCCGCGACGCCGAGTACGCCGACCTGCTGCGGCGCTACCAGGAGGATCCCGCCTTCGCCCGGCTCGCCGACGCCGTCGCCACCGGCCTCGGGCTGGTCGTGCTGGAGGTCTCCCCCCGCGCCGGGATGGCGGTCACCGCCGCGGAGGACTCCGTCTTCGCCGTCCGCATGAGCGACTACGCCCGCCGCGCCGCCGCAGACTCCGCCGACCGCTTCCTCCACGGCCTGGCCCACCTGGCCATCGCCGCCCTGGCCTTCCCCCGGCCCGAGGACCTGGCCGACGACGGCTACGTCGGCCGGATCACCGTCAACGGCGTGGACGCCTTCGTCCGCCAGGCGTGCCGCCGGCTGGAGGAGCGCGCCGAGCGGGAGGGGGAGAACACCGACCCGGTCAGCGACGCGCCCGGCCTGGAGGCCGCCTGGCGGGTGTACGCCCGGCGCAGCGCCACCGGGGCGACCAAGGACGCCCGGCGGCTGGCCGGCTCCACCACCGGGATCGTCGCCAAGGCCGCCGCCTTCCTCGCCGACTCCGGCTTCCTCCAGCGCACCGGCGACGACGCCGGGGGCACCTACCGCACCACCGCCCGGTACCAGCTCCAGGTGCGCGACATGGCGGGCAGCGCCGCCATGTCCGAGCTGCTGGCGCTGGGCGTCGTCCCGGTCAGCGACGGCAGCGCCACCCTGCTGCCGCCGCCCGACGCCGACGATCCGGAGCTGGTCGCCGACGCCGGACTGCCCTTCCACGCCTGACCCGCACCCGACCCCACCCTCAGCAACGAGAGCCCCGCCGCCATGTACGAGCTGTCCCGGATCCGCCTCTACTCCATCGGGCCCGCCGGTGCGCGCTACGCCGACACCGTGCTGGACCTGCGCGGGGTCGGCGAGCCGGTGCCCAGCCCCGCCCCCGCCCAGGGCGACTTCTTCGAGGAGGAGCCGACCGGGCCGCCGCGCCGCCCCGCGCCCGCGGGCGTGCTCTTCCTGGAGAACGGCGGCGGCAAGTCCGTCCTGCTCAAGCTGATCTTCTCGGTGATGCTGCCCGGCCACCGCAACACCCTCGGCGGCGCCAGCTCCGGCGTGCTGCGCAAGTTCCTGCTGGCCGACGACTGCGGGCACGTCGCCCTGGAGTGGCAGCACACCGTCACCGGCGAGACCGTCGTCGTCGGCAAGGTCAGCGAGTGGCGCGGCCGGCAGGTCTCCAACGACCCGCGGAAGTTCGCCGAGGCGTGGTACAGCTTCCGGCCCGGCCCCGGCATGAACCTGGACTCCCTGCCGGTCGCCGAGTCCACCGCGGTGGGGCCCGTCCCCGAGGGGACCTCCGCCGCCCGCGGCCGGCGCCGCACCATGAAGGGCTTCCGCGACGTCCTGATCGAGACGGGCAAGGCGTACCCCAACCTCGACGTGGTCTGGGAGGAGGTCCACGAGCGCTGGATCGAGCACCTGGGCGACCTCGGCCTGGACCCGGAGCTCTTCCGCTACCAGCGCGAGATGAACGCCGACGAGGGCGAGGCCGCCGGCCTGTTCGCCGTCAAGAACGACTCCGACTTCACCGACCTGCTGCTGCGCGCCGTCACCGACACCCGCGACACCGACGGGCTGGCCGACCTGGTGCACGGCTTCGCCCACAAGCTGGGCCGCCGCGCCGAACTGACCGCCGAACGGGACTTCACCGCCGGCTCCCTCGACCTGCTGCGGCGCATCGCCGAGGCCGCCCAGCGGCGCGAGACGGCCCGCGCCGTCCACGCCGGGGCCGAGCAGCGCACCCGCACCCTCGCCCGGCGGCTGGCCGCCCGCGGCACGGAGGAGCGCGGCCGCGCCGCCGAACTCGCCGAGCGGGCCGACCAGGCGGCCCACGCCGTCACCGCCGCCGAACGCGACCGCGAGCGCGCCTCGCTCATCGCCGCCGAACTGGCCTACCGCCACGCCTCCCTGGCCCTGGCCGCCGCCGAGAAGAGCGCCGCCGCCCAGCGCCGCGAACTGAGCGACGCCCGGACGCTCCACGCCGCCTGGCAGGCCACCGAGACCGTGCTGGCGCACCGCGCCGCCGCCGACCGCGCCGCCCGGGTCGCCGCGGCCATCCGCGAGGCCGAACGCGACGCCGCCCCCGCGCTGGCCGCCCGTGCCCGCGCCGCCACCGACCTCGTACGGGCCCTGCACGCCGCCGCGGAGCGGGCCGAGCAGCTCGCCGCCGAGGAGGAGGAGCGCTCCACCGCCCTCCAGACCGCCGGCGAGGCCGCCCACCGCGACGCCACCACCGCCGCCACCGAGGCCCAGCGCGCCCGCAGCGAGAGCGAGCACCTGCGCCAGCGCCTGGCCGAGGTCGAACAGGAGACGGCCGAGGCCGTACGGGCCGGCTGGCTGGACGACTCCGCCCCCGACGCCGACCCGGCCCGTGCCGCGCTGGCCGCCAGCGACGCCGAGAAGGCCGCGGTCGCCGCCTGGGAGGCCGCCAAGGAGACCGCCCGCCGCACCGCCGAGCGCGCCCAGGAGACCGCCGCCGCCCTGAGCCGCGCCGAACTCGCCGCGGCCCGCGCCGCCGACGCCGCCGAGGCGGCCGACGCCGCGTACGCCGCCGAGCGCCGCGCCGCCGAGGCGCTGGGCGCCGAGGAGCGCCTGATCGAACTGCTCGGCCTGCCCGCCGCCGACGCCGGCGCCGAGTCCGGTGCCGGCGCGTCGCCCGCCGGCCGGGGCGCCCCGGGGCCGCTCAGCGCCGAGGAACTGGACCGCAACGCCGAGGCCCTGCGCGACCTGCTGGAGGAGAGCGTCGCCGCGGCCGAGCGGCAGCTCTTCGACCTGCGCACGGCCGCCGCCGACGACGCCCGCATCCTCGGCGCCCTCGGCGACGGCGGACTGCTGCCGCCCGGCCCCGACGTCCTGGCCACCGTCGAGTACCTGGGCGAGCACGGCATCCCCGCCCTCCCCGGCTGGCGCTACCTCGCCCAGGCGGTGGACCCGGCCGACCACGCCGCCGTGCTCGCCGCGCGGCCGGAGCTGGTCGACGGGGTCGTCATCACCGACCCGGACAGCCACACCCGCGCCCGCGAGGTCCTGTCCAACGCCGCCCTGCTGCCCCGCTCCGCCGTCGCCGTCGGCACCGCCGCCGCCCTGCTGGCCCCCACGCCCGCGCCCGGCGGCGGGGAGGACAGCGGCGTCTTCCTGGTGCCGCCCAACCCGGCCATGCACGACGAGCGCGCCGCCGACGCCGAGCGCCGGCAGTTGCGCGAGCGCGCCGCCGCCCGCGACGAGGAGATCCGCGCCCTGGCGGCGCGGCTGTCCGCGGACCGGTCCCTGGCCGCCCGGCTCGCCTCCTGGCGCACCGGCTGCCCGCCCGGCCGCCTCGACGAACTGGCCGCCACCGCCCGTGCCGCCGCGGAGGTCGCCGAGACCGCCCGGCAGCGGCTGGAGGAGGCCCGGACGGCCGCGGCCGAGGCCGAGGAGACCGCCGCCGAGGCCGCCCGCGTACGCGAGGAGCGGCAGGAGCGCGCCCAGCAGGCCCGCCGCTCCGCCGACGCCCTGGCCGGTCTCGCCTTCCGGCTGCGCGAACGCACCAAGTGGCAGGCCAGGCTGCGGGAGCTGGCCGTCGAGGTGGCCGAGTCCGAGGCCCGGGCCGCCGCCTGCCTGGAGCGGGCCCGCGCCGCCGACGAGGACCGCCGCGCCGCCCAGCGCGCCGCCGACGACGCCCGCCGCACCGCCCGTGCGCTGCGCGCCGAGCGCGCCGAGATCGCGGGCGCGCCCGACGGGATCGACGGCTCCGCGGTCCCCGACGACGGCGGGTCCTCCGCCGAGCCGCCGGCCTCCCTGCCCGCCCTGCGCGAGGCGTACCGCGCGGCCTCCCAGCTCTACGAGAAGGTCGGCGTCGGCGCCGACCTGCGCGCCGAGCAGGCCCGGGCCGAGGGCGACGAGAGCGCCGCGCGCGCCGCCCTGGACCGGCTCACCAACAAGGTCCGCACCCGCGCCGCCCAGCTCCTGGAGGGGCCCGACGGCGCCGACGGCCCCTCCCGGCAGGCCGCCGCCGCCCGCGCCGAGGAACTGGTCCACATGCTGGAGTCCCGTGCCTCGGCCGCCAGCGAGCAGCTCGGCCGGCTGCGCGGCGAGGCCGAGCGTCTGGCCCCGACCGAGGGCGAGGCCCACACCGAGCTGCCGGTGGACATGGTGCCCGTCGGTGTCGAGCACGCCCAGTCCCTGCTGCGCACCGCCAACGCCGAACTGGCCGCCCGTACCGACGCCCTGGAGGCCGCGCGCGCCGCCCACGCCGAGCTGGTGCGCGCCCACCGCGCCGCCGAGGAGGCGGCCGGCGCCTTCGAGGAGCTGGCCGCCATGCTCCGCGACCTGCTGCGCGATCCGCACGGCGCGAACGGCACGGGCCCGGGGGAGGGCGAGGCGGGGCCCGAGCCGTACGCCGACTCCCTGGACCAGGCCCGGCGCGCCGCCGCCGAGGCCCGCCGCTCCCTGCGTGGCTGCGCCGCCGACCTCACCGCCGCCGAGGCGGCGGTCCGCGAGGCGTGCGACGTGCTCGTACGGCACGCCAACTCCACCCGCTACGAGCAGGTGCGCACCCCGGCCCGCCAGCAGATCCGCGAGCTGCCCGCCGCGGCCCTGCCCGACCACGCCGCCGCCTGGGCCGCCGCCTTCGAGCCCCGGCTGCGCGTCCTGACCGACGAACTGGAGCAACTGGAGCGCAACCGCGACAGCATCGTCGACCGGCTGCGCGGCCTGGTGGAGTCCTCGCTGGCCACCCTGCGGTCGGCGCAGCGGCTGTCCCGGCTCCCGGAGGGCCTGGGGGAGTGGTCCGGCCAGGAGTTCCTGCGCATCCGCTTCGAGGACCCCGACCCGGCCGGCCTCACCGAGCGGCTGGGCGAGGTGATCGACGAGGCCACCCGGGCGGCCGTCCGCCGGAACTCCGACCTGCGGCGGGACGGCATGACCCTGCTGCTGCGCGGTGTCCACGCCGCCCTCCAGCCGCGCGGGGTCGCCGTGGAGATCCTCAAGCCCGACGCGGTGCTGCGCGCCGAGCGGGTGCCGGTCGGGCAGATGGGGGACGTCTTCTCCGGCGGCCAGCTCCTGACCGCGGCCATCGCCCTGTACTGCACGATGGCCGCGCTGCGCAGCAACGACCGGGGCCGCGACAAGCACCGGCACGCGGGCACGCTCTTCCTCGACAACCCCATCGGCCGGGCCAACGCCACGTACCTGCTGGAACTCCAGCGGGCGGTGGCCGACGCGCTCGGCGTCCAGCTCATCTACACCACCGGCCTGTTCGACACCACGGCGCTCGCGGAGTTCCCGCTGGTCATCCGGTTGCGCAACGACGCCGACCTGCGGGCGGGGCTGAAGTACATCAGCGTCGAGGAGCACCT
Organism: Streptomyces sp.; assembly: GCF_035644915.1. GTDB lineage: Bacteria > Actinomycetota > Actinomycetes > Streptomycetales > Streptomycetaceae > Streptomyces. The sequence goes on from NZ_DASQNP010000091.1 coordinate 9,547, forward strand.
GCGGCCCGGGCTGCCGAAGCAGGACCCGGACGCGGAGCCGGTGCACGGCGAGATCACGGCCACCCGGATGTTCCGCCGCCCGGACCGCCCGGAACGCACGGACCGGGCCGAGCGGACGGGTCGGCCGCAGGAGGCCCGCACCGTCCCCGCCCCCGGCTGACGGTGTCCCGCGCCCCGGCCGCCACGGCGGCCGGGGCCGGGGCCGAGGCCGTGGCTGTGGCGGCCGGGGTGCGGGCCGTCCCGCCGCAGGCCCCGGTCACCGGTCCCGCTCCCCCTCCCTTCCGGCGGGGGAGGGGCTCAGCTAGCGAAGGCCGGGAAGGCGAAGCGCTGGACGGCTCCCATCGCGTCGCCCTTGGCGTCGGTGCTGTTGACCGAGTAGACGAGGGTCCGGGACAGGTCGCGCGTCGCGGCGATGACGGTCTGGTAGCCGGGACGCGAGCCCGTCTTGCCCCAGACCTCCCTGCCGCTCACGACGTGCCGTTCCATGCCGCCCGCGGCCCTGGTCGCCCCGGGGACGTCCGGCACCGTGAAGAACTCCTCCAACTGGGGTTCCGGGACGACCTTCCCCTCGAACAGGGCGACGAGGAGCCGTTCGAGGTCGGCGGTGGTGGAGATCATGTCCCCGGCCGCCCAGCGGTCCGACATGTTCCACTCGGTGACGTCCACCAGCTTCCCGTCGATCCAGTCGTATCCGCGGTTGTGCGGGCCGTGGACGCGGGGGTCGGAGCCCTTGGGGAAGGAGGTGTGCCGCATGCCGAGCGGCCGGAGGATCCGTACGGCGGCCTGGTGCTCGTAGGTGTCGCCGGTGACCTCCTCGATCAGCATGCCGAGCACCGTGTAGCCGATGTTGCCGTACTCCTGCCGCGTCCCCGGGGCGGACGCGGGCCCCTTCGCGACGGCCGAGGCCACGACCTCCTCCGGCCTGAGGGTCTCGAAGCGGTGCGGGTACCCCTCCTCCACGGTGTCGCCGAGCGAGCCGCCGGCCTGGAGCCCGCTGGTGAAGTCGAGCAGTTGCCGCACGGTGACGGGCTCGGTGAAGGCGGGCGTCAGCAGTCCGGGGAGGTAGGTCTCCACGGACGCGTCGAGGTCGACCCTCCCCTCGGCGGCGAGCTGCAGCACGATGGCCGCGGTCACCACCTTGGTGACGGACCCGGCCCGGAACCGGCCGTGCTCCAGGACCTCGGCGCCGGTCCTGATGTCGCGCACCCCGGCCGCGCCGTGCCACGAGCCGTCGCCTCCGACGCGGACGAGCGCCGCCGTCACGTCCTTGTCCGGCAGCCCGGCGAGTGCGGCGCGCAGCGCGGCGACGTCGGGCCCTCCGGCGTCCTCGGCGCCGGAGGCGGGGAGGCCGCTGACGGCCGCGGGGGAGCGGGGCAGGGCCAGGGCGGGACCGGCCGCCGGTCCCGCGGCGATTCCGAGGACGAGGGCGGCGGCCAGGGCGGTGCGGGTGCGTGACTTCATCGGTTCCTCCAGGAGCCGGACGGATCGTTGCCGTGCACCACATCCTGGTGATCAACGGAGCCCGGGGGATCGTCACCGAGGAGGGCCGGCGGCCCCGACGTCCGCCGGGGGCGACCGGCGCGCTCCCGGGCGGCCGTTGTCGGGGATCACCCCCAGGAACCCCTAGGAGGCCTCCCGGGGCGCCCGCTCACCGGCCTGCCCGGGCGACGGGTTCCGCCGGCCGCGGCGGAGCGGGCCGTACTCGCGCGCCACGCTGCTGGGGGTGGAGATCACCCCGTTGCGCTGCACCCACATCTGCCGGGTCACCCACACGTCCAGCACCCCCCAGGTGGTGACCACCGTGCTCGCCACCGCGAGGAGCACCGTCGGCAGGGCGAACCACACCCGGGCCAGGGAGCACAGCACGGCGATCATGACCAGCACCAGCGTCACCGCCACCAGGATGACCGCGCGCACCGCCGCCGCTCGCACCGGATCGGGCATCCGTGAAGCGGCGTCCACGCAATCTCCACCTTCCTCGCACACCGCATCCTCGCCGTGGTCCGCCCGGAACTGATCGAACCCGCCCGGCCCCCAGTCGGCCCTGCTCAGACCCATGTGATCTCCCCGCACCGCGTCGCGTCCGCGTGTCTCGCGGCCCGCTCGATCCCCGGCGTATCCCAGCATGGCGCGGCGATCTCGCGAACCACCGCCGGACATGCGCGTGATGGCTCGGACGTGTCTACGAGTTGTTCGCCGTGAGTAGTAGGCTCGCGCCGTTTGCTGAGGAAATTCATGCCCCCGTGCGAGGGGAGGACGTAGGGGAGGCCATGCGCTTTCGGGGCAAGTCGATACGCCGCAAGATCGTGGCGTTATTGCTGGTTCCCCTGGTGGCGCTCACCTCGATCTGGGCGTTCGCCACTGTGATCACCAGCCGTGAGGCGAACCAGCTGCTCGACGTCGCCGCCGTCATGGACGAACTCGGCGGCCCGGTCCAGGAGACCGTCCACTCCCTCCAGCGGGAACGCCGCCAGGTCCTGGTCTACCTCGCCGATCCGCGCCGCTCCGACTCCCTGACCGCCCTGCACGACGGGCGGCGCGCCACCGACAGGGCGGTGGCGGCCTTACGCGCCGGCGCGTTCGGCGACGGGGTCCGCGGCGAGCTGGACGCCGACTCCCGTAGACGTCTGGACGACCTCCTCGACGGACTCGACCGGCTGGGGAAGGTGCGCGCCCGGGTCGAGGACAACACCATCGAACGCCGGGACGCCTACGACGCGTACAACGCCCTCGTCGACCCCTGCCACGCCTTCCTGACCAGCCTGCGGGGCCTGGACGACGTCCGGCTCGACAAGGAGGGCCGCGCCCTCATCGGCCTCGCCCGCGCCCGCGAGTACCTCTCCCGCGAGGACGCGCTGATGGCCGCCGCGTTCACCGCCGGCCGGATGACCAAGGACGAACTGCGCGCCTTCTCCGACCGGGTCGCCGAACGCGAACTCACCTACCGCAACCACCTCGCGACGCTCCCCGCCGAGGACCGCGACAGGTACGAGGCGTTCTGGTCCGGCACCGACGGCCGGGCCCTGCGCGCCGCCGAGGACCGGATCATCGGCGCCGGCGCCGACGCGGCGGTCGGCGCCTTCAACGCCGAGCACTGGCAGAAGACCGCCACCGGCGTCCTGGAGGAGCTGCGGCGCCTGGACGAGGAGGCGGTCGCCCGCTACCACCAGCGCGTCGAGCCGGAGGCCACCTCCGTGCTGATGCGCGCCGGGACCGCCGGGATCCTCGGCTTCATCGCCGTGATCGTCTCCGTGATCGTCTCCTTCCGCATCGGCCGCGGCCTGATCCGCGACCTCGGCGCCCTGCGCAGGGAGGCCAACGAGGCGGCGGGCGTGCGGCTGCCCAGCGTCATGCGGCGGCTCGCCGCGGGGGAGCAGGTCGACGTCGAGACCGAGGCGCCGCGCCTGGAGTACGGACGCGACGAGATGGGGCAGGTCGGACAGGCCCTCAACACCCTCCAGCGGGCCGCCGTCGAGGCCGCCGTCAAACAGGCGGACATGCGCCGCGGCATCTCCGAGGTCTTCGTCAACCTCGCACGCCGCAGCCAGGTGCTGCTGCACCGGCAGCTCACCCTGCTGGACGCCATGGAGCGGCGCACCGAGGACCCCGAGGAACTGGCCGACCTCTTCCGCCTGGACCACCTCACCACCCGGATGCGCCGCCACGCCGAGGGACTGGTCATCCTCTCCGGCGCCGCCCCGTCCCGGCAGTGGCGCAAACCCATCCCGCTGATGGACGTCGTCCGCGCCGCCGTGTCCGAGGTGGAGGACTACGAGCGCATCGAGGTGCGGCGGCTGCCCCCGCTCGCGGTCGACGGCGCCGCCATCGCCGACCTCACCCACCTCATCGCCGAACTCCTGGAGAACGCCACGGTCTTCTCGCCGCCGCACACCGGCGTCCAGGTGCTCGGCGAGCGGGTTCCCAGCGGCTTCACCCTGGAGATCCACGACCGCGGCCTCGGCATGTCGCCCGAGGCGCTGCTGGAGGCGAACCTCCGGCTCGCCGAGACCTCCGACTTCCAGCTCTCCGACACCGACCGGCTCGGCCTGTTCGTCGTCTCCCGGCTGGCCCAGCGCCAGGGCGTACGGGTCTCCCTGCAGCCCTCGCCGTACGGGGGCACCACCGCCGTGGTGCTCATCCCGGGCGCGCTGCTGACCGAGTCGCCGCAGGCCGCCGGGGGCGCCGACGGGCGCGGCATCGGGGACGCCGCCCGGACCGCCGCGGGCCTTCCCCGCCGCGAGGCGCGTCCCGTCCTCGGCGCGGTCAGGGACGGGCCGGTGGAACTGGAGGCGCCCGTCGACGCCCTGGAGGAGTCCGGAGGCATCGGCGCCCTCTTCCGCGGGCGCCCCGGGCACCCCGGCCACCGCGCCCCGGCCGTCCCGGGGTTCCCGCCCGACCAGCACCAGCAGGCGGACGAGGAGTCCGGCCCGCCGCACGGCCCCGGACCGCTGCCGTCCCAGGGGCCCCGCCCCCTCTTCCCGGCCTCCGGCCACGCGCACCCGGCCGACACCGGTGCCGCGTCCGGCGGAGCGGGACAGGAGCGCCGGCGCCGGGAGGAACCGGGGCCGCCGACCACGGCGGGCGGGCTGCCCAGGCGCGTACGGCAGGCCAGCCTCGTCCGGGAACTCAGGCCGGACGCCCCGGGCCGCGACCCCGAGCGGGGACGGTCCCGGGCCGGGGAACAGGCCGGGGGACGGGACCGAGAACAGGGCCGGGCCCGGGAACAGGGGTGGGGCCGGGACCGGGACGCCGACGAGGCCCGCGACCGGATGGCCTCGCTCCAGCGCGGCCTGTGGCGCGGGCGACGGCAGAACACCGACCTCCCGGACGGTGCGGACACGGACGGCCCGGACGGCGGGCACGGGCCGGCCGACGCGGCGCCGGGAACGACCCACTGGAGAGGAACGGCCGATGACCGCACCACACGGCACGGGAGACGGCGCCTTCCGGGGGACGGGTGAACCGGACTGGCCCCTGGACGAACTGGTGGGGCGGGTCGGCAGCATCCGCAAGGCCCTGGTGCTCTCCGGCGACGGCCTGCCCACAGGCGCCTCCCGGGGCCTCACCCGTGAGGAGGGCGAGCATCTGGCGGCCGTGTCCTCCGGCCTCCACAGCCTCGCCCGGGGCATCGGCCGGCACTTCGGCACGGGGGAGGTCCGGCAGACCGTGATCGAACTGGACGAGGCGTTCCTGCTGGTCGCCGCGGCGGGTGACGGAAGCTGTCTGGCGGTGATGGCGGATTCCGACGCCGACATCGGCCGGATCGCCTACGAGATGACCCTGTTCGTCAAGCGGGCCGGTGCCCGTCTGGGCACCGCGCCCCGGCACGGCGCGTCCGGCGGGGGGTGACGTTCGGTCATGACGGACCGGTGGTTCGACGACGCGGCCGGGCCGGTGGTGCGGCCGTACGCCATGACGCGCGGCCGTACCCGCAGTGCCGGCGGGAGCCGCATCGACCTGATCGCGCTGGTGGTCGCCGCGCCGGAGACGGCGGGCGCACCGACGGACGCGGCCGGGGGAGCGGACGCCGGTGCGGGCGGCGCCGGTCCTCCCGTCCCCGCGGCCCGGGCCTCGACCGCCGGCGCACTCCCCGAGGGCCCCGGCGGTCGCGGGGACCGCGGTGGCCGCGGCGATCCCGGTGGCGTCCCCGGTGCTCCCGGCGTCCTCGGCTCCCTCGGCCCGGAGCACCTGGACATCGTCGCCCGGTGCCGGCGGTCCCCCCAGCCGGTCGCCGAACTGGCGGCCGGGCTGGACCTGCCGGTGGGGGTCGTCCGCGTCCTCGTCGGCGACCTCGTGGACGCCGAGCTGGTCCGCGTCACCCGCCCCGTCCCGCCGGCCGAACTGCCGGACGAGAGCATCCTGCGCAATGTGATCAACGGCCTGCGGGCGCTGTGAGTCCCGTCCCGCCGCGCTCCGGCCCCGCGCCCCGGACCCGCGGTGCGGCGGCCGCGGGACCGTCAGGCCGACCTGGGCACGGAGCGGCGTGCGGAGCGGTGCGCCGCGGCCGGATCGGCGACCAGGCGCGCCTCCACCCGGCCGTCCACCACCCGGGTCTCGAAGGCCGGCTGGGGCGCGGTGGCCGGGCCGCGCACGTTCCAGCCGTCGGAGAGGCGGAAGGTGCTGCCGTGCCACGGGCACCGCACGCAGCCGTCGACGATCTCCCCCTGCGACAGCGGCCCGGCCATGTGGCTGCACCGGTCGGCCAGCGCGTGCACCTGCCCGCCGACCTCGCGGACGACGAGCAGCGGGGTCTCGCCCACGTGCCGCCGCACCGGTTCGCCGACCGGCAGGTCCGCCACGTCGCCGATCGGATGCCAGCCGGGCTCCACCACGGCGGGGACCTGCTCGGCGTGGTTGGCGCCGGCGGCCTGCCGGTAGGACAGGTGCCCTCCCAGACCGCCCCCGATCCCCACCGCGGTCAGCCCGGCGAACCCCAGCGCGCGCCCCAGTCCGCGGCGGCCGCGCAGCCGGGCGGAGAGCGACGCGGCGTACAGGCCGACGGCCGTGATGTTCGTGGCGGCGTGCACCAGACCGACCCTCATCTGCGGCTTGCGCAGCTCGGCCCAGTCCACCCAGCCCGCCAGGGCGGCCGGTGCGGCCGCGGTCAGCCCCAGCCCCACCAGGGTGTCGGCGCCGCGGCGCTGCCCGGGCAGCAGGTCCAGCACGGCGGCGGACATCCAGGCCCCGATGGGGATCTGCACCATCAGAGGGTGTGCCGGGTGGCCCAGCCAGCGGCCGTGCAGGACGTCGCGCGCGCCGCCCAGCGGGAGCGCGCGCACGACGCGCCGCAGCGGCCCGAGCGCGGGGTCGAGGCGTGAGGTCCCCTCCAGCTTCTCCACGGCGGTCAGCACCCGCCCTGGACGGTCGGGCTCCGGAAGCTTCGAGCGGACGGCGGAGAAAACCCCACGAACATTCCGATAAACAGGCATACCACTCCGTTTCCTGGCGGGGTGGGCCGTAAACGACCCGCTGAGGTGGTCACGGACCGGTCCCGCGCCGATTCGCCCGGAGAGGGCGTCCGCGGGACTTGTCGTGACCGCCTCCTTGCGGAACGATCGCTTGCCCCGGCGGGGGCGGGCACTGTGAAGAAGCGGAGGAAGAGGATCGATGGTCTTCGGGGGCTCTGACCGCCACCGGGAGGACACCGCGGTCGGGCCGGTGACGCTCAAGGTGCTGGTGGCGGGCGGCCTGGGGGTCGGCAAGACCACCCTGGTCGGCTCGGTCAGCGAGATCAGACCGCTGCGCACCGAGGAGATACTGAGCGAGGCGGGCCGTCCGTTCGACGGCCCGGAGGACCTCGCCGCCCTCGGGGACATCCGGAACCTCGGGAAGGCGGACGCCGCGGGGAACGCCGCGAAGGTGACCACCGTCGCCATGGACTTCGGCCGCATCACCCTGAGCGACACGCTGACCCTCTGCCTCTTCGGCACCCCGGGCCAGGGCCGCTTCCGGTTCCTGTGGGACGAACTGGCGCAGGGCGCGCTCGGCGCGGTGGTCCTCGTCGACACCCGCCGCCTGGAGGACTGCTTCGCCGCCGTCGACTACTTCGAGCGGCACGCCGTCCCCTTCGCCGTGGCCGTGAACCGCTTCGACGGCATCGAGCACCACCCGGTGGAGGCGGTGCGCGCCGCGCTCGGCCTGGGCGAGGAGGTGCCGGTCCTGCCGTGCGACGTGCGGGAGCGCGACTCCGCGCGCGAGGTGCTGGCCTCGGTGGTCGAGCACGCCCTGCTCACCGGCGCCGCCGGGCGCCAGGGGGCCGCCACCTGACCGCCGTCCGGCCCGCGGCCCCGGGGCCGCGCACCGGCGCGGGCCCGGGGCCGCGGACCTCCGGTCAGTCCTCGTGCTCCTCCCAGCCGAAGCTGCGCTCGACGGCCTTGCGCCAGTTGCGGAGCTCACGCTCCCGCGTCCCGGCGTCCATCTGCGGGGTCCACTCGGCGTCCTTCTTCCAGTGCGCCCTGAGTTCGTCCAGGTCCGACCAGACCCCCGTGGCCAGCCCGGCCGCGTACGCCGCGCCCAGACAGGTGGTCTCGGAGACCACCGGCCGGATCACCGGCACGCCCAGGACGTCCGCCTGGTGCTGCATCAGCAGCCCGTTGGCGGTCATGCCGCCGTCCACCTTGAGACTGGTGATCTCCACGCCGGAGTCCTGGAACATCGCGTCCACGACCTCGCGCGTCTGCCAGCTCGTCGCCTCCAGCACGGCCCGCGCCAGGTGCGCCTTGGTCACGTAGCGGGTCAGGCCGGTGATGACGCCCCGCGCGTCCGAGCGCCAGTACGGGGCGAACAGCCCGGAGAAGGCCGGGACGATGTACGCGCCGCCGTTGTCCTCCACGCTCGCGGCCAGGGGCTCGATCTCGGCGGCCTCCCGGATGATCCCGAGCTGGTCCCGGAACCACTGCACCAGGGCGCCGGTGATGGCGATCGAGCCCTCCAGGCAGTAGACGGGCCGCTCGCCGCCGAGCCGGTAGCCCACCGTGGTCACCAGGCCGCTCTTGGAGGGGACCGGGCGGTTGCCGGTGTTGAGCAGCAGGAAGGAGCCGGTGCCGTAGGTGTTCTTGGCGTTGCCGACGTCGTAGCAGGTCTGCCCGAAGACGGCCGCCTGCTGGTCGCCGAGCGCCGAGGCCACCGGGACCCCGGTGGACATCCCGACCGCGGTGGTGCCGTACACCTCGGCCGAGGAGCGGATCTCGGGCAGCATCGCCTCGGGGATGCCCATGGCGTCGAGGATCGAGGAGTCCCACTGCAGGGTCTCCAGGTTCATCAGCATGGTCCGGCTGGCGTTGGTCACGTCCGTGACGTGCACACCGCCGTCCGTGCCGCCGGTGAGGTTCCAGATCAGCCAGGAGTCCATCGTGCCGAAGGCGATCTCGCCCGCCTCGGCGCGCTTGCGCAGCCCCGGCACGTGCTCCAGCAGCCAGGCGGCCTTCGGCCCGGAGAAGTAGCTGGCCAGCGGCAGTCCGGTGCGGTCCCGGAAGCGGTCCTGCCCGACCTCGCCGCCCAGCTCCCGGCAGAGCGCCGCGGTGCGGGTGTCCTGCCAGACGATGGCGTTGTGGACCGGCCTGCCGGTGGCGCGGTCCCACAGCACGGTCGTCTCGCGCTGGTTGGTGATGCCCATCGCGCTGAGGTCCCCGGCGCGCAGCCCGGCCTTGGCGAGGGCGCCGGCGACCACCGCCTGGACCTTGGACCAGACCTCGGTCGCGTCGTGCTCCACCCAGCCGGGCTTGGGGAAGATCTGTTGGTGCTCCCGCTGGTCGACGGCGACGATCGCGCCGTCGTGGTCGAAGATCATGCAGCGACTCGACGTGGTGCCCTGGTCGATCGCGGCGACGTACGTGGGTTCGGTGTCCGTCATGAGGTTCCCTCCGGCCCCTTCTCCTCGTGCTCCTGGTTCCCGTCCGTTCCCGCGGTCCGCCGTTCAGAACGCGAGGTTGTAGATGAGCGCCGCGAGGACGCCGCCGATGAGCGGTCCGAGCACCGGAACCCAGGAGTACCCCCAGTCGGAGGGGCCCTTGTTGGGGATGGGCAGCAGGGCGTGGACGATGCGGGGCCCGAGGTCGCGGGCGGGGTTGATGGCGTAGCCGGTCGGACCGCCGAGGGACAGGCCGATCCCCACCACCAGCAGCGCCACGACCAGCACCAGGGTGCCGGACTCGCCCAGGCCCCGGGTCAGCCCGAAGGCCAGGATCGGCAGCACCAGGGCGACGGTCGCGATGATCTCGGTGATCAGGTTGGCCACCGGATTGCGGATCTCGGGGATGGTCGAGAAGATCCCGAGGGTCGGCAGCGCGGTGTCCTTGTCGGCGTTCGCCGCGAACTGCGCGTAGTAGACCAGCCAGGCCAGTACGGCGCCGAGCATCGCGCCGACGAGCTGGCCCGCGATGTAGGTGGGGACCTTGCCCCAGCCCTCGCCGCTCTGCACGGCGATGCCGACGGTCACGGCCGGGTTGATGTGCCCTCCGGACAGCGGCGCCGCGGTGTACGCGCCCGCCAGCACGCCGAAGCCCCAGCCGAAGGCGATGACGACCCACCCCGCCGCCCTCGCCTTGGAGTGGTTGAGCGTGATGGCGGCGCAGACCCCGGCGCCGAACAGGATCAGGATCGCCGTTCCGATGATCTCGCCGAGGAAGATGTCGCCGTGGGAGTAGTTCATTGCCGCTCCTCGTGCCCTCACCCCGGGCAGCGGCCCCGGGTGTCCCTGCAGGGTGCGTTCTGCGGTGCCGACGGAGCCGGCGGCAGGCAGAAACCCGCGCCCCGCCCGGCATCCGCGACGAGCGTGCGTGTCCGGCGGAATCGCCCGGGGAGTCTGCGGTTCTGGAACTTACCTGCGGCGATACCGTCTGATAATCGGAAGTCTTCACCCGGGTAACGGAAGCGTCAAGGTAAGCCGCGCGGTGAAGCGGCCCGGTCCGCCGTACGGCCCGGAAGCGCCCGCACCGCGCTGACCGGGCGCAATCACCGGCCGGGGCGGGGCCCGCGCGGTGCGGAACAGCCCGATCCCGGATGCGGCATCCGGGTGAGCGGATTCAGCCCGGAGGCGTCCTCGAACCGGCCGGCGGCCAGCGCCCTGACGACCTCGGCCAGCCGTACCACGCCCACGCACCGCCCCGCCTCGTCCACGACCGCCACGTCGTCCGCCGTACGGTCGCGTCCGTCGGCGGCCACCACGTCGAGCACGTCCCAGGCGGTGGCCGTCAGCCGGACCGTGCGCGGCCGGTCCGCGAGCCGGACCGCGGGCCGGTCGGCGTACGGCGCGGAGCCGTACCGGCCCGACATCGCCCGCAGGAAGCGGTTCCGGTCCACCGCGCGCACCGGCACCCCGTCGGGGTCCACCAGCAGCACCCCGGTCACCTCCGGCGAACCGGTGAGCAGCGCCCGCACCTGGGAGGCGGAGGCCGACAGCGGCAGCATCGCGGCGGGATGCAGGAGCTCGGCGACCGGCGGCCCTCCCGTGCCGCCGCCCCCGGGCGGCGGCACGGTGGGCGGGCACAGGGGACGGTGGGCCTCGGCGGCGGGACGGCGCGCGGGCGGGGCGAACAGGTGACCCTGGGCCAGGTGCGCGCCCGCCGCCCGCGCCGCCGCGTACTGCAGCTCGGTCTCCACGCCCTCCACCGCCAGCAGTGCGCCGGTGCCGTCGCAGAACCGCCGCAGCCCGGCGACCGCCGCCCGGTGCGCGGGCCGGTGCGGTAACCCGGCGACGACCCCGGCGTCCACCTTGAGCAGATCGGGGGAGAGGTCGGCGAGCAGCAGCAGCGGCAGGTCGCCGTCGCCGACCCCGTCCGCGCAGATCCGGAAACCGTCCCCGCGCAGCGCGCCGACCGCCGAGACCAGCGCCTCGTGCGGCACGCGCGCCAGCGGCGGGGTGATGTCCAGCGTCACCTCCCAGGGGCGGCGGCCGGCGTCCCGCACGGCCCGGCGCAGCGCGACGAGGTCCCCCAGGCCCGCCAGGGTGGCGGCGAAGACGTTGACGTGCAGGGGCAGCAGCGCCTCCTGACGGGCGGCCGACCGCACGGCCAGCGCGGCGAGCTCGGCGTCCAGCTCCGGATCGCGGCGGGCCGCGGCCAGGACGTCGCCCTCCCGGGAACGCACCAGGACCTCCAGGGCCGCCACGGAGCCGGTCGCGAGGTTCACGACCGGCTGGTAGGCGAATCGGAGGTGACTCGGCCAGGCACGCACGGCACCAGCATGCGGCCGGGGCGGGCCCGCCGGGGGAGTGTTCGCGCAGAGTTCACGAGCAGTTCCGGGACACCGGCGCGCGGCCTTCCGGAAACGCTCCGGGCGCGCCGGGAGACGGTCCGGTCCGGGGGATGTCGCGAACGCGTGACAGCGGACCGGGGCCGCGAACCTTCCCCCCGGAAACGGCGTCCACACCCGCAGACGGCGGTGCGGGGCCCACGGGGGTGGTTCCGCACCGCCGTCCGTCGTCCGCCGCTCCCGGCCCCGGCCCGTCAGCGGCCGGTGAGCGACCTGCGGTGCACGGGGAAGTCGAAGTGGGTGTCGGGGAACGGCTCCGGCCGGAAGGTGTAGTGCCACCACTCCGCCGGATAGTTGACGAACCCCACCCGTTCCAGCGACTCCTTCAGCAGCAGCCGGTTGGCGCGCTGCTCCCCGGTGATCCGCGGGTCCAGGGTGTGCGACAGGGTGTCGAAACAGTCATAGCCCGTCCCCATGTCCACCGAATTGTCCGGAAAGCGCTCCTCCGGCGGCGCGAAGCACGGCGTCAGCGGCTCGCCCGGCACGTACGGGCGGGTCGGCCACGCGGGCAGCCGCACCAGGGTCAGGTCGACGGTGCTGCCCCGGCTGTGCCCGGACCGCTCGGCGATGTACCCGTCCGCGAACAGCCGCGTCTTGTCCACCCGCGGGTAGAACTCCCCCTTCATCCGCTGGTCGCCGAGGTCCCGCGCCCACGCCACGAAGTGGTCCACGGCCCGCTGCGGGCGGTAACAGTCGTACACCTTCAGCGAGTACCCCTGCCACAGCAGCCGCCACTGCGCCCGGCGCAGGGCCTCGGCGGCCTCGCGGGTGAGGATGCACATCGGCCTGCGGTAGCCGTCGACGGGCTCGCCGACGAAGTTGTGCGGGGTGGCGTAGCGGATCTCCTGGATGATCGTCGGGTCCACGTCGGCGAGCGCCACGAACCCGGGCGGCGCCTTCGGCTCCGGCTCCGCCCGGGCGGCCGGCGCCGCGGTGAGGAGGAGGACGAGGACGAGGGCGAGCAGTGCTCCGGCGGTCTTCCCGATCGGTTTCGTGATCACCATGGCCCTCCGTCTACCAGGCGCCCGGCGCGCCGCGGAAGACCGCCCGCGCGCCCTCACACCCGTCCCGCATCCCCCTCGCGCCACTGCGCCCGCAGACCGCGCACCCGCACCGGGTACCCCACCTCCGCGGCCCCCTCACGCACCACCGCCGCCTCCCGGCCCAGCATCCGTACGGAGAACCGCTCCAGCTCCACCCGGTCCCAGCCGTCCCCGGCCTCCGCGGCGACCACCCCGCCGCCCGTCCGGCCGTGCGGCGGCGCCCACACCTCCAGCTCGACCCCTCCGTCCGGCCCGGTCACCGGCACCACCGCCCCCGCCCGCGCCAGCACCGGAATCCGTGACAGCGGCGCCTCGACCACCACCTGGCCGGGGCCCTCGTACGCCTCGCCCGTGGCCGTGTCGTACCACCGCCCGCGCGGCAGCCGGACGGTACGGCGCGTCACCCCCGCCTCCAGCACCGGCGCCACCAGCAGCGCGTCCCCCAGCAGGAAGGCGTCCTCGCACTCCCGCAGCGCCCGGTCCTTCGGCGCGCCCCACCACAGCGGCCGCACGTACGGCGCGCCGGAGCGGTGCGCGAGCCGGGCCAGCGTCACGAAGTACGGCAGCAGCCGCTCCCGCTCCCGCAGCGCCGCCCGCGCGTGCTCCACCACCCCGGGCCCGAACTCCCACGGTTCGCGCCGCCCGGCACCCGGCCCGCTGTGCGTACGGAACAGCGGCAGGTACGCGCCCAGTTGGAACCAGCGCAGGTACAGCTCCGGATCCGGGGCCGGCCCGGTCGCGCCCCCGATGTCCGCGCCGCAGTACGGCACCCCGCACAGCCCCAGGCCGATCACCTGGCCGAGCGAGGTCCGCAGCCCCTCCCAGCCGGTCTCCACCGGGTCCGTCCAGGTGCCGCCGTAGCGCTGCAGGCCCGCCCAGCCGGAGCGCGACAGCAGGAACGGCCGCTCCTTCGGCCGCAGCCCCCGCAGCCCCTCGAAGCCGGCGCGGGCCATCGCCAGGGCGTAGACGTTGTGCGCCTCCCGGTGGTCGCCGCCCCGGGACTCCAGGCAGTGCCGGGCCGACCGCGGCAGCGCCGGTGCGCCGAAGGCCGCGAGGGAGGCCGCCCCGTCCGTCTCGTGGCAGAAACCGGCGAAGCCCTGCGCCAGCCGTTCGGCGTACAGCCCGCCCCACCACTTGCGCACCCGCGGATCGGTGAAGTCCGGGAACACCACCCCGGGCCGCCCCGGTCCGCGCACCGGCCGGCCCTCCGCGTCCCGTACGAAGGCGTCCTCGTCCCTGCCCCCGTCGTACACCGCCCCGCCCGCCTCCGCCGGCACCTCCGGGCCGACGGCCGACACCAGCCGTACGCCGTCCTCGCGCAGCCCGGACGCCAGGGCCGGCAGGTCCGGGAACCGCTCGGGGTCCACGGTGAACCCCCGGCGCCGCCGGTGGTGGCCCGCACCCAGGTGCACGGCGCGCAGCGGCAGACCGCGCTCCGCGTACCCCGCCACGACCCGCCGCACCTCGTCCTCGCCCCCCGAGCCCCACAGGGCGTGCTGGTGCCCCAGGGCCCACCGCGGCGGCACCGCCGGCGCCCCCGTCAGGGCCCGCCAGCCGTGCAGCACCCGCGACGGCGCACCGGTCAGCACCCAGTAGCGCAGCGGGCCGCCCGACATCCGCACCTCGCACCTCCCCGGCCGGTCGTGGCCCGAACCCGCTCCCTCCAGGCCCTCGCGCAGCGTCACCAGGCCCTCCCAGGAATTGTCGTGGAAGACCAGGTGGCCGCCCGCGTCCGCCACCACCCACAGCACCGGCATCGTCAGCGACCGCACCTCGCGCCCCGCGCCGGGGGAGTCCGGTCCCGCGTTCCACAGGCGGTACGAGCCGTCCCGCAGCCGCGGCCCCGGCGCCCACCCGCCCAGCCCGAAGAACCGCGCGTCCGAGGACACCTCCGAACGCTGCACCCAACGCACCGCGCCACCGTCCACCGGCTCCCACCAGCGCGGCGGCAGGTCCCGCCGCAGCACCACACCGCCCGGGGTGCGCACCTCCACCGCCCCCAGCCGGGTCACGGTCACCAGCACCCGCCCGGAGACCACCCGCCAGCCGCCGTCCTTGTCCGGCTCCAGCGCCGCCCGGGCGTCGGCCTGCGGATACGTACCGGCCAGCGCGTACGACGGCTCCGGCACGGCACCGTCCCAGCCGCAGAACACCATCCCGCCCGCCGTCACCCGCACCCGCAGCGACGCCCGTTCGAAGTGCACCACGCCGCCGCCCGGCTGCGGCTCGGCGCCCTGCGCCGGGCCCGGCACCCGGGCCCGCTCCCGGCCCGCGCGCGGCAGCGCCCGGGCGTCCGCGCGCCGGTTCCGCCACGCCGCCCGCGCCGTCCGCAGCCCCTGCGTCACACCGACCACCCTCACCGACCGCACCAGGCCACGTGCATCCATGCTGCTCAGCCTGCCATCACCGGCGCACCGCCCACGCCGCGTTCAACCGGCGTTCACCCAACGTCCCCCCGTGGTTGCACCACACCGCCCGGCTCCCCGATATGGGCCGGCCGCCCTGGTGCACGGCCCGATCACGTGGCATCGTCCTGCACAGCCGCCGCGTACGCGCACGCCCCCGGCCACCATCCCAGGGGCCGGACCGTACGCGGAGGCGACGCACACGACGCGTGGAGACAGCCCGGGAGCCGCCATGACCGCAGCGCACAGCGCCGCACCGACGACCGCAGACCAGCCGGACCGGCCCGAACCCCTGTGGCGGCCCGGCCCCGACCGGATCGAGGGTGCCCGGCTGACCCGCTTCCAGGCGTGGGCCGCCGAACGCTTCGGCGCCCCGGCCGCCGTGCCCGGCGACCCGGTGGCGAGCTACGCCGCCCTGCACCGCTGGTCCGTCGGGGAACCGGCCGCCTTCTGGAAGGCGGTCACCGAGTGGTTCGACGTGCGGTTCGCCACCCCCTACGAGACCGTCCTGGCCGACCGCGCCATGCCCGGCGCCCGCTGGTTCCCCGGCGCCACCCTCAACTACGCCGAGCACGCCCTGCGCGCCGGCGAGGACCCCGCCCGCGCGGACGCCCCCGCCCTGCTGCACGTCGACGAGACCCACGAACCCAGGCCCGTCACCTGGGCCGAGCTGCGCCGCCAGGTCGGCTCCCTCGCCGCCGAACTCCGCCGCCTCGGCGTACGTCCCGGCGACCGCGTCAGCGGCTACCTGCCCAACATCCCCCAGGCCGCCGTCGCCCTGCTGGCCACCGCCGCCGTCGGCGGCGTGTGGACCTCCTGCGCCCCCGACTTCGGCGCCCGCAGCGTCCTGGACCGCTTCCAGCAGGTCGAACCCGTCGTCCTGTTCGCCGTCGACGGCTACCGCTACGGCGGCAGGGAACACGACCGCACCCAGGTCGTCGCCGAACTCCGCCGCGAACTGCCCAGCCTGCGCGCCGTCGTCCACGTCCCCCTGCTGGGCACCCCCGCCCCCGAGGACGCCCTGGAGTGGGACGCCCTCACCGCCGCCGACACCGAGCCGGTCTTCGAGCACGTCCCCTTCGACCACCCGCTGTGGGTGCTCTACTCCTCCGGCACCACCGGCCTGCCCAAGGCCATCGTCCAGTCCCAGGGCGGCATCCTCGTCGAACACCTCAAGCAGCTCGGCCTGCACTGCGACCTCGGGCCCGACGACCGCTTCTTCTGGTACACCTCCACCGGCTGGATGATGTGGAACTTCCTCGTCTCCGGCCTGCTGACCGGCACCACCGTCGTCCTCTACGACGGCAGCCCCGGCCACCCCGACACCGCCGCCCAGTGGCGGGTGGCCGAACGCACCGGCACCACCCTCTTCGGCACCTCCGCCGCGTACGTCATGGCCTGCCGGAAGGCCGGCGTCCACCCCGGCCGCGACCTCGACCTCTCCCGGGTGAAGTGCGTCGCCACCACCGGCTCCCCGCTCCCGCCCGACGGCTTCCGCTGGATCCACGACGAGGTCGCCGAGGACCTGTGGATCGCCTCCGTCAGCGGCGGCACCGACGTGTGCAGTTGCTTCGCGGGCGCCGTCCCCACCCTCCCCGTCTACGTCGGCGAGCTCCAGGCCCCCTGCCTGGGCACCGACCTGCAGTCCTGGGACCCGGAGGGCAAGCCGCTCGTCGACGAGGTCGGCGAACTGGTCGTCACCAACCCCATGCCGTCGATGCCGATCCGCTTCTGGAACGACCCCGACGGATCGCGCTACCGCGAGAGCTACTTCGAGATGTTCCCCGGAGTGTGGCGGCACGGCGACTGGACCACCCTCACCTCGCGCGGCACCGTGATCATCCACGGCCGCTCCGACTCCACCCTCAACCGGCAGGGCGTCCGCATGGGCTCCGCCGACATCTACGAGGCCGTCGAACGCCTCCCCGAGATCCGCGAGTCCCTCGTCATCGGCGTCGAACAGCCCGACGGCGGCTACTGGATGCCCCTGTTCGTGCACCTCGCCGAGGGCGCCGTCCTCGACGACGACCTGCGCGACCGCATCAAGCGGACCATCCGCGAACAGCTCTCGCCCCGGCACGTCCCCGACGAGATCATCGAGGTCAAGGGCGTTCCCCACACCCTCACCGGCAAGCGCCTGGAGGTCCCGGTCAAGCGCCTGCTCCAGGGCGCCGACCTCGACAAGGCGGTCAACCCGGGTTCGGTCGACAACGTCGAACTGCTCCGCTTCTACGAGGGCCTGGCCCGCGAACGCCTCACCTCCTGAACCGCCGTCCGACCCCGTTGTCAGCCCCCTCGGTTACGGTGAGTGACCACATGGCCGCACCACCGAGGGGGAGACATGGCACGCACCAGGAACGGCGACCACCGCAGCGGCCGGGACGTCCGGCAGCGCCGGACGGGCCCGCGCAGGCTCCGTCCGGCGACCGCCCGCCGGGCCCTGCGCCGCGAGGCGCCCAGCACGGTCGCCGTCGTGGCCGACCCGGCCGGCTTCGCGGCCATGCGCCGCTACACCACCTTCGCCTTCGACGACCACCGGGCGTACCTGCGGCAGACGGAAGGACTGCTGCGCTCGCTCACCGCTCAGGGCGTCCACACCCGCGTCGGCCTCTTCGACCCGGACGACTACGAACACTTCTGCGCCCAGGAGCGGATCGACCCGGACACCCCGGACAGCCGCACGCGCTACGTCGCGGAGATCGCGGCGACCGGAGCCACCGTGCGGTACCGCGGCCAGCCCATCGACCGGCTGCTCCCCCTGCTGCTCGACGGCTGGGAGTGCCAGGACGCCTGGGAACGGGCCACCGACGCGCTCACCGGCCTGGGCCCCTGCGCCGACTGCGGGGAGGACCTCGGCCGGGCGGCGTTCGACGAGGCCACGAAGGCCCTCGACCGGATCCTCGCCGCCGCCGGCCCCGGCACCCACCACCTGGTGTGCAGCATCAGCGGGGAGACCGGGCCCCTGGTCGCGGTCGCCCACCTCGAACGCCCGCCGCACGACGCCCCCTCGGCGGCCCGGGCGGCCACCGAGGAGGACGGGGGACTGGTCTTCCGCACCGTGCTCGCCGCGGGCCTCGCCACCCGGGCCCCCGGAGGGGTGGTGATGCGCACCGCCCGGGACGGACGCGAGGAGGTGCGCGGCTGGAGCCTGAGCGGCGGCTGGCTCCGCCCGCTCACCGAGGCCGAGGTCTTCTCCGCCTACTGCACGGACGCGCGCACGGGCGAACCGGTCCCGCCCGAACCGGGCCTCACCTACAGCGCGGGCTTCCCGCTGCCCCGCCCCGGAACGGGCGGCACGGGAGAGCGGGACGGGGAAGGCCACTGACCCCGCGCACCCGGTGCCGTGCCGCCCCGGCGCGGGGCGGGGCGGCACGGCACCGCGCCCGTCCTCCGACGCCGGTGGCCCCGCCGGCCGTTCCCCGGCGCCGGCTACTCCCCGGACAGCACCGCCCGCGCGGCGGCCCGCGCCTCCTCGCCGCTGTCCGAGGCACGGGCGGCGGCCGCCGCCCGCTCGCACTGGGCCATCGTCTGCCTGGCCAGCACGGCACGCACCTGGGGAATGGCCGTGGGCCCCATGGACAGGCTCGTGACACCCAGCCCGGCCAGTACGCAGGCGAGCAGCGGATCGGCGGCGGCCTCACCGCAGACCCCACAGCTCTTGCCCTCCGCCCGGGCCGCCTCCGCGGCCATCGCCACCAAGTCGAGCAGCGCGGGCTGCCACGGGTCCTGGTAGCGCGCGAGGGCACCGACCTGCCGGTCGGCCGCGAAGGCGTACTGCGCCAGGTCGTTGGTGCCCAGCGACAGGAACTCCACCTCCTGGAGCACCGCACGGGCCCGCAGCGCCGCCGAGGGCACCTCCACCATCGCGCCGATCCTCGCCCGCAGCCCGGCCTCCCGGCAGGCGTCGGCGAACGCCCTGGCGTCGGCCCGGTCGGCGACCATCGGCGCCATGACCTCCAGGTACACCGGCAACCCCTTGGCGGCCCGGGCGAGCGCCGCCAACTGCGTCCGCAGCACCTCGGGGTGGCCGAGCAGCGCCCGCAGCCCCCGCACGCCCAGCGCCGGATTGGGCTCCTCGCCCGGGCCGAGGAAGCCCAGCGGCTTGTCCGCGCCCGCGTCCAGCACCCGCACCACGACGCGTCCGTCCGGGAACGCCTCCAGCACCTGCCGGTACACCTCGGCCTGCTTCTTCTCCGACGGGGCCTTCCGGCTGTCGTCGAGGAACAGGAACTCCGTGCGGAACAGGCCGACGCCCTCGGCGCCCGCCTCCACCGCGGCCGCCACGTCCCCCGGCCCGCCGATGTTGGCGAGCAACGGCACCTTGTACCCGTCGGAGGTCGCGCCCGGACCGGTGGTGGCCGCGAGTGCCGCCCTCCGCCTCTCGGCGATCCCGGTCAGCACCTTCCGCCGCTCCGGGCCCGGATCCACCGTGACCTGCCCCGTGCTGCCGTCCACCGCGACGACCGTGCCCTCGGCCAGTCCGGCGGCGCCCCGCAGTGCCACCACCGCGGGCACGCCCAGGGCCCGGGCCAGGATGGCGGTGTGACTGGTCGGCCCGCCCTCCTCGGTCACGAAGCCGAGGACGAGCGAGGGATCGAGCAGGGCGGTGTCGGCGGGCGCCAGGTCACGCGCGACCAGTACGTACGGCTCGTCGCTCTCCGGCACTCCCGGCATCGGCACCCCGAGCAGCCGCGCGACGACGCGGTTCCGCACGTCGTCCAGGTCCGCGACCCGCCCGGCCAGGTACTCGCCGGCCTCGGCGAGCAGCGCGCGGTAGGAGGCGAAGGCGTCGTACACCGCCCGTGCGGCGGTGCTGCCCACGGCGATGCGCCGCTCCACGTCCGCCATCAGCTCCGGGTCCTGGGCCATCATGGCCTGGGCCTCCAGCACGGCCTGGGCCTCACCGCCCGCCAGCTTCCCCCGTGCGACCAGGTCGGCGGCCACGGCCTCCACGGCCTGGTGCGCCCTGTTCCGTTCGCGCGGCACCTCGTCCGGGGGGATCTGCCCGGCCGGGGGCTCCAGCACCGCGGTGCCCATCTGCCGCACCTCGCCGATCGCCACCCCGTGACTCACCCCGACGCCTTGAAGCGTTGTCTCCATCTCACCCGTCTCCGGTCGATTCCGTCTCGTAGGTGCGGTGCGCGTCCGCCGCGCGTCTCCATCGCGCGCGAACGCCTCGCCGCCGGCGCGGGGGCAGTGGGTCACCGCCAGGTGAACAGCGTGCCGCCGGGCGGTACGTCGGCGTCCTCGACCACGTCGTCCAGTGCGTCGGGAGTGGCTTCCAGCGCGACCACCGGGCACACCGGCGACTTGCCCGCGGCCTCCACCTCGACCGGGTTCCAGCGGACGATCGGATCACCGCGGCGCACGGTGTCGCCCTTGGCCGCCAGCAGCTCGAAGCCCTGGCCGTTCAACTGCACCGTGTCGATGCCGAGGTGGGTCAGCACGCCGTGCCCCTCGTCGTCCACCACCACGAAGGCGTGCGGATGCAGCGAGACGATGATGCCGTCGACGGGGGCGACGGCGACGGACGGCTCGCGGACCGGGTCGACGGCGGTTCCGGGCCCCACCATCAGGCCGGAGAACACCGGGTCGGGTACGGCCGCGAGGCCGATGGCGCGCCCGGCCAGCGGGGACGTCACGGTGGTCATGGAGTGCCTCCCGAGGGCGGGGATCGAGCGGTCGCCGTCGCCGCGTGCCCGGACCGGCGCGCTGATCGGGCGTACTGATCAAAAGCGTAGGACATGGGACGAGCCGGTTCCGTGAGCGCACGCGCGGCGGCCTGTCCGGGGTCCGCCGAATCGATTTGCCTCTCTTCCCGGCCACCCTGTACCCTCGTACCTCCGTCGGGCGCCGATGGCGTCGACGACACCCGACCAATCGTCTCTCCGGCTAATCCGGATCGGTTCTGCGTGTTCGCAGCCAAACCGAATTTCGGATTCCAGCGGAAGGGCTGATAGAGTCGGGAACACCGAAGGGAAGCGCCCGGAGGGGCCCCGGGAGGGGTGCCGAAGGAAGCGTCCGTTCCTTGAGAACTCAACAGCGTGCCAAAAGTCAACGCCAGATATGTTGATGCCCCGTCCCGGGACCGTTTGCCGGTCTCGGTACGAGGTTCCTTTGAAACACACACAGCGAGGACGCTGGGCACCCCCGG
>NZ_DASQNP010000092.1:0-15920 GCF_035644915.1 Streptomyces sp.
GTGGCCGTTTCGGCGGGCGTCGGAGAGCCGCTCGACCAGCAGCAGGCCCACGCCCTCGGACCAGCCGGTGCCGTCCGCGGCCGCCGCGAACGGCTTGCACCGCCCATCCGGCGCCAGCCCCCGCTGCCGACTGAACTCCACGAACATGCTCGGGCTCGCCATCACCGACACGCCACCGGCCAGCGCGAGCGTGGACTCGCCACTGCGCAGTGACTGGCAGGCCAGGTGCAGGGCCACCAGCGACGACGAACAGGCCGTGTCGATGGTGACCGCCGGGCCCTCCAGCCCGAACGTGTAGGCCACCCGGCCCGACGCCACACTCGGCGCGCTGCCCGTGAGGAGGTGCCCCTCGACGCCATCGCCCTGTTCGCTCAGTCGCGGTCCGTACTCCTGGAACGTGCCGCCGACGAAGACGCCGGTGCGGCTGCCGCGCAACGACTGCGGATCGACGCCGGCCCGTTCGAACGCCTCCCACGCCGTCTCCAGGACGAGGCGTTGCTGCGGGTCCATGGCCAGCGCCTCGCGCGGCGAGATGCCGAAGAGCGCGGCGTCGAAGCCGGCGGCGTCGTGCAGGAACCCGCCGTCGCGGACGTAGGAGGTTCCGCTGCGGGCCGTCTCACGGTCGGGGTGGTAGAGGGCGTCGAGATCCCAGCCCCGGTCGTCGGGGAACGGTCCGATCGCGTCAACGCCCTCGGCCACCAGTCGCCACAGGGCTTCCGGCGAGTCAACGCCGCCCGGGTACCGGCAGGCCATGGCGACGATGGCGAGCGGTTCGTCGTCGGTGCCGCCCCCGGCCGTGGCTGTCACCTCCGCCGCTTCGCCGACGAGTTGGTCGCGCAGGGCGGTGGCCAGCCGGAGCGGCGTCGGGTGGTCGAACAGCAACGAGGAGGGCAGGCTGAGGCCGGTCGCGAGAGTCAGGCGGTGCCGCAACTCGACGGCGCCCAGGGAGTCGATGCCGAGGTCCCGGAAGGCCCAGCGCTCCTCGACGGCCTCCGCGGATTCGTGGCCCAGCAGCGCCGCGGTCTCGGTGCGGACCAGGTCGAGGAGGATGCGCCGGCCGTCGCGGGCATCGCGGACGATGAGCCGGTCCCGCCACGTCTGCGCCAGGGACGCGGTCTGCGGCTCCGGTTCGGAGGGCGGCTGCCCGGCGGTGACCGCGGGCAGGGCCGTCGCACGTTCGGGAGTGTCGGCGGGAGTGCGGGGGGCGAGCCAGTAACTCCGGCGCTGGAAGGGGTAGGTGGGGAGCGGCACACGGGTGGCGTCGGCGGGGACGAGGGCGCTGTTCCAGTCGACGGCCATACCGTGGGCGTACGCCGTGGCGACGGCGTCGAGCAGTTCGTCCGCCGCGGGACGCCGGCCGCGGCTCAGGGCGACGAAGGCGAGCGCCGGTTCGTCGACGCAGCCGCGGGCCGTCGTGGTGAGGGTGGCGTCGGGGCCGAGTTCGACGAAGGTGGTGACGTCTGCGTCCCGCAGACGGCGCACGCCGTCCGCGAAGCGCACGGCCTGGCGCACGTGCCGCACCCAGTAGTCGGCGGAGCGGAGTTCGGCGTCCGTGGCCTGCTCGCCGGTGACGTTGGAGACGACGGGAATCCTCGGGCTGTGGAAGCTGAGGGACTCGGCCACCTCGCGGAAGGCGTCGAGCATGCCGTCCATGTGGGCGGAGTGGAAGGCGTGGCTGACCCGCAGCCGCTTGGTCCTGCGGCCCTTGGCGTGCCATCGGGCGGCGAGGGCGAGCACCGGTTCCTCGTCCCCGGCGACGACGGTGGCGCGGGGCCCGTTGACGGCGGCGACGCCGACGCGTCCGGATCCGGCGTCGGTGGACAGGTCGGCGGCGAGTTCCGTTTCCGTGGCCTCGATGGCCACCATGGCCCCGCCGGGCGGGAGTTCCTGCATGAGCCGGCCGCGGGCGGCGACGAGGGTGCAGGCGTCGGCGAGGGAGAGGACTCCGGCGGCGTGGGCGGCGGCGAGTTCACCGATGGAGTGGCCGAGGAGGACGTCGGGACGCACGCCCCAGCTCTCCAGCAGCCGGAAGGCGGCCGTCTCGTAGGCGAACAGCGCGGGCTGCGTGTAGGCGGTCTGGTCGAGGAGGGCGGCTTCCGGGGTGCCCTCGGCGGCGGCCAGGACCGTGCGCAGCGGCACGTCGAGGTGTCCGTCGAACCCGTCGCAGGCGGCGTCGAAGGCTTCGGCGAACGCGGGGAACGCCTCGGCGAGTTCGAGTCCCATACCGGGGCGCTGGCTGCCCTGCCCGGCGAAGAGGAAACCGGTCCGGCCCCGGAGGTCGGTGCCGCGCGCGGCTCCGGGGGGTGTCCGGCCCTCGCCCAGCTCCGTGAGGCCGGCGAGCAGCGCGTCGCGGTCCTGGGCGAAGAGGACGGCGCGCTGCTCGAAGGCGGAGCGGTGCACGGCCAGGGAGTGCGCCACGTCGGCGGGGCGGTGTTCGGGGTGCTCGGTGAGGAAGGCCGCGAGGCGGGTCGCCTGGTCGCGCAGGGCGGGTTCGCTGCGGGCGGAGAGCACGTACGGCAGCGTGGCCGGGCGCGCGGTCGGTGTCCGCGGGGGTTCGACGGCCTGCGGCGCCCCGTGCTCCGCGTGCTCGTGCAGCACGACGTGGCAGTTGGTGCCGCCCATGCCGAAGGAGCTGACGCCGGCCACGAGCGGTCGGTCGGGGTGCGGCCAGGGGCGCGTCTCGCGCACGAGGTCGAGGCGCAGCTCGTCCAGCGGGATGCGGGGGTTGGGTTCGGAGAAGTTCAGGCTGGGCGGGAGCTGCCGGTGGTGCAGCGCCAGGACCGTCTTGAGCAGTCCGGTGACACCGGCGGCGCCTTCGAGGTGACCCACGTTGGTCTTGACGGAACCCACGAGCAGCGGGTCGCCGGGGGCGCGGTGGGGGCCGGCGAACGCACCGAGCGCGGCGGCCTCCACGGGGTCGCCCAAGCGGGTTCCGGTGCCGTGCAGTTCGACGTACTGCACGGCACCGGCGGTGAGTCCGGCCCGCCGGTAGGCGGCGTGCAGCACCTGCTCCTGCGCCTCCTGGCTCGGCTGGGTGAGCGCGGGGGTGCCACCGTCGTTGTTCATCGCGCTGGAGCCGATGACGCAGTACACCCGGTCGCCGTCGGCGAGTGCGCGGTCGAGTTGCTTCAGGACGAGGACGGCGCCGCCCTCGCCCCGGACGTAGCCGTCGGCACCGGCGTCGAACGTGCGGCACACGCCGGTCGGCGAGAGGGCGCCGAAACGGGCCGCCGTCAGGAAGCCCTCGCTGGTGAGGGCGAGGTTCACGCCGCCGCACAGGGCGATCTCGGACTCACCCCGCAGCAGGCTCTCGCAGGCGAGGTGGACGGCGACGAGCGAGGAGGACTGCGCCGTGTCCACGGTCAGGCTCGGTCCGCGCAGGCCGAGGCTGTAGGAGACGCGGTTGGCGATGACGCCCCGGTTCAGGCCGGTGGCGGTGTACCTGCCGATGCCTTCGGCGCCGTGGTCTCGGGTCACGGCGGAGTAGCCGTCCTCCATGGCGCCGACGAACACGCCCACGGGGGCGCCGTGCAGCGAGGCCGGAACGATGCCGGCCTCTTCGAGGGCTTCCCAGGCCAGTTCCAGCGCGAGCCGCTGGTGGGGGTCGACGGCGGCGGCCTCGCGGGGCGGGATGCCGAAGAAGGCGGGGTCGAAGCCGTCGACGTCGGTGAGGTATCCGGCACGGGCGGTGCCGAGCAGACCGGCGTCGACGAGTGACTGCGGGGAGGGTGAGCCCGCGGGCCAGCGGCCCTCGGGGACCGGTCCGACGGCGTCCCGGCCGTCCCGCAGCAGTTCCCAGAACGCGTCCGGTCCGTCGGCCCCCGGCAGGCGGCAGGCCAGGCCGACGACGGCGATCGGCGAGCGGTTCACCGTCGGGTTCGCGACGGCGCCCTCGGCCCGGTCCGCGTCCTGGTGGGGTTCCTGTCCGGCAACCGACATGGTCGGCACTCCCATCCACCATCCACGAGATCCAGGCAGGCGAGGTCTGACGCTGCCCGGCTGTTCGGTAGATGCTCAGCAGCGCGGCTAAAGCCGCCCTTGCCGCGGCCTTTGGCCGGCGAACATGATCGTCCTCGACGGAAATCGATCATCTATACTTTTCATGGATTCATGAAGATCCAGCACGTAACAGACGATGTGTGAGATCGCGACGTGAGAGGAAGTGACATGTCAGCCATGTCGGACACCGTGGCGGCGCGGGATGCGGCGATTGCCCAGTTCGTCGAACGTTTCGCGTTGAGCCTGTCCGCCTTCGCCTTCCCTCGCATGGCCGCGCGCGTGTTCGTGGCCATTCTCATCTCCGAGGAGGGCCGCCTCACCTCCCGTGAGCTGGCTGACAACCTCAAGGTGAGCCTGGCCGCCGTCTCCCAGGCCGTGCAGTACCTGCAGCAGGTGGGGCTCATCTCCAAGGACCGGGAGCCCGGTCAGCGTCATGACAACTACCGCCTGCACGACGAGGGCTGGTACGAGATGTTCGCCCGGCGAGACGAAGCGTTCCTGCAGATGGAGGACCTGCTGAGCACCGGCGCCGAGGCGCTGGGCCCGGACAGCGCCGGTGCCCGGCGTCTGGACGAGACGCGCCGGTTCATGGAGTTCATCAGGGTGGAGGTGGCCGACATGCTGCGCCGCTGGCAGGAGGCCAACGGGCGCTGACCGCGAGAGGGGCCGTACGCCCACGGGGCCGAACCGTCGTCCGACGGTTCGGCCCCGTGGGATGTGCGTCCGGTCGTCCGGCTGCCCGGAGCCGTCGGAACGGGGTCAGATGCTGAGGTTGCGGCGCCTGAAGAGCACGGCACCGCCGGCCATGAGTACGGCCGCGATGACCAGCAGCACCAGCACCGCGCCCGCGGAGAAGCCCACGGAGGGCATCTGCGGGACGTGGGTGAACGGCGAGATGTCCATGACCGACTGCGGCAGCTCCAGCGCGGCGCCCACCTGGCTGATCAGCAGGCAGATCGCGAACACCGTCCACGGCAGTGCGACAGCCAGCCGCGGCAGCATTCCGAAGGCGGCGACGGCCACGCCCGCCAGCACCAGCACGGCGGGCAGTCGGACCAGGGCGGCGTTGGTGAGGTCCAGCAGCGCGCTGCCGAGGTCTCCGGAGGCCAGACCGTAGCCGAGGCCGGTGCTCAGCCCGGCGAGCAGGGTGAGGGCGACCGCCCCGACCGTGGCACTCGCGAGCTGGCTGCCCAGCCACTGGAAGCGGCTGACCGCGGTGGCGAGCAGCGATTCGAGGCCGCCCATCGCCTCCTCGGACCGCATCCGGTTGAGGACCTGCACCGCGTACGCGGCGATGGCCAGCCCCAGGAGCCCGGCGGTCGCGGAGAGGTAGGAGTCCACCAGCGAGCCCGCGCCGCCGAGTTGCTCGATGACCTCCGCCGTGCGTTCGCTCTCGCCGACGAGGTCGTTGATCTCGTCGCCCACGGCACCGAACGAGAAGCCCATGATCGCGATGCCCACGGCCCAGCCGAGCAGCGCACCGCGCTGGAGGCGCCAGGCCAGGCCGAACGGGCTGAGCAGCGACGGCGCGGCGCGCGGCGGGCCCGGCCGGACGGGGCGCAGGCCCATGCCGACGTCCCGCACCTTGGTCAGCGCGAAGGCGGCCGCCACGAACACCGCGAAGGCGACCAGCGGCAGGACGAGCACCCACCAGGCATTGTCGTCGTAGGGGCGGATCTGCTGGCCCCAGCCGATGGGCGACAGCCACGACGGCCAGGAGCTGGAGACGCGGGTGCCGTTCTCGCTGACGCTGCCGGCCGCGTCACCCACCGCGCGCAACAGGAAGGCGAGGCCGAGGAAGGCGGCCGCGCCGCCGTTGGCGGCCCGCGCGCTCTGCCAGATCTGCGCGGTGACGGCGGCGACACCGGCGAAGACGATGCCCACCGCACCGATCGCGAAGCCGGCGGCGAGGGAGCCGTCGGCCGGCAGACCGCTGCCGATCAGGGCCAGCGCGCTGACGAGGGCCAGCACGACGTTGGCGAGCACGGCGAGCGACAGCGCAGCGGTGAGCGCCGCGTGACGGCCGACGACCGAGGAGCCGATCAACTCGGAGCGGCCCGTCTCCTCGTTCTGCCGGGTGTGCCGCACGACGGCCAGCGAACTCATGAGCGCGGCGGCGACCAGGAGGAGGAGCAGCGCCTGCGTCATCGCGGTGGCGCCCTCGCTGGTGCCGGACACCAGGCCGTTGAACACCAGGGCCACGGCGTTCTCCGCCGCTCCCTGCTGGGCGCTGACGCGCTCCGCCTCGTTCTGGTAGAGGCCGGTGACGCTGGAGGCCGTCGAGGACAGGACGAGCGCCAGCGCGATGATCCACACCGGTAGCTGGATGCGGTCCCGGCGCAGCGCCAGCCGCA
The DNA here is from genome assembly GCF_035644915.1 of Streptomyces sp. Taxonomy (GTDB): domain Bacteria; phylum Actinomycetota; class Actinomycetes; order Streptomycetales; family Streptomycetaceae; genus Streptomyces. The sequence continues at coordinate 6,354 of NZ_DASQNP010000092.1, forward strand.
GCAGGTCACCGGTACCGGTGTAGTTCACGACGCAACACCGACCTCTGCGCCTCGGGTGGGAAGCTCGTCGCCGTAGTGCCGCAGGAAGAGTTCCTCCAGGGTGGGCGGCGTGCTGGTCAGCGAGCGGACCCCGTACTGGGTGACGAGGCGCAGCACGGCGTCGAGGTGGGTGCTGTCGACCTCGAAGTGCGTACCCTCGTTGTCCCTCGTGAGGTCGTGCACACCCTCCAGCCGTTCCAGGCCGTCGATCTCCCGCTCGGTCTGCACGGTGATCGACATCCGGGTGAGGTGGCGCAGCTCGTCCATGGTGCCCGACTCCACCGTCCTGCCCTCGCGGATGATGCTCACCCTGTCGCACAGGGCCTCCGCCTCGGCGAGGATGTGGCTGGAGAGCAGCACCGTGGCCCCGGCGTTCTTGAGCTCCAGGACGCATTCCTGGAAGACGGACTCCATCAGCGGGTCGAGACCGGAGGTGGGCTCGTCGAAGATGAACAGCTCGACGTTGGAGGCGAGCGCCGCCACGAGCGCCACCTTCTGGCGGTTGCCCTTGGAGTACGTGCGGAACTTCTTGGTGGGATCGAGCTTGAACAGCTCGAGCAGCTCGTCCCGCCGCCCGCGGTCGATCCCGCCTCTCAGCTTCCCCAGCAGGTCGATGGACTCCCCGCCCGAGAGGTTCGGCCAGAGGTTCACGTCCCCGGGTACGTAGGCGAGTCGGCGGTGGAGGTCGACCGCGTCGTTCCAGGGGTCCCCGTCCAGCACTTTGACGGTGCCGGAATCCGCTCGCAGCAGCCCGAGCAGGATGCGGATCGTCGTGGACTTGCCCGCGCCGTTCGGGCCGAGAAGGCCGTGTACCTCCCCTCTGGCCACCACCAGGTCCAAGCCGTCGAGCGCGCGCACCTGACCGAAGGTCTTCACCAAGTTCGACACGTGAATCGAGTTCATCACACTCAACAGATATCAAAAATCATCGAAGTTGTGAAATCTATGGCTCCTGTTGGAGCATCCGGTTCCGTCGTGGCCGACGGCGCGTCAGGAGTACGCCGCCCAGGCTCGATTGCCCGCGCGCCGGGCATCCCCGGCAGGTGGCCGGGACGCTCGTGTCAGCCCGTCCACGCCGCTGTCAGCCCGTCCACGCCGCCGCGGCATACGATGGTCGGCCCGTGGCCGGGAGCGGGAAAGCCGAATACCGGCCGAGTACGGACCCCGGCGACGCGGGCCGGTTCCGTCCGGCCTTTCGGGGCGGTGATCGGGGCCCGGCGGCGCGCCGGGCCCCGATCACCGCTCAGCGCAGCCGCTCGTCGATCGCCCGCACCACCGCGGGGCCGCTCTGGTCGGGGTGGAGGAAGAAGTGGTCGCCGGGGACGACGAGCAGTTCGAATCCTTCACGGGTGAGCCCTCGCCAGGACTCCATGTCCGCTCTCGGGACGACCGGGTCGTCCGCGCCGTGGAAGGCCGTCACCGGCACGGTGAGCGGCGGCTCCGTCTCCTCGTGCCGGTAGCTCTGCACGATCCGCAGGTCCGCGTAGCCGCAACCGTCCGTCGCCGCCTCCAGCTTGGCCGCCACCCGGTCCCCGAACTCCGCGTGCAGGGCCTCCCGGTAGGCGCCCGGCTGCTCCCGTTGCAGGCGCACCAGCTCCTCCTGGGCGGGCATGCCGTCGAAGCCCAGCGTCCGCATCACCGTCATCATGCGGCGGTCGAGCGGGTTGGGACCGGCCGTGGGGGCGCTGAACGCGCCGACGAACAGGTGGCGCAGCAGGTCGCCGTGCTCCCCGCAGAAACGCCGGGCGAGCCGGTAGGCGAGCAGTCCGCCCATGCTGTGCCCGTAGAGCGCGAAGGGCCGGTCCAGGTGGGGCTTGAGGACCCGGGCGACGGTGTCGACGACCTCCTCGGCATCCAGCAGCGGTCGCTCCCCCGCCCGTTCCTCTCGGCCCGGGAGCTGGACGGGGCACACCTGCGCCCCGCTGTCCAGTGCCGTGGGCCAGCCCCGGTAGAGGGAGGCGCCACGACCGCCGTAGGGCAGGCAGAACAGCCGTACCGGGGCGTCCTCGCGGGGGCGGCGGGGCAACCACAACTCGCCGTCCGGTCCGTGGTCGTGCGGTTCCTGCCCCCTCCCGTCGCTCCGGGCGTCCATCCCGGCCGCACCGGTGATCCGCTCGGCCAGCTCGGTCAGCGGCGGTCCGTCGACGAGCAGCTCGACGGCCACGTCGACGCCGAGTTCCGCCCGCAGGCGCCGGCGCAGTTCGAGTGCGGCCAGCGATTCCAGACCGAGATCGGTCAGGGGACGTTCGACGGGCACCTCCCCGGCGGGCAGGCTCAGCAGTTCCCCGGCGACGCCGGTGAGGAACCGCGTCAGCTCCCCGGGCCTCTCCAGCAGGTCCGCGCGCGGTGGGCCCGCACGCCCCCCGGCGTGCGGGCCGGTCCATCGCTCCCCCTCCCGGGCGCGCAGCAGCGCGGCGCCCCGCTCGGGACTGATGACCTGGACCTCGGTGCCGTGGGCGGAACCGATCAGGGTGCCGTCCTCGGCACACAGCAGGTGGTCGCCGACCAGCCGCTTCCCCCGCACGGGGGTGGTGAGCCGCACGTGCACCCACATCGGGCCCGCCGCCTCGTGGCCGGATGTCATGAGGACCTCGGCCATCCGGGCCGTGATGAACAGGTCGTCGTCCGCCAGGGCATCGCCGGCCGCCAGGGCGTAGAGCTGGACGCAGGCGTCCAGCACACCCGGGTGGACCGGCAGGGCGCGCTCGGGACGGCCGGGCCGGCCGTCGTCCGCCCGGGCGGGCCGCAGCCGCGCCAGGACCTCGCCGTCACCGGCCCACGCCTCCTCCACCCACTCCACCGACGGGCCCAGGGCGACGCCCCGTTCGCGCATCCGCCGGTAGAAGTCGGCGCCGCTGACCGCGGCCCCGCAACGGTGGAGTATCCGCTCGCGCGCCTGCGGGGTGAGGGGCGCGGGCGGCGCCCCGTCCGCACCGTCGCCCGCGGGGTCCGTCCCGAACCGCCCGTGGACGTGCTGCTCCCAGTCGCTGCCCGCGGCGGGCCGGCTGTGGACGGCGAAGTGCGGTCCGTCACCGTCCGGGGAGGGCGAGACGACGAGCTGGACGACCCTCTCCTGGCGGTCCGGGAGCCGCAGCGCGTGCTGGAAGTCCACGCCGCGCAGCCGCAGGACGCCCCGCTGCCCGTCCGGCCGGAGGCGGCGGGCCGCCGTGGCGAGCATCTCCTGGTAGTAGCCGATGTGCAGGACTCCCGCGGTGTCGGCCAGTTCGGGCAGCACGGCGCGGGCGAGGGTGGTTTCGAACTGCCGCTGCTCCAGCGGTGAGGGCAGCAGTCGCAGGCCCAGTTCGCCCTCGGGCGTGCCCGTGGCGGCCACCGGGGCGGCCGCGGCGTGCGGGTGGCGCGCCGGGGGGTAGGAGCGGCGCTGCCACGGGTGGGTGGGCAACTCCAGCACCGACCGTCCGAAGTCCGCGCCGAACGCCGTCCAGTCCACGTCGCCGTCGGCCAGGTAGTGGCCGGCGAGACCGGAGAGGACCTCCCGCCACACCTGCTCGCCCGGGATCTCCCATCCGAGGCCGTCGGCCCGCGCGGCCTCCCCGAGGCCGACGAAGGTGCCGTAGCCGTGCGCGGCGAGCACGTCGACGACGGTGCCGGGAGCCGCGCCCCGGGTGGCCCGGGTCCACCGGGCGGGGTCCGTGGCGTCCTGGGCGGTGACCGTCGCCGCCGCGGGCCCGTGCAGCAGCCGCAGCCGGGGCGCCCGCAGCACCAGGCCGGCCGGGGGCGGCGCGGCGGTGTGCCGGGCGGCGAGGAGCGCTCCGGCGCCCGCGATGTCGCAGACCCCGGTCAGGCAGGCGGCGGCGATCTCGCCCGGCCCGGCACCGGCCACGGCGTCAGGACGCACGTTCCAGTCGGCGAGCAGCCGTACGAGGGCGATCTGGTAGGCGACTGCGAGGGTGTCGGCGGTGAGGGGATCGGTGTCGTGCGTGCCGGGCAGCGCGTCCAGAGCGGACACCCCGGTGGTGGTGGCCAGCAGCCGGTCGCACTCCTCGAAGTGGGTGCGGAAGCCGGGGTGGGTGGCGCACAGTTCCGCGGCCGCGCGGCGGGCTCTGTCGCCCTCGGCGTACAGCAGGAAGGCCACAGGGGCCTGGGACGGGCGGGCGGCGGTGCCGGGGCCGGTCGGCCGCGCGGCGTCGCGGCCCTCCGACGTCTCCCTCAGCCGTCCGGTCAGTTCGGCCGTCGAACCGGTGACGAACGCGGCGCGTCGGGCGAGGTCGGGACGGTGTGCGTTGACCGTGTGACAGACGTCGGCCAGTGCCGCCGTGGGGTGGGCGTCCAGCCAGTCGGCGAGGCGGGCGGCACTCCGGGCGAGGGCCTGTTCGTCCCGGGCCGACAACGCCAGGACGTGGGCGGGGCGTTCGTCCCGCGGGGGGAGCCGGGTGGCCGCGGCGGGCGGCTCCTGCACGACGAGGTGTGCGTTGGTGCCGTTGAACCCGAAGGAGCTCACGCCCGCCAGCCTGGGCCGTCCGGCCCTGACCGGCCAGGGCTGGGCGGTGCCGCAGAAGACCATCGGGAGCCGGTCGGCCCGCAGCCGCGGGTTGAGCGTGTTCAGGTGGAGGTTGGCCGGGATCTCCTCGTGGCGCAGGGCCAGCACCGTCTTGATGAGGCCGGCCACGCCCGCGGCCGCCTCCAGGTGGCCGATGTTGGACTTCACGGCGCCGATGCGCAGCGGCGTGCCCGGGTCCCGGTCCCGGCACAGTGCCTCGGCGGCGGCCTGCACCTCGATCGGGTCGCCCAGGGGGGTGCCCGTGCCGTGCGCCTCCAGGTAGTCGATCTGGTGGGGATGCACGTCCGCGGCGGCGAGAGCACTGGCGATCAGCTCCCGCTGTGCCCGCCCGTTGGGCACCGTCAGCCCGCTGGTGCGCCCGTCGTGGTTGACGGCCGAGCCGCGGATCACGGCCAGGACCGGCATGCGGCGGGCCCGGGCGTCGGACAGCCGCATCAGCGCGACCATCCCGCAACCCTCGGAGCGGACGTACCCGTCGGCGGACTCGTCGAACACCTTGCAGCGGCCGTCGGCGGACAGCGCGTCCATGCGGCACAGCGCGACGAACACGTCGGGCGACATCATCGCGCTGACGCCGCCGGCCACCGCCGCCGTGCACTCGCCGCGGCGCAGGCTCTGCATGGCCAGGTGCACGGCGACCAGGGACGAGGAGCAGGCCGTGTCCACGGCCAGGGCGGGGCCGCGCAGTCCCAGCGCGTAGGCGACGCGGCCCGCGGCGATGCTCACGGCGGCGCCGGTGGCCGAGTAGGGGCCCGCGTCCTCCGGGGGCCGGGAGCCCATGGTGCTCTCCGAGCCGGAGACACCGACGAACACCCCGACGTTCCGGTCGTCGGAGCGGCCGGTCAGCAGACCGCCCGCCTCCAGCGCCTCCCAGCTCGTCTCCAGCAGGAGGCGCTGCTGCGGGTCCATCTCGCGTGCCTCGGTGTCCGAGATGCCGAAGAACGGCGCGTCGAAGGCGTACACGTCCTCGCGGAGGAAGCCGCCGCGGCGGGTGTAGGCGGTGCCGGGCTCGTGGCGGTCCTCGCTGTGGTACCGGTCCACCGGCCACCGGTCCCGCGGCACGTCGGTGATGGCGTCCCGGCCCTCTCTCAGCAGTCGCCAGAACGCCTCGGGACCGTCCGCGCCGCCCGGGAGGCGGCAGCCCATGCCGACGACGGCGATCGGTTCCCGCACCGCGGCACGGGCCTCCTCGACCTGCCGGCGCAGGCTGCGGATGGCGTCCAGCGAACGCCTCAGCAGCACGTCTTCGGTCATCGCGTATCCCTTTCCTCGGCCGGGACGCGGACTCCGGCGGACGACGGCCCGAGCGCGGTCGTCCGGTCCGTCAGAAGCCCAGTTCTTGCAGGGTGTCGAGCAGTTCGGCCGCAACGCCCCGGGGGGCCGTGCCGTGCGGTTGCCGGGCGTCGGCGGGCCCGGTGTCGGGCGCGGGGGCGTCCGCGGGCCGGGGTTCGATGCGCAGGACGCGGTCGAGCCGTGCCCGTTCGGCGAGCACGACGCCGAACTCCGGCTCCCCGCAGCGCAGTGCCAGGTCGAACGCTTCCACGCCGAGCTGCGTGGGCAGGTGTTCCAGCCCGAGCCGACGGCGTACGAAGCCCTCGGTCCCGGCGTCCACCCGCATCCCGCCGTCGCGCCAGAACGGCCACACGACGGTGATGCTGACGCCCGACCGCTCGCCGCGCTCGCGCAGCCGCTCGCGGTGGCGGCCGAAGGCGTTCAGGAAGCGGCTGGCGTAGGCGTAGTCGACCTGCCCCGGGTTTCCGGCCAGGGCGGCCAGCGAGGAGAACATCATGAAGAAGTCGAGCGCGTCCTCGCGGGTCGCCTCGTCCAGGTGCCGTGCACCGCCGACCTTTCCGGCCAGGACGGCGTCCATCTCCTCGACGGTCTTGTTGGGGACGAGCGCGTCCCGCAGCACCCCGGCGGAGTGGATGACGCCGTGGACGGCGCCCCAGCGGGACCGGGCCGCGTCCACGATGCGGTGCACCTCGGCCCGGTCGCCGACGTCGGCCGCCTCGTACACGGCTTCGGCGCCCAACTGCCGCAGGCGTTCCAGGGCCGCGCGGCGCGTGTCGTCCAGTGGGGAGCGCCCCACGAGCACCAGGCGGACCGCGGCCTGCCGGGCGAGGTGCTCGGCGAAGATCAGGCCCAGCCCACCGCCGCCTCCGCTGATCACGTACACGCCGCCGTCGCGGACGGCGACGGCGTCCGGCCCCGTGGGAGCGGCCAGTTCGCGCAGTCGCCGCACGTGGCGGCCCGCGGCGTCGTGACGGACCTCGACGTCGGTGCCGTCGGCGGCCAGTTCCGCGGTGACGGCCCGTGCCAGGGCGCGCGCGCCGTCGGCCGCGGACGTCCCGGGCACCTGGACGCACAGGGCCTGCTGGACGAGGTGCGGGTTCTCGTGCCGCACGGAGCGGGCGAACCCGCCGAACGCCTCGGCGGCCGGATCGGGCGCCGCCTCCGTGTACGGCTCGACGCGCAGCAGCCGCACGGGCCGGGAGACCTTTCCGCGCAGGAGTTCCCGGGTCAGGTGGAACACGGAGGTCAGGCCGCCGCGGTCGTCGGGCCAGGCGTGCACGATCGCGGCGGGCCGGGAGTCCAGGGCGGCGAGCAGCGCGGCGTAGTCCTCCCCGTTGCCGGGCCGCAGCGTGAATCCGTCCTCGTCCTGGGCGAACCGCGCGCCGGGCCGGACGGCGAGGACCGGGCCGGTGCCGGTGTGCTCCGCGGTGATCCGCTCGGTGAGCGGTCCGTCGGCGTCGAAGACGAGGACGGGACCGGCCGGCGGGGCGGTGGTGGCCGCGGGTGCGGCGGCGGGCTCCCAGGCGGCGCTGTAGTGGATGGTCTGGCACCGCGGTGCGGCGTCGGCGGCGGGCACCGGGGCCGGGGCGGCGGTCGCGGCGGGCCCGTCGAGCGGCAGGATCTCCAGCAGGTACCCGGTGAGGTCGTCGATGCACGGGTAGTCGAAGGTGACGCTGGAGTACAGCTCCACGCCGAGGAGTTCCTCCAGGACGTTCCCCAGCCGCACGGACATCACCGAGTCCATGCCCAGCTCGAAGAACCCGCGTTTGCGGTCGGGCGGCGCGTCCGGCGGGAACTGGAGCAGCCGTCCCAGTTCGGCCTGCATGTACCCGGCCAGGATTTGCTGGCGCTCCCCCTCGGGGGCGGCAGCCAGCCGGGCGAGCAGGGTGTCGGAGTCCGGCCCGGCGCCGGGCGCGGGGGCGTCGTTCCCGCCGAGCGCGGGGGGCGAGGCGGCGGGCGGCGTGACGGGAGCGGCGGCGGACGGCGTGACGGGTGCGGGCTCGGGCAGCCAGTACCGCTGCCGTGAGAACGGGTAGGTCGGCAGGGAGATCCGGCGGGGCTCCACACCCTCGTGCAGCGCGTCCCAGTCCGGCTCCGCGCCCTCGCACCAGGCGGCGGCCACCTGGGCCGGGGTGGCCCCGGGGGACGCGGCGGGGGGTGTGCCGCGGCCCTGGACCCGGCCGCTCCAGAACCGGCCGCTGCCGCCCGCGGCCTCGGAGGCGATCTCCTCGAAGCGGGCGACGGCCTCGGCCCGGTCGGCGGCGACGAAGGCCGCCCGGTGCTCCATCGCCTCCCGGCCGCGCTGCAGGGTGTGGGCGACGTCCACCAGCCGGGTGCTCGGGGACGCCTCGCGCAGGAAGGCCGCCAGTCGGGCGGCGTAGGCCCGCAGGTTCTCCGGTTCCCGCGCGGAGAGCGGGAAGACCAGTTGCCGGCCGGGCACGGGAGGCGGCGCGACGGCCGGAGCGGGCGCCTCCTCCAGGACGAGGTGGACGTTGGCGCCGCCCGCGCCGAAGGAGCTGATCCCGGCACGCCGCGGCACGGTCGCCCCGCCGCCCGGGTGCGGCCGCTCCCAGACGGCCGCCTCCCGCTGGACCGTGAACGGGGTGCGGGTGAGGTCGAGGTGGGGGTTGGTGGTGGCGGAGTGCAGCAGCGTCGGGGTGAGCGTGCCGTGCCGCAGTTGCAGGGCGACCTTGGTGATCTGGGCGATGCCCGCCGCCGCCTCGGCGTGCCCGATGACGGACTTCACCGAGCCGATGGCGCAGAACTGGGTGGCGTCGGTGAAGGCGGCGTAGGCGTCGGTGAGGCCGCGGATCTCGATGGGGTCGCCCAGGCTGGTGCCCGTGCCGTGCGCCTCCACGTAGGAGATCGTCTCGGCCGACACGCCGGCGTCCCGCAGCGCCGCGCGCACCAGTTCGGCCTGGGCCACCGGGTTGGGCACGCTGTAGCCGTAGGTGTGGCCGTCGCTGTTGGCGGCGGAGCCCTTGATCACGGCGTAGATCTGGTCGCCGTCGGCCAGCGCCCGCTCCAGGGGCTTGAGGAGCACGGCGCCGACGGCCTCGGCCGGGACGTAGCCGGTGCCCCCCTCGCCGAACGCCCGGCAGCGGCCGTCCTCGGCGAGGAATCCCATCTCGGCGAGCATCACGTACTTGCTGGGGTGCAGCGACAGGTTGACGCCGCCCGCCAGCGCGAGGTCGCACTCACCGCGCCGGATGCTGGCGCACGCCAGGTGGACGGCGTACAGCGACGAGGAGCACGCGGTGTCCACGGTGAGGCTGGGCCCACCGAGGTTGAGCAGGTAGGAGACCCGGTTGGCGATGGAGAACGTCTGGGAGGCGACGGGCTGCCAGTGGCCGCGGTCCAGTTCCCGGCCGGCGAACATCTGGTAGTTGTTGTAGGTCACCCCGGCGAACACGCCGACCGGGCCGCGGGCGTCCCCGGCCGTCGGATCGGCCAGCGCGGAGCGGGTGTAGCCCGCGTCCTCCAGCGTCTCCCAGGCGGTTTCCAGGAACAGCCGCTCCTGCGGGTCCAGCAGACGGGCCTCACGGGGGGAGATGTGGAAGAACTGCGGGTCGAAGGCGTCGACGTCGTCGAGGAACCCGCCCCACCGGTACCAGCTCTCGCCGTACCGCTCCCGGGCCAGCTCCGCGTAACGGCGGTAGCCGGGCCGGTCCAGTGGTATCTCGGTGACGCAGTCCACGCCCCGCCGCAGGTTGTCC
>NZ_DASQNP010000093.1:0-10327 GCF_035644915.1 Streptomyces sp.
GGCGGCCCGGAACCCCGGGCCGCCGCGGGACGCCCGATCGCCCGGTTACTCCACGGCGTCCAGGGCGTCGACGATGCCGTGGCCGTAGAAGCCGTTGACGTGCCTGCCGCCCTCGCAGACGGAGTCCTCGACGCCGTTGCCGTCCGGGTCGTAGAACTCCGGGCATCCGGGGTTGTCCGCCTGCGCCTTGAGCATCAGCTGGAGCATCGCCGGGCTCGCCCAGGGGTGCTCGCTCTTGAGCAGCGCCGCCACGCCGGCGACGTGCGGGCTGGCCATCGAGGTGCCCTGCAGGAAGGCGTAGGAGTCGTTCGGCATGGTCGACAGGATCCGGCCGTTGCCCGACGGGGTGTCCGGGATCTGGTACCGGTCGCCGCCCGGGGCCGCGACGTCGGCGACCCGGTGGCCGTAGCTGGAGTAGTACGACTTGAGGTCCTGCACGCCCGTCGCCGAGACCGTCACCACGCCCGGGAGCTGGGTCGGCACGTCCCAGCACTCCGACGGGTCGATGGTGCGCTCGACCGGCGTGGTGTCGTTCGGGCTGGAGTCGTCGACGATCGCGTCGGAGGCCAGGTCGTGGTTGGAGTTGCCCGCCGAGGCGACGTGCAGCGTGCCCTTGCGCTCGGCGTAGCGCGCGGCCCGGTCGATCGCCTCCACGACCGCGCCCTGGTCCGCGTCGTCGCGGCAGTTGTACAGGTACGGGTCGACGTAGTAGCTGTTGTTGGTGACCTCCACGCCCTTGTCGGCCGCGAAGACGAAGGCGCAGATCACGGCCTCCGGGTAGAAGAGGCCGCTGTCGGGGTCGCTCACCTTGATGGAGGACACCTTCACGCCCGGCGCGACCCCCGCCACGCCGACGCCGTTGCGGGCCGCGGCCACGGTGCCCGCGACGTGCGTGCCGTGGTAGTCGTCGGCGGTGTACGGGCGCCAGGCGCCCTCGCTGGTGTCGGCGACGCCGCCGACGCAGTTCGCGGACTGGCCCGCCGAGAAGTTCGGAGCCAGGTCCGGGTGGGTGTCGTCGACACCGGTGTCGATCACCGCGACGGTGACCCGGTCACTGCCCGGGTTCACCTTGGCGGCCTCGTCCGCCCGGATGGCGCGCAGGCCCCACAGGTCCCCCTCCAGGGGCTCGGCGCCGTCGCCCGCCGCCCGGGGGGCCGCCCCCTCGGCCCCGTCCACGTACTGCGGGGCGCCGACCTCGGTCGTTCCCGCGGACTTCAGCGGCGCGGTGCGGGTGGCGCCCGCGGAGTGCACGCCGCGCACCTCGCGCATGGCCTCGGCGAAGCCGGGGTTCGCCGAGTGGGCGACGATCACACCGATCTTCCGGTGCGTGACGACGACCGTGCCGCCGGCCTCGGCTATCTCCCGCTCCACGCGGGCGAGCGTGGCGGGACGGGTGGAGGTGTTGACCACGTACGACAGCAGTGCGCCGTCCGCGGCCGCCGGGGCCGTGGCCGCCGGGGCGTCCTGGGCCAGGGCCGTACCGGTGCCGGGCAGCAGGCCCAGGGAGACGGTCAGCGCCAGCCCGGCCGGTACCGCGAGGGCGCGGCGCCGGCCGGAGGATCTCGATGCCATGGGTGCTCCATGTCTGTGGGAACGCAGGGTCCGCAAAGGTCCGTCCGGTAATCGGGCTTGGCCGCACGGATGTATGACGACGGAAGCTATCGCCCTCTCCGGGGAGGCGGCAACGGGTCCCACGGAAGGAGGAGTGCGGCGTACGGCGAGGGCGCTCCGGCCCGCACGGGGCTGGGATGCGCCTTCGCGGCATCACTGTGACGCACGTCACGCCGGAGTCCCCGATGTCGTCCGTCCGGAGCCACCGAGGAGACCTCGCCCGAGAAGCCGCCCCCGCCCCGCCCTCCCGGCCGGGCCCCGGCCCCCCTCCCGCGCCGCCCGCGGCCCCGGCCCTGACGCCCGAGCGCTGCGCCGAGGTGCGGTCGGGCGCGAGATCGGCGAACTCCGCGCGCCCACCGCTCGTTCGCCTTCCCGCTCACAGCCGGCTTCGTCCCCTGGTACCTGCCGTACGTCCTGCTGCCCGACTACACGGGCGGTCTGACGGGCACCAGGGTGCCGGGCAACGTCAACGTCGCCCTCGTGCTCGGCATCGCCCGGTTCGCCGGCACCTCCGCCGTCGCCTGGCGGTACTCCCGCCGCGCCGCGGCGAAGACCGATCCCGGGGCCGAGGCCATAGGTCCCGTCCGGAGGCCGGCGCACGACCCCCGTCGCTGATCCCGGGCACCGCCGGACTGCCGCACATCCCGATCCGCTTCCCGATCCGCTTCTGCACCGCGCCCACGGCCCGGGCCGCCCGTACGCCGGTCGGCTGGGCGATCGGCACCGTCGGCGCCTTCCACCCGGTGATCCACCCGATGGCCATCGCGCTCGGCTTCGGGACGGCGGCGCTGCTCGGCCAGGAGACCATCACCGCGTCCAACGCGGCGGGCGACACCGCGGCACCGCTGCTCGCCCGGTAGATCGGCGGCGGCGCCGGATCGGCGGGCGGGGCGATCCCGCTCGCGGTGCTCCCCGCCGCCTTCGCCACGATCCTCGCGGTCGTCGCGGGGACTCGCCCTCGCCTCCTCGTCCTCCTTCGCCCACGACCTGTACGCCAACGTCGTCCGCAGGGGGAAGGCGGCCGGGAGGGAGGAGGTCGCGGCCGCCCCGCTCGCCGCCGTCGCGATCGGCGCGGTCGCCATCGCGCTGGGCATCTGCGCGGGCACGCTCGACGTCGCCTATCCGGCGGCGCCGGCCCTCGCGGTCGCCGCGTCCGCCGGTCCGCCCACGATCCTCCACAGCCTGTTCCGGAAGCGCTTCACCACCCGGGGCGCGCTGTGGTCCGTCTGCGGCGGCCCCGGCTCGTCCGTGCTGCCGGTGCTCCTCTCGCCGGTGGTCCCGGGCAAGGAGACCTCGATGTTCCCCGGCGCGGACTTCCACTGGTTCCCGCTGGAGAACCCGGGCCCGGTCTCCATCCCGCCGGGCTTCCCGCTCGGCCGGGTCGGCTCGCCGCTGTCCGGGGACGAGGAGGCCACCGGCCCGAAGTACGCCGAGCCGGAGGTGCGTTCCCCGACCGGCGCGGGCGCGCACTGAGGGGCCCCGGGGCGCTCGCGGCGCGCCCCGGACGCCCGGGAGCCCGGCCCGCCCCACGGCCCCGGCCACGGCGGACGCCCCTCATCCGCCCCCGGCGCCCACCGGACGCCGGGGGCGTCGCGTACGCTGCGAGCAGATGTCCATCCCTGGGAGGGGCCGTCGGCATGCTGCTGGACACCTACGGCCGGGTCGCCACCGATCTGCGCGTATCGCTCACCGACCGCTGCAACCTGCGGTGCACCTACTGCATGCCCGAGGAAGGGCTCCAGTGGCTCGCCAGGCCCGAGCTGCTCACGGACGACGAGATCGTCCGCCTGGTGCGGATCGCCGTGACCCTGCTGGGCGTGCGGGAGGTGCGCTTCACCGGCGGGGAGCCGCTGCTGCGTCCCGGGCTGGTGGGCATCGTCGAGCGCTGCGCCGCCCTGGAGCCGAGGCCGAGGCTGTCGCTGACCACCAACGGCATCGGGCTGGAGCGCACCGCCGCGGCGCTGCGCGAGGCCGGGCTGGACCGGGTCAACGTCTCCCTCGACACCCTCGATCCCGGGGTCTTCGAGCGGATGACCCGCCGCAGGCGGCACGCCGACGTCCTGCGCGGTCTGGCGGCCGCGCGGGCGGCCGGGCTCGCCCCGGTCAAGGTCAACGCCGTGCTGATGCCCGGCCTCAACGACACCGAGGCCCCCGACCTGCTCTCCTGGGCCATGGAACACGGCTACGAGCTGCGTTTCATCGAGCAGATGCCGCTCGACCCCCAGCACGGCTGGCGGCGCGAGGGCATGATCACCGCGGGTGACATCCTCGCCTCCCTGCGCACCCGCTTCTCCCTCACTCCCGAGGGCGAGGACGAGCGCGGCTCCGCGCCGGCCGAGCGCTGGCTCGTCGACGGCGGCCCCCACCGCGTCGGAGTCATCGCCTCCGTCACCCGCCCCTTCTGCCGCGCCTGCGACCGCACCCGGCTGACGGCCGACGGACAGGTCCGCACCTGCCTGTTCGCCCGGGAGGAGTCCGACCTGCGCGGGGCGCTGCGCTCGGGAGCGCGGGACGCCGAGATCGCCGAGCTGTGGAAGACGGCGATGTGGGGCAAGAAGGCGGGGTCGGGGCTGGACGACCCCGCCTTCCTCCAGCCCGACCGTCCGATGTCAGCGATCGGCGGCTGAGCCCTCCCGGCCCTCTCCCCGGTCCTCCCACTCGGCCAGGGGCACCACGTCCTTGAGGAAGCCGCGCACCCCCAGGAACTGCGACAGGTACTCCCGGTGGGCCTCGCAGGCCAGCCACGTCTTGCGGCGCTCCGGGGTGTGCAGTTTCGGGTTGTTCCAGGCCAGTACCCATACGGCGGCCTCGCGGCAGCCCTTGGCGGAGCAGATGGCGGTGGGTTCGGTCACGGGTTCGGTCACGGTCCCCTATACAAACACGTGCACGAACACGGCGACGCCGGGCAGCCACGGGGGGAGCTGCCCGGCGTCGGTCCGTCGCTCCGACGGGGGATGCGGAGCGTGTACGCAGTATGGCACGTGCACCCTTCCTCGGGGCACCGGAACGCATGATTGATCTGAGCCATTCCCGGCCTTCCCCGCCCGGGACGCCCCGGCCCCGGCCCGGCTCCCTCTCAGTCCTGCCCCGGCTCCGTCTCAGTCCTGCCGGTCGGGCCCCGAGCGGCTCGGTTCCGGACCGTGCCCGTCCGCCGGGCGGTCCGGCTCCCACGGTGGCTGCCGCACCGTACGCCCCTCCCAGGGGGTCTGCCGCACCGTACGCCCCTCCGGGCCCTCCGCGTGCTCCTCCGGCGTGTGCTCCGCCGGGCCCAGCGCCGTCCGCGGGGGTGTGGCGATGTAGGAGTCGGGCAGGGAGGGCGCGTTCTCCCGCCCGCCGTTGGCGATGACCACCGCCACGTACGGCAGCGTCGCGCCGAGCACCAGGGTGATCACGGCCAGCGGGCGCTGCACGTTCCACAGGAACACGGTCAGCAGCACCGCGACGGTGCGCACCAGCATCGAGATCACATAGCGCCGTTCCCGGCCGCGGACATCCTCGGCGAGGCCCTGGCGGGCTCCGGTGATCCGGAAGACCTCCGGACCGCGCTGCTTGCGCCTCACACTCACCACTGCTCAGACCGCCAATCCCCGAGGAGGTCCCGCCGGGTTCCCGGCCTTTCCCACACTACGCCCCGACTCCGCCGCATACGAAGGCGGGTAGAGGGCACCCGATGCGCCAGGGACGCCTCCCACCCGGATGGCCCCACGGGCATGCGGACGGGACGTCCTCCGGCACAAGCTGAACGCGCACATCGCGCGCCGCACGAGGAGGCAACATGAGCTGGTTGTGGGCGATCGTCGTGGGCCTGGTGCTCGGCATCCTGGCCCGCGGCCTCCTTCCCGGCAGGCAGAACATCCCCCTGTGGCTGACGGCCATCTTCGGCATCCTCGGCGGGATCCTGGGCAACGCCGTGGCGGGGTGGATCGGTGTGGAGGACACCAGGGGCATCGACTGGATCCGGCATATCCTCCAGCTCGCCGGGGCCGTGCTGATCGTCGCGCTGGGCACTCCGCTGTACGCGTCGATCAGGGGCCAGGGCAGGAGGACCGCCTGACGCGCCCGGGCACGACCCGGTACGGCGTCCCGAGGGGCCGGCCGCACAGTGGATGCGCCGGCCCCTTCGCCCGTGCCGGTCAGAGCCCCCGGACCTCGGCGACCTTGCGGCCCGCCTTGAGGTAGACGGCGCCGGACAGCCCGGCTTCCGCCAGCTTCTCCGGGACGACCTCGGCCAGCGGGCGCAGCGCGTCCGCCTCGGGCAGCACGACCGTCTCCTGGCCCTGCTCGGTCTCGACGACCAGCCGCAGCCCGTTCTGCTTGGCGATGCGGCGGGCGGCCGAGGCGCTGGGGGTGAACTCCAGCACGCTCGCCAGGATCGCCGCGATGCCCTTCCCGCCGTGCTCGACGGCGTCCACCACCGGCAGGCTCTCCACGTCGGTGAAGGACTTCTTCGAGAACTGCGCGGTGAAGCCCGCGCGGGCCGCCATCGCCGCCTTGACGCCGTGGAGCGCGGTGACGACCTCGCCGGCCAGGACCTTCTTCAGGTCCATCGGGTGCAGCGACCCCTCCTCGATCCGGGTGCCGACCAGGTCGATCTCGGTGTCGGTCCACTCCGTCCAGGCCCGCAGGTAGGGCACCATCAGCCGGTCCGGAATCGACATGATCTTGCCGAAGACGTCGTCGGCGGAAGCGCTCAGCGCGATGTAGTTGCCCTTGGACTTCGACATCTTCGCGCCCGAGCCGTCCGTGCCCTCGATCAGCGGCATGGTGACGATCATCTGCGGCTTCTTGCCGTAGATCTCCATCACCTTGCGGCCCATCTGCATGTTCAGCAGCTGGTCCACACCGCCCAGCTCGATGTCCGCGTCGATCTCGGCGGAGTCGATGGCCATCGCCACCGGGTAGATCAGCTCCGACATCGTCAGCCCGTGTCCGGCCGCGAGCCGGTTGCGGAAGTCCTCGCGCTGCAGCAGGGACGAGGCCCCGATCTGGGAGAGGATGCCGATCAGCCGCGGCAGGGTGATGCCGGCCAGCCACTCGCTGTTGTGCCGGAACCGCACGCGGTCGAAGTCGAAGAACGGCTTCACCTGGTCCCGGTAGCCCGCCAGGTTGCGGGCGATGTCCTCGTCCGTCAGCGGCGGACGCTCCGAGGAGCGTCCCGAGGGGTCGCCGATCTTGGCCGTGATGTCACCGATGATCAGCGTGACGTCGTGCCCCATCCGCTGGAAGCGGCTCAGGACGATCATCGGCACCGTGTGGCCCAGGTGCACGTCCGCCGCCGTCGGGTCGATGCCCAGCTTGACGTTCAGGCCGCGCCCGGCCTCCCGGGCGGCGTCGATCTGCTCGGCGAGCTTCTCCACCGACGGCAGGACGTCCACGGCCCGTCCGGCGATCAGCTCGGCCTGCTCCTTCGCGGACAGGTCCGTCAGGTCCAGATAACGGCGCGCGCCCGTCTCCGCGAGCAGCCGCTCGACGGTGTCGTCGGAGGAGAGGTCCTGTGCCAGCAGTTCGCAGGCACGCTGCACGGAGTCGCCGAGGCGTGTCACGTTCGTTCCCGGTGATCGAATCGGATGGATGGCTGACTGGGGCCGACCGCATGGATGCGTGGTCCGGGTCTGGGGAAGAGTCTAAGCCGCTCACACCCCCCGGCTGACGGAGCTCATGTTGAAGTCCGGCACGCGCAGCGCGGGCATCGCCGCCCTGGTGAACCAGTCCGACCACTCGCGCGGCAGCGTGCGCTCGGTGCGTCCCGCCTCGGTGGCCCGGGACAGCAGGTCCACCGGCGACTCGTTGAACCGGAAGTTGTTCACCGAACCGGTGACCTCGCCGTTCTCCACCAGGTAGACGCCGTCCCGGGTCAGCCCGGTCAGCAGCAGGGTCGCGGGGTCGACCTCGCGGATGTACCACAGGCAGGTCAGCAGCAGGCCGGGACCGTCGTGGCCGGTGTTCGCGACCATCTCCTCCAGCGAGGCGGTGCCTCCCCCGTCCAGGGTCAGGTTGTCGATCCCCGGTGCCACCGGCAGGCCCGTCAGCCCCGCCGAGTGCCGGGTGGTCAGCAGGTGCCGCAGTTCGCCGCCGCGCATCCACTCGGTCCTCGACAGGGGCAGCCCGTTGTCGAAGACCGAGGCGTCGTCGCCGGAGGAGTGCGCGATCACGAACGGCGCCGCCTCCAGGCCGGGGGCGGCCGGGTCGCTGCTCAGCGTCAGCGGCAGCTCCGACAGCCGCTCGCCGACCCGGGTGCCGCCGCCCGGCCTGCTGAACACCGTGCGTCCCTCGGCGGCGTCACGCCCCACGGACGACCACATCTGGTAGATCAGCAGGTCCGCCACGGCGCTCGGCGGCAGCAGCGTCTCGTACCGCCCCGCCGGCAGCTCCACCTGCCGCTTGGCCCATTCCAGCCGCTGCGCCAGCTCGGCGTCCAGGGCCTGCGGGTCGACGTCCGTGAAGTCGCGGGTCGCCCGCCCCGCCCACGCGGACCGGGTGCGGTCCGGGGACTTGGCGTTGATCTCCAGCGTGCCGGTGGGCTGGTCGTGGCGCAGCCGCAGCCCGGTGGAGGTCCCCAGGTAGGTGGAGACCATCTGGTGGTGGGCGAAGCCGTACAGCTCGCGGCCCTCCGCACGGGCCCGCGCGAAGGACTCGCCCAGCGCCGGGGCGAAGGCGGCGAAGACCGAGGAGGAGGTCTCGGCCGGGGCCTCGGCGAAGTCGGGGGAGGCGGGCACGCCCTCCACCAGCGGCTGGGCGTCCTCGGCCGGTCCGGCGTTCCGCGCGGCCTCCTCCGCGGCCCGCACCAGCGGCTCGATGTCCGCGTCGGTGACGGCCGAGCGGGAGACCACTCCCGACGCCGTGCCCTCGGCGCCGTCGACGGTCGCGATGACGGTGAGCGTGCGGCCGCGGGTGACGCCGTTGGTCGTCAGCGCGTTGCCCGCCCACCGCAGGTTGGCGGTGGACTCCTCGTCGGCGATCACCACACAGCCGTCGGCCCGCGACAGCTCCAGCGCGCGCTCGACGACCTCGTGAGGAGCGGGGGACTTCATCATCGACCGGCCTCCTGGGCGGTGTTGAGGATGTTGACGCCGCGGAAGAGCGCGGAGGGACAGCCGTGGGAGACGGCGGCGACCTGGCCCGGCTGGGCCTTGCCGCAGTTGAACGCGCCGCCGAGCACGTACGTCTGCGGCCCGCCGACGGCCTCCAGCGACCCCCAGAAGTCGGTGGTGGTCGCCTGGTAGGCCACGTCGCGCAACTGCCCGGCGAGCCGTCCGTTCTCGATCCGGAAGAAGCGCTGCCCGGTGAACTGGAAGTTGTAGCGCTGCATGTCGATCGACCACGAGCGGTCGCCGACCACGTAGATGCCCCGCTCCACGCGCGAGATCAGCTCCTCGGTCGACGGGCCGCCGGGAGCCGGCCGGAGCGAGACGTTCGCCATGCGCTGCACGGGCACGTGGGCGGGGGAGTCGGCGTAGGCGCAGCCGTTGGAGCGGCCCAGCCCGGTCAGCCTGGCGATCCGCCGGTCGAGCTGGTAGCCGACCAGGATCCCCTCCCGGACCAGGTCCCAGGACTGGGCCTCCACGCCCTCGTCGTCGTAGCCGATCGTCGCCAGCCCGTGCTCGGCGGTGCGGTCACCGGTGACGTTCATGACCGGGGAGCCGTACTTCAGCGTGCCGAGCTTGTCCAGGGTGGCGAAGGAGGTGCCGGCGTAGGCCGCCTCGTACCCCAGGGCCCGGTCCAGCTCGGTGGCGTGGCCGATCGACTCGTGGATGGTCAGCCAGAGGTTGGAGGGGTCGACCACCAGGTCGTACGTGCCCGGTTCGACGCTCGGCGCGCGCATCTTCTCGGCCAGCAGCCCGGGGATCCGCTCCAGCTCCGCGTCCCAGTCCCAGCCGGTGCCCGTCAGGTACTCCCAGCCCCGCCCGACCGGTGGTGCCAGGGTCCGCATCGAGTCGAACTCGCCGGACTCGGCGACCGACACGGCCGTCAGCTCCGGATGCAGCCGCACCCGCTGCTGGGTGGTGACGGTGCCCGCCGTGTCCGCGTAGAACTTGTTCTCCTGGACGGTCAGCAACGAGGCGTCCGCGTGCGACACGCCGTCGGCGGCCAGCAGCCGCTCGCTCCACTGCGTCAGCAGCCCCGTCTTCTCCGCGTCCGGCACGTCGAAGGGGTTGATCTCGTAGGACGAGACCCACGTCCGCTCGCCGTGCACCGGCTCGTCCGCCAGCTCCACCCGTTCGTCGGACCCGGCCGCCTCGATCACCTTCGCCGACAGCTTCGCCATCTCCACGGCCTGCTCCGCCACCCGGGCGGCGGCGTCCGGCGTCAGGTCCACCCCCGAGGCGAACCCCCACGCCCCGCCGTGCACCACCCGCACCGCGAACCCGGCGTCGGTGACGTCCGAGGAGCCGGCCGGCCTCGCGTCCCGCAGCCGCCAGGAGGCGCTGCGGATCCGTTCCAGGCGGAAGTCGGCGTGTTCGGCCCCCAGCTCCCCGGCCCGGGTGAGCGCCGCGTCGGCGAGCGCGCGCAGCGGCAGCGAGAGGAAGGACTCATCGATCTGGTGCACCACGGACGCTCCTCCTTGTCGATGCATGATCGCAGTGAACCACGCCTCCGGGCGGGCGCGGCGAGTTTTCCACAGGCCGGCCTCCGCAGGTCCGTCCGCCACGGGTCCGTCCTACCCTGTCGGGGACGGCGGGGGAGAGCCAGGGGAGGGGCGGATGGGCGAGGAGAG
>NZ_DASQNP010000094.1:0-24096 GCF_035644915.1 Streptomyces sp.
ATCGTCTGGTCCAGGGCGGCGGGCAGGCTGCCCAGCAGCAGGGCCCCGGTCGCCGGCCGCGCGGCGCACCGCGGCCGTTCGGCGTCCGGTCCGGCGGGCGGGGCGCCGGCGGCCGGTGCGGGCCGCGTCATGGTCGCCTCCCCGCCGCCGGGCGGACGCCGCTCCGGTACGGCGGCGGGCGGCGCGGCCCGTGGTCCCGTGTGCGTCCCGGGGCGGGTGCCCCGGGACCACCGGGCGGGCCCGCGACCGCGGGGCGGAGCGGTGGATGCCCTTCCAGTAATCTCTGGTGACGTTTCTGAGGGAGGGGAGCCCCCTGTGGCGGAGACACTCATCTGCCCCGTATGCCGGAGACCTGCCGATGCCTCCGGCCGGGCGACCTGCCGGTGCGCCGAGGTGGAGGTGCTGCCGCGCCCGGTGGCGCAGCCGGACGAGGGGCCGGACCCGGCCGACCTGGCGATGTTCGAGAAGGCCGGACGGGCGGACGACGACACGTCCCCCCTGCCCGCGGTGGCCGCGGCCCCGCGCCGGCGCCGCCGCGTGGGGCGCGGCATGGCGCTGGCCGTGGGCGGCACCGCGCTGGCCGTGATCGGCTCCGGTGCGCTGGTGGCCGGGATGTTCCTGGGCGGCGACGACCCCTTCGACGAGGCGCGGTTCGAGGGCCGGGACGGTGCGCCGACCCTGCTGCTGCCCAGCGACGCGCCCGGCGGGGAGTCGGCGGAGGCGAGTCCCGGCGGCTCGGCGTCGCCCTCCGCCCCGCCCCCGGCGTCCCCCTCCGCGTCCGCGAGCCCGTCGCAGAGCCGTCCGCCGTCCTCCTCGCCCGCCTCCCGTGCCCCGTCCACCGCTCCGGCGGCGCCCGGGGACGGCAGTCCGCGGCCGTCCTCCTCCCCCACCGCCCCGGACCGCGACGGCGGACGCGACGGGCACCGCGGCGGCGGCGACTGGTGGGACGACGAGGACCGGCAGCAGGAGCCCGTGCTGCGCGAGGGCGACAGCGGCCCGGAGGTCGTGGAACTGCAGTACCGGCTGCGCCAGACGTACGCCTACCGCGGCGACGTGGACGGCAGGTACGACGGCGAGGTCCGCGAGGGCGTGGCGCGGTTCCAGGAGTGGTACGGGGTGCGGGGCGACCCGGAGGGCGTGTACGGCCCCCACACCCGCCGGGCACTGGAGGGCGCCTCCCGGGGACGCTGACCCCGGGAGGGGGTGGCGCAAAGGCGAACCGCTTTGTATCGTAGAGGAACAAAGTGGTTCGCCCGTTCCCCGTACCTGACAGCGGGGTCCCTGACCAGCGGGCGAGCCACTCTGTTCTTCCCGCCCCTCCGCCCGCGTTCCTCCCGTCCCCTCCGCCCGCCCTCCTTCCCGCCGGAGCCGCCGCATGTCGCCGGACCCCTCGGACACCCCGTACGCCCGGGACGCCACCGCCGTCCCCCTGACGGCCCGCGCCCTGCTGCTGGACATGGACGGCACCCTGGTCAACTCCGACGCCGCCGTCGAGCGCGTCTGGCGCGGCTGGGCCGCCGAGCACGGCCTGGACCCGGAGGAGGTCCTGAAGGTGGTGCACGGACGGCAGGGGTACGCCACGATGGCCGCCCTGCTGCCCGACCGGCCGATGGAGGTCAACCACGCCGAGAACCGGCGGCTGCTCGCCCGGGAGACCGCCGACACCGAGGGCGTCGTGCCGGTACCGGGCGCCGCCGCCTTCCTCGCGGCGATCGAGGACGTCCCGCACGCGCTGGTGACCTCGGCGACCGTCCCCCTGGCCACCGCCCGCATGGCCGCCGCGGGCCTGCGGATGCCGCGGGTGCGGGTCACCGCCGAGTCGGTCAGCGCCAGCAAGCCGCACCCGGAGGGCTTCCTCAAGGGCGCGGCCGAGCTGGGCTTCGCGCCGGAGGACTGCGTGGTCTTCGAGGACTCGGGGGCGGGCATCGCGGCGGGCCGCGCGGCCGGCATGCGGGTGGTCGGCGTCGGCCCCCGGGCGGCGTCCTTCGCCCCCACCCTCCACGTGCCGACGCTGGAGCACCTGCGCGTCGAGCCGGCCGGCGACGGCGCCGTGCGCCTGTGCGTCACGGACGGGAGCCACTGACGCACCGGGGCGGGGCGCGGGGGACGGGAGCCTGCGCCCCGTCCCCCGCGCGTCCCCTCACGCGGTCAGCGCCTCGTAGAAGCTGAGGGCGGCCAGGACGAGCATCACACCGGCCGCGATCCGGGAGATCAGCCGCAGGGGGACGCGGCGCATCAGCGCACGGCCGCCCAGGATGCCGATGGCCGCCACCGACCACAGGGCGAGCACCGCGCCGAGGCCGACCGAGAGCGGGTTCTCGTAGCGGGCGGCGAGGTTGGCCGTCATGATCTGGGTGAGGTCGCCGAACTCGGCGACCAGGATCAGCATGAAGCCGCTGCCCGCCACCTTCCAGAAGGACTGGTCGGCGGGCCTGCGGATCTCCTCGTCCCCGTCGTCCTTCTTCAGCAGCAGCATCAGCGCGCCCGCCAGGAACAGCACGCCGGTGATCCCCTGCACCAGCCAGCGCGGGAGCAGGGTGAGCACGCTGCCCGCGGCGACGGCGAGCGCGACATGGACCGCGAAGGCGGCGGCGACGCCGGCGAAGACGTACGAGGCGCGGTAGCGGGTGCCGAGCACCAGCCCGGCCAGGGCCGTCTTGTCGGGAAGCTCGGCCAGGAAGACGACGCCGAAGGTCACGGCGGCGACGGTGAGGCTGAACACGGAGAAGGAATCCTCGCTCGGTCGGGCCGCCGCGCCGAGGGCCCCGCGGGGAGCGAGCGCGCTTCGGCACGGCAGCGTCATGGTCATGGATCACGAACACTGCGGCCGAAGGTCTCGCTGGCACGGTGCGCGGGCACCGGCTCCGGGCGCCGGGTCGGCCGCGGCAGCGGGCCGACCAGTGTGTCGACGGTCCGGCGAAGAGCTACTCCCCTTCAGACGGGCCAAGCCTACGGGATGCCCCCGGCGGGCGGCCAGCGCCGTCCGGCCGCTCCGGCCCGTCCGCCTCAGCCGTCGCCGTCCCGGTGCAGCCGCCCGCGCGCGACCAGCTCCAGCACCACGGCGACCGCGACCGTCTGCACCAGCATCAGCGCGACCAGCACGAAGAGCTGCACGGCACCGGCCTCCACCGGCGAGGCGCCGCCCAGCAGCATGCCGGCGAAGGCGCCGGGCAGGGTGACCAGTCCCACGGTCCGGGTCTGGTCCAGGCCCGGGATCAGTGCGCCGGAGGCCGCCGGGCGGGCGATCTCCAGCCGGGCCTCGCGTTCCGGCAGCCCTATGGCCAGGCCCGCCTCCACCTCGCCGCGCCGGGTGTGCAGCGCCTCCAGGGCGCCGCGCCCGGCGAGCACGGTCGCGGTGAGCGCACCGCCGATGAGGATGCCGGTGACGGGGATCAGGGTGATGCCCCTCACCGGGACCAGACCGGTGAGCAGCAGCACGAGCACCACCGGCAGCACCCCGGCGGCGATCGGGAGGGCCGCCCACCACCAGGTGGCGTTGCCGGTGACGCGCCGGCCCGCGGTCCGTACCGCCACCGCGTACATCAGGACCAGGAAGGCGAGCAGGCCCGGTACCGCGCCGACGACCCAGCCGATCGCCCACGAGACGGCGGCGAGCTGGACGGCGGCGCGCAGTCCGGCGGTGAGGACGCCGCGGGCGTGGCTCCGCTCCCCCTCCTGGGCGAGGCGGGCCGACGCGGCGATGCCGGCGGCGGCCAGCAGGAAGACGGCGAGGACGACCCCGAGGGCGGGGGTGACGGGCAGCAGGACGTCGGCCGCGACGTCGGCCGCCCGGTGCGGCACGGCTGACACCCGGCCACCCTACGCGGCGGCGTCCGGTGGTGGACGCCGGGCGGTGGCGCCGTGCGCGCCGGGCGCGGCGACCGGTCCGGATCGCGCTCTTGATCTGACGTGCTCATGTCGTCACCCTGTTACCTGGCCCCCACCGGGAGGAAACCTTTCGGCGCCACCCTGACGGAGCCCTGTTCACCCGCACATCCCCCCATTCCAAGGGAGTTCACATGCACGGCATGCGCACGCCCGCTGCGCAGCGCGGCTTCTACGCGCGTCAATCCACCCTCCTCGGCGCGTTCCTCGCCCTGTGCGCCGCGCTGCTCCTCCTGAACGCGCCCGCCGCCCAGGCTGCTCCGCCCACCCCGCCGAGCGCCTCCACCGCGCTGTCCTACCTCAACGCCCTGTCGGTGCGGGCCGAGGGCTCCTCGGACGGTTACAGCCGCGACAAGTTCCCCCACTGGATCACCGTCAGCGGCGCCTGCAACACCCGCGAGGTCGTCCTCAAGCGCGACGGCAGCAACGTGGTGCAGGACGGAAGCTGCGCGGCGACCAGCGGAAGCTGGTACTCCCCCTACGACGGCGCCACCTGGTACGCCGCCTCCGACGTGGACATCGACCACGTCGTGCCGCTCGCCGAGGCGTGGCGCTCGGGCGCCAGCGGCTGGACCACCGCCCGGCGGCAGGCGTTCGCCAACGACCTGGACACCGCGCAGCTCATCGCCGTCACCGACGACGTCAACCAGGCCAAGGGCGACAAGGACCCGGCCGAGTGGATGCCGCCGCGCACCACCTACCACTGCACCTACGCCCGGATGTGGGTGTGGGTGAAGCACAGCTACGGCCTGTCCGTGGACTCCGCCGAGAAGAGCCGGCTCAGCAGCGTGCTGAGCGGCTGCTGAGCCGGCGCACCGGATTTCCGGAAACTCCCGGCCCTCCCCCGTCGTTCCCGGGTGGGCGGACCACCGGTCCGCCGGGACCGCCCGGTCCGCCCGGAGCGACGGAGGGAGGGCCACCGCCATGGCCGAGCTGCGCCTGGGGCCGCTGCTGCGGTACGCCGACGCCGACTCCGCGACCGTCTGGGTCGAGACCGACCGGCCCTGCGAGGCCGAGGTGCGGTGCGACGACGGGCCGGAGGGCGGCACACGGGACGGCAGACGGGACGGGGACCGGGGCGCCGTCCGCGCCTCCTGCCGCACCTGGCAGGTCGCCGGCCACCACTACGCCCTGATCCCCGTGACCGGGCTGCGCCCCGGCACCGAGACGCCCTACCGCGTCCTGCTGGACGGGCGGCAGGTCTGGCCGCCGCCCGGCTCCCCCTTCCCGCCGAGCACCATCCGCACCCTCCCGTCGCCCGGCACCACGCCCGGCACCACGGCGGAAGCCCCCGACGGCCCCCCGCTGCGCGTCGCCTTCGGCTCCTGCCGCTGGGCCGCGCGGCCCTCCGCCGCCCACGGCGCGATGGAGCCCGACGCCCTGGACGCCCTGGCCCGCCGCGTCCTGGCCGATCCGGCCGGGCGTCCCGACGTGCTGCTCCTGCTGGGCGACCAGGTGTACGCGGACGAGACCTCCGAGGTGGTCCGCCGCAGGATCGCCGCCCGCCGGAGCCTGGCCGAACCGCCGTGGGGGCAGGTGGCGGACTACGAGGAGTACACCTGGCTGTACGAGGAGTCCTGGCTCGACCCCCACGTCCGCTGGCTGCTGTCCACCGTCCCGAGCTGCATGATCTTCGACGACCACGACCTGATCGACGACTGGAACACCAGCGAGGCCTGGCAGCGCCGGATCCGCGCCGAGCCCTGGTGGCGCGAGCGCGTCCTGGGCGGGCTCACCTCCTACTGGGTCCACCAGCACCTGGGCAACCTCTCCCCCGCCGAGCTGGCCGCCGACGAACTGTACGCGGCCGTGCGGGCGGCGGACGGCGACGCGGCCGGGCTGCTGCGGGAGTTCGCCGCGCGCGCCGACGCCGATCCGGCCGGCGCCCGCTGGAGCTACCGCCGCGACCTGGGCCGGGTGCGGCTGCTGATGGTGGACACCCGCGCCGCCCGCGTCCTGCCCGAGCGGGAGCGGGCGATGCTCGACGCCGCCGAGATGCGGTGGCTGCGCGAGCAGGTCCTCGACGGGCGCGGCTCGTACGACCACCTCCTGATCGGCTCGTCGCTGCCCTGGCTGCTGCCGCCGGCCGTCCACGACGCCGAGGCGTGGAGCAGCGCCCTGTGCGGGGGCGTGCGCGGGCCCCGCTGGGCGCGGTTCGGGGAGAGGCTGCGGCAGGCGGCCGACCTGGAGCACTGGGCGGCCTTCCCGGCGTCCTTCCGGGAGCTGGCCGAGCTGGTCGCGGAGGCGGGCCGGGGGCCGGACGCCCCGGCGACGGTGCTGGTGCTCTCGGGCGACGTGCACCACGCGTACAGCGCCGAACCCCGCTTCGGGGCACCGGTGGACGCGCGGGTGGTGCAGCTCACCTGCTCGCCGATCCACAACGGCGTCCCGGCGGTGCTGCGGTGGGGCTTCCGCTTCGGCTGGAGCCGCGCCGGGCGGCTGCTGGGGCGGGCCCTGGCCCGGCACGGGCGGACGGGACGGCCCCCGGTCGGCTGGCGGAAGACGGGCGGGCCGTGGTTCGGCAACCAGCTCATGACGCTCACCCTGCACGGGCGCCGCGCCCGGTTGCGGCTGTACCGGGCGCGGGCCCGCGGCGGCCGGGACGGCCGGGACGACGCAGCCGCCCTGGAGACGGTCCTCGACAGGGAACTCGGCCGCCGGCCGCGGCCGTACCCGGACGGCCCGGGCGTCACCGCCCCGCCGGGGCCGCCGGCGCGAAGGGCACGGTGAGGCAGGCCACCCCCGCTCCCGCGTGCCCGGTCCGCCCGGAGCCGTGCCGCGCGGACCGCTCGTGGAGCACCACGGAGCGCGCCTCGCCCGCGCGGAAGCGCCAGGTGCGGCTGGCCCTGTCCTCGTCCCCGCCGTGGTCGTCGGTCTCCAGCTCCAGCCGGATCTCGTTCTCCGGGTCGTTCTCCGGGCCGTCGTCGCGGGAGCCGGTGGACGGCGTCCCCGGGGCCCTGACGTTCCGGTAGTGCGGGCCGGAGTCCTCGGGCCGGGAGCCGCACGGCCGGGTGTGGACGTGCGCCTCGTAGGCGTGGTCGGCCGGCAGGCCGCGCACGGTGAGCGAGACCGACATGCCCCGGCGGTCGGTGAGCTGGGCGACCGCGATCGTGGCGCCCGCGGGCACCAGGCGCCTGTCGTACGTCACGGCCGGCGGCACGGTGGTCCCGCCGGGTTCGGCGAACACCCCGCCGGCCAGCACCACCCGGCTCCTGTCGTCCTGGGGAGCGGTCTTGCGGCCGTCCTTGCGACCGTCGCCGGCGGCCCCCGCGCTGCCCGTCACCACCAGCGCCGCGGCCAGCGCAGCCGCCGACGCCGTGCACGCCCGAATCCTGCCCGTCAGCATGTCCGTCACTCCCGTTCGAAAATCGTCGTGGTGAGCCGGTTCGCCGGTCTATGCTCCGTCAATTCCCGCTGTTCACCGGGGAAGGAGCCGTGGCGGCACCCGGCAGAACCCCACGTGTGACGCGGGCGTACGCTGTACGGCGGCATACCGCTCCGGGGGGCCGGGGCCGAACGGGGGTCACGGTGCAGGAAACACTGGGGGACTTGATCCACGCCCCCTGGGTCTACGTGCTCATAGGGCTGTCCGTGCTGCTCGACATCTTCCTCCCCGTCCTGCCCAGCGGTGTCATCGTGATCGCCGCGGCCGGCGCCGCCGCCGGGAGGACCGCCGTCGACGCCACCGGGCTGCCCGCGCCGTCCGCCGGCTTCCCGCTCTTCGAGGTGTGCGCGCTGGTGCTGTGCGCCGCCGCGGCGTCGGTGCTGGGCGATCTGGCGGTGTACGGACTGGCCCGGAAGGGCAGCGCCCGCTTCGCCCGGGCCATCGCCCGTTCCCGGCGGCTGGCGGCGGCCCAGGGCCGGCTCGGCCACGCCCTGGCGCGCGGCGCCGGCCCGCTGGTCGTGCTGGCCCGGTTCGCCCCGGCCGGGCGCTCGGTGATGAGCCTGGCGGCGGGCGCGGCGCACCGGCGCACCGGGGAGTTCCTGCCCTGGTCGGCCCTGGCGGGCCTGGCCTGGGCGCTGTACGGCGTCGGCGTCGGCTACTTCGGCGGCCAGTGGCTGGGAGCGAACTGGCTCGGCACCGCGGTCCCGGTGCTGGCCCTCTTCGGCGCGGGCGGTCTGGCCGCCTACCTGGTGCGGCGCCGGCCGGGGCCGAGCGCCGCCTGACGCGCGCCGCGGCGTTCCGCCGCCTCCCCGCCCCGCCGGAACGGCTCCGCCCGTGGGCCCGGGGACCGGATGTTCAGGGACCGGGTGTTCAGGGGCGCGCGTCGCGGACCGCGCACTCGCCCGCGGCGATGTGCGGTTCGAAGAAGGCGCGGTCCGCCCTGGGGTCCTTCTCGTACAGCACGAGGCAGACCTGGTGGCCGCTCCGCTCGTCGGTGAGCTGGAAGTGATAGGTCATCAGGTAGCCGCCCGGCTCCTCCAGCCGGTTCCCGGCGTCGGCGATGCCCACGTGGGGCACCGGCAGGTCCCGCCGCCGCGCCGTCTCCTCCACCGCTCGGCGCACCTCGTCGGAGACGGCGCGGTACGAGTGCCGCCGGATCTCCCGGCCGGCGACG
This sequence comes from Streptomyces sp., assembly GCF_035644915.1. GTDB lineage: Bacteria > Actinomycetota > Actinomycetes > Streptomycetales > Streptomycetaceae > Streptomyces. Next base: position 8,445 of record NZ_DASQNP010000094.1, read on the forward strand.
GATTCGGCGGCCCGTACGGTCATCTCCCGCAGCTCGGCGGCGTCGAGGCCGCCCCGCGGCGCGTTGACGTACCACAGCGTCCCGGCAACCGCTCCCAGCAGCGCCAGGCCGACGCCCGAGGCCACCCATGTGCGCACCGCCACCCCCGTTCCCGTCCCGTCCGTCCCCCACCGAGATGCTACGCGCCCGCCCCCCGGCGGCCACTGCCGCGGGGGGCCCGGTGCGCCGCCGGCGAGCCGTGCGACGGGGCGGGCGGGACGGGTCCGGGGCCCGCGGTCAGGGCTTGCGGGCGACGCCCGCGTAGAGGGACACCTCGGCGTCACTGGCGTCCGCGAAGGGCTGGTCCGGCTCCGGCTTCCAGTGGTGCGGGGCGACCAGGCCGGGCTCGACGAACTCCAGCCCCTCGAAGAAGCGCAGGATCTCCTCCCGCGTCCGGGCCCGGGCCGAGGCGGCGGAGCCGGACATGGAGAGCCGGCTCAGGCGCTCCCAGGTCTCGGGGTCGAAGTCCGGGGTGCAGTGGGTGAGGGTGAGGTAGCTGCCGGGGGCCAGCGCGTCCACCAGCCGCGCCACGGTCTCGTGCGGCTTCCTGTCGTCGCCGACGTAGTGGAGCAGCGCGTTGAGGGAGAGCGCGACCGGCCGGCTCAGGTCCAGGACCTCGCGCAGCTCGGGGTGGTTCAGGATCGAGTCCGGGTCGGTGGCGTCCGCGTGCAGGTACGCCGTGCGGCCCTCGGGCGTACTGCGCAGCAGCGCCTGCGCGTAGCGCAGCACGATGGGGTCGTTGTCGGCGTAGACGATCCGGGCCTCCGGTGCGAGGTCCTGGGCGACCTGGTGGAGGTTGGGCTCGGTCGGGATGCCGGTGCCGACGTCCAGGAACTGCCGTATGCCCGCCTCGCGGACGAGCCACCGGACCGCCCGGTGCATGAAGGCGCGGTTGACGCGGGCCCCGGTGCGCACTCCGGGCCAGATGCCGATGACCGCCTCGGCGCCCTGGATGTCGGCCTCGTAGTTGGTCTTGCCTCCGAGGAAGTAGTCGTACATCCGCGCCGAGTGCGGTCTGCTGGTGTCGATGTCGTCGGCGTGGAAGCCCTGCGCGGTCATCTGCTCTCCCGTGGGGGGTGGTGGGTGGTCGTGGTGGCTCAGTTGAGCAGGAAGTCGGCCTCGCCGAGCTTGGCTCCCCGGATGAACGACTCGATCTCCTGGTGGGTGTAGATCAGGGCCGGACCGTCGGGGTCGTTGGACTGCCGCAGGGCCACGCGGCCGTCGCTGAGCTTCATCGCTTCCACGCAGTTGCCGCCGTTGGTGCCGCTCCACGGCTTGTGCCAGCCTTCGGTCCCGAGTTCCTTGGCCGGCATTCCGTTGTAAATGTGACCCATCGGTCAGAACTCCTTGCGAATGTCACCGAGGAACTCCTCGGTGTGTCGTACTGATACGGCCTGCGCGCCCATGCGGTCCAGGACCTCCAGGTAGGCGGCCGTGTCGGGGCGCTCGTCGAGATAGACGGCGCCGGTGAGGCTTTCGGTGTAAACGATGTCCGGCAACTCCGGTATGTCGAACCGGAACAGTTGGAAGGGGCCGAACATGCCCGGGTGGGGCCCCGCCTCGAACGGCAGGACCTGGAGCGTGACGTTCGGCAGCGCCATCGCCTCCAGGAGCCGGTCGACCTGGGCCCGCATGACCCCGGGCCCGCCGACGGGCCGGCGCAGCACCGTCTCGTCCATCACCACCCACAGGTGCGGAGGGTCGGGCCGGGCGAGGAGCGACTGCCGTTCCATGCGCAGCGCGACCCGGCGCGCGAGTTCCTCGTCGGACGCGTTGGGGAAGCCGGTGCGCAGCAGCGCGCGGGCGTAGTCGCCGGTCTGGAGCAGGCCGGGGACGCAGTGGGGCTCGTAGCCGCGGATGACGGAGGCGGCGCCCTCCAGGCTGACGTACAGGCCGAACCAGTCCGGCAGGACGTCGCGGAAGCGGTGCCACCACCCGGGTCTTCGGGACTCCTCCACCAGCGCGAGGAAGGCGTCGATCTCCGGCCGCCCGACCCCGTAGGTCTCCAGCAGCTTCTCCACGAAGAGCGGTTTCAGGCCGACTTCGGCCTTCTCCATGCGGCGGACCGTCGCGGCGTTGACGCTGAGCACGCGGGCGGCCTCCTCGTAGGAGCAGCCGGCCCTCTCCCGCAGGTCGCGGAGTCGCAGGCCGAGCACGATCCGCCCGACGGTGGTCACGTTCCCTCCCTCCGAAAACCCTGGTCGGACAGAGAGTCTGACACACCGTCGATGACACGAGCAGCCTGCCCCGAATATTCTGCAATTTGCAAGACGCCTCTTGCCTTCTGCCTGCCGCAGCGAGGATAGTGAGGGTTCCCACAGGTAGACGGACGGAAGGCGAACGGCCGTGGTGCTATCTCAAGGCACGATGACGCTCCCGAGCCGGGTCGGTGTGCGTCCTGACCTGCGTCAGGAGACCTTCGAACTCCCGGCCCAGGCCGTCTCCGTCGCCGACGCCCGCAACCGCGCCTTCGAGCGCCTGCGTCAGTGGGGCATCGCCGCCGACGTCTGCCACACGGCACGACTGGTGGTCTCCGAACTGTTCACCAACGCCGTGCTGCACACCGACAGCGACCGGATCGGCTGCCTGCTGCACGTCGCCGACGACCAGATCCGCATCGAGGTGCGCGACCAGGGCAGCTACGCGAGCACGCCGATGCTGCGCTTCCCCAGGGCCGACGACGAGCGCGGTCGCGGCCTGCAACTGATCGAATCACTCGCCCATGCCTGGGGTGTGGAGTCCGCCGGACGCGGACTGGGCCACATCGTGTGGGCCGTCATCCGGCCCTGAGCCGTCCAGTGGCCGGATGACCGAAAGGGCCCGGCCCCCGTCCCGGCGAGGGGACGGGAACCGGGCCACAGAGGACGGGGCCCGAGCCGCGTGGGGGCGGCTCGGGCCCCGGTCCGTGGGCGGATCGGACCTCAGTCCGTGGTCCGCTCCACGGGGATCCACAGCTCCGCGTCCGCCTCCGTCCCGTCCGGGGAGAGCCGGGTGCGCAGGATCTCCGGACCCGGCCTGCTCCGGTAGGGGTTGGACGGGAACCACTGCGTGAACACGTCCCGCCACAGGTACTGGATGGCCTGCGGCACCTCGCCCGAGCCCTCGAACACCGCCCAGGTCCCCGCCGGAACGGTGAGGACGTCCATGTCCTCGGGCGCCGGGGCGCCGGTCACCACCCCGTGCCAGTAGTCCAGTTCGCTGCCCTCCGCACGGTCCTCGGCGAGGTTGTCGCTCACGCTCACGATCCCGTGCGGCTCCTGGTCGGAGAGTTCCTCCAGGCGGCGCAGGGTCTCCCGGCCGATGCCCCGCACGAACTCCATGATCGCCGGGTTCGCGCCCTCGTGCACCAGGGGGACGCGCGTCCTCCTGCCGACCACGGTGAACTCCTCCTTCTCCACAACCCGGTACCGCATGCCGCTGCTCCCTTCGACGACGAGTCGGAAGGACATCCGGGGCTGGGAGTTCAGGGCCGCACCGGTCCGCCTGGCCTCACCGGGGCCGACGCCGTGCACGGCGCGGAACGCGCGCGCGAACGCCTCGCCCGAGCCGTAGCCGTAGCGCACCGCGATGTCGAGCAGCGTCCGCTCCCCCGCGAGCACCTCGGCACCCGCGACGGTGAGCCGCCGGCGGCGGACGTACTCCGACAGCCCCATGCCCGCCAGCGCGGAGAACAGCCGCCTCAGGTGGTACTCCGAGGTGAGGGCGATCCGCGCCAGCTCGGCCGCGTCGACCGGCCGGTCGAGGTTCCGCTCGATGTGCTCCATGGCCTGGTTCAGCCGTTCCAGCACTCCCGGCCCTCCTTCCTTCCTTGTTCGCCGTCCACGCTAGGGAGGGCCGGTCCCGCCGCACCCGACATCCTGTGCCCGGTCCGATCACCCCGGTCAGGTCGGTCCGCGCCGGTCCGCGCCCGTCACGCCCGGTGGGACTCCGCCGCCTCCCGGGCCGCGTCCAGGGCCAGGTGCCACGGGTACTCCTCCGGCCGACCCTGCCCCGGTGGGTTGGGCACGAAGCCGCCGGGGCCGTACAGCACCCGCACCCCCGCCCCGCGCAGGGTCTCCAGCGACCGGTCGAACTGCGGGTGCCGGGCGTAGGACGAGTTCACGCACGGCATCACCACCAGCGGGATGCGCTTGCCGATCGCCTCCATGGCGAACCCCACGACGAACGTCTGCGTGATGCCCAGCGCGCACGCGTTGACCGTGTTCAAGGTCGCCGGGGCCACCACCACGACGTCCGCCCGGGGCCAGACGTCCGGCCGGCCGGGCAGCCGGTAGGAGCTGCGCACCGGGTGCCCGGTCAGCTCCTCCAGCTCCGGCAGCCGGTCCGCCAGCCACTCCCGCGCGGTCGGCGTCACCCCCAGGCACACGTCCCATCCCTGTGCCCTGGCGTCACGGACCGCGCGGTCGATGTACACGACCGGTGGTGCGGCGCAGCCGAAGAGGTACAGAACTCGGTTCGTCATACTGGGCAGTTCACCACATACGACCGCTCTCCACGCCGGTCCGCCGGGCCGGAACGCGGGTACCGTTCCGGTGAAGCACGGAACGGAGGCCCGGTATGCCCGCACCGGACGACGAGCACATCGGCAGCCGGATCGCCGCCCAGCGGAAACGCGCCGGACTCACCCAGCGGGGACTCGCCCAGCGCATCCCCTACTCGTACAGCCTCCTGCGGCACGTCGAGAGCGGGCACAAGAAGGCGTCCCCGCAGCTCGTCGCGGCCGTCGCCCGGGCCCTCCGCATCGACGTCGCCGTCCTGACCGGGCACCCCGAGCAGCACCCCCTGCGCCCCGACCGCGTCGCCGCCCTGGTCCGGCCCATCCGCGAGGCGCTCGACCTGTACGACCTGCCCACGGACCCCCGCGAGGCCACCGCCTCGGCCGCCGACCTGATCGCGGCGGCCGACGCGCTCTGCCGCGACGTGCGCGAGGCGCGGCTGTACCAGGCGGCGGCGAGCCTGCCGGGCCTCCTGACGGACCTGACCGTCTCCTGCCGGGAGCGCCCGGGCACGGAGCTGTGGCGGGCCATGGCGTCCGCGTGCCGCAGCGCCCACGACGTGGCGACCAAGCTGGGCCACTACGACCTGGCGGTCATCGCGCTCGACCGGATGGGCTGGGCGGCCGACCGCGCCGGCGACCCGCTGCTGGGCGCGGTCCGCCAGTACAAGCGGGCCCTGTCCTACCGCAGCCGGGACGCCCAGCACCGCATCGGCCTGCGCATGGTGGACTACGGGCACGCGCTGGTGGGCCAGGCGGAGCGGGGCACCGAGGCGCTGGCGGTGGCCGGGCAGCTCCACCTGGGCGCGGCGGTGATCGCCGCCCGCGCCGGCGACCGGTCGGCCGTCGAGGAGCACCTCGCCCAGGCCGGGGAGACGGCCGCGCGCACCGGGGAGGTCGGGGCGGTCCACTGGCTGTCCTTCGGCCCCGCGAACGTCGGGGCGCACGAGGTGTTCGCCCGGCTGGAACTGCGCGAGTTCGACGAGGCGCTGGCGGTGGCGCGCGCCGTGCGCCCGCCGCGCGGCTGGGCGGCGTCCCGGCGGGCCGCCCTGCTGGTGGACGTGGCCCGCGCGGAGATGGAGACCGGCCGGGTCGAGGCGTCGCTGACCTCGCTGATGAAGGCCCGCAGGCTGGCGCCCCAGCAGACCCGTTTCCACCCCCGGGTGCGGGAGACGGTGGAGGGGCTGCTCCAGTCGCGGCGCCGCTTCCCGGACACGCTGACGCGGATGGCCTCCTGGGTCGGGGTGTGAGCCGGGGCGCGGACTCCGGGCCCGCGCGCCCCCGCCCTTCCCGCACATGTGTCACCGAAGAGTGACAGTTGAGAGGGCGTCGCGCCGCCACGCTGGGGCCGTAAGCGATCAGTGACGACGTCCGGGGGTTCCCGTGCAGACGACACCCGACGCCATACCGACCGCGGCACCGGCCGCCGGCAGCGACCAGGTCCGTCCGACCCACCCGGCCGACGGGGCCGACGAGGTCGACACGGACACCATCCAGCGCACCATCCTCCGGGCCCTGGCCCACGGCAGCGCGTCCCCGTGCCGCGAGGAGCTGGTCGAGCTGGAGGCGCTGCTGCGCGGCCACATCCACCTGCTGCTGCCGTACGCGCGGGCCCGCGCGAACTCCCTGCCGCCGGCCGGCGCCAGATGGCTGCGCCACCAGGCCCGGCTGGCGTGGATCGGCAACCAGGTCAGGCGGGGGCTCGGCGACGGGATGCAGTCGGCCCGGCAACAGGTACGCTCCCTCGCCCTCGACTGCCGTTGGCTGCTGCGGCAACTTCCCGGACGGGACAGGAAGACGACACCGTGACCATTTCCCCTTCCCCCCACCGGACGGGCCCCGCGTCCCGCCCGGCAGGTTCTCTGTCCGCCCTCGTGCCCCGGCAGCCGGGTCCTCCGGTCCACGAGACGGACCGCGCCGCGGGTGCTGTCGCCTCCGGCGCCGCGGACGGCCGCCCACCGGTCGACTGGCTCTCCCCCACCGGCCGGCTGCCCGCCGTCCTGTCCGCCTGGGGGCGCGGCGTCCTGGCCGAGGTCCCCGCGGGGATCGCCTGGGACGTCGTCCGCCTCCCGGCCAAGCTGGCGCACGAGACCGTGCAGCGGCTGCGGGCCGCCGGCGCCCCGCTGGGACCGGTGCTCTCGGCTCCGCTGGGCGCGGAGTTCTTCGTCGCCGCGGGCTCGGCGGACGGCTGGGACGTCGCCGAGGGGACCGTCCTCCCCTACGGCACGCTGGTGCTGATGCCCGACCCGGGCGTCACCGGCTCCCGCCGGATCGGCGACCGCGGCTGGCTCGTCGCCCCGGCCGGACAGCCGCTGCCCCGGGGAGCGGACCTGCGGGACGCCTACGCCGAGGCCCGTGCGCACGCCGCGGAGACGGCCGAGGACGCCGAGACCACCGTGTGAGCGGCGCACGGGACGGCGCGGAGCCGTCCGCGACCGCCCTCGCGGCACCGTCCACGGCCGTCCGCGGCCGTGGACGGCCCGCCGTACGGGACCGGCCCCGGCGCCGCGTCCGCCCCCGTTCCCGCTGGTGACGGGCGTGCCCACCGCGGCCGTGGCGGGCTCTGGCCACCCCACCGGCCTCCGGGGTCCCGCCGGGGACGCATGGGATGCGGCCACCCGGATAGGCGTACGGGGTGAGCACTTACCAGGAGAGAGGCATCCCGGCCGAGGCGGACGCGGCGCGGTCCGCGCCCGCCCGGACGCCGGCCGCCGCGCGGGGCGGGGGCATCGCCTCCCGCGCCCCCCGGCCGCTGGAGCCGCGGCGCGACGGCGAGGGCAGCCTGGCCCACGTGGTGGAGACCCTCCTCGACAAGGGCCTGGTGCTCAACGCCGACATCATGGTGTCGGTGGCCGGTGTGGAACTCCTCGGCATCCGGCTGCGCGCCGCCCTGGCCTCCTTCGAGACCGCCTCGCGGTACGGGCTGGAGTTCCCCGCGGGCACCGACACCGAGACGGCCGCCTGGCGCGAGGCGCGCGAGGAGAAGGAGACCTGCCCCGAGTGCGGGAAGCGGGTCCCCGTCCGCCAGTTGCTGGAGGAGTGGTGCCCGTGGTGCGGGTGGCGCAGCGCACAGGCCCGGCTGGCCGCGGGCCGTCAGGCCCCGCAGGCCCTGCCGGGCTCCGGCCGCGAGGACCGTGACGACCGTGACGACCGGGGCCACCGTGACGACCGGGGCGACGACCGGCGCGAACGCGTCGTGAACCGGGAGGACGAGCGGCGTGACGGCTGAACGTCCTCCGCTGAAGCCGACGAGGGACCCGCGGGTCACCCTGGACGACCTCGTCGAGGTCCTGCTGAACAAGGGCGCCGTCCTGCACCTGGACCTGATCGTGGCGGTGGCCGACATCCCGCTGATCGGCGTCAGCCTGCGCGCGGCGATCGCGGGCATGGAGACCATGCTGGAGTACGGCATGATGCGGCAGTGGGACGAGGACACCCGCGCCTGGGCCGAGCGCTCCGCCGCCCGGCGCGCCCTGGACCTGCGCGCCGGTGAACAGGTCCTGGCCCGCATGCCCGGTGGCCACCTGCTGGAGGACGACACCCGCGCCACCTGGCGTCCCGGCACCGTCCACCTCACCGACCAGCGGCTCGTCGTGCTGCGCCGCGACCCGCGCGAGGTGCTGTGGCAGGCCGAACTCGCGGCGGTGCGCGCGGTGCGGCTGGAGACCGAGCGCACCGTCGGCGGCGAGCCCCGCACGCGGGTGCGCGTGCACCTGGCGGACGGGCCCGGCGCGCTGCTGTCCGCCGCGGACCCCGGGCACCTGCGCGACCTGCTGGCGCGCACCTGTCCGGCGCCCCTCGCCCTGGACTCCCCGGGCTCCGCCCGCCCGCTCGTGCCGGGGCCCGACGACCGGGCGCTGGTGGAGGGGCACCTGTGGTACCACGAGCCGCGCCGGGACGGCCCCCTGTGGCGCGGCGGGCACGGCCGGATCACCCCGGCCGGGCTGGTCTGGAAGTCGCCGCTGGACGCCCGGCCCGCCCTGGTCGTACCGGCCGCCCGCATCATCGCGGCCCACCCCGGAACGGGCCACGGCCCGGGCGGCGAGGGGACCGCGCTCACCGTGGAGACGGACTCGCACGGGACGCTGACCCTCGCGGCCGACGACCCGCACCGCTGGGCCGGGGCGCTGCGCTCCCTGAGCGGCAGCCCGCCGCTGCCCGCGGCATGACGCCCCGGGAGACCCGGGGCGTCCCGGAAGGCAGCAGGCCGCAGCAGGTTGAGGAGGAAGCATGGCCCTCACAGTCGACGAGAAGAGCCTCAAGAACGGCGTCCTGACCCTGGTGGTCACGCTGGTCGAGGTGATCCAGGAGGCCCTGGAACGGCAGGCCCTGCGCCGCATGAACGGCGGCGACCTCACCGAGGAGGAGCTCGAACGCCTCGGCGACGCCCTGCTGGAGCTGGACGAGGCGATCGAGGAGATCAAGGAGGACCACGGCATCACCGGCTCCGTCGCGGACCTGCACCGGGGCCTGGACGAGGTCGTGGACGACGTGGTGGACAAGCTGGTCAACCCCGAGCGCTGGGCCCGGGAGGTGCGGCGGTGACGGACCGGGCCCTGTACGTGTACGCCCTGGTGCCCGACCGGCCGGGCGCCGCGGACGGCGTCACCGGCGTCGACGGCCACCCCCTGCGCCTGCTGGACGCCCCCGGCACGGGGATCGCCGCGCTGGTGCACGACGCGGACCCGGTCCCCTACCAGGGCACGGACGACGAGGTGCGGCGCCGGGTGGGCGAACAGGACAGTGCGGTCGTGGCGGTGTGGGAGCGCACCGGCACGGCCCTGCCCATGACCTTCAACGTCCTGGTGGCGCCCGGCACCGCACCCGGCACCCCGCCCGGCGACTCCCGCACCGCCGAGGACCGCCTGCGGGCGTGGATCACCGGCCGCGCGGACGAACTCCGCTCCCGGCTGGACGCCCTGGCCGGCCGGGCCGAACTCAGGGTGGAGATCACCGTCGACCGGGCGGCCTCGGCGCGGGACGACGAACGCGCCCGCTCCCTGGAGGCGGAGATGGAGGGCCGCTCCCCCGGGCTGCGCCGCCTGCTCGCCCGGCAGTTGGAGCAGATCCGGCGGGAGTCCTCCGAGCGCCTGGCCGACGCCCTCTACGCCGACGTGCGCCGCCGGCTCCTGGCGGTGACGGAGGACCTGCGCGAACGTGGCCGCGGCGCGCGCGGCGCCGACGAGGTGGACGTCCTCTCCGCGGCCCTGCTGGTGCGGACGTCGGACATCGAGGCCGTGGGCACGGTCCTGGCGGAGGTCCAGGAGGAGGAGCCCGCCGCCCGCATCCGCTTCCTCGGCCCCTGGCCGCCGTACTCCTTCGCCGAACTCCCCGGCGACGGCCCGGACGCCCCCGCCGCTCCGGAGCCCCACGGCCGGCCCGCGCCCGCGGGGAGCTGACCCGCTCCCCGCCCACGCGTGCCCGGTGACCACCACCGCCGGTGTTCCCGGTTCCCCGGGCCGGACGGCGTGCCCCGCCAGGTTCGTCCGGCGCCGCGTTCGTCCGGCGGGGGAGCGGGAACACGTACACCACCCGCAGTCACCACCTGCGGCGGGGACGTTCCACCGCCGACGACCACTGAGGGGACCGCATGTCCATCACGTTCCGCAAGAGCTTCCGCATCCTGCCGGGGGTCCGGCTGAACATCAACCGCCGCTCCTGGTCGGTCACCCTGGGCAAGGGCAAGGGCCCGAGGCACACGGTCAGTTCGTCCGGGCACCGCACCACCTCCATGGACCTGCCCGGCCCGTTCGGCTACCGGAAGCGGACGACGAGCAGGCGCCGCGGCGCCCACTGATCCGCCGGCTCCGCGGCGCGCGTGCGGCGGCGCCGCGGAGCCGGGCGGCGGTGCGGCGGAGCCGGGGTCTCACTCGACCTCGATGCCGTACTCCTCGACCAGGGCCACCAGGCCCTCCGGGTAGCCCTTGCCGCCGAGGACGAAGTTCCAGTCGCCGTTGGCGCGCCTGCGGAACGAGCCCAGGACGAGGGCGGTCTCGCCGGGACGGCCGTCGGAGACGTCCAGCTCGTCGACCACCGTCCCCGAGGGGTCGGAGAGGCGGATCCGGGCGTCCGTGAAGCCGGACAGGTCGGCGTCGGGGTTGGTCTCGGGATCGACGGCGGCGACCAGCACCAGCCGGTCCGCCTCCCGGGGAAGCCGTTCGAAACGCACCCAGACCGCGGCCTTGTCCTCGCCGGAGCCGGGCATCATCCGCACGCTGCCGTCCGGGGTGCTGGGGTTGTTGTAGAAGACGAACCGGTCCTCGCCGAGCACCCGGTTCCCCTGGCAGACGAGCGCGCACACGTCCAGTGCGACGCCGCCGGACCACGTCAGGCCCAGCACGGTGGTCCCGTCCAGCTCGGCGTCCAACCGGGCGTCGAGGTCGGCGTCCGACCCGGAGCCGGTGCCGGAGCCGGCGTCCGGCCCGGCGCCGGGAGCGGCCTCCCCCCGGCGGAGGGCGCCGCGGAGACGTCCGCCCAGGCCGTGGCGGTGGAGGAGGTCCACCAGCTCGGTGCCCTGGATCAGGGTGAGCGGCTTGCCGGCCGCGAAGGCGTGCGATCCGGGCCCGAAGGCGGACGTGGTGATCAGCACGCCCTTGTTCGCGCCGACGCTCTGGACCGTGCCGTACAGGTCGCGCACCGCGCTCGGCGGCACGGTGTTGCGGTACCGCTTGACCTGCACGACTATCTTTCCGCCCCGGATGGGGTCGGGGTCCAGCGCGTCCACGTCCACGCCGCCGTCGCCCGACCGGCTCGTCGTCACCGCCTGCATGCCCATGGCCCGGAACAGCTCCGCGACGAGTTCCTCGAACTCCAGCGGGTCCATCTCGTGCAGGTCGGGCTCCTCACCGTCCCCGTGGGAGACCACGGCGCGCCCGGCCTCGCCGGGCAGCCGGGCCGGACGCACCTCGGCGCGCCGGTCCGGACGGTCGGAGAGCTGACCGCGGAGACCGTCCACCAGGCACTCGGGGGCGCTCACCTGCGTCAGGTTCAGCCGGTCGAAGTCGGCGCGCGGCACCAGCACCGTGGCCAGGAAGACCCGCGTCCGGTGTCCCGTGACGGGGTCGGTGTCGTCCACGAACCCGTTGAGGGTGACGGAGTCCAGCACGCCGAACCGGTCGGCGGCGAACAGGTCGCGCACCGCCAGCAGCACGCACTGCGCGAGCACGTCCCGGTACAGGGCCCGCCGCTCGGTGGCCGGCCGGCGGACCTCCTTGTCCCGGTCGGCGCCCGGCATGTACTTCACCGCCGACACCTCCGGCACGACGGCGTAGCCGGGCAGCTCCCAGTTCAGGACGAGCTGGCGCGCGGCGGCGTCGAACGACGCGGACACCTGGCGGGGGAAGCCGTCCGGCCACCCCTCCGAGGCGTACAGCGCGGCGGTGAAGTACTCCACCACCGCGTCCGGTTCGCCCCGCCGGAGGTTGGCGACCAGCTCCTCGACACCGGCGTTGTGCCGGCGGATCGCCGCCAACTGCTCGTCCGCCCACTGCTGGTACTGCCGTTGGTAGGCGGCGAGCCGGCGCTGCCGCTCGGCCTCGGCCGCCTGGGCCGCGTGCCAGTCGTGCTCGTACCGCGCCCGGGCCTGCTCCTGGGCCTGCCGGTTCGCCCCGAGAACCCAGCCGCCCCGCGGCTGCGGCTGGTACGCGGCCGGGTCCGGCATCGGGACGGGGACGCCGAGCTGCCCGGGGCTGAACGGTTCGACGTGCTCGGGGCGCCTGAGCGCCTCGGGCGTGAACGCCGGGGCGGCGCAGCCCGTCACCAGGAGGTTCCGCAACACCTCGACCCGGCGGTCGAGTTCGTCGGTGCGCCGCCGCGCGTCGGCCTCCCGCCGCTCCCGGTAGGCCGCCTGCTGCTCCCTCCGGCTGCGCGCGGCCGCCCGCTCCGCGGCCCGCTGCCGGCGCTCCTGTTCGCGCTGGTGCTGCGACCAGGCACGCCGTTGCGCCTCCTCCTGTCGTTGCTGCTGGCGCTGGATCTCCGCCCAGGTGGCGACCAGTCCGCGAGAACGGCGGCTCATGTACGTCGTGGTCCTCCTCCGAGCCCCCCACAGGCCCCGAACACACCGTTGGTTGAAGAAGTGACGATATCGTCCCGGCTCCGGTTCCGTCACTGTTCGCAGCCCGCCGGTCACCGTTCCGGCATCCTCCGGGCCCGCGGACGGGCGGCCCGGTCCGCTTCAGGCGGCCCGTCGCCAGATCCCCTCCCACTGGCACCAGTGTCCCGGAGCCGGCGGAACCCTCCGCTCGGTCACCCTGCTCAGCGGAACGACGGGCTCGAAGCCCTCCGGAAGGGCCCCCTCGAGCTCGCGCTCCCCGAAGAAGTGGATGTCGAGCCCGCGCTTCGGGCCCTCGGTGTAACGGATCGTCACCCCGCCGTCGGCGTGGGTCTCGATCACCTCGTGGGCCGGGTGGAAGCGGGTTCCCACCGCGTTCACCCGGACGCACAGCAGTCCGCCGGGCGACACCAGGCCGGCCGCCGCCGCCAGGTGCTCGTGGCACTGGTCGCGCAGCCCGTGCTGGAAGACCTGGATGCCGATGACGACCGGGAAGCGCCTGCCGGGCGGCAGGTCGTGCACGGTGCCGTGCACGAGCCGGTCGGCGGGCAGCCCGGGGAGCCGCCTCCGCAGCGCCGCCAGCGCCTCGCCCGAGACGTCGAGCCCCACCAGATCGAGCCCGGCCCGGCGGAGCGGAACGAAGTTGCGGCCGTTCCCGCAGCCGATGTAGAGCCCCGAACCGAGTCCGCGGGACCGCGCCGCCCCGACGACGGCCTCCACCATCGCCACGGCCGGCTCGCCCTCGTAGCGACCGCGCCGGTATTCCTCGTCCCAGCTCTGGGCCGTCTCGCTCCTCACGCCTTCTCCCCTCGCCCGGAACGCCGTCGGAACCCCTGTGCCATGACGGGAACGGCCCCGGCGGCGTCCGGGCCACCGGACACGGTCAGGAGTCGAGCACGGCGGCGACGGCCTCGATCTCCACGAGCTGGTCGTCGTAGCCGAGCACGGTGACCCCCATCAGGGTGCTGGGGACGTCGTGGTCGCCGAACGCGTCCCGGACCACCTCCCAGGCGGTCACCAGGTCCTCCCGGCGGCCCGACGCGACGAGGACCCGCGTGCTGATCACGTCCTCGATCGACGCGCCGGCGTCGGCCAGCGCGGTCCTCATGTTCTCGACGGCCTTCGCGGCCTGGCCGGCGTAGTCCCCCACCGCCGCCGTCGTCCCGTCCTCGTTGAGGGGACACGCACCGGCGAGGAAGACCAGCCGCGCCTCGGCGGGCGCCGTGGCCGCGTACGCGTACTCGGCGACGTCGGACAGGGAGGTGGAGCGGATCAGGGTGACGGCGCGGGCCACGGCGGTTCCTCTCGGCTCGGAGCTGGGCCGCCCATCCTTCCAAAGGCCTTTCCACGTAAGCCGGTTGGCGCCTCCTCCACCGACTCCGCTGCCGGCCCACTCCTTGCGGCGCCGCTCACTTCCTGCGGCGCTTGCGCGCCTTCGCCTTGCGCCTCTCGATGGTGTACGACGACCAGTCGCCGCGGTGGAGGTGACAGCGTGATGCGCCGACCATCGCCAGGTTCTGGCACCTGGTGCCCTTCTCCGTCCACGCCCCGCACTTCGACTGTGTGCGCGCCACGATGAACCGCCCCCTGCCCGGTGTGAGCCGTCCCGACCCCGTCCAGGGTCGCCGCACCGCGGCTTCCGGGAGAAGGCGCACGGCGGAGCCGGAGGAGGCGTTCCCAGGGCGCGGACTCACCTGCGCGCCCCGGGCCGGTGCTCCGGCCCTCCTCGACCGCCCGGGAACGTCACTCCGCGGAGCGCCGACGCGCCGCCAACCGCCGCAGCCTGCGGCGGCGTTGCCCCGCCGCGCGCTGCTGGGCCCTCACGACGGCGACGGTCTGCGGATCACTGATCAGGTCGTAGTCGTGCATCAGGAGCGGGTCGTCGTCCTCGGCCAGAAGGCGTCGCAACGTGTCGATGCGGCGCTCGGGGCTGACGAGCAGCCGCTTCGACTCCAGCCAGGCGGCCAGGCCGCCGTCGTCCTCCAGCACGGAAACACCGTAGCCAGCCGGGACGACACCGTCATGGCCGTTCTCCGGGCGCGGACCGACGCCGTGCGCCGGCCTTGGTGAAGCGGGGGAATGCTTACCGCGCCGGCGTGCTTGTGGTTGCCGGTCGTGACTGCTCCCATGGCTGTGGTGTCGTCGCTGTCGCGTGGGGGTGGAGCGTGAGCGGGTTACGAATCTCGCCGTGGAAGCGGTACGGGCACGACCGGCTCTATGTGAACCTGCCGGACGGCACCAACGTGGCCTGGTACGACCGGAGAACCGGACGGCTCACCGTGCTCGCAGAGGAGTACCGGGCCGAGGTGGTCGATGTGATCGCACCACACCTCTCCACCGTGGGGGTGCCGCCATCCACCGAAGCCGGGACCCTGCCGCCGGACCCCGCGGACGATCTCGCGTCGAACCGGCCCGGCGAAGCACTCCGCAGGAAGGTCGACGAGCTTGCCCCGCGAACGTGGCTGTACCTGCTGATGCGGCTGCTCGGCAGGAGGTCCGAGGCGGACCGCTGGCGGTCGGGCCTCAAGGGCGAACAGGTCACAGGGGCGGAACTGGAACGCCTGGCGACAGGCGGCTGGCGCGTGCTGCACTCGATTCCGCTGCCGGGAGACGCGGACATCGACCACCTGCTGATCGGTCCGGGAGGCGTCTTCTGCCTCAACACCAAGCACCACCCCGGCGCAAGGGTCTGGGTGGGCGACGACTCGGTGAGGATCGGCGGACAGTCGTATCCCCATGTGCGCAAGAGCCGCAACGAGGCCAGGCGGGCGTCCAGGGTCCTCACCGGGGGCTGCGGTTTCCCGGTCGACGTGCAACCGGTGCTCGTCTTCGTCGGCGCGGCCAGGGTGACCACGGTGGCCACCCTGCTCGATGTACGCGTGTACGAAGGTCGTGAGGTCTCGGCGCTCGGGCCGCTCACCGGAACCCTCGCGCCGCCCGATGTCGAGAGGATCTACGCCGTGGCCAGGAATCGCCGCACGTGGGAGAGGGCTTGATCACTCCCTCCGACGAAGGCCGTGCATGACGGCTGGATGCGGTGGATGAGGCGGAGAAACCTGCAACGGTTC